>JAGYKI010000014.1 GCA_018401735.1 Schleiferiaceae bacterium
ATAAACTTCAAAGGATTATTAAATGAGAATCGATATGGAGTTAAATGGGGACCTTCGTTGGCTAAAGGATCCACACTCAACCACACACTTACCTTCGGATCGTAATACCTCGCCCCGTAATAGTAATTTCCGGTCTCTTCATCCCATTCCTTACCGTTAAACCTAAACCTACTACTAAAGCTGGTATAGTTTTTAGCATACTGGTTTTCCAAATTTTCGCCCCAAGGCGTATTTAAGAAAAATTGATAGGGTTCGCCGCGCATGTCCGTTATAAATTCTACCGAGCCGAGGTAATCGGGGTGATAAAAGTAAATGATTTCAATTTCATCGCAATTAGCTACCACAGGCTGGTGTTAGCATATAGCTCGTCACCTGCGAAAGTAAAAAGCCTGTCTTACCTGCGAGAAGGACTTGAATCTAATTTGTGAATATTAAAAAGATGGATTTACTGATATTTTAATCGAGTTACATTAGGCAAGAGCAAAGATGCTTGCGCTAGGTGAGAGGTGCCGAAATTTGGGAAGAAATTTTCTGGACCAATCGAGCCTCCACATTATCTTTTTAAAGGTTTTCGCTTAGCAGCACGTATATTTAAAAACTCGTTTTGCTTTTTTCGGGGCTTGATGCGATAGGTCAAAATATTGTGATGGTCCATGGGCCCGCGGTATACATACTTTTGTCTGCTTGACTTTTCGAGGATTTCAGGATGTGTGGTCAACAATTCAAAAAAACGGAAGGATTCCAAAACAAAATTCAGTACTTCCCGCTCTGTCCAGTTTTCTTCGATGTACGCAATTATTTTTTGATTTTTTCAAAACCCTTTTCAGCCCTTTGTGTCCAAACGATTTCTAAAGCCATCTTTCATACTTCTTGCGAATTTCAGAATGGGATTTCACTTCTCCCCTATCCGCTTGCAACAGCCCTTCTTCTATCTCTGCCTTTTCTTCCGCCGTAATTTGGTCCCACCAATCCTCCTGGTCATTTCGAAGAGCCAAAATTTTGACAATCATGCTTTCATCAGTCAATTGCGCTAACCACTGAATAAGTCCCAATTTTTCTGCTTTCATATCCATAAAAACAAAGTTAAGCAGCTTTTTGATAGTAAATTAAATTTTGCTTGTTTATTCCAAAGGCTTGGCCCTAAGCTGGCGCGAATCGCTCTCTCGTACTCACAAAATTAAGAGCCTACCTTAAATGCCCTAATTATAAAGTATTCTCAAAGCATAAATGATACCTCGTCGACCTCCCTAGACCTTCAATTTTTAAAGCTTCAATTTTTACCAAATCTTGTAAATGTCTGGTGGCAGTTGCTTTAGATACTTTAGCCAATCTGCTATATTTAGTAGCAGTCATACCACCTTCGAAACCAGTAGGACCTTCGGCAAACATCCGGTTAACCACCTTGAGTTGGGTGGGGTTTAATTGTTCTTTTACTCGATCAAAATAGCGCGATTTTTTTAAGGTGAAATCGATAGTCTCTTTGGCCACAGCTTGCCCTTCCACAACAGTGTTTACAAAATAGGCAATCCAATCGCTAATCTCATTTGATTTTTGCGCACGCTCGAGCTGATGGTAATAATCTTTCTTATTGCGTTCTAAAGTGATGGATAGACTACTAAGGCCAGGGTACCCCGTAGTTTGTGCGAGCGCCTTTTCTGCGATTGCGCGACCAATTCTCCCATTACCGTCTTCAAAAGGGTGGATGCTTTCAAAATAAAGGTGCGCTACTGCGGCACGAATAGGCGCATGTCGTATAGCCATGGGTCCTTTTGGGGCAGTATCGTTAAACCACTGAATGAACCTATTTATTTCGCCTTCTACGCGAAAAGAGGGTGGCGCTTCAAAGTGCACGCGTTCAAAACCAAAAGCTCCGGACACAATTTGCATAGGTTCTTGGTGAGTTCGCCACTTACCCGCGGTCATTCTTGTATCATGCGACAAGAGTGAGATATGCCAATCCAATAACATAGTATGGGTCAATAGATCTTTAAAAGACTTTCGAGCAGATACCATCAATTCACCGACTCCCTGAGCTTTCTGGTCTCTGACCAAATTTTGTGGGTGCAATCCTAGATTCTTACGAATAGAAGAAGCAACATCCGCCCGACTCATAAACTCCCCTTCAATCTCAGAGGTCTTAATCGCCTCAGCTATTAATAGCTCAATCATCGTTTCTTCTCGTTCCGATTCGTTTAAGCTAATAAGAGCCCCTTCCAACTTTCCTGCATTGTGCAAGTAAGTAAGCAACAAATCCTCAATTTCTTCGGTTTGAAACTGAAAATTGGGCCAATCCGATTGTTGCCAGTTATAGCTCATGAGCCGATTAATTTTATTTTACGGCTCAAATATATAAAATAAATGAGCCGAATACAGGGTTGTTCTGGCTCATTAGAGCATTAAGTCACGAGAATTAGCATTTATGAAGGTGTGCAGAGGAGAGTGGTACTTATTGACAAATGTTTGAGTTAGCTTTTAAGAACAGATAGGTATCGTGGTGAGAAGTAAACACTGAATAAGGATGTGGAAAAGCTAATTAAAACTATGACGGGTTTTCAGGAGTATTTAACATTAGATGGGAAAAGTGTTTCATATTAGGATTTAAAAGTTTGTCCCTTGCCGCTCCTGAAGACCATTTTACGCAATTCACTGCCCTCCTCATACCCACTGAAGACCAGGTCACAACAGCCTGCGCCGTCAGTACTATTGCAGATGTTCGCGGCAAAAGAAAGCTTACACTACGCTGCTAATAATAGAATTTAATTACTTCACTATCAAAATAAATTGAATCTGTTTCTTCTTTAGCGTATTTTTTAAATTCTAACAAACGATTCAAAATCACATCTTCCTTAGATTCATGATCTGGGTTGAAATACATACTTAATGTGTCAGCACCATTGATATATTCTACTTGATAAAGTATACCATCCTGCACTCTTAGATAATCATCATTTTTCGATAAATTGTTTAATATTAAATTTCTAGCGAACATGAAGACACTATCATTCAAATTACCACTCCAACAAGGATACATATAACCATTTAAAGCATCAGTATCCTTGCAATAAAATATTTTATTACTTATAAACCTTATTGCCTCATGATGATCATCAGGATCTTGACCTTTTCCCTTGAGAATTGAAAACTGTTCAGTTTTTTCCGAACAAGAGAATAGCAGAAAGAATGCAGTGAATTTTAGAAGAGATTTAAACATACTTATTACAAAGTTACATATTCTAAAATTCCTTGGAAATCAATACGATATCACATTCATTGAACGCTTCCAAGTTGATGTCTTAAATCGTTTAAAATTCGATTAAAAAGGTCACACCAAATAAGGTTACAAACTACATAGGTCCGAACAAAGATGCTCGCGCTAGTTGAGGCGATAAACACCTATTCTCGAATTATGATACAGGAGGTCTTTATAGAAGTTGGCAAGCTTAAACCTTAATCCCTTAATATTTCATAAAAAATTAGTCTTGCGGAATTTTACCAACTATAAAAGAAGAATCTTTATCGCTGTACTCAATATCTCCATTTCCCGCAATGAATAAGGACTTCATCACATTTCCTTTACTGTAATAATCGAAAATATTAATCATGCTGTCTCCACTCATACGAATCGAAGGACCTTCATATTCGCCATTTTCAAAAAAAGTGAATGTTGAAATGCTTGAAACACCTTTAAAACTAGTAAATCCAATTGTTGGCCCATGTTCATTGCCGTCTATAAAGGAGACAATTCTTATCAGTCTGTCATTTCGATAGAAATACCAAGGGCCATGTTTTTCCTTTGTGACAGCATTTATCAATCCGGTTTCGAAATCCCATACCTCATTAGAATAAATTGTATCCAAAACAAAGTAATTGCTTTGATCCGATCGTGGACCATCTATATTTATGTTACTACAGCTCAAAAAGAACATTGAAGAAATAAGAATTGATAAGTATTTACTAAGTTCTGGGAGCATTTTGTATTGCATTATAATTAGTTTTTATTTCACTTTATATTCGGAGGAAAGTACTAGACCCGCCGTTAGAAAATTTCATCAATAACATTATTACGTCCTCTCAAAACCCCATGGTACGCGTGAGCCTCTCACTCGTGCCTAACAAAAGTAAAAAGACTGCCTTAGTCAACAGAGGAGCCTGAATACAATTTTCAAATATCAAAAAGGATTCAATATCCCTATTTAAATAAAGCCACTTGGGCTCGAATAAAGATGCTCCCGCTAGACATCATTCTTCAGGAGCTGGTTTTATAATTTCAAAATAGCCGTAAATCTCTTCGGTTTTGCCAGCTACTACAACTTGGTGATCGTTTAAAGGAATGATCATTAGAATCTCGAAATCATCCTCACTAAGATGCTTCCGCTTAATAAATTCACTAACCCATTCAACGGAGACCAGATCTTCTACGGTACATTTTTCTTGCCCAAATAATATTACGGTTTTGTTTTGTTTAACCTCATCTAAATCAGCAGATTGAACACCAGTCAGTTGACCGTTGACACCATTAACTCTACTACAATGCACCACAAGCTGCCCATTCATATTCTGCATACCGAATAGACAGAAAATTGTAATTAATGCTTTCTTCCACATAATAAATTAATTGAATTTCTTCTTTCTTAAATGGTTAATACTAAATCACCATTATCACTTTGCTTTGGGCTAGAGTTTGTCCCTGCTCCAAAATCCAAACAACTAAGTTAAAAGCAAACTTGCCCATAAAGGTAATCTTCCCATCCCTGCGCTAAAAACACAATCTCCATTTAGTCAATAAAATGCTGAAGAGCCATAATCGGAATCGTTGTTTCACAACCCATCTTGCGCAAAGCAGAATAAGCAAATTGTAGACTGTAAAACGATTAGCACTAACCCCCTTCCCATCCTCCTTAATTCTGCTAGCTTTGCCTTTCCAAATAAAAAGACCATCATGGCAGCAGATATAAAAGCGCTTCAAAGCATTGTTGACGATTGGATTCAAAATCACGGAGTACGTTATTTTAACGAACTTACCAATATGGCCCAGCTTACAGAAGAAGTAGGCGAAGTGGCCCGTATCATCGCTCGTCGTTACGGCGAACAAAGCGAAAAGGAAAGTGATAAAGCCAAAGACCTCGGGGAAGAATTAGCAGATGTGCTTTTTGTGGTACTTTGCCTCGCTAATCAAACCAGCACCGACCTTCAAGCGGCCTTTGATAAAAAAATGGCGATCAAAACCAAAAGAGACCACGATCGCCATCAAAACAATAACAAGCTGCATTAATACAGCCGATTTTCATTAACTATCTTTGCCGAAATTTTCGCCCTAGGCTATGATCTACATCGAAAGAAAAGAGCGCTTTAGTGCCGCGCATCAATTATACAATCCCAATTGGACCGTTGAGCAAAACGATGCCGTTTTTGGCAAATGCGCCAATAAAAATTTCCACGGCCATAACTTCACTTTAGTAGTTACCGTGAAGGGAGAAATTAACCCCGACACCGGCTTTGTAATGAACTTGGTAGATCTTAAAAAGATTATCCAAAACTTGGTAATTAGCAAACTCGATCACGCCAACCTCAACCACGACGTGGATTTCATGCGTGGAAAATTTACCAGCACCGAAGTTTTAGCAGAAGAAATATGGAAAATCTTGGCGCCGGCCATCGCCGAGCATAAGTGCCAGCTGCATCGCATTCGCCTGGAAGAAACCATGAATAACGCCGTAGAATATTTCGGCTAATACTAATTGCGGCTAAATTAGCCCTAAGAACCAACACATCATTTCTATGAAAGCATACGTATTTCCCGGACAAGGTGCCCAGTTTACTGGCATGGGTAAAGATTTATACGAAAACTATCCTCTAGCCAAAGAACTTTTCGAAGAAGCCAATTCCATATTGGGCTTCCGCATTACCGATATCATGTTTGAAGGCAGTGCCGAAGATTTAAAGGAAACTAAGGTTACCCAACCGGCCGTATTTCTGCACTCGGTAATTTTAGCAAAAACCTTGGAGAATTTCCAACCCGATATGGTAGCGGGCCATTCTTTAGGCGAACTTTCGGCCTTAGTAGCTAACGGCACTCTCGCTTTCGCAGATGGCTTAAAATTAGTAAGTGAGCGTGCCCTAGCGATGCAAGATGCTTGTGAAGCAGAACCTTCTACCATGGCCGCCGTTTTAGGCTTAGCCGACGAAGAGGTAGAACGCATTTGCGCCGAAACCGAAGGTGTAGTGGTAGCTGCAAATTATAATTGCCCCGGACAATTAGTTATCTCAGGCGCTTTAGAAGCAGTAAAACTGGCTTGTGAAAACATGAAAGCGGCTGGAGCAAAAAGAGCTTTAATTTTACCAGTGGGTGGTGCCTTCCATTCGCCTTTAATGAAACCCGCAGAAGAGCGCCTCGCCCAAGCGATTGCGAATACTGAGTTTAAAAACCCAATTTGCCCAGTTTACCAAAACGTAAGCACCACGGCTATTTCCGATCCAGAGCAAATAAAATCCAACCTCATCCAACAATTAACTTCTCCCGTAAAATGGACGCAAAGTGTGCAAAACATGATTGCCGATGGCGCGAGCGAGTTTATTGAAGTAGGTCCTGGCAAGGTTTTACAAGGTTTGGTTAAAAAGATCGATCGTGACGCTTCCGCAAGAAGCGCAGAAGCGGGCGAATAAAATTAGTAGAACCATTACTCTTAGCTAGGGTTAAGAGCCTATCAATTTAGCATTATGCAAAGCACTTGGCGCAGTCCATCCAATATCGCACTGGTTAAATACTGGGGTAAATACGCAAATCAAATTCCAGCAAATCCTAGCATAAGCTTTACGCTTAGTGCCTCTTACACCCAAACTACGGTAAGTGTGATGGGCGAAAGCGGAAATGACGATATTGATTTTGACCTTTATTTAGACGGGGAATTAAAACCCGACTTTAAAGGCAAAGTGCAGCAATTCCTTGCGCGCATAAAAAGTGAGCTAGGGCCCTTGGCGGGCAAGAAACTGAAGATTGAAACCCACAATAGCTTTCCACACAGTAGTGGCATTGCCAGCAGCGCTAGTGGTATGAGTGCCTTAGCTTTGTGTTTGCTCGACCTCCGCAGCGAATTAGGAAAAATAAAAGAATTAGACTTTCATCGCAAAGCCAGTGAGTGGGCACGTTTAGGTTCTGGCTCTGCTAGTCGTTCCCTTTATGGTCCACTGGGGCAATGGGGCGAATTTTCAGGCATCCACGAAAGTAGCGATGAATACGGCATCCCCTTCCAAGGCGACGTGGCACCGGTCTTTCAAGATTTCTGCGATTGCATTCTCTTAGTAGAGAAAGGACAAAAACAAGTTAGTAGTACAGCGGGGCATGGTTTAATGAACAACCATCCTTTCGCGAAAGAACGGTTTAAGCAAGCCCATCGTAATTTAGAGGAGCTTTTAAGCATTTTTAAAAGCGGCGACCTAAGTGCTTTTGGTACTTTGGTAGAAAGCGAAGCGCTAACGCTTCACGCCATGATGATGAGCTCTAATCCCTATTTTATTTTAATGAAGCCGAATACTTTGCAGATAATCGAAGCGATTTGGGCCTTCCGTAAAGAATCCAATATACCCGCCTACTTTACCCTAGATGCGGGTGCCAACGTGCATCTTCTCTTCCCTAAGGCCTTCGAACAAAAGGTACTAGACTTCGTTAATCGAATAATAACTCCTTATTTAAAAAACGGGGAGTATATTTGCGACCGCGTCGGCAATGGTCCGGAAAAGATTTCACTATGAAAAGTAATCCGTTTTACTACGCTAAGATTCTACTCTTCGGAGAGTATGGAATCATAAACGATTCCAAGGGTCTTTCAGTTCCTTACAATTATTATCAAGGTGCCTTTAAACAGGCCGAGAGCTTAAGTGGCTTTGCGCAGAAATCCAATGCTAGCCTCGCTAAATATTACCAGCATTTAGAAAGCCTTCAGGAAAGTGGCGAAATTATCGCTCCTTTAAATTTATCCGCCTTCAAGGCCGATATCGCTGATGGTTTTTATTTCGACAGCTCCATTCCCGAAGGTTATGGCGTAGGTAGCAGCGGCGCTTTGTGCGCGGCTATTTACGATCGTTATGCCCTTAATCGCATTGATCCGGAAGCGGACATTAGCAAGGAGAACATCCAAGAGCTAAAAAAGATTTTAGGACACATGGAATCTTATTTTCACGGTAAAAGCTCTGGGCTTGATCCGCTAATTTGCTATTTACAGCTGCCCGTGCTTATTCATTCAAAAGATGAATTAGGCACCGTTAGCATCCCTCATAAAGCCGAAGGTAAAGGCGCGATTTTTCTAGTAAACAGTGGTTCTCCTGGTGAAACCCAACCCATGGTTAACATCTTTATGGAAAAGATGAAGCAGGAAGGTTTCCGCACCGTTATGAAAGAGCAGTTTACCAAATACAACGATGCTTGTATTGCGGCTTTCTTAAAAGGTGACACCAAGCCACTTTTCAATAACTTAAAGAAATTGAGCCATTTAGTTTTCGAAAACTTTACCCCCATGATTCCTCACAGCGTGAAAGACTTATGGCAACAAGGTTTTGAAACCAATGCCTATTACCTCAAACTTTGCGGTAGCGGCGGCGGTGGCTTTGTATTAGGCTTCACCGCCGATTACGAAAAAGCTCAAGAGCTTTTAAAAGACTATGAAACGGAGCTTATTTACCGTCTCTAAGTTTTGGCACTGCGGCGGCGTGATAAGATCCAAATCTACAAGCTATCAGCCCTACTTTCCCTAGTTCGCTGGTATAACATTTTTTTCTTAGCCTTAGCGCAATACCTAACAGTCATATTTGTACTCAACCAACCGCAGCATTGGCGAGGCTATCTTTTAGACCCCAAAGTGCATTTCATCGTATTTGCCTCCCTTTTTTCGGTCGCGGCCGGATACATTATTAATAATTTTTACGATTTAGAAAAAGATCTCATCAATAGGCCTAAAAAAACCTTTTATGAGAAAATCTTAAAACAAAGTACCGCGCTGCGACTGTACTTCGTTTTCACTTTCACTAGCCTAATCTTAGCTTATAGCGCCAGTTTAAACGTATTCCTCTTCTTCGGGGCCTATAACTTTAGCCTCTGGTTTTACTCGCATAAACTTAAAAAAATCACCTTCATTGGCAATATGATGGCGGCCCTTTTAAGCATTACCCCATTTTTTGCCATCTTCCTCTACTTCCGTCTCGAAGACCTTTTAATTCTTACTTATGTAAGCTTTTTACTCTTGGTTATATTCATTCGTGAAATTGTAAAAGACTTAGAAGCCCTTAAGGGAGATGTGATTGTTGGCTACCCTACTCTGCCCGTAACCTTAGGATTAAAGCGCACCAAGTGGCTGATTGCTTTTTTTACCTTTTCGGGATTGATTCCCGCCTCCCTTATTTTTTACAAAGTAGGTTTTAGCGGAATTGGCTACTTCCTCATTTTTGGTTTAGCCGGTCTTTTTTTTAGCGCCGGTCTTTTGGCTTTCGCCGAGAAGCGTGAACACTTTCATTACCTCAATTACCTTTACCGCTTGTTAATTATTGGCGGTATTCTAAGCTTGGTTCTACTCTCTTAAAAAGTACTCATCCTAATAAACGTGAGTTCGACTATAAATCATAGCCTCAGATTTTCAATAAAAAGAAAAGACAAGTCTAGATCGTGCAGCTGTAGCGGGCTACAGCAAATGAACTAGATGAAGTATTTTCACTTTTATTGGGAAAACTATTTAACTCTCTTGTAAAAAGTGGAGCCTGCGCCTCTGCTTTGCAATAGCCCGCTATTGCTTCACTGCATAGGCCTCGAACCCACTATTTACAAGGGGGTCTGAGGCCTGATTTTACGTCGAATTCACGTTAATAAGTTTCAAAAAGTTCCAAAAGGAGCTAGAATTATAGCCGCCTATCCTTTAGCTCAGCCGAAATCATTCTTACCTTTGGGCTAAATCACAAATTTTACTATGTCCTCTCAAAAAGACTATATCCAAAAAAATAAGGAGCGCTTCGTAGAAGAACTCTTCACGCTATTACGCATTCCGAGTATTTCTGCCGACAGCGCCTACAAAGGCGATGTTATGAAAGCGGCGGAAGTAGTAGCCGAAAGTTTAAAATCTGCTGGCGCAGAAAAGGTAGAAATCTGCCCCACACCCGGTTACCCCATTGTTTACGCCGAAAAAATCGTAGATCCAAGTTTACCTACCGTTCTTATTTATGGTCACTACGATGTGCAACCACCCGATCCATTAGAGCTTTGGACTACTAAACCTTTTGAGCCTGTTATTCGCAAAACTGACAAACATCCCGACGGCGCAATTTTCGCTCGCGGAGCCTGTGATGATAAAGGTCAGATGTTTATGCATGTAAAAGCCCTCGAGGTTATGAATGCTACCAACACCCTTGCCTGCAACGTGAAATTTATGATTGAGGGCGAAGAAGAAGTGGGTTCTGAAAACCTCGCTTGGTTTGTAGATCGCAATGTGGAGAAGCTTAACGCAGATGTGATTTTAATTTCCGACACCGGTATGCTAGCAAACGATGTACCTAGTATTACCACGGGCTTACGCGGATTAAGCTATGTAGAAGTAAAAGTTACCGGTCCTAATCGCGATTTACACTCAGGCCTTTACGGCGGAGCAGTAGCGAACCCCATAAACGTTTTAAATAAAATGATTGCTAGTCTGCAGGACGATAACAATCACATCACCATTCCCCACTTTTACGAAGATGTACAAGAATTAAGCGAAGCCGAAAGAGAGGCCATGTCTAAGGCGCCGTTCAGCTTAGAGAATTACAAACAAGCCCTCGATTTAAGCGATGTTTATGGAGAATTAGGTTATAGTACTCCCGAAAGAGCTTCGATACGTCCTACCCTAGATGTAAATGGCATTTGGGGTGGTTATATGGGTGAAGGCGCTAAAACGGTAATCCCATCATGGGCAAAAGCCAAAATTTCCATGCGTTTAGTGCCGCATCAAGATCCAGACAAAATAACTAAGCTCTTCCAAGAACATTTTGAGAAAATTGCACCTTCCGCCGTTAAAGTGGAGGTAACACCTCACCATGGTGGCTTACCTTATGTTTCACCCACCGACGATCCTGGCTACCGCGCGGCTAGTAAAGCCATGGAAGAAAGCTTTGGCAAAACCCCCGTACCGGTGCGCAGTGGTGGCAGTATTCCCATCGTAGCTTTATTTGAGCAAAAATTAGGATTGAAGTCTATCTTAATGGGCTTTGGCTTGGATAGTGATGCCATTCATTCTCCTAATGAGCACTACGGCTTGTTTAACTATTACAAAGGCATAGAAACTATTCCATTATTCTTTAAGCATTTTAGGGAGAATAACTAAAGCCATAGCCTTCGCCTTTAACGGGAAATTCGATGTGAATGACCATCTAGCGAAAGCGGGACATTTTACTACTAAAACAAACAAAGCGGCCTAAACAGCCGCTTTGTTTGTTTTAAACCTGAGTTCGGCTTAAAGACTATTGTAAGAGATTCAATGGAGGCTTAAGCTCTATTACTAAGCATTATTGCTCATACTAACTGCCGGAGTTAGCTTAGGAAACCGCACTTATTCGCAAAATACAGTTAACTCACTTTCGCTTTTCTATTACTGCGATACATAGCAATTAAAGCTACAAAGAACAAGGCTAGAGCCATATAATTGCCGCCAAAGTAAATGGCCAAGGCAATTAGTGCCGATAAAGCAAAAGCAGCTGCCGCGGTGATAAACCAGCCACCAATTACATTAACTACTCCTGCTACGCGATAAGGTGCACTCCCTTTTCCCCAAGCCCGATCGGCCAAACTTGCGCCCATGGCTACCATAAAGGAAACGTAGGTCGTGGAAAGGGGCAATTTTAAAGAAGACGCAAAAGCAATCAATATCGAAGCAATCACCAAATTAACAGCCGCTCTTACTAAATCAAAAGCGGGCATATCTTCCTCGTGAATTACTTCATAATGAAAGCGCTTATCGATGCGATGCAATGCGGTATTGGGAATTACAGTGGTAAAAACTCTATTAAGAGCATTGGCTACCTTAATTACACCCGTAGAAATTAAATTGGGTTTAAAGCGCTCATCTACGGCATCTTGGCTTCCTAACTTAACCGAGGTATCGGTCACTTTCTGTGCTTTCGCAGAAAACCATAAAGTAATAACCATGATTAAACCCGCCGCGAACAGCAATATTTTAGGCGTTTGTACCGCTTCTGCCAGTGCACTCATGCTAAAAACATCGGCCGCCAAGCCAGACTCCTGCCACATTCCATAGGATTGATAGCCTGTTATGGGAACACCTATAAAGTTTACCAGATCGTTTCCAGCGAAAGCCATAGCTAAAGCAAAAGTTCCCGCTAATACCACCACTTTAAGAGGATTTATTTCAAATAATTTTTGAAGCACAAACAAAGTTACTGTACTTATTAGCAGTGAATACAAGACTATATTGGTGGCAGATTGCTTGAAGAAATTATTAATGTTATTACCGAAGTCCGCCCCTTTAATGCCTTTAATTAGTAAAAAATAAATAATGAAGGTCATACATATTCCGCCAAAAAGGGCGCCGTATTTTTTAATTCCCCTACGAGCATTAAAAGTAAAGAGCAAGCGCGAAAACCACTGTGCTACCGCACCCACTGAAAAAGCCACTGCAATAGAAATAAATATTCCACCAATAATTTGAATCGCCTTAGCGGTGTTTATTAGGTCGAGTAGTTTAAGTTCGGGGTGCTTACCCGCTTTAAGCATTAAAAAACCCACCATAACACTGGCACCTAAAAGTTCGAAAACAATGGAAACCGTTGTGCTGGTTGGTAAACCTAGGGTATTAAAAGTGTCCAAAAGAATAAGATCCGTAATCATTACCGCCATAAAAATGACCATTACATCGGCGAAAGAAAAGAAGCTGGGGTTAAAAATTCCCTTGCGCGCTACCTCCATCATGCCAGAAGAAAAGGCCGCTCCCACGAAAACGCCAGCGGCCGCAATAATGATTATGGTTTTTCTACTGGCTACTTTGGAACCAATAGCTGAGGTGAGAAAATTTACGGCATCGTTACTTACACCCACAATTAGGTCTCCCACGGCCAATATAAGTAATGCAATAACTAATAAGAGATAACTATCCATGTGCGGCTTGACCTTTGTTTACCTTTGCAATGCAAATGTTAAATTCTAATGTTATCTCCATGTTAAGCATCGTAAAGGCAAGGTTTTTATTTCCAATATTTGGACTTGCTTTAGTGCTTTGCAGCGGATGCGAAAATAAAAGCAAAATGTCTATTAACAAGAATAATCTCAAATATTCCTTAAGCCCTTATTTACAGCAACATGCCAATAACCCCGTGCATTGGCAAGCCTGGAGTGAAGAGGTTTTAAGCGAGGCTCAAGAGCTAGATAAACTACTGATTGTTAGTATCGGCTATAGCAGCTGCCATTGGTGCCATGTTATGGAGCACGAAAGTTTTGAAGATCAGGAGGCTGCTACTCTAATGAACGAGCATTTTTTATCTATAAAAGTGGATCGTGAAGAGCGTCCGGATATTGATGAAATTTACATGACTGCCCTACAGTTAATGACCAATAGCGGCGGCTGGCCTCTAAATGTTGTTTGCCTACCTAATGGTAAACCCATTTGGGGTGGAACCTATGTACCCAAAAACAAATGGATGCAAGTTTTAGGGGAGCTCAACAAAATGTATCACACAAATCGCGAGCAGGTTTTAGAGTACGCCAATAAACTAACCCAAGGCATCGAACAAAGTCAGCTCATTGCCCTCAATACTAAACTAAGTCCCTTTACCGAAAGCGAGGCCGACAGCGTTTTTGAAAATTGGCGTAACACTCTTGATTGGGAAGAAGGTGGTGCCAATCGCGCCCCTAAATTCCCCATGCCAGTTAACCTCGACTTTATGCTGCACTACGGCGTAATTAGTGCTAATAAAGAGGCTTTAAGCTATGTAGAGCTTACGCTTGATAAGATGTATGAAGGGGGAATTTATGATCAGTTAGGGGGCGGCTTTGCTCGCTATAGCACCGATAGCTTTTGGAAAGTGCCCCACTTCGAAAAAATGTTGTACGATAATGCCCAGCTTATTTCGCTTTACGCCAAGGCCTACCGTCATTTTAAAAAGCCCGCTTACCAAGAAGTTGTGGAAGAATCCATTGCCTGGCTTGAGAGAGAACTGAAAGCCGAGAATGGTCCTTGCTATTCGGCTTTAGATGCCGACAGCGAGGGCGAAGAAGGAAAGTTTTATGTTTGGCAACTGACCGAACTAGAAGAACTAATTCCGCCACCGGATTGGCCTCTTTTATATGACTATTTTCAACTAGAAAAGGAAGCCTATTGGGAAAAGGGGAATTATATTCTATTGCGAAAAGAAAGTGACAAGCACTTCTGCGAAAAGCATAAGATACGCGATGAAGAATTTAAAGCAAAAAAAGCCCATTGGCAGGAAATCCTTTTAAGTGCTCGTGCAGAAAGAGTTAGACCGGGCTTAGATGACAAGGCCTTAACATCTTGGAATGCTTTAATGATGGAAGCCTATATTGAAGCTTATCGTGCTTTTAATAAGGATGAGCATCTAGCGAAAGCGAAAGAATTAGCCCACTGGATTTTAGAGCGGCAAAGCCAAGATGAGCAACGATTATGGCATGCTTGGCACAGCGGAAATAGTCACGTTGAAGGCCTAATTGAAGACTATGCCTTTGCCAGCCGAGCCTTTATTTTTCTTTATCAGGAAACGCAGGACGATGCTTATCTAGCGCAAGTGGAAAAATGGCTTAACTACGCCCAAAAGGAGTTTGAAGATACCAAAAGTGGGCTTTTTTATACCCGTCCGAAAAGTGGTGAACAGCTGATAGCGCGCAGTTTAGAAACGGCAGACAATGTTATTGCCTCGGCAAATTCTACCATGGCACATAACTTTTTTATGCTCGGGAAAATTAAGCAGAACTCTGCCTACAGCGAACAAGCGCAAATCATGCTCAATCATTTGAAAGGTCGTGCTATGGAGTACGGAGAAAGCTATGCGAACTGGGCCAAGCTCTTAGTTTTTCAAAGCTATCCCTATTATGAAATAGTGGTTTCTGGGCCTAAAGCCAAAGAGAAATACCAAGCAATTAACTGTGAATTTCAGCCACAAAGCTTAGTTCTTTGGGCCGATAAAGAAAATGATGCCCCCCTTTTTAAGCAGCGCTTTGTGGCCGATAAAACTCTCATTTACATTTGCACCGATGGAGCTTGTAAACTTCCTCTTAGCGAGGTATCAGAGGCGCTTGCGCAAATTCATACTAGGAAATAAGTCTTGCCTGCGAATTAACACCTCACCTTTTCGTCGGATATGCAGGCTCAATTCGACTTCTTTTTTAAAGAGTTGCAGCACTTCGCAATAGGTATCCGCTGCCGCGGGATAAATGGCTAAACCGTTAATGCTTTCTATGGTATCGCCTAGGGCTATATTTTGGCCATCTGCAAAAGCGAGGCTATTTAGCTGCCCCACAATAATGGCCTCACCACTAAGAAAGGGAGAAGTGGGATGACTTTTATCTTCCCAAAAATTGATGGTATCATGCGGTAGAAAATGAATTTCTTGTTTTTGCCAGTCCATAAAAATACGAAAGTGACGCAAAAAGCTCATCCCTAAAAGACGTGCATCTTTATTCGCTTCAAACTCTATAGGCGCTAAATAGGGGAAGGAGTCTAGGTATAAAGTAAGAGCTTGGCTTTCGAGGGTATCAACGTTGGAACCAAATAGGCCTGCACTTAAATAACCATAGGCTTTAAACATCACGCTGTCGGCGCAATAGTCGTTATTGGCATCTTTCCCAAAACTCAGTAAATCGCTTGAGCCTGTATCGAAAGTGATATTCGGGTAAAGCGTATTCGCCACCTGCAACTCGATTACAGGGGTGTAAGTTCTTTTAATTTTAAAAGGTTTTGTGTGTAATTTGATATTTCCCTGGGGCCAATGCTGCTTGGTTGAAGTCATGCGTAAAAAACCCGTAGAAGCATCCATCTCCCAATAAGCGTGGCGCATTAAATTGGCCCCAATAATGCCATCAATATTTAAACAGGCTAAAATTGGGCTATACCGTAAATCTGCTTCCACGGCAGTTAAATCGGTAAAAAGAACGCAGGCGAGATTAAGGGAATCCACCTGTACATAATTTTGCATCTGCGACTGATTTTGAGAATCATACACCAAGTTTTGGCTTATCACTTTAAATTGAAATTCTTCCTGTAACTCTTTGGAAATAACCATCGGCGCACCAGTGTCAAAAAGAAATCGATATTCCTTTCCTCCTATTTCTACCTTCACAAAAATTAAATTACTACTTTGAGTGGTGGGAATGAGGATATCAAAATTAGACTCCGTTGAGCCGGCACTTTTATGCATTTGGCCCTGTTTAAATAGCGAGCGATTAGTGCTACAACTCCCTAATAAAAATGCTAAAGAAAGAATAATTAGTGTGCTTAGCCTGTTCATGAAATTAAATGCTTCAATTTGCAAACTAAGATAGCGCAGTGCCAGTAGAATTAAGTTTAATCATGCCTTTTTTTAATGCAGGCCGCTATATTGCGGAGGCCTTAGAATCTTTACAAGCCCAAGCTTTTAAAAATTGGGAACTCATTGCCATAGATGACTATTCGGAGGATGATTCGCTGGAAATACTGCAAAAATTTGCCACGAAAGACGAGCGTATTAAGATTTTTTCCAATCCTGAAAAAGGTATCTTATCTGCCCTAAATTTTGGTTTTTCTAAGTGTCAAGGTAAATACCTCAGTCGCTGTGATGCAGATGACATCTACCCGCCTGAGCGCTTCGGGAAAATGTTAAATCTGATAAAAAGCTGCGGCCCTAAAACGGTAGTAACGGGCATGGTAAGTTATTTCTCCGAAAAAAATGTTTCGCGTGGTTATCGCAAATATGAAGCTTGGCTCAATGAAATAAATATTAGCGGTATCGCTTGGTCGCAGGTTTACCGCGAGTGTGTTATTGCTTCTCCAAACTGGCTCTGCTCTAGGGCAGATTTGCAAGAAATTGGCGCTTTTGAAAACTTAGGATACCCCGAAGATTACGATTTAGTTTTCCGTTGGTATCAGAATGGTTTTCAAATTGAATGTTTGGCGGAAGTAAGTCTTTATTGGCGAGAACACCCTTTGCGCACTTCGCGCCTTTCTGAAAATTATCAGCAAAAAGCATTTTTCAGCCTAAAGCTTAAGCGCTTCCTCGAAATTGAAAAATTTAGCAAGCTTTACCTCTGGGGGAATGGTAAAAAAGCGAAACTCTGTGCTTCCTTATTAATTGAGTCGGGCATAAACTTTTCGTGGATGGATTTAGAAAGTCAGCATTCGGAAGAAAAAGATAGCATTCCGCGGGAAGACTTTCGTTTTACCAATTTAAGTAATGGTGCTAAGTTGCTGATTGGCATTTATCCGAATCCTGCCCAAAGACGCAATATTGAAGACTTCTTAATGGGGCAGAACAAAATTGAAGGTAAAGATTATTGGTATTTGTAAAGCCCAAGGCATACGGTGAAATTATAGCTTAAGATCTTCAGCTACCAGCAAAGTCTCCGTTTGTGGAAGACAAAAAGAAAAGGTGCTGCCTTTTCCTTCTTCACTTTTCACGTTGAGACTGCCGCTATTTTTCTCGATAAAATCTTTACAGAGCATAAGGCCTAATCCCGAGCCTTCTTCATTGGAAGTTCCTCGCCTGCTGCGCAGATCTAAGCTAAAAAGTTTCTTTAACACTTCGGCAGACATGCCAATGCCTTCATCGCTAACCGCAATTTCTAAACCTTTTTTGCTAAGCTTAGAACTAATGCTAATTATGGTAGACTCGTTGCTAAACTTCACTGCATTGCTGATTAGGTTACGCAATACGATTTTTATCATCTCTTTGTCGGCCAGAACAAGGGCCGACTGATCTATATCAAGTGTCACTTTTAAGGACTTCTTTTCTAAAAGGGCATTAATGGAATGGAGTACCTCGAGCAATAAGTCATTTAAGTTAAAGCTCTCCCTTTTAATACTTTCCCCTTTCTGCTGAGAGTTCGCCCAAGAAAGTAGGTTTTCCATTAAGCCTACACTTTGATCAACACTGTGGGAAAGATCTTGCATTAAAGATTCCCTTTCCTCTTCGCTTAAAAGGTTCGCATTAACCAGACTAAGCACCTCCTGTAAATTGTGCAATGGGCCTCTTAAGTCATGCGCAATAATCGAAAATAGGCGATCCTTCAAACTATTCAACTTTTGCAGTTCCACTCTTTGTTCCTTTAGCCTTCTATCGCCAATAACCCGCTCAGTTACATTTTTAAAAAGGATAGATTGCCCTATAACCTTTGACCCCTGATTAACGTCCACCCTACTTAATTCGTAGTGATGATCTTTATATTTAATCACGTTCGCAGCACGCGATTTTTGGCTAGATATATTTTCGCCAAATATTTCATCCAAGCTATTTGCCAACAAGTCTTCTTCCCGCTTAAGGCTCAATTTTAAAAAGCTTTCATTAAAATCACTAATCCTCCCTTGATCATCGATCAAAACAAAGCCGTCTCCCATCTGATGAATAACCTTAGCACGGGCAATGGGCATTAAATCAAACAGGCCGACTCGTAACAAGCCCATAGCGATAATAAAAGCTGTTCCTAAGAACGCAAAGGGTGTTAAATCGAGATGCCCATAGGGTCGAAGTTCTAAAAAAACATAAGCCACATTTACCAAAAGCGGAATAAGAGTACTGATAATAATGATAACATTCTGCTTCCTAAATATCGACTTGGAGCTTCCTAAATAAAAAAACAAAGCGATATAGCCCCAAATTACCATAACATAAAAAATCAGCGTATGTAATCTATACCAAGGGCCAGGTTCAATTTCTAATAAAGGAAAAGGCGCCGCTACTGTATTTAACTGCGTGCTTGCATAAAAGAGATGATGTGAATTATTGGTGAATACGGCAATGTAAGTAGAAACTGAATACAAGATAAAGACCCCTAAACTAAAGGGATTAACCCAATATTCGCGACCAATAAAGTTAAAGCAAAACACCAACCAAAGGGTCGGAAGAGCACATATCCCTATATACTCTATTTTAATCCAGAAAAGCATTTGCTCCAAGCTTTGTGAAGCCAACTCAAAACCATAAGCAACCGCCCAAGTAGCGGCGGCAATAAGAAGAAGAGAATACCAATTAAAAAAGCTTTTATTTTTATGGAGTCCGATCCACATCGCTAGCGCAAAAGCAGGTATACTACTAAAAATTAAAGCCAGTGAATAGATGTTAAAAATGTAAGACCCTTCCATAGCTTCTAAATTATTGTTTATAGTAACTTTTTAGGCTTTCCTGCTTGAAAGTTTTTAACATATAAAGGCTCAAAATAAGCTAGATTTTCAAAGTCTTTTCGAGCATATTTAGCCATCGCTATTTCGCCCAAAGCGAGAGCGGAGGGATAGTACAATTGGGGAAAAAAATAGTTTTCGCTTTGAAAAACTTGCGCAAATTTACTAGCTCCATCGCCAAAAAAATAACGAGTCTGAGCATCCTTATAAATATCCTCATTAATAATTTGTGCTTCAACTTTTGACAACTCCTGCAAATCGCAGTTGTATGACGCAGTGTACACCTCCATACGTCGTGCATCAATCATAGGATGAAGCACCGCATCCTGTGGTATCTTTTCCTGCTTTAGCAGCTGATGCGCTAGAATTTCTAAGCTATTTGCACTTAATAAAGGGAGGTTTAAAGCAAAGGCCAATCCCTTAGCGGAAGATAAGCCAATGCGCAAACCGGTATAAGAACCCGGACCAGCGCCTATCGCAATGGCATCAAGATCTTTAGGTATAAAGTTTTGACTTTTCAAAACCTCGTCTATAAAAACATGTAGCTTCTCGGAATGTATAAACTGCTCTCCAATTTCCTCTTTCAAGACCAAACAAGTCTCATCCTTAAAAAGGGCTACCGAACAATTTTTGGTAGAGCTTTCTATTGCTAAAATATAGGCCACTTAATCTTCTTCCGAGTCTATAGATTCTTCTCCCTTAGCTTTAGGCTTAATTAGTTTACCGTTCGACAACTGCTTAGAAACAGCGCTGTAAGGTCCAATCACTATTTCCTCACCTTCCGCTAAGCCTTCAGTGATAACAATATTCTCATCATTCTGAATACCCGTTTTCACAACACGTAATTCAGCTTTCCCTTCCTTGCTCACAAAAACAATTTCAAACAATTCATCCTTATCCTCTAGCTTTTTGGTGCTATAACCATTTTCGCTAGACGCGGTATCTGCGCGCGTAGTTACAGCCTGAATAGGCACTGATAAAACACCCGCTTGCCGGTCGGTTAAAATCTCTAAGCTTGCGGTCATGCCAGGGCGAAAAGGAGTTTCTTCTGCTTCTTTAATTAGGTCTTTATAGGACGAGGGTAAAATACGAACCTTTACTTCAAAGTTAGTAACCTGATCGATGGTGGTTCCTTGCAAGCGCGCTGAATTTGCGATTTCACTTACAATACCTTTAAATTCTTTATCCAGATAGGCATCTACTTCTACAATAGCGGTGTCGCCTACTTCCACGCGAATAATATCATTTTCATTCACTTCTACTAAAACCTCCATCATTTGCAGGTTCGCGATGCGTAAAATTTCTGTTCCTGTCATCTGGGCAGTTCCTACCACTCGTTCCCCCACTTCTGAATTTAGCATGCTAATAGTTCCATCCATTGGAGCGTAAATGGTGGTGCGCTCTAAATTATCTTTTGCCTCTTGTAAGGTCGCCTGAGCACTTACCAATTGATATTGGGCGCTTTCAACACTTAGTTTAGCCACTTCATTCTGACGCTTTGCGGCATCAAACTCGGCATCGCTAATTACCGCTTGATCGTGCAGCTGTTTATTACGTTTGAAGTTATTAGCCGCTTCTATGGCCTGCGCCTTTGCACTAGCTAAGCTAGCTTTGGCCGTATTTACGCTGGCCCCAGAACGGTTTAAAGCCGCTAAAAATAAATCGGGATTAATCTTAACTAGTAAGTCACCCTTTTTCAAGGCCATTCCCTCTTTAATGGGGAGTTCAATAATCTCACCCGAAACTTCCGCACTAATATTTACTTCTATCTCAGGTTGAATTTTCCCACTAGCAATAACCGTTTCCGTGATAGATGTCTTTTCAACCTGCCCTATTTCCACCTCTATACCGGGCGTGCTACCCACCCAGCCTTGCTTTTTCGCAACGACTAAAACTACTATTAAAACAACCACTAAGGCGAGAATTATTTTCAGACTTTTACTCATAAGGCTACTTGATTGGTAAGGTAAAACTCCAATACTTTTATTTTAAATATATAATCGTATTTGGCTTGGGACAATTGGCTTTTTGCAGAAGCGAGGTTATTCTTTGCACTTTCAAAATCTAACTGGTTTATAGCGCCCACTTCAAAACGTTGTTGGGCATAGTCAAAAGCTTCCAAGCTAGCATTAACCGAAGTCTCCGCTGCTTTATATTGCTCAAAAGAAGCCTTTGCATCAGCATGCGCTTGATAAATGGTTTGCTTCAAGTTATTCTTAGTCTGTTCTAAGTTTAGTCGAGCGATATCAGCATTGATCTTCGCATTCTGGACCGAATTACGTACCGTCATACGACTAAAGATGGGAACCGAGAAGTTGATACCTACCACTTCATTTAGGTTATCGCTTATTTGTGAATTAAAAGGCTGTATGCCTTCAATAATTGGTATACTTTGAGCATTTAGACTAGTTACCAACTCACCGGTAGATTGCACTTGACCGATAGGTATAAAAACATCGGTAGCGCCGGTAATATTAGGTATTTGATCGGAGTAGTTTGTTCCTACCTGAGCAACCAATGAAAGTGTTGGCAGATAAGAAGCTTGTGCGATAGAAACATTCTGCTGACTTACTCGCTCTTTTATTTCTGCACTCTTAATATTGGGTTGATTCACTTGGGCCGTATTGTAAATACCAACGGGCGATGCACTAATTAAAGTAGCTTCTGGAAGCGGAATTTCTGGGAAGCTAATATCGAAATCACTAGGATCCTCAATCAATAAAAGGTTTGCCAATTGCAAACGACTAAGCTTCACATTATTTTGACTAGCGATTAAGTTTTGTTGATCGCGCGCTAACTGAGCCTTCAATTGCAATAAATCTCCTTTCGGCAGTGAACCAGCATCCACCATTTTTTCGCAACGTCGCACCTGTAAGTCGCTGATGCGCATCTGCTCGAGCGCCACTAACTCAATTTCCTTATTAAGTAAGATCTGCAAGTAAATAGAGGCAACATTAAGGCTGATATCATTTTTTGCCGCTTCATAATCGAGGCGAGCCGCTAGTAGGCTATTATTATCGCGTGCGATCGTTTTATACTTGCGTCCGCCCTCATAAACACTCCAATTGGCGCTTAGATTAAAGTTAGCAGTTTGACGCGTTTGGCGACTAATTTGGTTGGTTACAGGGTCAATGTTAAGACCGAAATTCCAGAAATAATTGCTTCCAAAATTTAGATTAGGAGCATAGCCCCACTGGGAAACATCAAGATTATTATGCGCCAAATCTGCATTCAATTTGGCTTGCTGAATGGTAATATTACGTTCTACAGCCTGATTGATACATTCTTGTAAAGTCCACTGCTCGGTGCCGACATTTTGGGAGGATGCCTCAGAACCAATTGTTAAAAAAACAAGCAATAGATACGGCAGAAATACTTTCATAAGGATAAAGATAGCAAGTACAAGTAGCCTCGCAAAGATATACTTTATCCCTTGATTTAGTCTGCTTTAGTCTCAGTTTGCTGCTTACGGTGACGATAAATTGCGTAGCCAACCACCGCCATAATCAGATAAGGGAAGGCCATTAGGTAAATGATTCCTCCATTTAAGCCTGTAGCCACTGTACTACCAGCCTCCGTGCTAGATGAGGCTACTGCTTTACACATCGCGCATTGCGCTTGCGCAGATAGGCTTGTGATAAACATAAGGGCCAGAATACTAAAAAATCGCAAAGCTTTAAACATAAGGTCTAATAATAAGGTCTAATAATAAGGTCTCATAAAAATATAAACCAATACTCCCGTTACCGCTACGTAGAGCCAAATAGGAAAGGTATAATACACTATTTTCTTGTGCTTAGAATATTCTTGCGTCCAACCACGATAGATGGCAAGCATGGCTAAAGGTAAGACAGGAACACTTAAAAGTATATGTGAAATTAAGATAAAAAAATACAAGCTTCTTATAAAGCCTTCTCCTCCGAAAGGGATAGGATCTGCATTAACTTTACTGATAACATAAGACACTAAAAAAACCGCAGAAAGACCAAAGGCACCTAACATAACTGCCCGATGTGCTTCTACTCTCTTTTGCATAATAAAGAACAAACCTAATAGCAAAAGAGCTGCGGTAGTGCCATTTAAAACGGCATGAAAAGCAGGTAGTGTTCCTCTATCGATACCCAAATCGGCAGAAAACACTTCTGGGAAAAGAATAAGTAAGGCCACCGCTACCGGCACCAAAATAGAAAGGGCAATAATGATAGGTATCATTACGCGATCGCTATTCTTCTTTTCTTGTTTCAAATTTTTAATTTTCCCCATCTTTGCAAAAGCTATTTTTTTGACTCGCGGTACTCGGTTACCGATTTATGCTTTTCATACTCCGCAATAAGCACTTTAACATCGTCCTTCAGTTTATTGACTTCATCCGGACTTGTTCCATTATAAACCGCTTTTAAGTTCCCTTGTTCATCAATTCTACTGCGAATTCTTCCTTCCCAATCGACAATTACTAGATACTCCGAATGTAAAAAGCCTCCGGCAGCGGTAGAGTCTTCCATTGCGTTAACAAAAAAGTCGCGGGCCGTTTTATAAAGTGCTTCTTTTTCGCCAGTTAGAAAAAACCAGCGACCATTAACGGCTCCAATTTTCTCTTCATATTCTTTGAGCACTGCAGGACTGTCGTATTCTGGATCTACCGTAAAGGATAAAAAGTAGATATCCTCATATCCTAGAAAGCGATCCTGTACCTGTTTCAAATTATAGTTCATGGCCGGACAAATAGTAGGACAAGAGCTAAAGAAAAAATTGGCCACATATACCTTTCCGCGCATTTCATCGGAACTTAAGGTAGTATCCTCCTGGTTTGTAAATTCAAAATCGGGTATCACATAGGGAATGGTATCATTTACCAATTGCCCATCCTTTTCTACCTGCACAATTTCCTTTGGCCCAACATAGTCGAGGGTTTTAAAGAAATTACCTTCGGCTCCGTAGACAAAGATTAAGTAAAACAAAGAAGGCAGAATTAGTAAAACTACTAAAACTGCCTTCTTAGATGGTGTGTTTTTATTCATCTATTGATTCATCAATACGCCCATATATCCGCCCTCTGTTAACAGGACAAAGGTTAGATAAGGAATTAATATTACGATAGGTAAAGTAATGGTCCAAATAAAGTTCTTGCGCTCGTGTCCTAAATGCATAAACTCTGCTACAATGTAGTAAGCTTTCGCAAGAGTTAAAACGATGAAGATAACGTTCAATAAAGAGGTACCTAAAAATTGGCTTAATAGTATTTCCGGCTTAATAATACCGAGTGCTACCTCTACAGTAGTAACGGCTAAGAGAATCCAAAATACTTTCCAAATCCAAGCGGTACCTTCCGGTCCGTCGTGGTGTTCGCTGGGGTTATTGCTATGATCTGACATCTGAGAAATGTTTTATTGTAAAAATTAAACCAAATAGAAGAAGGTAAATACGAATACCCATACTAAATCTACAAAGTGCCAGTAAAGACCAACCTTTTCTACCATTTCGTAGTGACCTCTTTGCTTGTAAGTACCCATCAATACATTTATGAAAATGATGATATTTAGAACTACACCCGAGAATACGTGAGTTCCGTGGAATCCAGTTACAAAGAAGAAGAAGTCGGCAAACAAGACATTGCCGTATTCGTTTTCGCGTAAACTCGCACCTTGAATGAGCTTCGCCGTTTGAAAGGCCTTTACGGCTTCTTCGCGCGTCATAGTTGTTTCCGCTTTGCCAGGATAACGTAGAGTCACATCAGTATTAAGACCGAAGGCACTTACTACATCACCCGTAGAAAACTCGGTATGATCACCATGTGGTTTTTCTACACCGGTAACTAATTCGTAAACACTCAGAATTTTCCCTTCCGAACCAGCTTTGGTTAAGTACACGATAGTATTATCTTCTAATTGAATAGCACCTTTATCACCATTAATAAAGTGATACCATTCCCAAGCTTGTGAGCCTAAAAACATAAAACCACCAACAATAGTAAGCCCCATCCACAGTACCACGCCCTTGTGATTGTTCTTATGGCCCGCATTTACCGCTAGCACCATCGTAACGGAACTAAGGATAAGAATGAAAGTCATTAAAGCCACAAAAAGCAAAGGATGCTCTCCGTGCAACATGGGAAAGTGAGTAAATACGTTTTCCGCAATGGGCCATGTTTCTTCGTATTTGAAGCGGTAAAGCCCCATAGCCGTTAAAAAGCCCGAAAAAGTTAAAGCATCTGATAAGAGGAAAAACCACATCATCATTTTACCATAACTAGCGCCAAATGGTTGACGTCCTCCACCCCATAGTGCAGAGGTATTTTGTTCTAAAGCAGCACCGTTAGCCATGCATCAAAATTTTTGCAAGTTTAGCGAATAATTAACAAAAAGACATATAAATAAATCCACAGAATATCCAAGAAGTGCCAATAAGTGGCACTTACCGTTAGTCCCTGAGAATCTTCCCTGGTGTAAGCACCAATATTTGCGCGGTAAATAGTGTATGCCAACACAATCAAACCTGAAAATAAATGTAACCAATGTAAAATGGTAAGAACATAAACCCAGCTAGCAGAATTACTGCTGCCTGCACCGGTAAAATACAAACCTCTACTTACTAAATCGCCCCAGCCTAAAAACTGAAAAGCGGTAAAGGCCAAGCCTAAAAAAAGACTAATTACCAAATAGTTAACCGTCATTTTTCGCAGACCTGCCTTAGCCGTTCGTTTGGCTAAAATCATGGTAATACTGCTCAAAACGATGGCAATACTTGCGAACAAAAAACTATCAGGCAACGGGAATTCTAGCCAACGATTATCTGCCATTAAGGCCGATCTGCTAACCACATAACCACTAGTTAAACCTGCGAAGGTCATTACAATGCTGGTTAGTCCAATCCACAATAATGGCTTCTGTACTTTCTTCTTATCCTCCTTCGTTAATGTTCCCACGTCATATAAATTTTTCAACCACATACAATAATTGCAGAACAGGCAGGTAGATAATGCTGTATATCATCAATTTGCGCGCGTCTGCAATAGCATGTGATCGGTATAGCTTAAAAGCAAAAAACAAAAATACAAAGCCCATTATACCAATTACGAAAGCCCAAGGCCAAGTAAAAAACAAAGTGCCTCCCATACCAAAAGCAGGCAAAAGACTTACCGGTATTAAAAAGCTAGTATACAAAACAATTTGAATAGCACTTTTCTGATCGCGATTGCCCGAGGGCAATAACACATAATCAGCTTTTTTATAATCATCATCCGCTATCCATGCAATGGCCCAAAAATGCGAAAATTGCCACAAAAACTGAATAGCGAAAAGCAAGCCTGGTTCAATATCAAAATCATTTGTAGCTGCTACCCAGCCTAAAAGAGCCGGAATTGCACCAGGAAAAGCTCCTACAAATACCGCCATAGGACCATAAGCCTTTAGCGGAGTGTATACTAAAACATAAACAAATAGCGCAAAGGCGCCAAAACCCAAGGTTAGTGGGTTAATGAGGAACAGTAACCACAAACCTGTTAAGGCCATTATCGTACAGGCAAACATGGCTTCAAAAACACTTAAACGGCCCGTTGGCAAGGGACGATTCTTTGTGCGATCCATGAGTGTATCACGCTCACGCTCTATCACCTGATTGAAGCCATTGGCCGCTCCCACTACTAGATAGCCGCCTAAACAAACTAAAGAAATAATATACCAAGAAATTTCGGTTGCACCTAACAGGTAGCCAGCAAGGGCCGAATAGACCACGCTCATATTCAGTCGAGCTTTCGTAAGCTCTAAAACTGCTTTAGCTTTTTGCTGCAATGCTATACTTTGAATATTTACCTCGCCACCTGTGTTCAACCGAAAAGATTTTGGTGAGCAAAAATACGTTAACGTAGCTTGCCCACCAAAATAGAGTCATTCTAACTTAGCTCTTTTCCTTTACGATAAACCAAGGGTTTAATAGGTCTTCTTTGTTGTATTCCAATGGATTATCGCTATTGGCTTGGTAAATTTCAAAACCAGCTCCTTTAGCAATACCGTGACCAGCAGCGGTATCCCATTCCATGGTTGGCGCAAAACGAGGATATACATCCGCGCTGCCTTCGGCTACCATACAAATTTTTAAACTACTTCCCTTACTGATAATTTCAGAGTCGGGATACTGACGACGAATGTCATCAAAAAAGGCCGCTGTTTCATCACTCATATGCGATCTGCTGCCCACCATGGTATAAGGTCGCTCTTGGCTTTCGGGAAGCGCGGTGCCCATATCCATCCAGTCGCTAAGGTTATCCGTCTCTTTTACGTGAGCTGCTTTCTCTACGCGGTAAGCACCTAAACCTTCGGCTCCGAAATAAAGGGTTTCATCTACAGGAACGTAAATTACTCCCATAATGGGAACACCCTTCTCTACTAGTGCGATATTTACGGTAAACTCGCCGTTTTGCTTAATAAATTCTTTGGTTCCATCTAAAGGATCTACGATCCACATAGTGGACCATTTATTACGCTCATCGTAAGCTAAAGAACGGCCCTCTTCACTAAGAATCGGAATACCGGTTTCTTTAAGCATTTTCACAATCATATGGTGTGCACGCTTATCGGCTAAGGTTAAAGGTGATTTATCATCCTTTAATTCAACCTCAAAAGCACTTTCGTAAACATCTAAAATTTCTTTACCTGCCTCGATGGAAGCGAGAATAGCATCGAAGGCTAAAAGTTTGATTTCTGTATGGTCCATGGTAATATTTTTTAAAAAAAAAGCCACGCTAAAAGCGTGGCTGTAAAGTTACGAACTTAAGCTTATTGAAGCTTCGCATTTATCGGCAAAGTGAAGCTCATTCTTACTGGCTTTCCTCTTTGTTTTGCTGGAATTAGTTTGGGAAGTTTTTTAACTACTCGCACTGCTTCATCATCAAGAAGAGGATCAACACCCCTTACGATTTCTACATTGGTAATAGAACCATTCTTTTCAATTACGAAGTTCACATACACTCGACCTTGGATACCCATTTCCTTCGCCATTTCTGGGAATTCAAAGTTTTTAGATACGAATACAAGAACTTTTTGTTGGAAGCAAGCCTTACGCTCATCGTTGTCCTTAGCATCCTCGCATCCTGGAAAAATGGGAACGGACTCTACAACGGCGAAACTTAAAACTTCATCAGAAACTTCTTCTTCCATTTCGATCACCTCTACTTCTTCCATCATATCGGTTTCGGTAGTTTGCATTTCAAGCTCATCTTCCAGCTCTACATCATCTTCTACTACTTCAATAACCTCTGGTGGGGGCGGGGTGGCGGGGGTGGGGGAGCCACTTCCCTTTGCGTGATGGGAATAATTTCATCATCCATTTGCACTTCTAACTCTCCCAAATTGGCAATAGACTCATCGTAAGTTTTATACTCAATTAGAAAAATAGAGAGAAGCAAGGCTAGTACGATCCCAAATTGGAGGAATACTCCGCGGGATTTTTCTAAATCTGCTTCGGGCGATTTTTTAGGTTCCATACTGATTTTTTCTAGTGGGTAAATATAAATAAATTTAATGCGCTTGCGCAAAGGCAATTGCCATAAAAATTATTGCGATTTAAAATTGACGGGCACTATCACACGCACTTTAACCGGTTTACCCATTTGGGAGGCGGGACTAAAGGTCGGCATTGATTTTAAAACGCGGATAGCTTCTTGTTTTAAATCTTCATCTTGACCACGAATAACGCTAACTTCCTCTACCTTTCCCGTTTCGGAAATTAAAAATTTCAAATAAAGCTTCTCTTCTACTCCTAAATTTCGCGGACGCGCGGGGTATACGGTTTCCTCGGCAAGGTAACGACTAATCCACTTATTGAAACAATCCATTTGTTCCGACTTATCCGACAGTTCCTCACACTCCATGGGCCGAGCCATGTTTTGCACTAAAACGGCATCTATAGTTTCTATGGGAAGAGGATCAGTAGGTTCTGAAGTTATGTCCGTAAGATTGCTGATATCAATAGAGGGACGCTCCGTAATTTTATAAGTATTATCTACTGGTTTAAAACGATTTTTGGGCTTTACTGGCTCCTCTGGCTCGGGTTCTTCTTTCTTAGGCGTTGGCTTCTCAAGTTTATCGGGAAAGGTAAGCGGTATATCAATCCCAGATACATAAGTAACCTTTTCCTCCTTTGGGATCGTCGGCAACTGATATTCCATCTTCATTTCAAAAAGATAAAGTAAAGAAGACATGGAAAACACCAAGCCTATCAAAAAGAAGGTGGGGCGGTAGTTTTCAAGATTTGCTTTTGCTGACTTTTTCTCTTGCATAATGGTGATTTTGGTCTTCTACTTCGCCTTGCGGCCTAAAGTAAAAGACCACAAAAGCACACTAACCGCAGCACCAGTATTATTGGCCCAGAAATCTAGCCAATCGCCGTGGCGCTGATCAATAAACTCATGCTGGAGGATTTCTATGATGCCTCCAAAAAGCGAACAGAATAAAAAAACGAGAATTGCTGCTTTAATGCTTAAGCTCCTTTTGAAATTATAACGGACTAGGCCCAAGATTATTAGACTAGCAGAGAAAAAATAAATAGTACCATGGATCCACTTATCATTTAGGCTGGCCAAGGACTTTGGCACCTGCGAACCGGGCATGAGAGTAAAATACGCAATCAAAAAACCCCAGACAATTGCTGGGGTATAATATGTTAGTTTTTTGGTTTTTAACTTAGCGATCACCCTACTAAATCTTGGTAGGCCTCTGCGCTAAGCAAATCTTCTAACTCAGCAACATCGCTAAGTTTAATTTTCACCATCCAGCCTTCACCGTAGGGATCACTGTTTACTAGTTCTGGGTTCGACTCGATTTCTTCGTTAAACTCCAAAACTTCACCAGATACTGGCATAAACAAATCAGAAACAGTTTTTACTGCTTCCACTGAGCCAAAAGTTTCTTCACGATCAAGGCTTTCCCCTTCCGTTTCAATCTCTACAAATACAATATCACCTAATTCTCCTTGGGCAAAATCGGTAATCCCTACCACTACGGTGTCATCACTTTCAAGGCGCACCCACTCGTGGTCTTTAGTATACTTTAGATCGGCTGGTATATTCATAATGTCGTTATTTGCGGCAAATGTAAATAGTTTTCTTTGTTATTGACCCAGATTTAACCTTACACTTATTCCAAATTGATTGGTCGTTAATGGGAAAGCGTTGGAGGTCTTGAAACGCGACATGTTTAAATCGTAGAAAATCTTGGTTTGAACCCTCTGGCTAATGCGGTAATCGGCCGAGACCTTAACCGTGGTTATTCTCTGTCCCGAGGTCGCTTGGTCTGACTCCTCAATGATACGGCGGATTAAAATAATATTGTCGCGAATACCCACATCGGCTCTTAACTCTAGGTTAGATACCGGGTTGGTGCGACGAGAACCCACTCTCACAAATTTCAATTTCACATCTTTAATAATGTAACCTGCGCCAATTACCCATTCACTCCCGCGATTTTCGGTAATCTGACTATTAGCTAGGCCTAAAATCATACTGCGATCACTCTTATACTCTACCCGCAGCGTCATGTTATTTTTCAGCTTGGTATTTACCCCAATTAAAGGCGAAAACTGCTCGGAAAGGCTTACCGAGTTGATTTGATTGAAGGGTAATAAATCACCATTATTATCTAGCGGATCTTTTGTATCGTCGTCCTGCTCTGCTTTTTGTCTCAACAAGTTGGTCGTCATATTGGAAACCGTGTAAGTAGAGCGGTAGGCGTGACTAAGCGTAAAACTATTAAAGTATTTTTTAAAGAACTTCATCTTGGTTAAACCATCGTAGGTAACTTGCCAGTTAGGCAAAGGAGTTTTCCGGGTAGCTCCCAGATTAATATTGTTCACATCTTGTCCTGAGTATGCCGCTATGAAAGCCGGAATCATTACATCCTGTGAATTGACACTAAAGTAACGGTAACCAAAATTTGCTGAATCTGGCGTCCCCACTAAATCCGGAGAATAAGGCCTTGTTGTATTTTCGGCGAAATTACTCGCCATTCTTTGCGAAATAATTAAACGATTTTGTCTAAACTGCTCATAGGTCGCTGAGCTATATTCTGGAGCGGATAGCGTTTCGAAAGCCGTGCCTAACATAAACCATGAACTAGAAAAGGTTTGAGTGTTAAAGGTGTTTTGACTAACAAAGCCACCAGCTATCGTATCTAAGCGGAAGAACTCCGTTAAATTTCCAGTCGCACTATTTTGAGCGCTAATAACAATACGCAAGGCATTTAAAGGCTCCGCGGTAAGGCGCATATTAATGGTGCGAGCGCTAGTTTGACGGTACTGATTATTTAAATTCTCATTACGAACTAGCCAATCGTTTGCCACCGCTGCCGTGCGAATATCTGTTTGTCCACCCACGGTAAACCATAAGCCTGGGGCATAATTACCCCCTGCATTATCTAAACCAAAAAGCTGTGGGCTATTGGCAAAACCTGGCAAAAATTGCCCATTACTTTGGCTAAAGCTGAAAGAGCCCGATTTCACCATCATCAGAACCTTGGCACTTTCCATTAATATCTTATCTAATGTACTTTGCTCCTCATCCTCCTCCTCTTCCTCTGGTTTGTTTGTGGCATTAGGATTATTTCGACCGGGACGAGGAACTCCACGCGGTCTTCTTCGCTCCTCTCCTTGCGAACCCTGCTGTGCCTTTTTTAAATAAGGCACCTTGGCATATAAAGCCGTAAAGTTTAAAGTACTATTCAGTTGTAATTGCCGGTTATTTTGAATGGTATTGCCAAAATTTAAATTAAAATCCGACCCCGTACCACTTGAGTTTCTTGCGGCAGCATTGGTGGTTTGAGAAGGGGCTTGCCAGTCATAATCACCATTATAAGTAGCACTTACCGTGGCAAAATCTATCAGGGGAATTTTACTTAAAGGCAACTGCCAGTTCAGCGTAACCCTTTGGTGATAGTTTAAGGCTCTTCCTAACTGCTCCAAGTTTCGCATTATTTCCTTTCGGTTCGCATCGGTATTTGGCGCTCCTTCTAATTCGTCAATCCGGGCATTGGTGCGCGCATTATAGTCGAAACGCAAAGACTCGGTAAGATCAAATAGTAAGGTATACTGACGATTAAGGTTAAAGTTTTTGTTATAGGTCGCATCTAAATTCCCTAATAATTCTGGCGGAATATCATTTAATATTGCATCAGTATTCCGCATTTGCATAGCCGTGTAACTCCTATCTGCACTAGCAATAGCGGTAAAGCTTTTGGGGTAAGGATAAAAATTGAAATCACGCACTAAAGCCAAATAATCACTCTGCAACCACGACACCTTACTAAAAGGCTTCACCAATTTAGGACGGGTTCGATAGGTATAGTTCAGACTGGCATTATGCTGACGATTTAAATCGAAACGCGTGTTGATGTTTCGCCTAAAGGTTTCGCTAAATGAATAGCTCGCGGCGAAGTTTTCAATATCGTATATCTGGGGATTTTTCTGCCCTTGCGAAGCCTTGCGTTCTTTGCGAACATTGGTGAAGTTAATCGAGCGTCGACGCGTATAATCTTGCGTGGCCTGGCGAAGCGAGTCTGCCCGAGCGGGGCTTTCCACATTCTCTATGGCCTGATCGAATTCAATATCCGGATCAAGGGGGTTAAAACGGGGGTTAATCCAAGTTTCGCTGGTTCCGTAAAACATAGGTATGCGAATACCATAGTCTTTATTAAAGAATTTGCCCAACTCCACATTCGACTGCAAATCGTAAGAATACATCTGTTCTTGGCTAAACTCCGAAACTGTTTGATCGAGCGAACCAAAACCGATGGAGCTCGTTCTACCTGTGACCGAAACATTGGCAAAATCTGCCAGCTTTGCGGCCACCCTTGCATTGGCGGCCCAACCTCCATCTTGATCGAAATCGGTTAGTCGCAATTCGTTAATCCATACTTCCGCGCTTTTAGCAAGGCCATCATCGGGATCGTTGGCTAGGCGTTTTTTAGGGTTGCGAACCCCAATTAATATGGTGCGCACATTGCCCAAATTCGGAGCACCCACTATAGTTATTCTTCCGCCTGCCTTCTGCGCTGAATAAGGTTCATTTAAGGGGTCACCGGTGTTTTGATAGGCCGCATTTCGCTCTAACTTCACTTCTTTCAATGCATTTAAAGGGAAGTCTAATTCGTTGGAACTCGGCCAAATTAGATCGGGGCTAGTTGCAGATGTTCCCCAAGGGGTAACCGTAAGTGGTATTTCGTATTCGTAATAGTTTAGGTCGTAATCGCTCCCTAAACGAATGAATAAGCGTAAATCGCCATTATTTAAATCATCAAAATCGCCAGCAGACTCTAAGTGAGAAAATAAACGCAGACGCTTATAAAGCCGCATATCAAAATTGATATTTCTAAATACGGCACGGGCATCACCGTCTTCTAAATTTAAGATGCGCAAGGATAAAGCTTGCTCGTTTTGCTGGTTCGCAGATGTGGTACCAAATAGCACCTGACGATCTATGCCAGGAGGTAGTACATAGGGAACGGGTTGCCTTGAACCATTCTGTTCAATATTCACGGCATTCACTTCGAAAACTGTATTGTCTTGATCATCTTGCGACAAGCGATCACGCGTGCCATCTAAAGAAAATTGATAGCGACGCCACTCTCCTCTTACTAGTTCCATCCGCGCAAAGCGAACCACTATATCATCAGGAAATTGGGTTAAGAAAGCACGTATAAAACGGATAGAACGGAAATCATTGATGGGACCAACTTTACTATCGGGATTGAAAACCGGAATTTTAAATTGTATCCATTGAGCCTGATAGCTTCTGCCATTGGGCTGCTCTGGCGAGTTGGTTGTATAAATATCCGTAATGTAATTTTCACCTACCTGACTAAGATCTTGCGGACGAATACTGATGCGATACTGAAAATAAGTTTCGGTTTTACTTAAGGTTTGATCGCCGTTGATATCCTCAATATCAGGTAAGTTAGTCGCGAAAGCCGAAACCCCGCCAACAGGTGTAGGATTACTATTGCCCTGTGGGTTATTAAACCTTTTATAGCGCTCTAAGATGTCGGCATTTGCCTGATCCAAACTTGAACCGCGATAATATTGGAAATTATCGGCCGCCGGGTCCGCAAAAGCCAGAACTTCAGCCGCCGTACCTGCTCCCAAATTATCTACAATTCTCTGAATATAATTGGGATAAGCTGAATCATGTGACCAAGTTCGTTCTTGCTCATCATTTAAAAGGTCATAACCCACATCCTGTAAATCGCGCGCCGCCGGGTCCGCATCAAAGGCTACTACGGGCGGGCGAACATTGCTCGCATAACCCCAAATCGTAGAGTCAAGCCTAGATAGGTCACCATCCACGGGGATACTATTTTCAATGGCCTGCACCCCATCCTTTAATATATCTTCCGAAATGCTTCCTAAGTTGAAATAGAGATCGCCACCTTCGGGTACATCATCAACGCCAAAAAAGGGGTTGAGCATCCAAAATTGGATAAATTCTATATTTTGTTCCTCAAAGTTAGTAACGTTAATGGCGCGCATTATGCCACCCCAGCGTGAGCTAGGATTATTCAATTCGCCCTCTTGATTAAGACCCGCCGAATAAATTGTTGGTTCTACATCGTAGTTATAAGGACCTCTTTCTTTGGGGTAAAAAGCTAAATCGAGGGTAGCCACATTACGCGGTTGTGAAGGGTCTAATTCTAAGTTAGGAAAAACCTCATTTACCAATACTTGCCTTACGGGGTTGGTTGATTGTAAATCCTTATTATTCCTAATATTATCTGGTGTTCTAGCTTCGTCGTTATGAAAAAGCGGATCGATAGAATACCAGGCTAGTCGAGCACGATTGAAGCCATAAGCCAAAGAGTTTTCCGAAGCTTCCGGAAACAAATTCAACTGACCTGCAGGGGTACTAGCCAAGCGCCAAGCATTAGGATTACGAATATCAATGGTAGTTTGGCTGCTCTCAAAATCATCTAAGAAGGTAGTTTGCTCACCATTAATTTCGATACCCCTAGGAGTCCCTGGAATAATGCGTGCCACTTCGCCACTAACTAAAAAGTTTGAAGGCTCCTTGGTATCAATAAAAGGTATGGCATCTACCATGCGAGTCAAAAAGGGCGACTCTTGACTATACGATCCATTCATACCAATAATGGTATTGGAAATCGGTTCATCGCCAATGTTCACCTTCTGCGTAAGCGGCCTTTCGTTCAGGTTTACCAAGGTGGCGCCCAAGTTGAAGTTTTCATTAAAGCGATACTCAGCATTTACCCCCATAAAGGTTTTTGTTTGGAAATTGAAAAGCGCATTGTTTTCAAAATCCACTTTAATGGGTACGCCCGAATTAAGAATGCCTTCATTTAAAATACTTACGCGGCCAAGGTTATAATCCACCGAATAGTCTTGCCCTTCAACAAGGCGTGTACCTCCCGCCGTAACCGAAACGGATCCCGGCGGAATATTAAAGGCATTTAACTGAATTTCACTGCTAGAAGATGATTTAAACTGCCCTTTGATCAGGTACTTATTAAGGCGCGTCTCATTTTGGGCCACAAATCGCGTGGAGTCGTATAATTGCTGGAAAACATAACGATCACGTGCTTCGTCTGAATCTAATTTATTTGCTAAATTGCTACCAAAAGGCTCTAGCAGCGGGAAGAAAATCCTTCCGTTTTGTGGGTAAATAGTTTGATTGGGAATGAAATCGAAAAATCCATCTGGAAAGGGATCATTATTCTGGTTAAGACGATCCAAATCCATTACTCTCAGTAAAAGCTCACTGCGCAAATTGCTCTCGGGCAGAAAGGGTACTGGAGAACCTGTCTCATCATTTTGATACATTACCTGCAAACGAAAATCGTCGGCGCCCACCTGAAAAGCACTTAAAGAGTACACGTTCTTCATCATTAAATCCCAAGAAGGCAAACGTACATCGAGGAAGAAACTCTTTAACATTTTCACCACCAAGTTATTGGGTGGGGTTACTCCATCGGTACTAAATTCACCAACTTGAAAGGTTCTACCCCCCGCGGTGTATTGAAATGACACCGCTAAAACTTCATCCTGATTTAAAGCAGTGTTTAAAGATATATAACCTAATTGCGGATGAAAGGTAAATTCATTAGGACTTAGCTTTCTTGCATTAGCTAGTTCAACATATTCGGTCGCTTCATTAAATCCCGCAGCATTTAGAACTTGATTAACCTGAGAGATGTCTCTTACGCCGGGAAACTGAGTTTGTAAGCTTTGTGGGTCAAGAGTGTTTACCAAATTATCAGGGAAAATGCTATTCGTGGCTGCTCCACCAAAAATATCAGGACCGGGAATTTGTCCATTGCGATAAGCAGAGTTACGATTTTCCCCTAAGTCCATAAAGGCTACAATATTCCTTGTATCCTGAGTATTCTGACGGTTGTTCGTTACCCAAACTTCTACCTTCGTAATTTGAACCGGCGAAGTAATTAAAGGCGCATTTAGCTGGAACTCCTCGTAATTATCTCTAAAGTAATGTGATAAGAAATAGTGGCGGTTCGCTTCATACTGATCCCCCCATATTTCAAACTCGGTGGTGGTGGCTCCCCCTTGAATATTAATCGACGATGATTGACTGCGTTGTTCGGAGAAAACCCCAGTTACATTTAACTTCCCAAATTGGAACTGCCCCTTTATCCCAAATAAGCTTTGAGCTCCAGTAATTAAAGATGAATTAAGGGGTAAGTTCACATTACCTAGTTCCAGCTTTTTGATTATGTCGTCTTCATCACCGGTAAACTCGAGTTTCACTTGATTTTCAAAAGCGAAGGTTGCTTCCGTATCATAATTAACATTCACCTTCATTTTTTCACCAATACTGCCCGTTACATTCATTTGAATGCGCTGATCAAAATTAAAGGTGAAGACATTTCGGTTACGCTCGGGAATAATTGGATTATCTATCTGCTGAAAGCGTCCACCAAAAGTTAGCTCGGCAAATCCTTGCGGACGAATATCGATGGTATTGCTACCAAATACTCGATTAAACAACTCATTATTGACCTGTATCTGCGGGATTAAAGAAGACTCTGGATCTCGCCCTTCTGCCTTAGCGGCGGCATCACTTTGGGTTTTCTGGTCCCAATACTCTAAGGCCTGTTTGCGGGCTACATAATTTCGGTATTCATCGGGGGTCATAACTATGGGCGACTTTGAGGCAAAACGACCATAGCGTTGATAAACAAAATAATTACCCGAATTCGCATCAAATACTACATCCTCCTTGTAATTGCTAGGGTTAGAGCCATAAACACCACCACTTTGACCCGGTTTAAAGGGGTATTTTAAGGAATCGGGTTCATTGGTATCTGCTGGAGCAAGATGTTTTCCTATCACGGAACTGCGCGCTGTTGTACGCACTCTTCTCCCTGTAAAGGCAAACCACATTACAGAGCTTAAAGCGAGAAGCAGAAGGAGATATGATTTCTTTAGACTCAAAGTTTTTTTAGGGCGGCTTTAATTAGATCTTCGATGGTGAAGTCGGGTGATTGCTTGAGAATTGAATTTAATACTCTTTCGCTTTGGCGAGCATTATAGCCTAAAACCTCCAAGGCCGCTATAGCTTCAGATTTTATACCAAAAGCTTGAGGCGCGCTAAGCTCATCATCCTGTAGCTTAATTAGTTTATCCTTTAAGTCTATTATTATTCTTTGCGCCGTTTTTAGGCCTATCCCTTTTACCGATTGTAACATGGTTACATCTTCTCTACTAACACCGCTAATTACTTCCACCGGACTAAGGCTGCTTAAAATTGTTCGTGCAGTGTTACCCCCAACGCCAGAAACTGAAATTAATTGTTGAAAGATGCTGCATTCTTTTTTAGAATAAAAACCATATAGAGTTTGGGAGTCTTCCTTGTAGATTGGATGTAAAAAGAGCTGTAATTCTTTTAGTCCGCTAATTGCGGAGTAAGTATTTAAGCTGATGTTGATTTCGTAGCCAAACCCATTGCACTCGACGATAGCCGTGGTGGGATTAACCTCTACTAAAAATCCTTTTATATAATTTAGCATAGCTCTCTCAAATAGACTTCAATTATGCTGCAGTCTAGCTTTAAAAAACGGCAAAATTACTGATTTCATACACGACCAAACAAAAAAGCCACCATAATAGGTGGCTCTTTTAAATATTTAGGCTTAGAAACTTAATTAACCACTAATTTCTTTGAGGTAACTAACTTATTGTCAGCTTTTAAAACACAGAAATAAACTCCTGGACTCAAATTACTAATATTAAGATTAAAAGTGCTTTCGCTGGCTTGCAAAGATTTGGAATAAACCCTTGAACCTACTAAATTGATTATTTCAAAGCTAGAATTCTGTGCGCTCTGACCAGAGTAGTTAACCTGTAAGCGATCCGTTGCCGGATTTGGGTAAACCGATAATTCGGGACTGGCCGCAATCTCATTAACAGAAATACCACTGCCTTCCACTTTGTACGTAACCGTATAAGTAGCTGAATCCAATGGATTATCAGAGTCAAAAAATACATAAGTAATGTCTCCTTCTCTACTAATATCATCTTGATCGGGATAAACATGAGTACTAGCACTTGCAGTATCGCCTGGTCCCAATAAAACTGAAAATGAGGGCGGCGACACGGAAATAGATTGAATAAAACAGATTCCCCAGCAAATTGCGTTGTTATCTGTTAGAAGGTTGTAATTACCATCAATTCTTTTAAATCGCACCAAAACACTATCCGAAGAAATATTCTTTACCGTACCGTAACCATAGATATCGTTATCCAAAAGAGCATCTCCAGTTACCAAACTGTCGTAGGTTTCCACTATTAAACTCTGACCAAATGCAGGACTAATCGCTACTATTGCCAGAATTAGAGCTATAAATTTTCTTTTCAACATGAGGCTATATTAATACTAAGGTTAAAAATAGAAAATCAGGAAGAGGCAAAAATGCTTCTTCCTGACTTTATAAAGTATGTTAATCCTACTTAATGATAAGCTTCTCTTGAGAAACTTCACCATTAATTTCAACTTGTACGATGTACGCGCCAGCTTCTAGGTTAGCAACAGAAGTAGTTAAGCTTTTAGCACCTTTAAGAACTTCGTCTTGAGCGATTACTAAAACTTCTCTTCCAGTTACATCAATGATAGTAGCGCTTACAGTTGCAGAAGCCGCTAAATCAAAATCTAAGGTAAAGTTATCACTTGCAGGGTTAGGATAGAAATCGAAAGCTTGACTTAAAGCTTCTTCCTCTAAACCAACATAAGTGTTGTTTTGGAATTGGATGTTATCGATATAAAGGTTATTACCAAAGTCCGATAAGCCCGTAAACTGAACTAATAATTCGGCTGTTCCATTATAAGCTGATAAATCAACTGATTCCGTAGCCCAGTCGCTAGAGGTTGGATACCAGTTGCCTTGCTGAGGCGAACCAGTTGCTAAAGCAGCACCTGACTTAGAGAATACAGTAGACCAAGTAGCACCGCAATCATCAGAAACTTTAATTTCTAATTCATCTGCAGAAGTTTGATACTGAGCGTGAGCATAATCAAAAACAATACGATTATCGTAAGTACCAGTAAGATCTAATTTTTCGTAAAGCAAGCTAGACTCGATTCCTGCAGCAATACTGTAGAAGTTCCAACGTAAACTTTTCGCTGAATTTCCGTAACCACCAATATCAAAATTGATACTCGAGTTTACTCCTTGATCTACCACGAAAAATCTTGCTCCGTCAGGATTAATAGTCAAGCTATTACTAAAAGCTCTACCACCTAATGCGTAAGACTCAAAATCTTCATAATGCGAAGTAGCAAAAGGAGTATTAGGAACTTGAATTAATAAGTCGCTAGCGGCAATGTTATTGGCGCTGGTTAAGTCAAATAGATTCGGGTTGTTAGCAGTAGATACCTCGTAAGCAATAACATTTTCACCTGCTGCTAAAGTAGCACCTGGGAAAGTAATTGTAGTTGAAGCACCAGCGCCTAAAGAAGCACTTACGTTTTGAGAAACTGGAGTACCACCATTTAAACTGTAAGAAACATCAAAGTTACTTACCGCAACACTACCATTGTTTGTTACTGTCATTTCTGGAGTAACATTAGGATCGCAATAGCTTGCAGCACCAGAAGCACCAGCCGCAGCCGATAAATCAGCTACAATTGAACCCGCTGGAGCAGTGTAAGTAATAGGACCCATTGCACCAGAAATAACTTCCACTTGTCCTTGAGCTACAAAAGCAGCAATTTCCAAATCTCCAACTGAAACGGGAATACCGTTAATAGCAGCTGGAATTGGGAAAGTATACTGACGAGTAACAGTAGTACCGGAAGAGGTAGTAGAAATAACTTCACCCCACTGACCAGTTAGCATATCGCGTAACATGTGTTGGTGATTGTATTGTCCGTCAGGTAACATTTGACTTGGGTTTGAACTACCACCAGTTTGAGGACCAGCAATATTGTTTTGCAATAAAGCAACGTTCAAGTTTACTGAGCTAACACCTGCTGGAGGGTTCGCAGTAAAATACATTTCTACGTCTACAGTAAGTGTATTAGTACTTAAGTCAATATCACCTTCTAAAGCTACGTTAACATAAGAAGACTCTGCTAGGATAACTCCAGCAGCAGCGGTCCAATCTCCACGACCCATTGCCGAACCAGTACCTGACTGGCTATAAGCTGAGAAAAAACGACGGTTAATGGTACCAGCTGGGTATCCAGTTACACCAGCCTGATTGTTGATGGCAGTACCAAAAGTGGTTCTGAAATCAGGATCACTACCACCAGGAGCAGCAAATGAACCAGCATGAATGTTGATTAATACAACATCACCAGGATTTGCGGCCGCTAAGTTAGAGGCTCTAAGATGTCCGTCAGGACAGAAAGTACAGTAAATACCAGTAAATTCTTCCAGAACTACGTTCTTATTCTCTGCAGTAGTACTCACGGGTAGTTGAGCAAATAAGCTGCTGCTTGCTAAGACACCAAGCCCTAAGGTTAGTAAACTTTTCTTCATAATTTTTAATCTAATTGTTCTTCGAGTAAAAGTATATAAAATGCTTAATAATCAAAATTTTTTTACTCCTAATTAAGATGATGTGAAATTAGAACTAACTAAAGGTTAAAGAGAGGCTTGAAAAAAAGTCTAATTTCTTTGGGCAGACCGCGGTTGGTAAAGGCTTTTGGAGTTTTACAGCGTCCGAAAAAAATCCAATCTCCAAGAAAAAAGGCAATACATTATGTTCGAGAAGTTTTAATCCCACCAAAAGGATGCATCACTTTAAGCTTTTAAAGAGCAATGATGAGTGGCAAGTGCGCAGAAAATACTTAATTTGCTTTTGAAACAAATTATTCCTAGTTAAAATGAACACCAAGCTTTTAAAAACTCTGTTGCTACTTCTAAGCCTTTCTTTTTCTGCTATCGCACAAGATAAAATCCCCAATATTCAGCTTAAAGACCTAAGTGGCAATATGATTGATGCTAATCTTCTCGAAAATAACGGAAAGCCGATGATCATAAGCTTCTGGGCCACCTGGTGTAAGCCATGCGTTTTAGAACTTAATGCAATAAATGATCAATACGTGGATTGGCAGGAAGAATCAGGAGTTAAACTTATCGCAGTATCGGTAGATGACTCAAGAAACTCAGCAAGAGTAAAGCCTTTTATCACCAGCCAAGGGTGGGACTATGAAGTTTACTTAGACGAAAATCAGGAGCTAAAAAGAGCCTTGAACGTAAATAATATTCCGCATACTTTTTTAGTGGATGGTAGTGGGGAAATTGTTTGGCAACACAACGGTTATATGACAGGCGATGAAGATCACCTTTATGAGTTAATTGAGAAATTAAATCGCGGTGAGGAAATCAGCGAATAAATTTAGTCCCTCTCAAGGAAGCTCTATGAAAAAAATACTATTCCTCGCTTTTACTTTTGTTAGTGCATTCTCCTTTGCTCAAGAAGCAGAGAAAGATTACGGACAAATTCACGGGAATTTTCAAACTAATGCGCAGTATTACCTACGCGACACCATCATTGACCCTAACGGCACAGCTTTTCCTGATGAAAGACTATTGGCTGCGGGTTTCCTAAATCTCACCTACTCTAAAGGTGATTTCATGGCGGGCTTGCGCTATGAAAATTACCAAAATAATCTCATCGGTTTACCCGAAGGATTTAAAGGAGAAGGTATTCCCTATCGCTTCATACGTTATAAGCATGAAGGCTTAGACTTAACCGTTGGTAATTATTATGAGCAGTTTGGTAGCGGTTTAATTTTCCGCACCTATGAAGAGCGTGGCTTAGGGCTAGATAATGCCATGGATGGTTTACGCTTGATCTACGAGATTAGACCAGGCATAAAAGCGAAGGCCCTCGTTGGAAGGCAAAGAATTTACTTTGAAACTGGTGATGGTATTGTGAGAGGTGGTGATTTAGAGTTTAATCTTAACGAATTCAACGGCAACAGTAGTAGCACCAATCTTATTGTTGGGGCTGGTGCCGTTAGCCGTTTTGAGGAATCGACCGACCCAATTTACAATCTACCTGAAAATGTTGCCGCTGCCTCTTTACGTGCAAATTTTATTAGCGGAAACTTTAATATTTTCGGAGAATACGCCTATAAATCACAAGACCCCAATAGTAGTAACCGATTTATCTTCAAACCCGGTCATGCCATCTATGCCAATGGCTCGTACTCGAAAGGGAATTTAGGGATTATCCTCGGATATAAATACTACGATAACTTTCTTTTCCGCTCGGAAAGAGTAGCCAACTTTACCGAACTGCTTATTAATTATCAGCCTCCACTAGCCGAGTTACATACTTATGCCTTGCCCGCTTTATATAGCTACAATGTTCAAGCTAATGGCGAAACAGGAATGCAGGCCGAAATAGCTTATAAATTTGACAAAGGAACGTTAGTCGGTGGCAGATACGGGACTTTAGTTAACCTGAACTTTAGTAATAGCTATGCCCTCGATAAAAGCTTTATTACCCGTCCTGGTTTTGATTCAGTACCTACAATCTCTGGAACTAATGGCTATGAGGATTGGGCTGGGTTTGGAGACATCCAATACTCGCAAGATTTTAACGTGGAGGTGAAAACTAAAATTAATAAGAGTCTAAAAGGAACCTTTAGCTACTATAATTTCATTTATAACCGCAGCGCACTGCTTGATGGTGTAGTGGATGATTTGGTTTCCGACCCCAACACATTGGAGATAGTTTACGTTAATGCTATGGTAGCAGAAATACTTTGGAAAATTAAGCCCAAGCATTCTTTGCGTTCGGAAGCACAACTTATGCTGACCGATCAGGATCGAGGCAGTTGGGCCCTACTTTTACTAGAGTATAGTATTGCGCCGCAGTGGTTCTTCGCCGTTCAAGATGCCTATAATTATGGCCATCCTGATCCCGATTTAAGAGTACATTATCCATTGGTATCAATGGGTTATACACGTGGTACAACCAAGTTTCAATTTAACTACGGACGCCAACAAGAAGGAGTATTTTGCGTAGGTGGTATTTGCCGGGTTGTTCCAGCGTCAAATGGCTTCTCGATGATGATAACGACAAACTTTTAATTATGAAAAAGATATTTCTTAGTCTCGCTGTTCTCGCCTTAATGGTAGGAGCATGCGACAAAATTGAAGAAGGAGATTACTTAATTCAACGCGAAGGTGGTGGCGGAGGGCCCATTGGCGGTGGACAAGATTCACTTCATGTAATTTTACTTGAAGAGTTTACGGGGGTTAAGTGCAATAACTGTCCGGCTGCCAACGCAAAAGCGAAAGAGTTACAAAGCATTTATGGCTCTAATCGTCTTATACTATTAGGCATTCATGCGGGTAACTTGGCTCAAACAGACGACAAACACCCGAAAGCCTTTAATACGCCAGAAGGTACCGAGCTATTCAACTTCTTTAATCTTTTTGGTGTACCCGTTGGTTTTGTAAACCGCATCGATTATTTAAACTCAGACATTATTAAAAGCGAAGGCGACTGGGGTTCAACTATTTCCCAAGAAATTTTAAGAGAGCCAGTTGCTAGAATCACTCTTAAGGAAGAAAGTTTTAATGCTACCAACTCGACTTTAAACGTTAGTGGATCAGTAGCTACGCTTTTAACTTTCAGTGCCACTAACGTGAAGATTTGCCTTTATCTTGCCGAGAATAATATCGTTTCCCCGCAAACCATGCCAGACAAATCGGTCGATACAGCTTATGTTCACAATCACGTATTCCGCGGTTCTTTTACCGGCACTTATGGCACCACTATCGACCTAAGCAGCGGTTCAAATACCTTTAATGAAAGTATTGTACTTCCGTCAGATGCGGTGAAAGAAAACTGTGAGGTTATAGCCTTTATTTACGATGGAGACAGTTACGAAATCCTTCAAGCTAATTCCATAGAAATCTAAATCGAAGTTCAATCTAAAACCATACTAAGCCACCTTTTGCCGCTGCATTAGGTGGTTTTTATTTCCATAGATGCGCTCGCAAATTGCCTTATTTTAAAAAATCTAAGTTCCGTTTTAAACCCAAAAACTTAGTGCGCTTCAGGGCCGACTTCTTAAATACTTTCCGAAATACTTCTTCAGTAATTTCATTCCAATCCTCAGGTTTCATATCCAAGAGCTCCTCGTGAGGATTTAAACGCTCCTCCTGATGCGCTTTGGAAAATCTGTTCCATGGACATACATCCTGACAAATATCGCAACCAAAGGCCCAATTCCCCATCTGACCTTTAAACTCGTTTGGGATTTCATTCTTTAACTCAATTGTTAAATAGCTAATGCATTTGGAGGCATCCAAAAGATTAGCATCCACTAAAGCATCAGTAGGGCAAGCATCAATACAGCGCGTACAAGTACCGCAATGATCAAATTTAGTAGGGGGGTTAGGTTCCAGCTCCAAATCGAGGATTAACTCAGCGATAAAGAAAAAAGATCCCGCCTTTTTGTTCAGTAGCAAGGTGTTCTTACCCAACCAACCCAAACCGGCTTCCTTGGCCCAAACCCTATCCATTACCGGAGCGGAATCTACAAAAGCACGACCAGCCACTTCTCCAATATTTTCGCGAATAAAGCTCAGCAATGAATGTAATTTGTCTTTTAAAATGTAGTGATAATCCTCCCCATACGCATACTTCGCAATCTTAGGCGACTCGGGCGAGGCTTGCTCTTGAGCAGGAAAATAATTAAAAAGTAAACTTATCACTGTTTTTGCCCCTGGAACCAATTTTCTCGGATCCAATCTCTTATCGAAATGATTCGCCATCCAGGCCATTTCTCCCTGATAATTACGGGATAACCATTCCTCCAATCGCGGTGCTTCCTCTTCCAAAAAACGCGCTTTGGAAAATCCACAGGCCATAAAGCCTAAACGCATTGCTTCCGCAGAGATGGCTTCCTTATAGTCCTCCTTAGATATCAAAGAGACCGTTTTGAATACGAGGATCGCGCTTATCTAAATGGGCGTATGCCAAATCTGTAACTATCCGTCCTCGCTGCGTGCGAGCCATAAAACCTTGTTGAATTAAATAGGGTTCATATACTTCCTCAATGGTCCCTGCCTGTTCTCCTACCGCGGTTGCAATTGTATTTAAGCCCACGGGGCCTCCTTTAAACTTATCGATAATACAGATTAAAATCTTATGGTCCATTTCATCCAAACCATAGGTATCTACATGCAGTGCTTCCAAACCAAAGTTGGCAATTTCCAAAGTGATGGTTCCCTTGCCTTTGATCTGAGCAAAATCACGCATTCTTCGTAAGAGAGCATTGGCAATACGCGGGGTTCCTCTACTTCTGCGCGCAATTTCAACCGCTGCATTTGCTTCAATGGGAACATTTAATATATGGGCAGAACGCTCCACGATATTCGATAAAAGCTCTACTGTATAATACTGCAGTCTACTATTAATTCCAAAGCGTGCTCTAAGCGGTGAGGTTAACAGTCCCGATCGAGTAGTCGCTCCAATTAAAGTAAAACGATTGAGGTTAATTTGCACACTTCTGGCCGCAGGACCACTATCAATCATAATGTCGATGCGATAGTCTTCCATAGCCGAATAGAGGTATTCCTCTACCACGGGACTTAAACGGTGAATCTCATCAATAAATAAAACATCGCCTTCTTCTAAATTAGTTAGTAGGCCTGCTAGCTCGCCTGGCTTATCTATTACTGGCCCTGAACTTAACTTTAAACCAGCATGTAACTCATTGGCAATTATATTGGCTAAGGTGGTTTTGCCTAATCCCGGAGGTCCATGCAATAAAACATGATCAAGGGCCTCACCTCGCTGGTTAGCCGCCGCTACAAAGATCCGTAGATTTTCCAGTATTTTATCTTGTCCCGCAAAGTCATCAAAGGATAATGGCCTAAGCTTTTGGTCTAGATCCTGCTCCTTAGAATAAAACTCCTCTTCTTCATCTAAATATTGGGCCATGCATGCATTTTGAGCAAAGGTAAGAGAAATTGAAAACGGAAAATTAGCAATTGTCCGATAAAATAATGCCGTCAAAAAAAAGCCCCTTAGCGTAAACTAAGGGGCTTCGATTATTTTTAAAATCTAATGGCCATTGGCAATTTCATCTTCCGACATTGGAACTGTCTGCGGAACAAAATCTTCAGCAGCACCGGGCTTACTGTAATCATAAGGCCAACGGTGTACCTCTGGAATTTCACCTGGCCAGTTTCCATGGATATGCTCTACCGGGGTAGTCCATTCTAAAGAATTGGCCCTCCATGGGTTTTGTTCAGATTTCTTACCGCGGAATGCACTGTAGAAGAAGTTAAACAAGAATACCACTTGAGCAATACCACCAATTATGGCAAAATAACTTACTAATACGTTAATGTCTGCTAAATCGTCAAACATTGGGAAAGCAGTATTAGTGTAATAACGACGAGGTAAACCTGCCATTCCTAAAAAGTGCATTGGGAAGAACACACCATAGGCTGCAATAAATGTAATCCAAAAGTGAATGTAGCCTAAAGATTTGTTCATTCTGCGGCCATACATCTTGGGAAACCAATGATATACGCCTGCGAAGAGACCAAAAATAGCTGATAGACCCATTACAATATGGAAGTGAGCTACCACGAAATATGTATCGTGAACATTGATATCTAAAGCGCTATCCCCTAAAATCAAACCTGTTAAACCACCAGTAATAAAGGTAGAAACAAGACCGATCGAAAACAGCATTGCTGGCGTCATCTGTAAGTTACCTTTCCACAATGTAGTAATGTAGTTAAAGGCCTTTACGGCAGATGGGATAGCGATAAGTAGAGTGGTAAAGGTAAACACTGAGCCTAGGAATGGATTCATACCCGTTACAAACATATGGTGGCCCCATACGATAAACGATAAGAAAGCAATCGCTAAAATAGACCCTACCATTGCGCGGTAACCAAAAATTGGTTTTCGAGCATTGGTCGAAATTACTTCTGAACTTATACCCAATGCCGGTAAAAGAATAATATATACTTCTGGATGACCTAAGAACCAAAATAAATGTTGGAACAAAATCGGACTACCGCCCTGGTTACTTAATACCTCACCTGCTACCATTATATCGGATAGGTAGAAACTCGTTCCAAAACTTCTATCAAAAATAAGCAGTAAAGCCGCTGAGAAAAGAACTGGGAAAGAAAGTACACCTAAAATCGCTGTTACGAAAAAGGCCCAAATTGTTAGTGGAAGTCGGGTCATACTCATTCCTTTAGTTCTTAAATTCAGAACAGTAACAATATAGTTTAGAGCACCTAATAAGGATGAAACAATAAACAATGACATACTTACTAACCAAAGAGTCATACCCATTCCAGAACCTGGTACCGCCTGTGGCAGTGCACTTAAAGGTGGGTATATAGTCCAACCTGCTGATGCGGGACCGCTTTCTACGAAAAGTGAAGCAACCATAATGGCGCTTGAAACAAAAAAGAACCAATAGGAAAGCATATTGATAAAGCCAGACGCCATATCACGTGCTCCAATTTGCAGGGGAATTAATAAGTTAGAGAAGGTACCACTTAAGCCCGCAGTTAATACAAAGAATACCATAATGGTACCATGTATGGTAACTAAGGCAAGGTAGATATTAGGGTCCATAATTCCATCGGTACCCCATTTGCCTAATAACATTTCTAATATAGGCCACTCTTTATCTGGCCAAGCCAGTTGAAGACGGAACAATAAAGACATAGCCACTCCAATAATTCCCATAATCATACCGGTTACGAGGAATTGCTTAGCGATCATTTTGTGATCGGTCGTGAATACGTATTTAGTGATGAAAGTTTCTTTGTGATGTGCGTGTGCTTCCATTATTTCTTTCGATTTCTATCCTTTAACTAATCAAATAAATTATAACATTTCAGCAAAAGTCTGCTGTTCCTTCAACCATTTATTGAAATCCTCTTCAGATTCAACAACCACTTTCATTTGCATATTGTAGTGAGCTGCCCCACAAATTTTATTACATAATAATACATAATCAAATTCCCAAGGATCCTCACCTTTCGCACTGCGAATAGAATTTACGCGCGCAACCTTTTCAATAACATCATTGTCCATACGCATTTCAGCAGTCGTCATAGACGGAGTAAACTGAAATTGCGTTTCGGTGCCAGGCACACAGTTCATTTGTACTCTAAAGTGAGGCAAATAGGCCGAGTGAATAACATCTTGTGATCTAAACTTTAAAAGTACAGGACGTCCTTTCGGAAGTCTTAGTTCACTGCTAATAATATCATCACTAGAATTATTATCGGCTGAATCTAAACCTAATACATTTACACCTTCAATTAACCTAACATTTGCAAAACCTAATGTATTATCACCACCAGCATAACGAGCGGTCCAACCAAATTGTTTAGCGTAAAGCTCCACTACGATAGGTTCTTCAGTTTTTTCTGGAAACATAATATCCGTCCAAGTAGTAAGACCATAAAGGATTAAACCAGCTAAAATAACTGCAGGAATACCCGTCCAAAAAAGCTCCAATTTATTATTATGCTCCATATAGGTAGCCTTGCGGGTTTTCCTACCGCGGAACATATAGGCAAAACCGAATAATAAAGGCTGAGTAACCAAGAAGGCCAAAATAATAACCCCCATAGATATATCCCAAAGGCTATCAATCTCATTACCGTGTTCTGATGCTGAAACAGGTAGCGTTAGCTCCATGTATTCACTCACCATCCAAGCAAAAGCCCCAAAGAAGAAGATTAAGAACAAAAGCATTAACCAACCTTGCGCGTTGTTGTCCTTGTCGTTAACCTTAATGTCATTATCAGTACCCTTAATCTTTGAAGATATCTCGAAGATTCTTATCGCCTGTGTTAAGGCAATTACAGCAAGAAGGGCTACAACAATAATTAATAATGTATCCATTTATAGCTAGCTATTTAAAAATTAAATATGGAAATGTTTACTCTCCACAAACATAGGGTGGTTCTTAATCATCAGCGGTGCTTTTTTAATAGTGTTAAACACTACTAATATAAATAAGCCCACAAATCCTAATAATGTTCCAATGTTTATTAAGGTCACGCTTCCACTTGCACCCACAGAACCAGGCATAATCATAATAAAGATGTCTAGCCAGTGTCCGAATAAAATTATAATACCGGCCGTAAAGATGAAGCCACGATTACGTTTTGCATCCCTACTCATTAAAATAGTAACAGGGAATACAAAGTTCAATGCTACCATCGTGAAGAATAAAGCTTTATACTCATCAAAGCGCATCATGTAATATGTTACCTCTTCTGGAATGTTTGAATACCAAATCAACATATACTGGGAGAACCATAGGTAAGTCCAGAAAATAGAAAAGGCAAACATAAATTTAGCGATGTCGTGGATGTGACTCTTATTAACTTCTGGCAAGTATCCTTTGCCTTTTAGGTAAAGTACAACCATCATTAAGGCAGTAAGCGAGGATACGAATATGGTTGCGAAAACATACCAACCAAATAAAGTACTGAACCAGTGCGTATCAATACTCATAATCCAATCCCAAGCACTCATGGAAGAAGTAACCGCAAAGAAAACTAGAAATCCAGCACCCACATTACGCATCTTAGCCCAGTTCCGGTTGTAATCTACACCAGACTGTTCCATCTTTAAACTCATTTTTCTTAATAAAAAGGCCGCACCTATCCACCCTGCTAAGTAAATAATCGATCTAATGGTAAAGAATGGCCCGTTTAAATAGCCTTCTTTGCCCGCGATAATTGCATCGTAATTTTCACTACCAGGAGTCATAATACCCTCAGCCATCCAGTGATAAACATGGTTACCTCCTAAATGGAACCAACCTGTTACGATAATGACCAATATTACTAATCCTGGCACCCAGATAAAACTTGTAATTCCTTCTAAAACACGCAAAAGAACAACGGTCCAACCTACTTGTGCTGCGTACTGAAGTGCCATAAAGAATAAAGCACCTAATCCAATCGCTAAGGCGAAAAAACTATTCACCAAAAGGTTTGCCCAAGGCTTATTCTGTTCTTGATGGTGCGCATGTTCGGCATCATGCTCCGCATCTGGTGATGTGTAGAAATGATTATTCTTCGGAATTGCTCTAGAAGCTCCTTTGTGATAACTGAAATCATCAGTTTTCGGCATGGCATCATGACCGTGGGCATGGCTTGCCGCGGGACTATGATGAGCTTCAGTAGTTGCATGTTCTCCTTCCCCGTGACTCGCTTCGTCATGGTGGTCACTTCCTCCTGCGAAGAAGCTAAACCCTACGGAAATAGCACCGATAAGAATCAGTACGTAAGAAATTGTTTTTAAGCGGCTTGAAAATTCAAACATCTTATAATAGTTAAAAGATTGTTTTAATGCTTTATCTAGTCAGTTTACTCTACGCTACCCTCGGCAGTCGTTTCTTCTTTAGGTGTCATGTCGCTTTTCAACTTCATAACATAAAGAGCCAATTTCCATCTTTCTTCCGGAGTAACTTGAGAGGCATGTGAGCCCATCACCCCTTTTCCGTAAGTTATTACGTGAAAGATTGTACCGAAATTAATATCTCTATCACCATAAGATGGTACGCCTAAGAATTTTTCGTTCTTTACCAAAATACCTTGTCCCATACCTTTATCACCATGGCAATGCGTGCAGAAGATATTATAAAGCTCTTTAGCCTCTTCCATAGTTTTCTCATCAGCCATAATACCGTCAGGCATCAGCATTTCTGCCTTGGCCATAGCGTAACCATCCGCGTCTGGGCTGTATTCTTGATAACTCATAAAGCCTCTCGATACAGTTCCCTCCACTGGCTTTAGGGAAGAAATGCTATCCCCGAATCTATCATAACCGTCATAAGCTTCTATAGCAGGACCATCATACATATCTGGCATGTATTGATAGCCTCTATGATTTTCTTCTTGCTTACAAGAGCTGATTAACAGCCCTGCACTTAGCAGTAAAGCTATGTTTTTCACTAATTGTCTCTTAAGCATGTTGCGCGTTGTTTACACTTACCTCAATAGCACCAGTTTGCTTTAATAAGCTCATTAATTCTTCTGTATCACCGTTAGAAACAACCTCCATAAGGAATTTGTCATCTGTAGTTCTAGGATCTGGGTTTTGGGCCTTACATCCAGGATAAATTTTATTTCTAAAGAAGAAAGTCCACACCATTAAGTGAGCCGCAAAGAATACGGTTAATTCGAACATAATAGGAACAAAAGCGGGCATGTTTTCACCCCATGTGAAACTCGGCTTACCCCCGATATTCATGGGCCAATCGATTATCAACATACCATAAGTCATACTAATGGCCGTAATTAATCCTAAAAGCCCGTACATAAATGCAGCAATAGCAATACGTGTTTCTTTTAAGCCCATGGCCTTATCCAAGCCATGCACTGGAAATGGAGAATATACTTCTTGTATCTCTATGCCCTTTTCGCGCACTTGTTTTACACCTGCCAATAATACGTCGTCATCGTCGTATAAGGCATTTACTATAATTTGGTTAGTGGTCGCCATGATCTTCTTGCTCTTGAAGTTTCTTATAATTATCTCCAGATGATTTCAAAATTGTTTTCAATTCCGCTTGAGCAATTACCGGGAAGGTACGTGCATAAAGTAGAAATAATACAAAGAAGAAACCGATAGTACCGATGAAGATGCCAATATCTACGAAAGTAGGCGAGAACATACTCCAGCTAGAGGGTAAATAATCGCGATGTAAAGAGGTAACAATAATCACGAAACGCTCGAACCACATACCAATATTTACCACAATAGAGATGAAGAAGGTGAACATTATACTTGTTCTTAGCTTCTTAAACCACATAAACTGAGGCGAAAACACATTACAAGTCATCATACTCCAGTAAGCCCACCAATAAGGTCCTGTGGCTCTATTTAAAAAAGCGTATTGTTCGTATTCCACGCCTGAATACCAAGCGATAAATAATTCAGTAATGTAAGCCACACCTACGATAGAACCTGTAAGCATAATTACAATATTCATCATTTCAATGTGCTCAATAGTAATGTATTGCTCCATTGAGAATACTTTCCTAACGATAATCAAAAGTGTTTGTACCATGGCAAAACCTGAGAAAATCGCACCTGCCACAAAATAAGGTGGGAAGATTGTGGTGTGCCAGCCTGGAATGACAGAGGTAGCAAAGTCCATCGATACAATGGTATGCACAGAAAGTACGAGAGGAGTTGCCAAACCTGCCAACACCAAAGAAACCTCCTCGAAGCGCTGCCAGTGTTTTGCTTTTCCACCCCAACCAAAACTTAAGATTTTGTAAATATGTTTTTGCACTGGTTTAACGGCACGATCACGAATCATCGCGAAATCAGGTATTAAACCTACATACCAGAAAACAACCGATACCGAGAAGTAAGTTGAAATAGCGAACACATCCCAAAGTAAAGGCGAATTAAAGTTTACCCACAAAGAACCGAATTGGTTAGGAATAGGTAATACAAAATAAGCCATCCAAATACGTCCCATGTGAATACCTGGGAAAAGTGCAGCTTGGATTACTGAGAAAATAGTCATCGCTTCCGCAGAACGGTTAATCGACATTCTCCATTTCTGACGGAATAACAAGAGTACTGCTGAGATAAGAGTACCGGCATGACCGATTCCTACCCACCATACAAAGTTGGTAATATCCCAAGCCCAACCTACAGTTTTGTTCAAACCCCAGGTACCAATTCCCACTCCGATGGTGTATAGGATACATCCTACTCCCCATAAAAATGCGACTAAGGCAAGGCTAAACACAATCCACCAGGATCTTGGTGCGGATGACTCAACCGGACGAACAACATCTAATGTTATGTCGTGGTACGATTTGTCGCCCTCAATTAAAGGTTTACGTATTGGCGCTTCGTAATGCATGAATTTCCTTTAAATTTAAGCAGTTGTATTCTTTACTTTAACTTGGTAAAATACCGATGGCTGTGTTCCAACTTCTCCAAGAAGGTGATACATCCTTTGGTCTTTTTTCAATTTAAACACTTCACTTTGGTTGTCATTCACGTCACCAAAAACAATAGCGTTCGTATCGCAAGCACTCTGACAGGCGGTTTTAACTGCACCATCTTTAAGAGCTTTACCATCTTTCTTAGCCTCTAATTTACCAAGCTGAATGCGTTGGATACACATAGAGCATTTTTCCATTACACCACGTGAACGAACGGTAACATCGGGATTTAATACCATACGACCCAAGTCTTCATTCATAGCGTAATTGTCGCCAAAGTTCTTAGTATTGTTATGATACTCGAACCAGTTAAAGCGACGTACTTTATAGGGACAGTTGTTAGCACAGTAACGTGTACCAATGCAACGGTTATAAGTCATGTGGTTTAAGCCTTCCGCAGAGTGGGTTGTTGCAGCCACGGGACAAACCGTCTCACATGGAGCATGATTACAATGCTGGCACATCACTGGTTGGAAGAATACCTCAGGACTCTGACTTGGTACTTCCATATCAGCGTACATATCGGTAGCACCTTTACCAAATAAACCTAAACCTTCGTAGCCGTTTTCGGCCGCATTTTCAGTAGTAATATCCGAGCTGTAGTAGCGATCGATACGCAACCAGTGCATATCTCGGCTCTTACGCATTTCCTCTTTCCCAACTACTGGTACGTTATTTTCGGAGTGACAAGCTATCACACAAGCACCACATCCGTTACAAAGGTTAAGATCAATAGACATATTCCACATATGCCCTGTTTGATGATCAAAATCATCCCATAAGTTAGCGTCTTCGCTGGTTAAAGGACCCTTATGAGTTTCGAAACGTGGTGGCTCATTCCAGCCATCATGTGCAGCCGTTTTACCAGGGCTCGCTAGAAAGGTATCTAAGGTAACTTCTTTAACAATATCGCGACCCATCATAGTGTGCGCCAACTGAATACAAGCAAATTCGTGCTTAGATTCTGCGATGGCCTCCACTTTCACTTCGGCATGGTGAGCTCCCGCCATTAGTGGGAAAGCATTCACCCCGACCTTATCAGCCACAGCACCAGCTCCTACTCTACCAAAACCAACCGCTAAACCAACGGTTCCAATAGTTTGACCGGGCTGGATAAACACCGGTACATTTTCTAAAACCACGCCATTAACAGTTAGATTGGCTAGGTTCCCGTTTAAAGCACCGTTAGATTCATTCCAATGACGTAAACCGAGTTCTACTGCATCAGCAGCAGAAACAGTTAAATAGTTATCCCAACTAACACGGCTAATAGGATCGGGGAATTCCAATAACCACGGGTTGTTAGCTATAGTACCAACACCCATACCCGTTAACTGATTAAAGTTTATTTCTAAACCTTTAATAGCTTTGGCCTCTTTGGTTACTCTAGAACCAATACCGTCTAAGTTGAGATTTAAGCTAGTGGTCAAATCCTCTACCATTATGTCTATTATAGGCATAGTAGAGTTTGTTTTGTAAACACCATCGTGTAATACTGTCGACCACTGAGAACCATTAAGGATATTATTGGCCCAGTTCTCCTTAATATAATTATGATAATCGGCACTCAGTCCAGACCACTTTAATAAGTTTTCTTCAAATGAGCGAGTATCAAACAGAGGCTTAATTGTTGGCTGCTGAAGGCTATAATGCCCATCGGCTGCCATAAAATCACCCCAAGACTCTAGGTAGTTATTTTCTGCAGCAACTAGATTGGAAATTTGTGCCGTTTCGTCGTACTTCATCGTTACGGCTACGCTAGTTGGAACCTTCTTAAAGGCCTCAACCATATTAGCCATACCAGCAGCAACGTAAACTGGGTTTAAGTTGTTAGTGATTACCACTCCCACTTTACCAGCATTCATATCGGCGATTAAAGCTTTAAAGGCTTTGTCATCACCCTGACGTAAATAAGTTCTTGTTTTGTAAGAAACAGTAACTTCTTTATTGCCTAACAAGTTATTGATAGCAATACAAAGTAACTCATGATCTTTATTATTGCCTCCGCATACTACTAAACCTGCATTACCAGCATTTAATAATTCGTTAGCAATTGCCTTGGCCTCATTTTGCAAAGATGATTTAACACCTGATACGACACTTGCTCCTTTGGCACTGGCCAACTCATTGTAAAGAGCAACTAAGAATTCACCGTGCTCTGAAGTTTTAAGTTTGTAACGCTTATCTGCATTTGAACCTGTTAGGCTCATGCCTGCTTCAACTTGGAAGTGACGCGACATGTCTTTACCCGGTACTCGAGTTTTCGCATAGTCAGCACTAACACTTTGACCTATCCAGTCGCCTAAGAAGTCAGCTCCAACGCCAACTATTACCTTCGCGTTTTGGAAATGATACATTGGTAAAGCTCGCTTTCCTGTAACTTCTTGCCAAGCATCTAATTTTTCAGAATAGCTAAAAGGATCTTGACTTACATGCTTAAAGTTGGTGTATTTAGCACCAAAGGCCTTAATCAATTTCTTTTGGCTAGGGCTCAAAACTGTGGAAGTTAGGACAACTACTTGCTTTCCTTCTGCTTCAGCTTTAGCTAGGCCCGCCATAATTTCCTTATCCAAGCTCGACCAGTTAGACTCTTGTCCGTTAACCGCTGGTCTTTGCAAGCGAGTTGCGTCGTACAAATTAAGTACCGATCCGTGAACACGGGTATTCGCACTAGCATTGATACCTGCTAACTTGTTATTCTCTACCTTAATCGGACGACCTTCTCTTGTTTTAATCAACAAAGAAGCAAAATCATGCCCATCGTAATAACTTGAAGCATAGTAATTAGCTATACCTGGGATGATTTCCTCCGGTGCCACCACATAAGGGAGTGATTCATACACAGGACTCTCACAAGCAGCTAAAGTTGCTGCGGCAGTTGAGAAGCCCATATATTTCAGAAAATCACGTCTTGAAGTATGAGTACTATCTAGGTTTCCTTTGTTACCTAAAAACTCCTCATTTGAAATTTGATCAGGAAATTCTTGCTCACTCAAAGTTTTCACCATTTCTGGGTTCTCGAGTTCGGAAATTCCTCTCCAGTATTTTTTGTTTTCAGCCATTCTACTTTGGAGATTTAGCTTTTAATAGTGACATTTTCCACATTCCAATCCACCGATCATTTCGACGGTAATTTCTGCATTCGGACCATACTTTTCTTTAAGCTTGGCATGCATATCATTATAGTAGTCGTTAGACTTAACGTCTACTTTAGTTTCTCTGTGACAGTTAATACACCAACCCATGGTTAGGGGAGAGTACTGATACACTTCTTCCATTTCCTGAATCGGACCATGGCAAGTTTGACATTCTACGTTCCCAGCTGTTACGTGCTGTGCGTGATTAAAATAGGCCAAATCAGGCAACTTATGAATACGAACCCATTTGATAGGCTTCTGCTCGTAATCCTCGATATAAGTTCCGCTTTCTGGATCAAAGCCAATAGCAGCGTAAATCTTAGCAATTTCCTCTGTTCCGTACTTCGGACCTTCCTGAATGTACATATGACAATTCATGCAGACATTGGCTGAAGGAATATTTGAGTGCTTACTTTTTCTAGCACCTGAATGGCAATAGTTACAATCAATCTGATTGGTACCTGCATGCAATTCATGAGAGAATTTAATAGGCTGACTGGGCTGATAGTTAGTATCAACATTCACCACCATTAAACCTAAATAAAGCTGCTGCAAGAATACTACCGCTACTAAAAGGGTTAAAACCGTTACTATTCGTGGATTCTTGAGCGCTGTGCGGGTGAATATATTGGCATCTTGCGCAAGCGTTGTTACTCCTTCGCCTTGCACTTGCTTTAAAGTGTTTTTAACACGCGTGAGCAATAGGACCAAGAAGATTAAAATACCGCCAAGGATATAAAGCAATACCGTATTATCATTTTCGGCTACCACAGGAACCGGATCATTTGGATCTACAAGCACCTCTTTAGGCTTCGAGCCTTCAATGGTATAAGCTAAGATATCGTTGATATCGTCATCCGATAAACCAGGGAAAGCCGGCATTATAGAACCGTTATACTCTTCGTAAATAGCGATAGCATCAGCATCACCAGACTCACGAAGCGCCTGATTATCTTTAATCCAAGCGTATAACCATTCTTTAGAGCGACGGGTTGTTACATCCCCTAATGCGGGACCAACTACCTTTTTGTCGAGCTTGTGACAGGCAGCACACTGCCCGTTGAACAAGGATTTTCCATTAGCGACATCCCCAGTAAATTCTTGTGCCTGCACTGTACTTGCTGAAAGTACCGCAATAAATAGCATCAAGAAGGAATGCGAAAACAGCCTGAGAGTACGTTGTTTATTCATAGATGAACCTAATATCCTAGATTTCTAAGTTTGGATGGCAAATTTAAGCTATAAAGCCTTTCTCGAAAGGGTCAATGCAGACTCCCTCTAATTTAAATCAGGTCTAAATAACTTTGCCTGCCATTTATTTCAGGTCACAAATAAACTACTTTTGCGTTAAATTTTACTTAAAAACCATGCTTAAAAATTCAATTCTCTTCGTTTTTTTCTTGCTCTTTGGCTTTCAATTAGATGCACAAACTATTTCAACAAACTCTGGGTCTGCTCGAGTGGAAATGAGTCCTGCCGTGCAAAACACTCTCTACTTGATGCAACGTAAAGGAGAAAAATTTAAAGAGTTGAAAGGTTTTCGGGTGCAAATTTTCAATGGAAATAAAAGTGATTGCCTAAAGCAAAGAGGGCGATTTTTAAAAATCTATCACGAGGTACCCGCTTACTTGTTATACGAGGTACCCGAATACCGCACTCAAATCGGTGATTTCAGAACGCGTTTAGAGGCCGAAGCCTTCCTACGCCAAATCATTAACGAGTTCCCGGGTAGCTTTGTGGTGGAGACAAACATTAAGTATCCGAAGCTAAATAGGGGAGATTAGAATTTGCGTTTACTAGTTAACGTGAGTTCGACTATAAATCATAGCCTCAGATTTTCAATAAAAAGACAAGTGTAGATCGTGCAGCGGTAGCGGGCTACAGCAAATGAACTAGATGAAGTATTTTTACTTTTACTGGAAAATCCATTTGTACCCCTAAAAAACTCCTTAACCTTTTTAGTCCTTTTTTCGCCAAAATTTCATTCCATTAAACGGCAGAGCCCATAATTGGCCGCCATCTTCATCCTAAGAGAAAGAGGCGAGCCATTAGCACAGTACCATTGAAAGATTAGTAAACCATACAATTGGGCTTCGTTTATGCTTCAAGTCTGATCAACTGTATTGCGAGGCAACTCACTAAAATATAACATGGAGAGGTAAGGTAAAAAGCGGTAATTCCACACCTTCAATTCACTTCCAATTAAGAAGCAAAATTTACCGAAGCTAAAAAAAGCCGACTTTTTCAAGTCGGCTTTTTAATTTATGCGCTATTTAATTATAGTGTTTTCTTCACTTCTACTTGTTGATAGCCTTCGATAATATCGCCTACCCTAATATCATTATAGTTCTTGATATTCAATCCACATTCGTAGCCTTTCTTAACCTCTTTCACATCGTCTTTGAAACGTTTCAAGGAAGCTAATTCGCCTGTATAAACCACAACTCCATCGCGAATAATACGAACATCGGTGTTACGCGTAATCGTTCCATCTAGTACATAACAACCAGCAATGGTTCCCACCTTAGAGATCTTAAAGGTCTCACGGATTTCTACATTACAAACGATCTCCTCTTTAAAGTCAGGTGAAAGCATACCTTCCATCGCATCTTTAATTTCGTTAATCGCATCATAGATAATAGAGTAAAGTCTAACGTCTACATGTTCTTTCTCTGCTAGTCTTCTAGCGCTTGAAGATGGTCGTACTTGGAATCCAACAATAATGGCATTCGATGCTGCTGCAAGAAGGACATCTCCTTCCGAAATCTGACCTACTGCCTTGTGGATAATATTTACTTGAATCTCTTCTGTGGAAAGTTTCTGTAAACTGTCGGCTAATGCTTCAATAGAACCATCCACATCACCTTTAACAATAACATTTAGTTCTTGGAAATCTCCAACCGCTAAACGACGGCCAATTTCTTCGAGGGTAAGGTTTTTCTGAGAACGTGCGCTTTGCTCGCGTTGCAACTGAGTACGTTTCGCCGCAATTTGCTTTGCTTCACGCTCATCCTCCATAACGGTAAAATTATCACCCGCTTGTGGAGCACCATCTAAACCAAGAATAGTTACCGGACGAGCAGGACCAGCTTCTTCAACACGGTGTCCCCTTTCATCTAACATGGCTTTAACCTTACCGCTATACTGTCCAGCTAAAACATAATCGCCAATTTTCAAGGTACCATTTTGCACCAAGATGGTGGTAACATATCCACGACCTTTATCTAAGGCTGCTTCAATTACCGCACCGCTTGCCCGACGATTAGGATTTGCTCTTAAGTTAAGCATTTCTGCTTCCAGCAATACTTTTTCTAAGATTTCATTCACCCCAAAACCAGACTTAGCGGAAATATCTTGCGATTGTACCTTTCCACCCCAGTCTTCTACCAGCAGGTTCATTTGTGCCAATTGCTCTTTAATCTTTTCAGGATTAGCAACATCACGATCTACCTTGTTAATCGCAAATACGATTGGCACACCTGCCGCCTGCGCATGGCTAATAGCTTCTTTGGTTTGCGGCATAACTGCATCATCAGCGGCCACTACAATAATGGCAACATCAGTAACCTTGGCACCTCTCGCACGCATCGCTGTAAAGGCTTCGTGACCAGGAGTATCGAGGAAAGTAATGTGTTGTCCACTTTCAATTTCTACAGAATACGCCCCAATATGCTGGGTAATACCACCCGATTCACCGGCAATAACATTAGCCTTACGGATATAATCCAGTAAAGATGTTTTACCATGATCAACGTGACCCATAACCGTTACAATTGGCGCACGCGGTAGTAAATCTTCTTCTAAATCTGCTACTTCTGCTATCGCGTCTGTTACTTCAGAATCTACGAACTCTACTTGGAATCCGAATTCGTCGGCTACAATAGTTAAGGTTTCTGCGTCAAGACGCTGATTTAAGGTTACCATCATACCAAGTGACATACACGATGAGATAATTTGAGTTGCCCCAACATCCATCATGTTTGCTAATTCACTTACGGTTACAAATTCCGTTACCTTAATAATTTTATCTTCCTCTTGCTGTATTGCCTCATTTAAGGCATCTTGCTCCCTTCTTTCCTGACGTTTCTCACGACGAAGTTTAGCCCCTTTGTTCTTCCGTCCACCGCTAGTTAATTTTTCTAGGGTTTCTTTAATTTGCTTTTGAACTTCCTCTTCAGTTAGTTCACGCTTCGGTTCCGGTTTCGCACCGCGACTTGGTCTTCCCTTATTAGGACCAGATGGTCTAGCACCTGCTCCCGTTTGACCAGGACGTGTATTGGTAGTGGTTTCACCAGCGCTAGGAATTCTCTTCCGTTTTCGCTTTTTATTTAGATCCGCTTTATTGTCAACACTAGAAGCTACTTTCTTCTTTGGTTTCTTCTCGAACTTACTAAGATCTACCTTCTCACCTGTAAACTTAGGACCACTAAGCTTGGCGTATTTGGTAGTAATATCATTATTCTCTTTGGGAGCATCTTCTGCTGCAGCTTCGGTTTCCGCTGGTTTTTCGGCGGCTGGTGCTTGCGCTTTTGGCTCTTCTTTGGGAGTTGCCTTGGTAAAACGCACCACGGGTTTTTCGGCCGCAGGCTTAACCACAGCTTTTTTAGGCTCTTCTTTTTTCTCTTCCACTGGAGAAATTTCCTCTGGCTGCTTTTCAGCCGCTTTCGGTTCTTCCTTAGCCACAGGCTCCTCTTTTATAGGAGGCTCTACAACAGGGATTTCTTCTTTCTTATCCGCAATTGGCTTCGCTTTCGGCTCTTCAGCCTTAACTTCTTTTTCAACCTCTTTGGGGGCTGCTATCTCCTCTGCTTTGGGTTCCTCTTTGGGAGGTGCTTCCACTGGGACAGGAGTTTCCGCAATTATTTCTGGGGTCTCTACTTTAGGCTCAGGAACTTTAGGTTTAGGTGGTTCCTCTTTGCTTGCAGGTTTAGCTTTCGACTCTAAATCTATTTTACCAACCATTTTAGGTCCTGCCAAAATAGGTTTAGAAGCCTCTTCCGCTGCGCGTTCTTCTTCGCGCACACGCAACATTGCTTCTTTTTCCTCTTGCTTCTTCCGAACTACTTCATCAGAAGCTTCTTTTTTAGCTTTGTCTGGCGCAAACTTTTCCATAACCTTCTGAATGTAATCTCCAGAAACTTTGGTATTTGGGCGTAACTTTTCCTCCACACCTAGTTGCTGAAGAAAATCAGAAACTGTGCTTACTCCAATATTACACTCTTTTGCCAGTTGACTAAGTCGTAGCGACTTTTCAGCCATGTAATTAATTTAAAATTATTCCTCAAACTCAGCACGCAGCACCCTGCGCACATCTTCTATGGTCTCTTGTTCTAGATCGGTTCTAGTAACTAATTCCTCCACAGATAAATCTAACACACTTTTTGCGGTATCACAACCGATGGTACGCAGAGCCTCAATAACCCAAGCTTCGATTTCATCCGAAAACTCTGTTAACTCTACATCTTCATTCTCATCCACATCGCGATACACATCTATTTCATAGCCAGTTAGTAAACCAGCTAATTTTATATTGAGGCCTCTTTTACCAATAGCTTTAGAAACCTCTTCTGGTTTTAAAAACACATCTGCTCTAGCGGCCTCAGTATCTAAAGTAATGCTGCTAATTTTCGCAGGACTTAAAGCCCTTTGAATTAAAAGCTGATCATTACTCGTATAATTGATAACATCAATATTCTCGTTTCCTAATTCACGCACTATACCATGAATTCGGCTTCCTTTCATTCCAACACAAGCCCCTACTGGATCAATACGATCATCGTAAGACTCCACCGCTACTTTGGCTTTTTCACCTGGCTCACGAACGACTTTTTTCACAGTAATTAAACCATCAAAAACTTCAGGAATTTCCTGTTCAAAAAGTTTTTCTAAGAACTTTTCGCTAGTGCGAGATAGTATAATAACCGGCTTGGTTCCTCTTAAATCCACATCCTTCACAACGGCCCGAATGGTATCTCCTTTACGGAAGAAGTCGCGAGGAATTTGTTGGTCTTTTGGTAAGATCAGTTCGTTTTGGTCATCATCATAAATGATCACTGCTCTTGGTCTAACATGATGTACTTCTCCAGTAAGGATTTCACCCTCCATGTCTTTGTACTTCTTGTAGATAATACTATTGTCGTGCTCTTGTATTTTCTGAACTAAGTTCTGACGGAAAGCCAAAACAAAGCGACGTCCTTGATCGATTAGCTTCAACTCTTCCGACACTTCCTCACCAACTTCGAAGTCAGGCTCGATTTTCAATGCTTCACTTAGAGCTATTTCGGTATTATCGTCTTCCAACTCCTCGTCTTCAACAATTACACGGTTTCTCCAAATTTCCACATCCCCTTTATCCGGGTTTACGATGATATCAAAGTTATCATCGCTGCCATATTTTTTCTTAAGCTGATTACGCAGAGCATCCTCCAGAATCGCCATAAGCGTAACTCTGTCAATGTTTTTCTCGTCTTTAAAGTCGGCAAAACTCTCTATAATAGCCTGATTTTCCATAGCTGCCTATTCCTTAATTGAATCTCACCTGAACTTTAGCTTCCTTTACGTCTGCTAAAGCTATATGAGCCTCATTTTTTACTGTTACTTTTCCTTTCCCAACTTCTTTGGGCACACGTTCTTCCCACTGCAAAGTTAAAATCTCCTCCTCAAAAGAAAGCAATTCACCCACAAATTCCTCGTCATTAGTTGTTTTAACCTTTAAGTCGCGACCAATATTTTGAATATATTGTTCTTTTACCAATAAAGGGCTACCTACTCCTGGGGAACTAACACTTAATTCGAAATCTTCAACTTCACGGTCCAAATTATGCTCTATCATGCGACTAACTGCGGTAAGCCCTTTTAAGGTTATACCTTCCAAAGTATCAACGCTAACGTTTATAACATTGGATGAACTAATCGAAAAATCAATTAAAAATGCCGACTCTTGCTCAAGAGCCCGATCCAACAATTCTTTAACTTTCGCCTTATCCATAGTTATCGCCTAATAAAAGAGGGGACAATAGCCCCCTCAATTTGCGGCAAAGATATAATTTATAAATGGAATTTTTAAGGCGCTAAGACATTAATAATCTTGCGAGTTCCACAAGGCCATGCGACGCTTTAGCGGGGAAATGATAAATATGCTTAGAGCCTCTGAAACTGGGTTCATTAGGGTCAATTAAAAGAATGTCGGTTTGTGCGCTAACGTAGTTTAACAAACTAGCGGCTGGATATACTGCTAAGGAAGTACCCACAACTATCAACAAATCACATTGCGAAACGATAGAAAGCGCTTCCTCGAAGGCCGGAACCATCTCTCCGAACCAAACTATATTAGGGCGTAATTGAAAACCATTGGAACAAGTATCTCCCATAGACAATTCTGATCCATTAATATGATAAACTTCCTGTCCTGGTCCAGTACTGCGGGAAGTTCGTAATTGACCATGCAAATGCAACACATTGGTTTGCCCCGCTCTTTCGTGCAGATCATCCACATTTTGGGTTATTACTTGCAAATTAGGGAAACCCTTTTCGATATTCACCAAGGCCTCGTGCCCTTTATTGGGTTTTACTTGCAATAATTGACGTCGACGTTGGTTGTAAAAATCCAATACCAAAGCCCGATTGCGGTCCCAAGCCTCAATACTTGCTACATCCTCCACTCTATGATTCTCCCAGAGACCATTTTGATCACGAAAAGTACTTATGCCACTTTCCGCACTCATACCCGCTCCTGTGAATACAACGATCGAACTTTCATGGTTTAGAGTAGACCTGCTAATCAATTCACTTATACTATTTAACCTTTTGTTCATAATTGTATGTGCTGCACGTCTTAAATTTTAAACCTTTAATCTAAATTTGGGAATTCTACTTATATTAAAAAATACATTTGTTGTGTTCAAAAAGAATTTCAAGAGACCATGAGTGATAGAGCAAAAATATTAATTGTTGATGACGAACCGTTAATTCGTGACGCATTAGCCTTTAAACTAACCAAAGATGGTTACGATGTTGACACGGCTGAAGATGGCGAGAAAGCGATTCAGAAGATTGAAAGCGAGGAGTATCAAATAATCATTAGTGACATTATGATGCCTTTTATTAGCGGTTTCGAACTTGTTAAGATATTAAAGGAGAGAGGAACGGATGCTCCCGTTTTAATGTTAACATCTCTAAACTCTGAAACGGCGGTTTTAAAAGCGTTTGATCTTGGGGCAGATGACTTTATGACCAAACCTTTTAGTCCAAATGAGTTATCCGTTAGAATTAAAAAGCTGTTAAAAAACGCTAAAAAATAAATCATCGTGCGCAGATTTTTCACTGAAACTTACTATTTCCTAGTAGCCCTTGAGCCACGATACAAAATCGTACTCTTTTTGGTAATTAGCCTTTTGATACTGGCGGCGGTAATGGTTATCATTGTTTTGCGTGAAAGATCTAGAAAAAATAGTGTTGAAAATCGTGAAAGACGTATCAGCCGCAGTGTAGAGCCTATTATACAGGAAATTGTTTTTAGTGAATATGACGGTGGAGAATTTAAAGATGCCATCAAAAAAATCAATCGTATTGTAGATTCCGCCCTCTACCGCAAGTCGAATATGGCGATTCTTAACGAACTCATTCTTTATTATCACCGAAATCTTGGTGGCGAAGCCTTCAACCGTTTGGAGATGCTTTACCGTGAGATTGGTCTTAAACAAATAGCGTTAGACAACCTACGTACAGGAGAGTGGCACATTAAGGCTAAGGCTATTAATGATCTTAGCACGATGCGCATGGGCGAATCTCTATTCGACATTTTACAATATACCGATTACGAAAATCAAAATGTACGCTATGAAGCTCAGTATGCCGCTGTAAAACTTGGTGGAAAAAAGGCAATGGGCTTTCTAGATGATCTCGACACTCCTATGAGTGAATGGCAGCAGATCCGATTATTAGATCAAAGTTTAAAGTTTGAATATGAGCTGATTGACCGTGTAGGGAAATGGTTAAAATCTGAAAACAACTCCGTAGTTGTTTTTGGTTTAATGATTATGCGTCACCTTAATCAGTATCACGAAAAAGGAGAACTTCGGAAACTACTTTATCATAAAGATGAAAAGGTACAAGAGAAAGCCATTGAAACAGCACGTGAACTGGCTTATGCAGAATGCCTAGAAAATCTTTACGAAGTTTACGAGCTGACCAAGAAAATTAGAATTAAAAAACAAATCTTACGCGCCATGGGCGACTTAGGAGGTTCCAAAGAAGTTGGCTTCCTGAGAGAAACCATTGCACGCGAAAAAGAGTACGACTTAGTTTTTGAGGCCGCACAGTCTTTAAAACGCATGGGGCGCAGAGATGTATTAGTAAGTTACAAAGAACAAGAGCTTTCCGAAAAAGGTGAAAGCATTGTGAAGCATATTTTAGATGATAGAATTTGATAATCAGAATTCATTAATAGACATATTAATCTATATCTTCTTTTTCGTTACTTACGGTTATACCGTTTTCGTAATGGTTTCCTATCTCGTCCTTGGTATTTTATCCGTGGTGCAAGCTCGTAAATACCTGCGTCGTAACTCCTACACCGATTACCTAAATATTTTACAAAGCCCTGAAGCGCCTACTGTTTCCATCTTGGCGCCAGCCTACAATGAGGAAGCAAGTATTATCGAAAACGTTCGCTCTCTCCTATCAATTCGCTACCCCAATTTTGAGGTGATTGTAGTTAATGATGGTAGCCGTGATCGAAGCCTCATAAAATTAATAGAAGAGTATCAATTAGAACCGGTTGACTTTGCTGTGAATTATGCCTTAGCAACTAAAAATGTTAAGGCCGTTTACAAATCGAAAAACCCAACCTACAATAATCTGGTGGTAGTTGATAAGGAAAACGGCGGTAAATCCGATGCCCTAAATGCAGCTATTAACGTATCTACCGGCGAGTATACCCTAAACATTGACGTTGACTGTATTTTAGAGGAAGACTGTCTTCTAAAGCTAATGAAGCCTTTTCTTGAGGAAACAGAGAAAAACATGATTGCCACCGGTGGTGTGGTAAGGATTGCCAATAACTGTAAAATTGAAAAAGGTCGTATTACCGAAATCAATGTACCGAACAAACTTCTATCGCAATTTCAAACTCTTGAGTATTTGCGGTCCTTTTTATTAGGACGAGTGGCCTGGGGATCTTTAGACGGCCTACTACTAATTAGTGGCGCACTGGGAGTATTCCAAAAAGAGCTGGTTATTGCTTGTGGTGGATACGATGACGATACTATTGGGGAAGACATGGAGCTTACTGTAAGGATGCGCCGTTATGCCCGTGAAAAGGATATAGATTACGTGGTAGGTTTTGTACCTGATCCCCTGTGCTGGACCGAGGTTCCCGAATCTTGGGCGGTTTTGCGTCGCCAAAGAAACCGTTGGACACGCGGAGCACTTGAAACTTTACTGGCCCACAAACGTCTTTTCCTAAACCCATACTACGGGAAAATAGGAATGATTAGCTATCCTTACTGGTTATTATTCGAATGGTTAGCGCCACTTATTGAGGCCTTTGGTATTTTACTTTTGGTTTTATTCAGCCTTTTAGGCGTTATAAACATTAGTTTCCTTTATCTCTTTATCGCCTTAATTTACGGTTATACAGTTTCCTTTACCATTGCAACCCTGTATATTGAAGAGATTACTTTTTTCCAGTACAAGAAACGCCGTCAGCTTTTGCGTTTAGTACTAGCCGGACTTTTAGAACCGCTTATTTTCCACCCCTTCCTGGTATATTGTTCCGTAACTGGAAACTGGGACTATTTCTTTGAAGGCAAGAAAGCATGGGGCAGCATGAAACGCGTCGGCTTTAAAAAGCCAAGCGGCGGTAATAAAGGCCGCAAAATTACCGCATCTAAACCGAACCCTAGTCCAAAAAATCAAGTGAGATCTACTCCTGCGGGAGCTTAGCAAAATCTTAAAAACGGTATTTAATAAGGCCCTTAAGTTTTAGTTAACTAATTCTTAAGGGCTTTTTATTGCTTAAATAACGTGAATTCGACTATAAATCATAGCCTCAGATTTTCAATAAAAAGAAAAGACAAGTCTAGACCGTGCAGCTGTAGCGGGCTACAGCAAATGAACCAAATGAAGTATTTTCACTTTTATTGGAAAATCCATTTATGCCCCTTCTGAAAAGCGGCTTTCCGCGCCTCTGCCACTTGCAATAGCCCGCTATTGATTCACGGCATAGGCTTGAATTCCACTATTTACAAGGGGTCTGAGGCTTAGTCTTAGCTTTAAAGCAATTCTTCAGATAAAGCCAAATCGGTGGTTTTCTGCGCCTTCGTAAATCCAATAAATGGGTTTTTTCTGAGGCCTGATTTTACGTCGAATTCACTTTAACCACAGCCCACAAAAAAAGCTACCTAAAAGACGAAAATCTTTAAGGTAACCTTTTAAATATTTCAGGAAACAAGATCTTATACTTTCAAAAGCCAAGCATCGGGAAATACACCAAGGATATTTATCAAAGCTCTATCCGCCTCTTTCACAGAAGTATAAGACCCTTTGGACACCCGATACGTTCCTTTTTCTGGAAAGTAAATAAGCTGTAAATCACTTGATTTCTGGCGCTTTAAAAAGCTTTCCGCTTGTTTCTTATCCGTAAAACTTGCTACAATAATATGGTAAGCCTTCTGACTTTCACCTGCTACTAATTCTGGTAATACTGGCTCCGTTGTCGTATTTGGTCTCTCAGTTGTTTCGGTTAGCTCATCAACTTTAGTGGCTAAATCTGGATCCTCCGTTTCCGCTACTTTATCCTGTTTGTATGAGGATGGCAATCTGCCGCCCACTCTGTAGCGATTAGGATTAGAGATTATTAGCACCTCGCTTATCTGCTCAGCATCTTGGTCTGACCAATTATCTGAGACTTCCGCTTCAGTTTCATTTTCCTCTTCAAAATTATCAGGTACCGCTGCTCCTGAAGACCCAATTAATCGCGCACCGCGCCTGAATCTTTGATCAATGGCAACTTCTTCCTTTGATTCTATGGGCTCGACCTCTGGTTCTTGCACATCTGCCTTCCCTTCAACCACCTCTCCCTTTAGAGCCGCAAGTGAATCTTCGCGAGCCTGCCTGCGTGCATCTCTTACCATTCTTAAAGAATCTCTGAAAGCCTCTCGTTTAGCTAAATCCTCTTTTGTAAGTGGAATTCTAAAAGGCATCCTGCCACCTCTTCTCAAACTGGGGATTACCCCTGCATTTTCCATGCGATAACGGGGATCAAATTGTCCATCCCCGCGAATAGAGTCGAGACGACGTTGGTTGATTGAGTCACGCTTTTCTTGAGTTTCTTGTTCGAAACGTGCCTGCGCTTCTAATTCGGTAATTTCGCCCTGACTCAAGTAAACAGTATCCCCATATTCTCCAATATAATAACCCGTTCTTGCCGCTTCTTCCCTTTCTGCCTGAAGCACCGAATCGCGATATGCTCTTTCTTTATACTGTGTTCCTAAAACTTCTTCTGGATCATAAACCCTTCCGCTAGCAATCAAATCGATATCTGGCAAAGGCATATTATTGCGACGATAATAAGGCATATAATTTGGGTAATTGGAAGGCATGGGACGTGGTCCAGAAATCGAATCTTTAATTGCAATATAATCCTCAAAAATCCCCGAAATCAGCGGCTCGTAATATTCCCAAAAGAATTTCTTACGATCCAACTCATCGCGGTTATTATAGAAAAACTTACGTAAAAATTGTACCCCTTTAAAATAACTTAAACCAAATGGTGTAGGGCTATCTGCCCAATCACCGCAAAAATACCAACGAAGATTTTCCTTGTGATCGGCGAGGATGGCTGGAAACTCATTGGGTAAAAGCTGTGAACCTAAGATGGAGTCGCCTCGTGAGTTAGTATGAATCTTATAAGTAGCGTAAATGTTATTGGTATCCTTAGCAAAATTTATATCAAACCAATAAGGGTAACGTATAAACTCTGGCAACCCGTAGCGTTTTATTAAAGTATCGCCAGTATTTAAAATGGGAATTTCGTAATCAAGATCTAAACCTGATTGCAAGACTAAAATTCTTTCTGTTTCATGCACCAGAACTAAGCCTGGAATATCAGGATAAGCGAAAGGTTTTTTGTAATAACGACGATGTAGGCGCTTCATCCAGCCGGGAATATCGGGATTTAACAGCGTATCTAAAGAGTGATAATAACGACCTGTCCAGCCTGTGAAATCAGATTCCAAAACGCGCTGCATTTTGTAGCGCAAGTTTAGTGATGTCGGTGATGCTATATTATTAAATTCGGTAATTACGAGCTTGCGATTTCGGAACATCTTTTCAAAAAGCAAGTAGCTTTGCTGCGACAGACCACCATAAACCAAACGAGATCTTTCATTAATATCCCTTCCGTATACCCACTCATTGGTATAGATACCATATGCATCTGTATAATAGAGATATTCAAGATCTCGCGCCAAACTATCGATCTCTTTTTGGTTGAAAACGGTTAAATCTTTAACCACATATTCTGGACGATTAACGGGGAAAAAGCCATAGTAATCTTCGGTAATCTCATACTGTGAACCGTCTGGCTTTACATACTTGTTATTCGTAGTAATCCAGTTAAAGGAACGGTGTTCAACGCCTGAGCGATCGAGAACCGTTTTATCTAAGATTAATCCCGGCAACTCAATTTTGGGATAAAAAAACCAAACGAGAAAACTCCAAAATGGAATTAGGATAATAAGAAAGAATAGGATTTTTCTACCTAGATACTTCAATTTGTAAATCTATTTAACTAGCAATTAGCTACTAACAAAATAACCTGACGAAATTAAGCAAAGAAACTACGCCGCTTAGCACCATTTACCATTTTTACTAACAGCCTTTCGAGGACAAATATCGGCTTAAAGATAAGACCAATGAGCGACTTAACAGCTTTTTAGGAAAATATAAATAGCAAAATAGCTACTTTCGCACGGAAGAGCGATAAAACCAATTTAATGTCATCAAAACAAGACCGATTTACAAAGAGACGATTGCGATCTGCCTACCTTTCGGTAGTGATTAGTATTGCTTTAGTTCTTTTTGTCTTAGGGGTTTTTGGCGTACTGTTGATTAACACCCAAACCATTAGTCGCTCCATCAAAGAAAATTTCGCCATTAGCATTCTTTTGCAGGATGATGCCTCTACGGCTGAAGTGAATCAATTTTTCACCTCCCTTAAACTGGCTCCCTATACCAAGTCGGCGCAAATTATCTCCAAAGAAGATGCGGCTGAAGAATTGAAATCTATTTTAGACGAAGATTTTGTGGACTTTCTCGGCTACAACCCTTTACACGATGGCATTGAGCTTAAGCTAAAAGCCGAATTCTTAAGCAGCGAAAAGCTCACCGAATTAGAAAGCGATTTTTCTAAAAAAGCTTTTGTACAAGAAATTGTTTACGACAAAATTCTAGTCACAAAAATGAATGATAACCTTCGCATTCTTAGCATCGGTCTCATTAGTGGCGCTTTTCTACTTACTTTAATTTCTATCGCGCTTATCAATTCTAGTATAAGGTTAGCCATCTACTCCAAGCGCTTTATCATAAAAACCATGCAACTGGTGGGCGCCACTACTGCTTTTATTCGCAAACCGTTTCTCTTACGCAGTTTGGGGCAGGGAATTTTAGGATCAAGCATTGCTTTATTACTACTATTCAGCCTTATTACTTGGTTATCATCCTACATTCCTGGCTTCGCAGAATTTCAAAACAACTATTTTCTATTAATTCTTGGTCTTAGTATTCTAGTTTTAGGACTACTAATCTCGCTAACTTGTACTTTCTTTGCGCTGAAGAAGTACTTAAGGCTAAAAACAGATCAACTATACTTTTAACTATGCAAAAGCAAAGCTTTGTTTTCGAAAAGAAAAATTACCTGCTCATGGCGGCAGGAATTGTATTTATGATTATCGGTTACCTGTTAATGCAAGGCGGTGGCAGCGAAGACCCCACTGTTTTTAATGAAGAAATTTTTAATGCTCGTCGTATTACCTGGGCACCCTTAATGCTCATCATTGGCTTAGTAATTGAAGTTTATGCCATCATGGCCTCAAATAGTTCTAATGGGTAATTTGGAATCTTTAATTCTTGGGGTGATTCAAGGTCTCACCGAGTTTTTACCGGTTAGTAGTAGTGGTCATTTAGAATTAGCCAAAGCCCTTTTTGGCGATGAGTCTCTACCCGAAGAAAGTCTCCTTTTCACGGTAGTAGTTCACTTTGCTACAGCCTTAGCTACCATTGTGGTTTTCCGTAAAGAAGTTGCCACTATTTTCTCTGGCTTATTTCAATTTAAGAATAACCAAGAATTTCGGTTTTCCTTAAACATTATCATATCCATGATTCCTGCGGCTTTAGTAGGTCTCTTTTTAGAAGAAGAGATCGAGTCTTTATTCGGTGGTAAAGTATTATTAGTTGGACTAATGCTTCTAGTAACAGGCGTACTTCTATTATTTGCCAACAACACCCAAGCGGGCGATAAAAACGTAAGCAAAGGAAAAGCCTTTATAATTGGCGTATCCCAAGCCATTGCCATTTTACCAGGTATTAGCCGCAGTGGTGCTACTATTTCTACCTCACTTTTATTAGGGATTTCCCGTGAAAGAGCGGCTCGATTCTCTTTTCTAATGGTCGTTCCCCTAATTTTAGGTAAAATGGCGAAAGATGTGTTAGATGGCGGTATCGTTGTGTCAGAAGGTATTCCTCTTAATATTTTCATTGGCTTTATTGCCGCCTTTGGTACGGGTGTATGGGCTTGCAACTGGATGATCGACATCGTAAAAAGAGCGAATCTCAACTACTTTGCTCTCTACTGTTTTATCGTAGGAATTATTGCCATTATCGCTAGTCTTATTGCCTTTTGATTTTCAGCAGAGAAGAAATTGAGGAAGGACAGCTACTGCTTATCGATAAGCCATTAGAGTGGACTTCCTTTGATGTAGTGAATAAAATCCGCTACAGCATAAAAAGAGCCTACGGTTTTAAAAAAATCAAGGTGGGTCACGCTGGTACGCTAGATCCGCTCGCTACGGGGCTCCTTCTTATAGCGGTTGGCCGGAAAACTAAGACCATTAACGAATTAATGGGCCTTCCTAAAACCTACACAGGCACCTTTAAACTAGGAGAAACTACTCCCAGCTATGATGCGGAAACCGAGGTAAATCAAACCTTTCCTTGGAATCATATTAATGAGGAGCTAATCAGCAAAAGCAAAGAAAGCTTTTTAGGTGAGCAAGATCAGATTCCTCCTATTTTTTCCGCCATTAAAAAAGATGGTAAAAAGGCCTACGAAAGTGCTCGCGAAGGAACGATAATAGAAATGCAGCCGCGCAAAATTACCATCATGGATTTTCAGGTCTGGTCTAAAAGTCCGCAAGAATTAGACTTCAGCGTAAGCTGTAGCAAAGGCACTTATATTCGTTCTTTAGCCCACGACTTTGGCCAAGCCTTAAATAGTGGCGCCTACCTTACTGCTTTGCGCAGAACCGCTATCGGCGACTTTAAAATTGAAGACGCTCTTAGTCTTGACACTTTTCTTGCTAGCTTAGAGGTCCAATAAAGGATTAGTTTATGCCGCAAGAATCATCGGTGTTTCAACAGCTTCGGGAAGCCCCTATCTGGGACCAACAGCTACCGCTGAAGCGTGGCGATTACCTCCAACATGCTGGCCTTTCCAATACCAATGTCTACCTAATCTTGGAAGGCTGTTTACGAATTTACATTCTTGAAAATGATGAGGAACAGAATATTCGCTTTGCCTACCAAAACAATCTTATCACCGCTTTAGACTCTTTCACTAGTGGCGAAGCCAGTCAGTTTTACATCCAAAGCTTACGAAAATCGCAGGTGCTGGTCTGTTCTAAAAAAACCTTTACGGAATTCTTTAGTCAGTCGCCTGAGCGTCAAACGCTTTGGATTAGCAGCCTGCACCAACTGATTAACGAGCAATTAGAGCGGGAGGTAGATTTACTGCAAAGTAGCCCTGCCAAGCGACTCGCCCGTGTACTCAAACGCAGCCCGCAACTTTTCCAAGAAGTGCCGCATAAGTATATCGCAAACTACCTGCGTATGAGTCCAGAAACCCTTTCACGCTTGCTAAATCTTGATTGAAATCAACATTTGAAAAATACTCTTAGCTGATCTTTGCAGTCTAAATGAAACAACATGCGAACAAGCATTTCACAACAGGACCTGATAAAAGAACTTCAATCTTATACTAATGATCATCTGCTCAGAGCGGAAAAAATGCAAGCGGAAGACTTTAGTTTATTAAGCCGTAGACCAGATGAATACTCTTGGTCGGCCAATGATTGCGCCCAGCATTTAAATATGTATTTCGCTTTTTATTTGCCTGAGATTAAAATGCGTCTTAAAAATGCTCCCCAAGCTCAGGCTAAAAACTTTCGTGCTGGCCTACTCGGCGATTACTTTGCGAAAAGCATGCTTCCGCACGAAGCGCTTAATACCATGAAAACTTTAAAAAAGACTAATCCCCTAAATTTTAAGGTGAATGAAAATGCGTTGGTTGAACTTATCGAAAACCTAAAAGAAATGCAGGCTCTCCTTAGTACCCTCTCAGCCTTTGATTTGGCTCAAATTAAAACAAGTATCAGCATCTCCTCGCTTATTAAACTTAAGCTAGGAGATACTTTAAGAGTGGTGATTTATCATAATGAACGCCATCTGCGCCAAGCAGAAAAAGCTTTAAGAGGCTAATCTAAATAGCGACTATTCCACAATTCCGAGTTGAAATTCTTCAATCTACTAAAGCCATATAGTGCCGTTAAGCCACTAAAAGCTAAGAACAGATAAAAGAAGAAAATAACACGTAACGCAAAAGAGTGGCTATCATAAGGCCCCATAATTACCGAATCTGGCACCAAAGCCACAATAAAAGCCGCTAAAGCTGCTACGGTAAATAATAAGGTTTGAAAGCTGCGGAAAGGATAAACCATTAAGGCACGCAGGGGATGTAAATCGTTGCCCCATTTATGCACCAAATAAAAACGGTCGTTGCCTAAAGGCAGCATTAACAAAGGGTCTTTATCTTTATTCTGTAGATTAAACATCGGGGCTGGTGCAATCATTTTAAAGGCCCGCAACTCGGTATTATGATCCCGCTGCAAAGCCTTAATCTTGCTTATCGCCTCGTAAGGCACTTCCCCTTTAAAATATTTGGTATCCAAAAACCGCAAGCGATATTGGGTACAAAGATTTTTAATTTGTTGGGTAGTGAAAATTTTCGCTGGATCCAGATCTTTTATTTTAAGCTGGTTACTGAGATCGCTCCCCCCTTTAAAAATAGCCTCTAAAATTTCATCGTCCTTCTTATCATCGTCTGCTAAAAGTGCCTTAAAGGCTTCCAATATGGTGTCTGGGTTTTTAGCTTCCTCTCTTTGCTTTTCACGAATTAAAGCTTTCTCTAAATCTACTCCGTTCATATTCATTTGCTTACATTAGATCCTACGGTGAAATAAAAGTATCAAAAAAGCTTCAATATCAAAATTTCAACTTAAATCTTTTAACGCAATTTTTCAAGCAAGGTTCAAAGCCTTGAATTGTATATTTGCGGAAAGCCCGACTATGAACATTGAAGAATTAAGACATCTGTGCTTGTCTCTGAAGGCTACCGATGAATCATTTCCTTTTGATGACAAAACTTTAGTTTTCAAGGTTATGAATAAGATGTTTATTCTTTGCAGTCTAGAATCCAACCCTTTGCGCTTTAATTTCAAAGCTATTCCGGAAGATGGCATTGCCTACCGCGAGCGCTATCCAGCGGTAATACCCGGTTATCACAGCGACAAAAAACATTGGAATACCGTTTCTTTAGATGGATCTGTTCCCACAGATGTGCTCGAAAAATTTATTCTCGACTCCTACAATTTAGTTGTAAAGGGCCTACCCAAATACAAACAGAAAGAACTTCGCGAAGATGATACGCAGTATAGTTAAGTATTTCCTGCAAGGGCTTTTGGTGGTTGCTCCCATAGCGATTACACTTTATGTGCTAATCCAGATCTTTTTAGCGCTAGATAATTTAGTGCCGCTCAAATACCCAGGCTTAGGCATTATTGCCGTCTTGGCTGCCATTACGATCATCGGCTTTGTGGCGAATTATCTTATTTCCGACCGACTAAAAATGTGGTTTAACCGCCAGATTCGCAAAGCACCCCTTATTAATCTAATTTACACGGCGGTTAAAGATGTGCTTAACGCCTTAGTGGGTGACAAACGCAGTTTTAATAAACCCGTGTTGGTGCAGCTCAGCTCCGATTCTGCCGTAAGGCGAGTAGGCTTTATTACCGATGAAGAATTTGTTAAACTTGCAGGCTTAGGGGAAGACTACATTACTGTTTACTGTCCGCATTCTTACAATATTTCTGGAAATGTATATTTGGTTCCTAAAAGTCAAGTTACCGAACTGGATCTTCCTTCCTCCGACGTTATGAAATACATCGTTTCGGCGGGAGTCACACAAATCAATAAAAATTCATGAGAAAAACGCTACTTCTTCTTTTAACTTTTTTTAGCACCATTGGCCTTGCGGCAGATGGCGATACCACCCGCGTTTTAGCGCATCAAAATACTGACCTTACTTGGTATAAATCCTACAAAGACTGGGCGGTATTCCCCGCTAGCTCTAGCAATTGGCACGAAATCACGCTGCGTTATACCATGGGATGCGCCAGCGGAGGTTGCAGCGATTGGGATTACACCACCCTAGTAAACTTATTCGTACCTACCGGAGCCTTAGATAGTAATGTGGCCAGCATCGACACCATCAGCAACAATCCATTAACCATAGATACCACTTGGAATGTTTTTCCTGTAAAGGAAAGAGTAGAATTGGCCAAAGTAATCACCCCTTACGGGGGTGCCCTTTCTAACGACTGGAGCCGCACCTTCTATTTTGACGTAAGTGACTACTACCCTCTTCTACACGATTCGGTAGAAATGGAAGTATTTTACCAAGGCTGGAGTAGCGGATTTAGTGCCACCCTCGAATTTATTATGATTGAAGGCAAACCAGTGCGCGATGTTTACCAAGTAGAGAATCTATACCGCGGAGGATTTAATTACCTCAGCCCAACTCAATTTGAAACCAATCACATGCCAGCGCGCACTCTAAATTTAGATGCGAACGCTACCCAGTTTAATCTTAAAATGGCGCCTTCAGGTCATGGTTTTATTAATGCCCTAAACTGCGCGGAATTCTGTGAAAAAGATTATCTCGTTTACGTAGATGGCCAACTGGTAACTCAGCAAGCTATGTGGCGCAACGATTGCGGATTAAACGGTCTTTGGCCCCAAGCTGGCACTTGGCTTTACAATCGGGCGAATTGGTGCCCTGGCGATCGCGTAAACATCTACGATCACGACCTTAGTGCCTATCTGGCGAACGCCTCTTCCATTGATATAGATATCGAAGCCTATAATTACACCGTTCCCAGTGGCGAAACCCCCGCCAATTACAATATGTCGGCGCAATTATTTCATTTGGGCGATTTCAATCAAAACCTCGATTTAGTTTTAGATGATATTATTTACCCCAGTACTAATGACGAGTATGCCCGTTTCAACCCCATCTGCAACAGCGCCAAAATTCGCCTGAAAAACAAAGGTGCAACTACTATTACTAGCGCCGAAATTAGCTACGGCTTAAAAGGAAACACAAGCTGGCAAAGTCATAGCTGGACAGGAAACCTAGAACCTCTTGCTACTATTGAAATTGAATTGCCCATGATGCAATTAAGCGATTGGCAATCTACTACCACCCCTTTAACCTTTATGGCCCAAATTGAGCGGGTAAATGGTCAGGCGGGTGATGAAATAAACTTCAATAATCGTAAAAGCGCGCAAGTTGCCCTTACGGAAGAATTCCCCAGCAATATTCGCTTCGAGCTTCGCACCAATAATGCTGCAGCTCAAACTTTTTGGAAGTTAGAAGACGCTAGTGGCACCCTTATCGCATCAGGTGACAACCTTAGCAACTCTACTACTTACCGCGACACTTTTAACCTCAGCCCAGGCTGCTACATGCTACTTATTGGCGATCGCAATAAAGACGGACTTTCCTTCTTTGGGAACAATGATGGTTCCGGTAGAATTATCCTACGTAATATTGGTGGCGACTTTTTCAACAAGACGCTTAACCCAAATTTTGGCACCGAAATTCGCCAGTATTTCACCGTGGGTTATGGCATTGGCATAGATGAGCAATTAACCGCGCAAAAGTTAAACTGGGAAGTTTATCCCAACCCTAGTAAAGGAGAGTTCACGCTGTTTTTACCACAGGAAGAAAAAGAAGAGATAGCAATTAGCTTATTCGCATTAGATGGATCAAAGGTATTTGAAGCCTCTGAAAAGCTTCCCGCCGAAAGGGAAATTAAACTCGCACTACAGCATCTAAGTCCGGGGGTTTACCTTCTTAAAGCGCAAGGCGAGAAGGGTATTTACCAAGAAAGGATTATGATTGAGAAATAGGTTTAGTTGGACCACAATAGAGTATTGCGTGTTTTAACAGTTCAAACAAAATAGCCTCATCAATCCCCCTT
>JAGYKI010000015.1 GCA_018401735.1 Schleiferiaceae bacterium
AGACTACCCGCAAGAAATAAGCTCTAAAGTCTATGTTTTTGGCGAATTAAGTGATTGGAAAATGCTTCCTCAATTTGAAATGTTTTACGATAATAATCGTCAGGCTTACCGTACCCAATTATTATTAAAACAAGGTTTTTACAATTATGCCTATGCCATAGATGAATACAGTAAAATTGGAGCCAATTTGGGCTTTTTCGAAGGTAACCACTGGCAAACTTCCAATCAATATCAAATTTTAGTTTATCATCGAGAAATCGGCAGCCGTTATGACCGTCTCGTTGGTTTTGCAGAAATTAGCTCCGACAATCTATAGGTAATTATGGCAAAAGTTAAAAAAGGAGAAAATTGTCTTAACTGCGATGCTCCCATTGGCCTTAGCAATTTCTGTTCCCAGTGCGGACAAATTAACGACACACGTCATCTTACTTTTGGCCAGCTAATTAGCGAATCATTGGCCAATGTGCTTTCCTTTGACGGTCGCTTCTTTAAAACTTTTTTAACGGTTATTTCTAAGCCTGGAAAGGTGGCTCGAGATTTCACCTATGGAAAAAGAGTGCGCTATATGAATCCCGTGCGCTTTTATTTCCTCAGCTCCCTCCTTATTATTTTCGCTATTCAGTACCAAAAGAATAATCCGGCCGTGCTCACTGAAGGTGCCAAAACAGAAGAGGGAGGTATCATAAATTTTCAATTAGATAATGCCGAAGAAGAAAACAGCGATTTGGCAACCCTTCTTAGCGAAAGCGAAAAGGAAATTGCGGAAGCGGGTAGCTTTCAAAAAATAAATTTCATGCTTTCTTATCTAAACTTTAAGCCCGATGCAAAGGTGGACGAGGTTCTTGAAGCTCTTTCGCTGGAAAAGGGCTTTTTTAACGCTTTTCTCTTTAGCCAAGCGGAAAAGATTTACGCCTTTAATAATAATAAGGAAGAGAACTATGAAAGCTTTAATCGCGCCTTTTTAAACAAACTTTTTTGGATCCTCTTCTTCTACATACCTATACTAGGCCTACTTCTAAAGCTTATTTATCTGCGTCGAAAAATCAACTACCCCGAGCACTTATTCTTTGCCTTTTACCAGCAGGCCTTCTTTTTCCAATTGCTGTTTATTTATGTGATATTAAGTCTTAGCACCTTCTTTTTCAGTCTGGTCCTTATCATTTACGGATTACATTTATTGTTGGCACTAAAAAGTTTCTACGCTCAGAAATGGTCGAAAACCATCTTTAAATTTTTCCTCATCAACCTCTTGTCCATTATCAGCTTTATGCTGTTTTTTGTACTCTCAGCAATGATTGTTTTTGTAACACTGTAACAATGGCCAAAATAGGCGACGATTTAAACCGAGCAGCACAGTTTTTAAAAGCGGGGAAATTAGTAGCTATACCCACAGAAACGGTGTATGGCCTTGCGGCAGATGCGCTTAAAGCAGATGCGGTTGCTGAAATATTTCGCGTTAAAAACCGCCCTTCTTTCGATCCGCTTATCATTCATCTCGCTAATGCAGATGCGCTAGACAATTATGTAAAGAAGGTGGATGAAACTTTTGTTAAACTCTATGCACACTTCTCCCCTGGCCCTATCAGTTATGTCCTCCCCAAAAAGGCCATTATCCCCGATTTAGTAAGCGCCGGCCATCCTACGGTAGCCGTACGTTTTCCAGAGCACCCATCTGCGCAAGCGCTACTTAAAATGTTAGACTTTCCCCTAGCCGCTCCCTCGGCCAATATTTTTGGTAGAGTTAGCCCTACCAATGCCCAAAATGTGGCAGATCAGTTAGGGAATGAAATCGATTATATTTTAGATGGCGGTCAGTGTAGCGTAGGATTAGAATCAACCATTATTGATTTAAGTACCGATAAACCTAAAGTTTTGCGCTTGGGCGGTTTAAGCCTAGAAGAGCTCGAAGATTGCTTAGGCGAAAAAATCGATTTCACCCAAAACTCATCGAGTAATCCTAAAGCACCTGGAATGCTCAGTGCCCATTATTCACCCGGTATTCCCGTTGTTTTTGGTCATCTTGGTGAAAACCTAAAAAGGGTAAACCGCCAGCGTTGCGGGAGCATTAGCTTTTGTAAGTCCCTGGCAGGAATTCCCGCCGAAAACCAAAGGATATTATCGCCGAAAGGCGACTTAAAAGAAGCGGCTGCGAAATTATTTGGAAGCCTACGCAGTTTTAAGGCATTAGATATCGATCTAATTCTGGCTGAAGAATTCCCCAATGAAGGACTGGGCCGAGCCATAAATGATCGGTTAAAACGCGCTTCTGCTACTTAAGAATATCTTCACGTTTTTTACGAAGTTCGAAATTTTGACCAAGGTAAACACGCCGCACTTGTTCGTCTTCTGCTAGCTCTTCCGCACTACCCGACTTTAAAATTTTTCCTTCAAACATGAGGTAGGTACGATCGGTGATAGCTAAAGTTTCTTGGACATTATGATCGGTGATAAGTATACCAATATTCTTGTTTTTTAAAGACGCAACAATGCTTTGGATATCCTCAACGGCAATAGGATCTACCCCTGCAAATGGCTCATCGAGCAAAATAAAATTAGGATCTACTGCCAGGGCGCGCGCAATTTCCGTTCTCCGTCTTTCGCCACCCGATAACAAATCGCCACGGTTGGTGCGAATGTGTTGTAAACTAAACTCATCTAATAAAGATTCGAGTTTAGCTTTCTGCTCCTCCTTATTCAATTTGGTCATTTGCAAAACGCCCATAATATTTTGCTCCACACTCAGCTTGCGAAAAACACTTGCCTCTTGAGCCAAATAGCCAATTCCTTTTTTAGCCCTGCGGTACATGGGGTCGTTAGTAATTTCTTGATTATCGATAAAAACCTTTCCCTCATTGGGTTTTATCAAACCAACCACCATATAAAAACTCGTGGTTTTTCCTGCCCCGTTTGGACCTAATAAACCCACGATTTCGCCCTGATTAACCTCGAAGCTTACTCCTTTAACAACGGTACGGCTACGATATTTTTTAACAATATTCTCGGCTCTTAATTTCATGTAAAATTATTTTTGGCCTTTCGGCAGTAGGCTTTTCGCTTGATTTTTCTCAATTCGCTTCGCAATTTTAATGCTTATCTCGTAGAGAATCAGAATCGGCACCGAAACTAAAATTTGGCTGGCAATATCTGGCGGAGTAATCACGGCCGAAAGTATCAGAATTAAAACGATCGCATGACGACGATAGGTGCGCATAAACCCGGCTGTAATTATACCCGTTTTGGCTAAAAAATAAACTGCAATAGGCAGTTCGAAAATTATCCCTGTTGCCAAGGTAACGGTACTAACGGTTGAAATATAAGACAATAAGTCTATCAAGTTGGTAACCTCTGCACTAACGGAATAAGAACCTAAAAATTGGAGAGAGAGCGGTACAATTAAATAATAACCAAAAAGAACTCCCAAAGCGAATAGGATTCCGGCGAAAAACAAGATCCAACGACTATAGCTTTTTTCGCTTTCTTTCAAACCAGGTTTAATAAAGCGCCACACTTCCCAAAGGAGATAAGGAAAGGACATTATAAAGCCCGCAATCATCGAAACCCAAAGGTGCATGCTGAATTGACCCGCCATTTTTGTGTTTAAAATTTTAAATGGCATTTCATTAAGGCAAAACAATTCTGTATTGCTAATTTCGCGAGAGAGACGGCAAAAAACTTCGTAGGTAATAAAATCGGCCTGTTTAGGGCCAAAAATTATTACATCGAAAAGTAAACTTTTGGCAAAAAAAGCTATTAAAGCCATGGAAACTAGAGCAAAAGAGGAACGTATGAGATGCCAACGCAGGACCTCAAGGTGTTCTAAAAAGGACATATTATCGTTTTTGCTTTCCGCCATGATTTTGAAATAGGCTGCAAAGGTGTAAACTTTTTACTTGCGAAGGTTGATAATTTTAGGAAACACTATTTTTTAGTCGTCGCATTAACGTATATTTAGGCAAATTAAAATTGAAACTGTGGCATTAGCATCACCGGCTTCTGAGGCCCAAAAGCAATTAAAGAAGTTTTTTGGCTTCTCTGGCTTCAAAGGAAACCAAGAGGCAGTTATTGAAAATCTTTTAGCGGGCAACGATACATTCGTTATCATGCCTACTGGTGGAGGGAAATCCCTCTGTTATCAACTTCCTGCCATTATGCAAGAAGGAACCGCAATTGTGGTATCGCCACTAATTGCCTTAATGAAAAACCAAGTGGATAGTTTAAGAGGCTTTGCCGATAATCGGGGCATTGCTCACGTATTAAACTCGTCCCTAACAAAAAAAGAAGCTGAACAGGTTAAAACCGATATGTTAAGCGGCATTACCAAACTACTTTATGTAGCGCCCGAATCACTTACCAAAGAAGATAATATTGAATTCTTTAAAAGCGTGGAAATTTCTTTCTACGCCATAGATGAGGCGCATTGTATTTCGGAATGGGGCCATGATTTCCGACCGGAATACCGCAACTTAAAGTCGATTATCACTAAAATTGGTCGCAAACCCATTATAGGTCTAACCGCCACCGCCACCCCAAAGGTGCAGAGTGATATTCAAAAGAACTTGGGTATGGAAAATGCCGAAGTTTATAAAGCTTCTTTTAATCGCCCTAATCTTTTTTATGAGGTAAGACCCAAAACTAAAAAAGTGGATGGCGACATTATCCGTTTCATCAAAAAGATGGAAGGTAAAAGTGGTATTATCTACTGCCTCAGCCGCAAAAGAGTGGAGGAATTGTCGCAAACTTTACAAGTTAACGGCATACGCTCGCTCCCCTATCATGCAGGATTAGACGCGGGCACCCGCTCACGTCACCAAGATGCTTTTTTGATGGAAGATACCGACGTGATAGTTGCAACTATTGCCTTTGGTATGGGAATCGATAAACCCGATGTGCGTTTCGTAATTCATTACGATATGCCCAAAAGCTTAGAAAGCTATTACCAAGAAACTGGCCGCGCAGGTCGCGATGGAGGCGAGGGCCACTGTATTGCTTATTATGCTTATAAAGACGTTGAAAAATTAGAAAAATTCTTAAACGGTAAACCAGTATCTGAGCAAGAAGTGGGCATGCAATTATTGCAAGAGGTTATCGCCTACGCAGAAACCACCATGAACCGTCGTAAGTTTTTACTGCACTATTTCGGTGAAGAATTTGACGAAGAAAACGGACCCGGTGCCTCAAACGACGATAATTCTTTGCATCCACGGAAAATGTTCGATGCCAAGGAAGACCTAAAATTGGTGCTCGATACAGTGTTGGCCACTAATCAGCGATTCAAGGCAAAATCCATTGTTGACACCCTTATTGGGAAGTCTGGCGCCATTCTTAAACAATATAAAGTACAAGAACTTGATTTATATAACCAAGGTGCTGATCAAGATGAAAAGCATTGGTTAGCGGTGGTTCGCCAAGCCATTGTAAATGGTTTTTTAAGTAAAGACATCGAAAAGTATGGTGTTTTAATGCTTACCGAAAAAGGCCATGAATTTGTGAAAAAGCCCTACACCTTTATGATGGCGGAAGACCATGACTATGAAGAGGAAGCTGGGCAAGAGGAAATTATTGCCAACGAGAAAGCAGGAGCCGCATTCGACCCAAAGCTTTTTGAAATGCTAAAAGAGCTTACCAAAAAGGTGGCAAAAAGTAAAGGTCAACCACCTTTCACGATTTTCCAAGAGCCTTCTTTAAATGAAATGGCGCTTCACTACCCTACTAGCTATGATGAATTAAAGCAGATTTCTGGCGTTGGTGAAGGAAAAGCGAAAAAATTTGGCGCTCCTTTTCTAGAGCTTATTGCTAAGTATGTGGCAGATAACAATATTGAAAAAGACGATGGTCTTCTGGTTAAATCTGTAGTAAACAAATCAGGACTAAAGGTTTACATTATCCAAAGTACTGATCGTAAGCTTACGCTAGAAGACATCGCTGCGGCAAAAGGCCTAAGCATGGATGACTTGATTACCGAAATTGAACATATCGTGCAATCGGGAACTAAAATCAATCTCGATTATGTGATTGATGAAATGTTAGATGAAGATCAGATTGAAGAAATTCACGATTATTTTATGGAGGCCCAATCGGACGATCTTGGATTAGCTCATGAAGAGTTTGATGGCGACTATAGCGAAGAGGAGTTGCGCATCATGCGAATCAAATTTATGAGCGACGTAGCCAATTAAAACAACCTTAAAAAGCAATACCCTTTAATGCAAGTAATAGAAACCAATATCCCGGGTTTATTTGAAATAATGCCGCAAGTTTTTGGCGATGATCGTGGATACTTTTTCGAATCGTATAGCAAAGAAGCTTTTGCTAAATTTGATGTAAACTTCGAGTTTGTACAAGACAATCAATCCTTATCTAATAAAGGTGTTTTAAGAGGTTTGCACTTTCAAAATCCTCCTTATGCACAAGGTAAACTAGTGCGCGTAATTCAAGGAGCCGTTCTAGATGTAGTGGTCGATATTCGTAAAGGATCACCTACCTATGGAAAACATCACAAGGTGATGCTTACGGGTGAAAATAAAATGATGTTTTGGATTCCACCCGGTTTTGCCCACGGCTTTCTAACTTTGGAGGACCATACCATTTTCAGTTATAAGTGTACCCATTTATACAATAAGGAAAGTGAAGGTTCTGTACTTTGGAATGATCCAGAATTGGCCATTGATTGGAATGTGGAAAAGCCCTTATTGTCTCCGAAAGATATCGATGCACGTCCGCTCAGTGAACTTAATTCTCAATTCCGTTATTAATGCGTAAAAGTCTTAAAACCTTTAGCTTTTTAGCGATCCTCTTTACAATGAGTTCGATCTTTAGCTTCTTCACCTACCCTCGTGTGGAAGAAGCTGAAGCGAAGCTTTCAAACGATGATTTTGAAAAAGCCTTCAATGAAAATTATGGCATTTATAGCATTAGCCTGCCCGAGAATTTAAAATTTGCAGGCGAAGAATTTCCCCTTGTAGATGAACAAATTCGTGAGGCTTTTGACCGTGAGCTATTGGTTAATACCTACTGGCAAAGTCAAACTTTACTTTTTTTGAAGCGCTCGAAGCGTTATTTTCCAATTATTGAACCAATTTTGGCAGAATATGGCATTCCCGAGGACTTTAAATATTTGCCGCTCATTGAATCTGGTTTTATGAATGTTGTTTCTCCCGCAGGAGCCGTAGGTTTCTGGCAAATTATGGAAGGAACGGCGAAAGACTATGGCTTAGAAGTAAACAACGCAGTAGACGAACGTTACCATTTGGAAAAAGCTACCCGCGTAGCTTGTCAATATTTAGTAGATGCTAAAAAAATATTAGGCAGCTGGAGTTTGGCCGCAGCCTCTTATAATATGGGAATCAATGGTGTGCAGAAACAGTTGGAACGCCAAAAAGCCGACAACTTCTTCGATCTAACTCTCAACCCTGAAACAGGCCGTTATTTATACCGAATCATTGCGGTAAAAGAAATTATCTCTCAGCCCGCAAAATATGGATTTCACCTTAGAGATGAGCATGCCTATTTCCCTATTGCCACTACCGAAATTCCGGTAGATTCCGCCTTAAGCCACGTTGATTATTTCAATACCAAATATGGCTTAAGCTACCGCCAATTGAAGTTTCACAACCCTTGGCTACGTTTAGAATACTTACCTAATGCCAGTGGTAAAGTGTATATGATTAAAGTGCCAAGCGCATCTGTTGACGCATCTGCGCAAGCGCCAGAAAAGGAAAGCACTGAAAAATAAAATTTAGCATGGAAGCGCCGAAATTACCCAGTTTCATTAAGCAAAATCGACATAAAGCCTTCGAGTTTAAGCCACGTTATTACGACGAAAGGCAAGAACGTTTGGACAAAATAAAGCGTAAATATGAGCGCGAAAAGCAAATTAAAGAAACGAATGGCGAGCATATCCGCGAAAACCTTAGCAATTCTTGGCAAGAGGCACGTCAAACCAAAGTAAACTCGTCTAACCGCATGTTGATGGTTATTATTCTTGCTTTGCTAAGCATTACTTACTATATAATTAAATTTTAATGGCCGATATCATCAGGCTTTTGCCCGATAATGTAGCCAACCAAATTGCCGCGGGAGAAGTGGTACAAAGGCCGGCTTCGGTAGTAAAAGAATTACTAGAAAACAGTGTTGATTCTGAAGCCAGTGAGGTTAAGCTGATCGCCCGTGAAAGCGGTAAAACCTTTATTCAAGTAATTGATAATGGTAAAGGTATGAGCGAAACCGATAGCCGAATGGCTTTTGAAAGACATGCTACCAGTAAAATCACCAAAGCAGAAGATATATTTAGCATTATTACCAAGGGCTTTCGCGGTGAAGCCCTGGCCTCTATTAGTGCAGTAGCTCAGGTGGAAATGCGCACGCGCACCTTCGATTCAGAACTAGGAACGCATTTAAAAGTTGCGGCCAATGTTGTAGAATTACAAGAGTTTTGCTCTTGTCCCCAAGGAACCAATATTGAAGTGCGAAATCTCTTTTATAATATTCCTGCTCGTCGTAATTTCCTAAAATCAAATCAGGTTGAACAAAGACATTTGATTGACGAATTTGAAAGAGTGGCAATGGCCCACCCCGATGTGGCCTTTAGCTTCGAGCATAATGGTTCGGAGATTTTCAATTTGCCCGCCAGTACTTTAAGGCAAAGAATTGTTAATATCTTCGGGAAGAAGTACAATGAGAAGTTAGTCCCTGTAGAAGAATCTACTGAAATATTAAGCATCCATGGCTTCGTAGGGAAACCCGAGTTTGCCCGCAAAACTAGAGGCGAGCAATTCTTTTTTGTAAACCACCGCTTCATTAAAAATGCTTATCTGCATAAAGCAGTACAAAAAGCTTTTGAAGGATTACTGCACGACGATAGCTACCCGAGCTACTTTTTATACTTAGAGCTAGACCCAGCGAGGATAGATGTGAATATTCACCCCACTAAAACCGAGGTGAAATTTGACGATGAACGCGCAATACACACGATCATTCGTTCTTCAGTAAAGCATAGCTTGGGTCAATACAATATTGCTCCCAGTCTCGACTTTGAGCATGATCAACAATTTGTAAGCTATCCTAAAAGTGGCTCGGTGGAAGCACCCGGCATTTATATCGATCCAAGCTTTAATCCTTTTAATAAGGATGCAGACCATAAAACAAACGCTGGAAGCAGCGCGCCTAGTTTTAAATCAGGTTCTAATTATCAAAGACCCGAAAGTTCACAAAGCAGAGAATGGGAATCACTTTTAGGACAGATTCCTGAAATGCCAGAAACGAAAAGTGAGCAAGGGCAACTTATGGCATCAAATGAAGGTTTAGCAACTACGCGCAAAACCTATTTACAAGTAGGGGGTAAATATATTTTAACCAAACACGGCGATGGGCTTATTCTCATTCACCAAAAAAGAGCCAAAGAGCGCATCTTATTTGAGAAAATAATGGCAGCTTTGCGCAACCGACAAATTCCCAGCCAGCAATTAATTTTCCCCCAAAATATTGAACTCAATGCGGCTGATTTCACTTTAAGCATTGAGATTCTACCAAAACTTAGAGCTTTAGGATTTGATTTAGATGAGTTCGGCAAAAACCAATTGGTGGTGCATGGTGTTCCTTTATTTATTGAGAATGCTCCTGTACAGGAAATCATAGAAAATATTATTGAAGCCCACAAAGACTTCAATGATAGCTCAGAAGAGGAGTACCAAGAAACAATGGCACAAAAAATGGCCAAAGTGGCCGCTTTTAGAAGAGGAACACTTATTGAAAACCCCGCTATGGCCAATTTGGTAGATGAGCTTTTTGCGAGCAAGTCTCCTTATTATAACCCTGAGGGGAAAGCGATAATAATAAATCTCACTTTAAGTGATATCGATAAAAGTTTTAATTAATGCAGCAGTCACCTTTACAATTTAGACTACTTCCGGAGGTTATTAAAAACCTACTAATTATCAACGGACTCTTCTTTTTAGCGAGCGTTGTTTTAAGTAATGTTTTCGGGACCAATTTAATTGAATTATTGGGGGTTTACCTGCCACCATCAGAGCATTTTCGGCCCTATCAATTAGTAACCCATATGTTTATGCATGGCAATATGGGCCATATCTTTTTTAATATGTTCGCTTTGTGGATGTTTGGTAATGCTTTAGAAAACGTTTGGGGACCGAAACGATTTTTGATTTACTACTTTGTTACGGGTTTAGGAGCAGCCTTCTTACATTTAGGTATTCAATATTGGGAATACAGCTCTTTGGTTGGGCAGTTATCAGAAGTTGAAATTAACACTGTTTTGAGAGAAGGTTCTGTCCTACTGGAAAAAGGTATGAATTACTCAAATCCAATTATGGGCCAAGCAAATGCTCTTTTAAACTCCCCCACGGTGGGTGCTTCAGGTGCGGTTTTTGGCGTGCTGCTCGCTTTTGGGATGCTCTTCCCAAACCAATACATTTACATTTACTTTGTGTTACCCGTAAAAGTTAAATATTTTGTGGCTATCTATGGTGCCTTAGAATTATACAATGGAATAGCTAACGATCCTGCTTCAAATGTGGCGCATTTTGCCCACCTGGGAGGAATGTTATTTGGCTTCTTACTTTTACGCTACTGGAAAAAGAATACTGGTACCTTTTACTAATGGCTAATATTATTGACGATATCAAACTGAGTTTTAAAAGTGGTGATGCTCTTACCCGCTTAATACTAATAAACTTAGGATTTTATGTAGCTTTTTTACTACTGCGCATTCTAAGTTTCTTATTTCAAGCCAATATTAGTGGCTTTTTCATCAGCTTTACCGCCCTTCCTAGCGACTTACTCACCTTAGCCACTCGTCCTTGGACCTTGCTTAGTTACATGTTTCTACACGAAGGCTTCATGCATATTCTTTTTAATATGCTTTGGCTCTTTTTTGGAGGAAGGTTGTTCTTAGAATATTTTGGCAGTCGCCGCTTAATTAGTACTTATTTATTGGGAGGTATTATTGGTGGTTTTCTCTACGTTATTTTTTACAACATTTTCCCGGCCTTTAGTGATGTAGTTAGTATTAGTAATAACCGCGGTGCCTCGGCAGGGGTTATGGCTGTAATTTTCGCCATTGCCACTTATAATCCTCGTTTCCCAGTGCGCATCTTTTTTATTGCTACTGTGCCACTTTGGGGAGTGGCAGCGTTTGCTCTCTTAACCGATTTAATTGGTTTAGGCGATGGTGCTAATGCAGGTGGTAGAATTGCCCACATTGGTGGCGCAGCCTTTGGTTTCCTGATGGCTCGTGCTTACCGAGAAGGCAAAGATCTTACCGATGGGTTTTCAGTATTGCTAGACAAAATTGTAAACCTTTTCAAAGCTAAGCCAAAACTAAAAAAAGTATACTCCTCAGGAGGCTTTAATAAAGGCTATCGTCAGAACTCTGGGCCTCAGAGTGAAGAAGCGAAGCTCAATCAAATTCTAGATAAAATTAGTAGAAGTGGCTATGACAGCCTAAGCAAAGATGAAAAAGAACATCTTTTTAAATTTGGTAAAGACTAATGGCCCCTCGAAAGAAGTCTTTTATTGATGGTTTTTTATATATAATCAATACCATTATTGCCTTTCTTCTAATGGCCTCCTACTTAGTGGGCTACATCGATCCTCGCATTGTTTCGTGGTTTTCATTTTTGGGATTGGCCTACCCTTATCTCCTTTTAGGAAATATCATTTTTGCCATTTGGTGGGCTTTACGCTTAAAGCTGAAAATTATTTTACCAACGCTTGCCATTGCCCTGGGTTATACGCATTTGGGTGAACTTTATCAGTTTAAAGGCAGTAATCAAGTAATTGCGAGCGGATCTACCTTAAAGGTGATGAGCTATAACGTACGCATGCTTAATCACTTTAATTGGCTGGACATTAATGATGTACCTAAACAGATTGAAGATTTAATTTTAGATGAGAATCCCGATATTTTGCAATTGCAAGAATACCGACAGCTCAGTCCAGCCTTAAAGGTTAAGCTCAATTATAAATACAGTAGCTTTAAAGAAAGAGTGGGCGGAACAGGCCAAATCACCTATTCTCGCTATCCATTAGAAAAAAGTGAAACTTATGAATTTGCTATCCCCGATTCGATTGGCCCCAAAGGTAAAGCCCTAATTTGTGATGTGAAATGGCAAGGACGCATGATACGCTTAGTAAACGTTCACCTTGCTTCTGTCGGTTTAAAAGAGGAAGACTATGCTGAATTAGGTAGTTTAAGCGATAAAAATCAAGATCAAATTAGCAAAGGACTAAACAAAGTTGGAGGTGATTTAAAAGCAGCATTTATTCGCAGGGCGCATCAAGTGGAAGACTTAAAAATACTACTTTCAAAAAGTCCCTTCCCCCTTATTCTAGCGGGCGATTTTAATGACCCTCCCAGCAGTTATACCTATCAAAGCATAACGGATAGTTTAACCGATAGTTTTATTACTGCCGGCGATGGACTGGTGAGAACTTATAACCGCGGACCTATTCCACTGCGAATTGATTATATTCTTTACTCGGCCGAATTGCGTTGTTTCAATTATAAGGTTAGAACGGAAACCTTATCCGATCACTACCCAGTTATAGCCGAATTCGGTTTTCAATAAATAAAAGCCTTCCAAATTGCTTTTAACGTAATTTAGAACCAGCTAATTTATGTTTGCCAAATTTTTCATCTCATCTTGTTTTACGAAACCATGAAAAAACAAATTCTCCTATTTATCCTTTTAGTTCGGCTCTCAGTGCACAAGAAAAAGCTTTAGCGATCTTTTTATCCCCGCAAGAGAATCATGCAATGCGAAAGACTTGCGCATCCCGCAACTAATTAGTTCCAGCTCGCGTGCAGAAAATCTCCAAAACCTCGATTCGCTTTTAAACTATTGGCAAAACGACTGCGAAAGCTCAGAAATGCAAATTCGCACGAAGATTCTTCATGAACTTAGTCAAGGAAAGTCTCTCGACAGCGCCGCCTCATTAAGTGAATTCTATTCTTTCTACATCACTAGCTTATCTTATTACAATGCTATTGGCACTTTGCGAAAGTATTTAAGCTATACTACTGCCTGGGCAGCGGAAATATTAGCCGCTAAAAAATGGGGAGCGCGCGAAAGTTTATGTCTTAAAATACTCAGCTGTACCAAATTTCAAGAGGCTACTAATTTAATTTATCGCTCCAAAACCTTAGAGCTAAAAGAAGGCAGAGAAACTGAGAAAATTTTGTCTGAGCAAATTACTTCCTTATCTGATTTTTATCTGTTTCTCGGTTATGCCAACACCGTTTATACTCAAGCTTTAGCTGAGAATATTGGTAGCAGTCATGGTTTTGCTATTAGTGCAGGTGGAGCTTTTAGTAGGCATAATTACGGAATCGACTTTATCCTCACCTTTCCGCTTAGCTCCGATAGCTTAAGAATCGATTTGGAAGGTGTAATTCAAAAAAGTGACATTAATAGTAACCTTTATATTGGTGGCTATTATGCCTATGAGTTTTTAAAAGCACCACGCACTAGCTTGGCTTTTCGCACAACATTAGGATACACAATGTTAAACACTGATCTAAATACCTATAACGCCGATACCGATACCGAAGATCCGTTTTGGCTGGAATCTTTAAGCCTAGGTTTGGGCTTAGAATGGAAGGTTCGCGTTTACGGCACTCGTCAAGTTGGAATTCGTTCTAGCTATAATTACTGCAACTTTAGTCGCAATAATGAATTGCGTTCTAACCTTCGTGGTTCTATCATCCAAACGTCCGTTTTCTTTCAGTTTTAAGATGCATTTGGCTATTATTTCGTGAAAATCTGAGACTATAATTTTACATCGAACTCAGGTTTCTAACAAAGTTTCATGCTCATCTTGGGAAACCATAGCAAATTAAAAAAGAGCCTTGCTCTAACGAACAAGGCTCTTTTGATATACTTACTATTAACCTGTATTTTCAGGAATCTAAGTTTAAACTTAATTTTGGCTTAGGTAGCTTGCAACACCGTCGTGGGTAGCGCTCATACCTTCCTTACCTTCATCCCAGTTGGCAGGACAAACTTCACCTTTTTCTTCATTGAATTGTAAAGCTTTTACCATCCGTAAAGTTTCGTCTACGTTTCTACCTAAAGGCATATCGTTTACTACTTGGTGACGCACAACGCCTTCTTTGTCGATTAAGAAAAGACCACGGTAAGCTACTAGCTCGCCTTCAGCTTGAAGCATATCGTCTTCATCGTAGTAGAAGCTTCCTGCTAATACATCGTAGTTATTAGAAATGGTTTTGTTGGTATCCGCAACAATTGGGTAAGTGATACCTTGGATACCACCATGATCTTTACTTAATTGTAACCAACCCCAGTGGCTTTGCTCAGTGTCGGTAGAAACCGCAACTAATTCTACACCTAATTTATCGAAGTCAGCTTTGCGTTCGTTAAATGCGTGTAACTCGGTTGGGCAAACAAATGTAAAGTCTTTTGGGTAAAAGAAAAGAACAACGTACTTCTTTCCTAAGTACTGATCTAAAGAGAAGTCGTCTACAATTTCTTCTCCGTTAATTACCGCTGCTGCAGTAAAGCTTGGGGCTTTTTTTCCTACTAAAACACTCATGATATTGGCTTTATGATATTAGTTAAATTTATACGATTTTGAATTTCATAACCATTGCAAATATAGTTCAAGAATCAGCCACAATTTAAGGCCTTTGTTCAATCTTATCTATAGCAATTAGGCAAAAGAAATATTCTGTTCAACTTTAGCTAAAGATAAGCTGTTTCGCTTACAAAATAATGATTTTCAATGCTTTAAAAATTCTAATGACTTACCGACAACCAGGCTAAGCCAAGGGCCAAGAGAATTACACCGTATTTCATTATATTAAAACCATGCGACTGATTTCCTTCAAAAAGAATCGTGGTACTAATGTGTAGAAAAATACCAAAAACAAAGGCCGTTAGTTCTCCGCTATAATCGCCTAGAGCCGGTAAAAGCGAACCCACCAATACACCAAGGGGAGCCATTAAAGCAAAAAGCAAGAGCCAAAACAATACTATCGGCTGCTTTTTTGTAAACTCGCAAAGCATGTTATACAGGATGATAGTAACGGGAACTTTGTGAACTAGTAATCCCCATAATAAAGCATCCCTACTAATATGATTGTGTGATCCGCCAATTGCAATGCTTTCTAAAAAAGCATGTAAGAAAAGACTAAGTAATACTCCAAAGGGCAAACCTTTATTAGCAAAAAGCTCGCTGTGACTATGGCCGTGCTCTAAACCTTTACTAAACGCTTCCAAAATGAGCTGCACGAAAAAACCAAGCATTATTACTGCCCCGTAATGGTGAGAATGCGATTCATAGACTTCCGGCAGTAAATGAAATACGCCAATACCTAAAAGATAAGCACCACTAAAAGTAAGGAGCACCTTGATCGAAACGGCTTTTGATCGCCTCAAAATCGCTGCTAAAACTCCACCAATAGCTACGGCAAGGATTAAAAAAAGAATTTCTTTTATCATTTAGAAGCGAGAATAATTAAGCGCTTTGATTTCTGAGCTGAATACGGTTCAAAGGTATAATCTCCAAAGGATTGTTCATAGTGTAAACCGCATTCTTCTAGCAAGTTTTTAAAATCGTCTTCATGCAAGAGCTGAACGCATTCGTAAAATACTTCTTCTTTCTGATCCTGCTTTACTTTGATCGTCTTTAAAACCTTTCCATCTACAATTTTTCGCTCGATAGCAAAATGACAATCTTCTATTAAAAACTCATCTTGGGGAACCAAACCATGCTCGAGCTGGCTAACATTAAGGAAATCTATCAGAACCTTTGCCCCTGGTTTTAAGGCTTTGGCAATTTGCTCGCACACTTTGCGATTATCATCGTTATCTTCAAAATAGCCAAAACTGGTAAAAAGATTGATGATAAAATCAAAGCGATTTTCACCATAGGGCTCGCGCATATCGCCACTGTAAAAGTGAAGTTTATCTGTGGCATATTGCTGAGCAAAATTAATACTCTCCTCACTTAAATCCATACCCGTAACCTCAAAACCCTGCTGATTTAAAAAAAGAGAATGCCTACCCCTACCGCATGCTAGATCTAGAAAATGACTACCTTTTGGAGGGTTTAACTCCTTGATCAAGTTGGTAATAAAAAGTTGCGCCTCCGTATTATCACGTTGGTGATATAACATGTGATAATAAGAAGTATTAAACCACTTCTGAAACCAATTTTCCTTAGTACAAGATTCTCTCATGATATAATAATCACCCAAATACGCCTAAAAGCGCCAGAGCTGATATTGTAAGTATTACTAATAAAGTATAACGCACAATGGTGTTTGCCTTCGGGAGAAAGAGGATATAACGCGCTCCAATTACCGCTCCGATAGATTGACCCAGCGCCAAGATTAAACCTGGTACCCAATCAATTTGACCATTCACCACAAAAATAATAAAAGCAGGAACTACAAATATCATAGCTAATACAAGCTTGATAATATTAGCATCTCTCAAGCTATATTGAGCTATTAATACTAAGGCGCTTAAGATCATAATACCGATTCCCATTTGAAGGAAACCTCCGTAAACAGCAATTACAAAAATGATAAGCCAGGTAGACCATGTTTTTTGTGAGTGCTCCAAATTCGTAGCACGCGCCCATTTTTGTGGCTTATACAGCATGGTAAATAAAAGCAATAACATAATAAGCCCAATGATGCGCTTTAGCAAAATGGGATCAATATCAATCGCTAAAAATGCTCCTATAAAAGAACCTATAAACGAAGGAATAAAAAACCAAGCACTATCCTTAAAAAGAAATTTGGTTCGCTGGCTTTTACGTAAACTAAGCACCGCTGTAATGGTTTGAAATAGAGCTCCTACTCTATTGGTGGCATTGGCAGTAGTAGCAGGCATACCGCTTAAAATCAACAAACTAAGGGTAATAGCAGAGCCATTTCCTGCTAAGGTATTTATAATCCCCGCGAGAAAGCCTCCGGCAAACAGCAGAAAATAATACAAAGTTTGGTTGTCCATTGCGGTGCAAAGGTAAAGTCCTGCCCCTTAAGTTTCGGCACTAATTAATAAAGCCTATCGGATAACGCAAATATTCTTCCTCAAAGTAATCGCTCCGTTGATAAATCCAATTCAAACTGGCATAGTCGCTCTTAGCTTGCGCAGGGTTTGCTTTCTGCCAAGCCTCAAACTCGGCTTTTAGCTCACCATCATTGGCTAAAAGTTGCTCAGCTGTTTCTTCAAAAACATAGGGGGAAAAATACTCTTTGCGTCCTAAAATACTATGCATGAAGCCCCAACTGAGGTAACTATCGCGTCCGAGCGGATGTAAAACTGAAGCTAAAAAATAGGCCTGCACTTGCTGCCCTGGGACTAACAAATCGCCTTGATAAAACTTCCTGATGGCTTTTTCCCTTTTTGCTTTAATATTTTCCACTCTAAAGTGGCCTTCATAGGGCTGTGATCCAAATTCATATTCTTGAATCTCCCAAAAGTCGCATTCCATTAGGGTATCCTTTTTTAAAGGAATCATCTTAATAGAATGAGCTTGTAAGCGCTCAATTACTTCACGCTGAGCATAAGGGATTACATAAAAGCGCGGTACTTGCGCATCTACGGCAGTGGCATAATGGGGATAATAATTTAAGACAGTATTTTTAGCAGAATCGCGAAAGTATTTAAGCCGTTTATAAGGCCCTAAGTGGCTATTAAGTTGGGCTGATTTAAAGCCTTGGAAATTCAGTTTTTCAATAACCGTAGAGTCTAATTCCCAGTCGATAGGAAAAGATTCTGCCTCTACCTGCCATTGATCAGCGGCTTTTTTCGCCTTCCTAATTTCTGCGCTCTCGGCAGATGAGAACTCATAAACAGATTCTAAAAAAGCTTCGGTGGCAGCTACTCTATCGGCATAGGGCTTAAACATGTGGGCCTCGCTAATGAAACCTATGGTATTAAACAAGGCTGTATAGCCACTTGCGTAGCGCGGACTTTCTAAAAAAGCGCTAAAACCATTGTCGGGCGTGCGGCCAAATACATTTACATAGGGCGTCATTTCCCAGTTTTTCATTTTCATAGATGCGTATAAAGCCGGCTCCATTTTTTCCTTTAACAAATTGGCCATGGGTGGCGCAAGTTTATCGGCAAGGGTGCTAATTAGCGTCATGGTGTAGGCATAATCAGCACCGTTAGAGGTATGAGTATCTATGAAAATATGAGGCTGTAAAGATTGGAAAATGCGATAAAACTCAAGGGTATTACGAGCATCAGCCTTAATAAAATCGCGGTTTAAATCGAGATTGCGGGCATTCCCTCTAAAACCCTGTAAAGCAGGACCATTTTGATTGGCGCGCGTATGGGGCCGCCGTTGCAGTAGTCCACCAATATTGTAAACGGGAATTACGGCAATAACAATTTCTTGGTCGATAGGAGCCTGAAGCAAACGCTCCAACCACTTTAAGCTCGCTTCAATACCACAGCTTTCACCGGGGTGGATCCCATTATTTATAAAAATAACTAGCTTATCCTTACTCAGGGTAGCGAGATCTTCCCCTTCTATTTTCTCATTTTGCACTAAAAATAGCGACAAAGGTTTGCCACTATCGGTAGGTCCAAATTCTAGTAATTTAGTATTATCATACTGGGCTGCTAAAGCCTTATAATTTTTAATTACCTGATAGTACTCTGGACCTTCTGGATCATTTTTAGTGTTCTGCGCTTGAACAGCAAAGGCTAAAAGGAAAATTAAAAAAAGACTACTAGGCCCTTTCATTTATTCCTCTACTTTTTGTAGATCTGTAAGAATTAAATTCTGCAATACAGGATAGGCTTCGAAAACTAAATCAAAGTCCTTCGCCGATGAACCGGAAACAATAAAAGGTTCGGTTTCACCGTAACTCTGCCCTACCCGTTTTCCTTGATCATCAAAAAGATAAATATCGATAAGCAATCTAATATTCGCCTTCTCACCATAGCGCTGCACCTTATCTACTACAACTTTTGCATTAGCGTAGGCAATTAGCTCGACATTAAGACTTTTTGAAAGGCTGCGTAATTGCGAACGAAGGCGCGGACTTTCTTCTAAATATTCTTTGACGTTACCCTCTTCAAAATCCAATAAGCTTAAGGATCCGTCGGCAATTAAAATTTCTGAAAATATATCATTCTTCACCTTTAAAACTTCATCATCAGACTTAGAAGCTAAGCGATCGTAGCCTTTAACATTCTTTAAGGCCTGACCATAATCGGTACTAATTCCAAACTGTGCTTCTAATCCCATGCCTAGCTCATTGGTCATTTTCTCCACTTCACGACTAAAAAGGACTTGAATTTCCTTTTTATTAGCCAACAACTTTTTATTAAAAGCGGAAGCATCTCCCACAGGAATTTCGGGCAATATGGGCGGGTTTAAATGCAAGGCCACAAGCGCTAATTTTTTCACCTTAGCATTGGGTTGATAAGGCATTTCAGTTTTAATACGCAGGTTACCACAGGCACTGCTTAAAAGACTTAAGACTAAAAGAGAACTAAATAGTTTTGAAAAACGCATAAAAATTAATCTTTAAAAAATTTTGACTTTCGCATGAAACGAATCATTAAAAAACCAGCAATAAGTGCAGAAGTTAACCAAATTATTGAAGCGGTCCACTCCTGAAAAATTAGTTTACCCGAGCCAAAAAGAATTGAGTAAACCATTATAACACCGAAAATCCAACTAAAAAATAGCGGGCTTAAAGCCTGCACTTTTTCACCCTCTGCTTTAAAAGGCCCCCAAGCTCCACCCGGTTTAATTCTTTGATAAAAAGCATGTAAAACCTTACTATCAGTGGGCGCCGTGCTAAAAGTAACCACAAGCCAAACAATACTAGTGAAAATCACGGTAAACATAAAGTCTCCATTGTTTATAAAAAAGCTTTCGGGCAAATAGTTTGGCAAAACATATTTAGAGATGGCTAATCCGATAAAAGGGGCAATGGTTGCACTTAGCTCACTCCAAGCATTAATGCGCCACCAATACCAACGCAAGATTAAAACCATTCCCAAACCCGCTCCACTGGCTATTAAAAATTGCGCTGCCTCATCTATCATGGTAATTTGCGAAGTAGCGTACATAGCCGCTATCATAATGCCTATGGTAATCATTCTTCCTGCAAAAACGTAGTGATTATTGGCTTTCGCCTGATTGGAAAAGCTATCATTCGGTTTTATAAAACGTTGATAGAGGTCATTCGTAAGATAACTGCTACCCCAGTTTAATTGAGTAGAAATAGTACTCATATAAGCCGAAATGAAACCCACAAAAAGAAGGCCCTTTAAACCTACCGGTAAGTGATCGCGCATCGCTAAAATAAATCCCTTGCGCGACTCTTCGATTGGTAAATCGGGATACAGAATTAAAGCCGCCAAGCCCACGATAATCCAGGGCCAGGGACGTAAACAATAATGTGCAATTTGGAAAAACAAACTTGAATAAACCGCTTGACGCTCGTCTTTGGCGCTCATCATCCGCTGCGAAATATAGCCGCCACCGCCAGGTTCATTACCCGGGTACCAACTAGCCCACCACTGTAAAACGATATAGGAAAAAAAGGCTCCTGCTGATAGTGAGAAAGTACCCACAGCAATATCCGAAGCGGAGTTTATACTCGGAAAGAAGCTCAAACGCCAAGCTGGCAATTGTGCTTTCATACCGCTAATACCGCCTACTTCGGGAAGGTTTAAAACCACTATCGCCAATACAATGCTGCCGGTCATGGCAATTATAAACTGAACAAAATCTGTAATGGCAATTCCCAATAAACCCGCGATAGAAGAATACAAAGCTACTAAAGCCATGGCGGCCAAGGTAAACCAAAAGGCTTGTTCATAAGGGATTTCAAAAAACACTTCTAAAATGGAAATCAAAGCGGCATTTACCCAGCCGATAATAACCACATTCATAAAAAGTCCTAGGTAAACCGCACGAATGGCCCGCAGCCAGTAAGCTACTTTTCCGCTGTAGCGTATTTCTAAAAGTTCTAATTCTGTTATTATTTCCGCTCTGCGCCAAAGACGCGCAAAAAAGAAAGTAGTAAGCATTCCACCTATCACCATATTCCACCAAAGCCAATTTCCTGAAATACCGTTTTGGGCAATTTTTTCGGTTACCCATAAAGGTGTATCAGCCGCAAAGGTGGTCGCTACCATGCTAACGCCAGCAATATACCAAGGCAGCTTCCGACCCCCTAAAAAGAATTCTGCCAAACCTCCTTCCGACTTGCCACGATAATAAATGCCAATCGCTACAAAGAGCAGCATAAAGAAAATAACGATAACCCAATCTAAGGGTGCCAAATGATTCATGGTGTAAAAATAAGCGGCAAACTAAATAAAAACCTGCCCCAAAAATTAATTATGTCCTGCAGATTTGAACAAAAGGCAGCCACCCTCTCCTTTCTGGGCATTCTTAATAATCTGAGCTCGATGTGAAATAAGGCCTCAGACCTTCTATAAATAGTGGGTTTAAAGCCGAAGTTTTGAGTAAATGGCTGGTTATTTTGAACGGCTAAAGCGTCAAAAACCGATATTCACGATGAGACTTCAAGTTTTTTTCCAATCAGAGCAAAAATCCTGCATCTGGATCATTTGCTCTATTCCACGACAGATAGAGAATACAGACTAGTCTTTCCCTGATACCGAAAATCTAAGACTACAATTTTACGCCAAAATCAGGTTCATCTTTTTTCCCCTAACCGTTTTGTCCTCTTTTCTAGGCTTTCGCCAGATACGCAAGCGCAGATACACGGGGCTAAAGCACTCAAAACTGAATTCAAATTTTAATTCCGGCCGTATATCTTCACTAAACCAAAATTCAGGTGCTGAAATCGCACTTGTGTTCTGTTAGAATTTTATAGAGGTAAGTTTTACCATGGATTTAAAATACTAAACCAAAGTAAATCCTAAATTACATTTAGATACCTAATTTTGGAAGGAAATCGCTTGAAAGCTCTCACTTTAAAAGGATGGATGATGCGGAATTTGAAATCGATCTCAGATTTTTATGAACTACCTTTGCATCAAAGTGATTTTTATGAAAAAAACAATAATACTAGCCCTAATCGCACTAGCGGCTTGTCAATCCAATCCCAAAGAAGAAAAAGCTGAACAGGCTGGCTTAAAGTCGGAATTAATAGAGTTTGAATTAGGACAGAACGTAGTTTACGGCGTTATGGTAAAAGACTTTAGCGAAGTGGCCGATCAAAAAGGCTATTCCGTAAAGCTGACCTTGAATGAAAAGGTTTGGTTTGATACCCTTTATCTCGACCTCTCTGCGAATCAAGAAGTGCAAGGCGAAGTTATTTTTTCGGAAGCTATTGTTGACGATATGGGCGGTGCCAAGTTTGAAGTGAACACTTTCCAACTTCATTAAAGTGCAGGGAGATTTAACTTTATTTATAAAGACCCTTCCCGGATTAGAAAAAATCCTTTCGCGTGAATTAAAAAAGCTGGGCGGTCGCAACGTGGTTGAAGTAAAACGTGGCGCAGAGGCTACAGGCGACTTAGGATTTGTATACAAAGCCAATCTTTGGCTGCGCACCGCTTTGCGCATTTTAGTGCAATTAAAACGTTTTCAGGTGCGAGATGAAGACCACCTTTATAAGGTGATCAACAAAATACCTTGGGAAGAATATTTCGATGTAAATAAAACCATAGCGGTGGATGCTACCGTTTTTTCCGATCGATTTAAAAACAGTCTTTATATTGCGCAATTAACCAAAGATGCGATTGTTGATCGTTTTAGAGATCAAACCGGAAAAAGGCCATCTGTTCAATTAAGAGAACCGGAAATTCGGATCGACATTCATATTCAAAAACATTTTTGCACGGTTTCCCTAGATAGCTCGGGCGATAGCCTGCATAAACGTAAGTACCGTAATGAGGTTGATACCGCTCCTTTAAGTGAAGTTCTAGCGGCCGGAATCCTTTCTTTGATGGAATTCGACGGCAGTGAAAACTTAATTGACCCCATGTGCGGCTCTGGAACTTTCTTAATTGAAGGTGCTCTAAAAGCAGCCAATATTCCACCCAATGTTTTTAGAAATTACTACGCCTTTAAAAATTGGAATAATTACGACCAAGAGCTGTACGATCTCATCTTCACTAAAAGTTTAGAGAAGGAAGAAAATACTGAGCTAAAGTTCTTTGGCTTTGATATTGACCCGCTTGTTGTGGCAAAAGCGAAGCGCAATTCCAAGCAAGCTTTAATGGATGAAGTAATTAAAATCCAAAAAGCCGACTTTACCAATTGGAATAAAGGCGATCATATTCCCGATAAGGGGGTTTTAATTATGAACCCGCCTTATGATATTAAAATGGAGGCGAATATCCCCGAACTCTATCGCGAAATTGGGAATACCCTAAAAAGACATTTTAGTGGTTATACTGCCTGGATTTTTACCGGTAGCGAAGAAGGAGTTAAGAGTATTGGCCTGAAAGCAAGTAAAAAATATCTGCTTAAAAATGGCAGTTTAGATGCTTGGTTGCTGCGATACGATCTATACGACGGCACTAAAAAAGAACATAAAATTGAGAGCCACTAGATAGCTTCCCTTTTCGCTATGCCTTATTTCGCTGAAGTAATCATTCCAAAAGCCCTCCCGCAAAACTATAGCTATAGTGTGCCCGAAGGGAGAGAAAACGAACTACTTCCTGGTATGCGGGTGGTGGTCCCCTTGGGGAAGCGAAAACTTTATACGGGCGTATTAAAGCGTATTTTCTTCGCCGAAAGTTTGGAATATAATACCAAGCCTATTTTAGGCAAAGAAGACGAATATCCTATTATCCTTAGTCAGCAGTTTCGCTTTTGGCAATGGATTGCAAATTATTATCTCTGCAGTGAAGGCGAAGTAATGACCGCCGCTATGCCATCGGGCCTAAAGTTGGAAAGCGAAATGGTAGTTTTGCGCAATCCCGAAAAGGAACTTATTGATGATGAGCTCAATGATACTGAGTACTTGGTGGTAGAAGCGCTACAAGTGCAGGCCAAGCTAAGTATCAAAGACCTCACTGACATAACGGGTTTGAAGAATCCGCTTTATGTAATTAAAGAGCTTTTAAGTAAGCAGTATCTTTTTTTAGAAGAAGAATTAAAGGGAGGCTATACTCCCCGCAAAAAACGCATGGTTACTCTTAGCGATGCGGTTAAAGCTGATAATATCAATGAGTCTTTCGAAATTTTAGGTCGCAGCGAAAAGCAAAGGGACCTCTTGTTAGGCTTTTTCCGCTATGCCGGAATAGGTAAAACTATTGTGGCGGCTACTTTATTGAAAAAAACCGGTTCTAATGATGCTGCATTAAAGGGCTTAGAGAAAAAAGGCCTGGTAAATATCTACTACGAAGAGCAGAATATATTTGGCCCTCTACCCAATCTTGAACCTAACTTGCCTGTTTTAAACCCTGCTCAAAATCAGGCCAAAATTGAAATTGAAAAGGCCTGGACCAGTCACGATGTGTGCCTATTGCATGGTGTTACTTCTTCAGGTAAAACCGAAGTTTATGCGCATCTGCTGGAAAGCGTTTTAAAGAAAAATAAGCAAGCCCTTTATTTAGTACCAGAGATTGCCCTAACCACCCAACTTATTCATCGTTTACGACAGTATTTTGGTGATGCTGTAATGGTTTACCATTCTCGCTTTAGCGATAGAGAACGCGTGGAAAATTGGTTAGAGCTAGTGAAGAACCCCATGAAACCACGTTTAATAGTAGGGGCACGTAGTAGTATATTTCTTCCTTTCAGCAATCTCGATTTAGTAATTGTAGATGAGGAACACGAAAACAGTTTCAAGCAATACGATCCTGCGCCACGCTATCATGCGCGCGACTCGGCCATAGTTTTAGCAAGTTTCCATAAGGCGAAAGTTTTACTCGGTTCGGCCACTCCTTCTTTTGAATCGTATTTTAATTGCAAGCGTAATAAATATGTGTTGGTTAGTCTAACCGAGCGCTATGGTAATATTGAAATGCCAGAAATTATCGCGGTGGACATGAAGGAAGAGCGTAAGCGCAAAAAACTCAAAGGCCATTTTTCTGAACGATTAATCGCCGAAATTGAAGCCTGTATAAAAAGTAAAAAGCAAGTTATTCTTTTTCAAAACCGTCGTGGCTTTTCCACTTTTATTCAGTGTGAGAATTGTGCCCATGTGCTGCAGTGTAAAAACTGTGATATTAGTATGACCTATCACCGGAATCGCAATCATTTACGATGCCATTATTGCGGCTATACAGCAGGCATCCCGCATCAATGCCCTGCTTGTAAAAGTCACCAAATAAAGTCATTAGGCTTTGGTACCGAAAAATTAGAAGACGATTTAAGTTTAATGTTCCCTGAGTTGACGGTACAACGTATGGACCTTGATACCACTCGAAAGAAGAAGGCCTACGAAAATATAATAGGGGCTTTCGAAGACGGAGAAACCGATATTCTAGTTGGTACACAAATGGTAACTAAAGGACTAGATTTTGCTAATGTAGGTTTAGTAGGGATCATGAATGCCGACACCCTCCTTTTTTTTCCAGATTTTCGATCGCATGAAAAAGCCTTTCAAATGCTCGCCCAGGTTTCTGGAAGAGCAGGCCGAAAAGGAGAACGCGGTAGAGTAATTATTCAAACAAGTGATCCAAGGCATGATGTAATTAGTAAGGTGCAACAAAATCGCTTTAAGTCTCTGTATGAAAAGGAAATCATAGAGCGTCGTGATTATAAATACCCACCATTTAATCGTTTGTTGCGCATTACTGTGCGCCATCGCGAGCAAATTCACTTAGAGCAAAGGGCCAGTATTCTTGCTCAAATGTTAAAAGAAGTTTTTGGTAATCGCCTCATTGGACCCGAATATCCTTTGGCCAATCGTTTAAGGGGGCAATATCAAATGGAAATGCTACTCAAGCTCGAAAACAGCATTGACCGGCCTAAAGCAAAAAAGCTATTAATAGAGCAGGTCACTAATTTTGAGAAGGAGTATCCCCAAAAGCGTTTACAAATTATTTTCGATGTAGATCCGCTGTAAGCGGATTAGCTATTAATTGCTTAGACCTTTATTTTTAAGAATTCCCAAAACAATCATGGCTTGCGCCACGGAATAGCTTAACATCACAGCCATTGAAACATAGACACTTTTGGCTCCACCAAAAATATTGATTCCAATTAAAACATCTGAAACGATAAAAAGTCCTATTCCAAAAGCTGGCAAAGCACCAAGGTTTGAGACTTCCGAGTTTAAGGTGGCGATAACCAAATGGACCATTAGCACCAAAAAGTAAGCATAAATAAACAGCTCCAAGTTTTTGGGAATACTTACAAGATAGAGAACTAAAGTGGCTAGAATAAGGCAAAAGAGTACCGCACTAAATACCTTGTAGCCATTACTTTTTATGAAATGTAAACGATGAAATACTATATAAGCCACATGTGCGAGGGCGAAGCTTCCCATTCCCGCCAAAAACATAGTGGTTCCTTCAAACATTAAAAGAACGTCGCCAAGCCAAGAAAAAAAAATCGCCATTAACAAATAGCCTTTGGCTTTAAGATCTGCCTTATTTATTTTAGAGTAAACAAAAATACCCAAAGAGGCCATTATTAAAGGCTTACTTAAAAAGTAGAGGGCATCGCTTTCTTGTCGATAAACTGTAGCCACTTGCAGAGCCACAATGGCCCCAAAAATCTTTAGAAAATCTTTTACCTTCAAAGGCTAATTATTTTTGGATTTGGTTTTTCTGGTAAATTGAATAAGCCTTAGCCATTTGGGCATTTAAATCTTTAATACGCGTCTGGTTTGAAGGGTGAGTTGATAAGAACTCCATGGGAGCTGCGCCACCGGATTGTGCCGCCATTCTCTCCCAAAATTTGGGTGCTTCGCGCGGATCATAGCCGGCCATCGCCATAAATACCAAGCCCATTTCATCGGCTTCACTTTCATGCAAACGACTAAATGGAAGTATCGCTCCATACTGAGCACCTAATCCATAAGCTGCCATATATAAACTTTGGGTTTCTGCTGGTTTATCTTGCAAGGCTACTTGCAATGCCATACCCCCAAACTGCTGAACCAAGCCTTGACTCATGCGTTCAGAACCATGTTTAGCCACTGCATGTGCGACTTCATGACCCATTACCACAGCCACCCCTGCCTCATCTTGGCAAATACCCATGATACCGGTATAGAAAGCCACCTTTCCGCCTGGCATACACCAAGCATTGGCTACATTCTCTTCAATTAAATTAAACTCCCAAGCAAACTCCTTAATCATATCTGCATGCCCTTTTTGTCGAAGATATTTTTCAACGGCCACAGAAATTCTCGCTCCCACATCCTTTACCATTTTTGATTGGGCGGTTCCATTTACAATCTTGGACTGACCTAGAACCTGCTTATACTGATCCACAGCCATTGAGGACATTTGAGCCCCTGGAATTAAACTAAGCTGTCTTCTTCCTGTAAGAGGAACTGTACTGCAAGAATAAATAGCTAAAACTAAAACTGTGGCTAATACCTTTTTCATGTTACAAATTTGAATTTGCAAAAGAAACCATTTGACAGCATATAATACACAATCAAGACAATATGACTTGCAAAAAATTTATTACGCGTCATTATGGCAACCCCTTCTTCCCCTAATGCCTCATTTTTAGCCTTGGTATATAAGTTGACTAAGCAAAAGGAAATTAAAAACATTACTATGAAAACTATAATTAGAAAACCTGAAATGAACAACATGAATCAATTATTTGACACATTTTTTAGAGATGAACCTTTACATTGGTCGCAGCAATTAAACCAAATTAGAAGAAATCCAGCAGTTAATATTAGTGAAAATGAAAATTCATTTTCATTGGAGCTTTTAGTTCCTGGATTCGAAAAGGATCAGATCAATATCGAGTTAGACAAAGGCCTGATAACTCTTAGTGCAGAGTGGGAAAAAGAAAGCAACGAGCCCACAAGTGCTAAGTTCCACCGAAAAGAGTTTATCAAGCAGAGCTTCAAACGTAGCTTCCAATTTAAGGAAGGGCAAATCGATGAGGAAAATATTCAAGCCCGTTTCAACAATGGTATTCTACATTTAGAACTACCAAAGAAATCGCAGGAAGAAATCAAAACCAAAAGACGTATTGAGATTGCTTAAAATCATCTAAAAACAAAACACCTCGTAAATTACGGGGTGTTTTTATTTATAAAATCAATTACTTCTTTTTCGTCATAATCATATACTCCCATATAAAGAGTATCATCGTTATTAAAGATAATTAATAACTCTTTCTGATTATTTATTTCTTTAATATCTGACAGTTTAAAGCGATAATCGCTAGAAAAGCCCTGCATCGCTCTACCCTCTTCTGGGTTCATTACAAAAAAAGTTTGCATTTGCGCATAGAGAAGTGCTCCCAAAAGAATGAGTCCGAAACCCAATTGCAGAAGCTTTAAGCCTTTTATTTTATAACCCTGAACATGCTCTTGTAATTCATCGAGGTAAAAACTCAAGCCATCCTTTTGCAGGCGCTCGTTAAAAAAAGGAGCCAGAACTACGGAACATAAGGCCGCAAAAAGCATAGCTGTTTGAATATAAGCCTGAGGCTTAACACCATAATATAAACCCTCGAACTTGGCTGAAACGAAAATATCTTGATCTAAAAAATAGAGCGCAGCATAAGCAATAGAGCTAATCAGCACAAATAGAAGCGCCCAGATTAAAAAGTAGCGCCGCCGATACTGCCTTAGTGCATCTTGTGACTCTGATGAAATTTCGATCTTAAAATTTGATTTGGGAAAAAGCAATTTCACGCCCTTTCTAAAAAACCAGAAAAGCAATATTAAAAGTGCTAAATCTAAAATAAGTTTCATTCTGAAATGTAGGTATTAAAAACGCGCCAAATTGCATCCTCACCTAAACAAGGGGCAGTTAAGTTAATCATTTCATTACTTACCGGATGTGCAAATGAAATTTTACCAGCATGCAAACTAATGCTAGCATCATGATTACTGCGCGGATAGCCATATTTTAAATCCCCTTTAATAGGATTACCTTCTCTAGCTAACTGTGCCCTAATTTGGTGATGACGACCGGTTAAGAGATTCACTTCCGCGAGAAAATATTTTTGCGAAGCCGCAATCAGTTGATAATCAAGCTGAGCTTTCTTGGCATTGTTACTTTCCGCTTTCACCACGAAGGATTTGTTTTTAGTGGCATCCTTGCGCAACCAATGCTCCAAGCGTGTCAAGTCTTCGGGAGGCCTTTCCGCTAGCACTGCAAAATAACGTTTCTCCAAACTACGTGTTTCAAAAAGCTTATTCATACGAGTTAAGGCCTTGGAGGTTTTAGCGAAAATCACCATTCCCGAAGTGGGCCTATCTAAGCGATGTACCAAACCACAAAAAACATTGCCTGGTTTATTATACTTAGCTTTAATATAGTCTCGTACCAATTCTAATAATGGCTTGTCACCCGTAAAATCGCCCTGTACTAGCTCTCCCGCCAATTTATTGACCACAATCAAATGATTGTCTTCAAATACTATCCTCTCTTCTACTTTCAACACTAATATTGTTCCTGAGCATTAGGAAAATCGCCATCTTTCACATCCTGAGCATACTGACGAACAGCACCGGTAATTTCGGTATACATATCTAAATAGCGGCGTAAAAAGCGAGGATTAAACTCATGAGTCATTCCTAACATATCGTGTAAAACCAAAACTTGACCATCCACATCTGCGCCAGCGCCAATACCAATAACGGGAATACTTAAGCTTTCGGCCACACGTTTAGCTAGATGAGCAGGAATTTTTTCTAAAACCAAGGCAAAACAACCCGCTGCTTCTAAAGCCAATGCATCAGCAATAAGCTTATCGGCCTCCTCTTCCTCCTTTGCTCTAACGGTATAAGTGCCAAATTTATAAATGCTTTGGGGGGTTAAACCCAGATGGCCCATTACTGGGATTCCCGCTGTTAAAATACGCTGAATCGATTCTAAAATCTCAATACCCCCTTCTAATTTCACAGCATGTCCGCCACTTTCCTTCATTATTCGTATAGCGGAAACCAAGGCCTCTTTCGAATTTCCTTGATACGATCCAAAAGGTAAATCCACCACTACCAAAGCTCTTGTAACTGCTCGTACTACGGAGCTTGCATGATAAATCATTTCATTAAGAGTAATGGGTAAAGTGGTTTCATGACCCGCCATTACATTGGAAGCACTATCACCAACTAGGATAACGTCAATTCCTGCTTGATCGATAATCCTAGCAAGAGTATAATCGTAGGCCGTTAACATAGAGATTTTTTCGCCTTTGCGCTTCATCTCTTGCACCGAATTGGTCGTAACTTTTTTAAAATCTGAGCTTGCTACTGACATAGTATATATTTCTGCGCACAAATTTATACTTTTGAGGCTTGCCCCGATGCAAACCCTAAAAGAACTCTGCCTACATGAAAAAAATACTTTTGGCCCTAACCGCAGTTGCTGCCTTATCCAGCTGCGATAATGAAGTAGATATTAATGCGGAATACCAAGACTTGAGTATTATCTACGGAATGCTCAATCCTAAACTCGATACCAACTACGTGCGTGTGCAAAGAGGTTATTTAGGGACTGAACCAGCCTCAAGCTCATTTGGCCAGTCGGATTCATTGTATTACGACACTGCAGATATAGCAGTTTACATTAGAGAATACTCCAAAGATGCTAGCACTTTCGATAAAGAAGCACCTTTAGTCTATGATAACTCAATTCCTTTAGATTCAGGTTTATTTACCAGCGACGGCTATTATCTTTTCCGAGTTCCCAGTGAAATGCCTATTCAAAATGAAAAAGAATATGAAGTGGCTGTAATTCGTAAAGATGGCTCGGAAGCTAGCGCAAGAACAGGAATTGTAGGAGAAATCGTTATTGAAATTCCTCGCGCCACCGTAACGGCCAAAGTTTACAACGGCTTGATTCAGTTTAGGGTAAGACAAGATTTAACGGGAAACAGTCCCGATGCAACAATCAAAATGACTGCTTACCAGCCCTTAATCAAGTTTCATTACAAAGAGGTAAACCTTCTTACCAAAGTAGAAGAATTTAAAACCACCACTATTACTTTGCCTTTAGTTGAGTCTAGATTTGATGATATCAATTTAACCTTTACTGGCAATGAACTAAACCAAGCCTTAGCCGAACGTTTAGAGAAAAACCCCAATATCATTCGTTTTTTCCGCTCTTTAGATGTAGAAATTTACGGAGCTTCCGAAGAGCTTATGACTTTTATAGAATTGAATAAACCGAGTACAGGCATAAACCAAAATCGCCCAGACTATAGTCAGGTTATAAATGGTAGTGGTATTTTAAGCTCGCGCACTTTTTCACGTCGTTTAGATGTTAGCTTACAAACACAGCTCTATGATCGCTTAATCGTTAGTCAAACTACCTGCGATTTAAATTTCGCTCGCTTTGAAATGGGCAATATTAATGGTGACACATGTTGGTGCGTAAACAACGAAAAGATTTGTTTCTAGCCTGACAGAGCGACAATTTAACCGACAAAAAAATTAAACTTTCGAAAATCCTGACAATTCTGTCAGGATTTTTTGTTGTAGACCAAGTGGCATACGGTTTGACTTTCCAAGCGTGAAATTGAACTTACTAACTAAAACTCATAATAGCCATGGGAAAAATCATTGGCATTGATTTAGGAACTACTAATTCTTGCGTTGCCGTAATGGAAGGTAACGAAGCAGTAGTAATTCCTAATAGCGAAGGAAAAAGAACTACACCATCTATGATTGCCTTCGTTGAAGGTGGCGAAAGAAAAGTGGGTGATCCAGCCAAAAGACAAGCGATTACCAATCCGCATAAAACCATTTACTCTATAAAGCGCTTTATGGGCTCTACTTTTAGTGAAATGAGCAAAGAGGCGGGACGTGTACCTTATAACCTTGTTAAAGGTGATAACGACACCCCACGTGTTGACATTGATGGTAGAATGTATACGCCACAAGAGCTTTCAGCGATGATTCTTCAAAAAATGAAGAAGACTGCAGAAGACTATTTAGGCGAAGAAGTTACTGAAGCAGTTATTACTGTTCCAGCATACTTTAACGACTCTCAGCGTCAAGCTACCAAAGAGGCAGGTGAAATTGCTGGTCTAATTGTAAAACGAATTATCAACGAACCCACTGCCGCTTCTTTAGCTTACGGAATTGATAAAAAAGGCGGAGACAAAAAAGTAGCCGTTTTCGATTGCGGTGGTGGTACGCATGACGTGTCAGTTTTAGAATTGGGCGATGGTGTATTTGAAGTATTAGCTACCGATGGTGACACGCACTTAGGTGGTGATGACTTCGACCAAGAACTAATCGATTGGTTAGTGGCTGAATTTAAAGCTGAAGAAGACTTTGACCTTAGCAAAGATGCTATGGCGTTACAGCGCTTGAAAGAAGCTGCTGAAAAAGCTAAAATCGAGCTTTCATCTAGTAATGAAACCGAAATCAACTTACCTTATATTACCGCTACTGCTAGTGGCCCTAAGCACTTGGTTCGAAAATTATCGCGTTCTAAATTCGAGCAATTAGTGCACGATTTAGTAGACCGTACCATTGCCCCTTGTCGCAAAGCCCTTAAAAATGCTGACTTAGATGTATCTGACATCGATGAAGTAATTTTAGTAGGTGGATCTACTCGTATCCCCGCGGTACAAGAAGCGGTTAAAAAATTCTTTGGTAAAGAACCTTCAAAAGGTGTAAACCCCGATGAGGTAGTAGCCTTAGGCGCAGCTATACAAGGTGGTGTTTTATCTGGCGATGTAAAAGATGTACTCTTATTAGATGTTACCCCTTTATCATTGGGTATTGAAACGATGGGTGGTGTTATGACCAAGCTTATTGAAGCGAATACCACTATTCCTACCAAAAAATCGGAAACCTTTTCTACCGCAAGCGATAACCAGCCAGCAGTAGATATCCACGTTTTACAAGGCGAGCGCCCTATGGCAAACGTTAATAAAACTATCGGACGTTTCCAACTGACAGATATTCCTCCTGCACCGCGTGGCACACCCCAAATTGAAGTAAGCTTTGATATTGACGCCAATGGTATCTTAAAAGTTTCGGCAAAAGATAAAGCGACTGGCAAAGAGCAGAGTATTAAAATTGAAGCGAGCTCAGGTTTAAGTAAGGAAGAAATTGATCGCATGAAGCAAGAAGCCGAAGCTAATGCTGATTCGGATCAGAAATCCAAAGAGAAAGTCGAAAAACTTAACCAAGCGGACAGTATGGTATTCCAAACTGAAAAGCAGTTAAAAGAATTTGGCGATAAAATTTCAGATGATAAGAAAAAGCCTGTTGAAGAAGCCTTAGAAGAGCTTAAAAAAGTACATGCGGCGCAAGATATCGCTGGTATCGATGCGGCTATGGAAAAAATCAACGAAGCTTGGAAAAACGCATCTGAAGAAATGTACAAGGCACAGCAAGAAGGTAGTGCAGATGGCGCTGCCGATCCTGGCACACAAGCTTCTAACGAAGGCGGAGGGGCAGATGATGTAACCGACGTTGAGTTTGAAGAAGTAGACGATAAGAAATAATAAATCGTAAAAAATCAAGCCACCTCAAACAAGAGGTGGCTTTTTTTGTTACCACTAAAACAACAAATCATGGCAAAAATTACTCTCGGAGGAAATCCGATTAATACCAAAGGTGATTTACCTGCAATTGGTACAGAAGCGCCTAACTTTAAACTGGTTGATGAAAGCCTGAAAGTGCAAGAGCTTAAGGACTATAAAGGAAAAAAAGTCGTTCTTAATATTTTCCCAAGCATTGATACGGGCGTATGTGCTAATTCTGTACGCACTTTTAATAAAGAAGCAACAAATTTAGAAAATGTAAGCATCCTTAATATCAGTCGTGACCTACCCTTTGCTTTCAAACGCTTTTGCGCAGCAGAAGGAATTGAAAATGTGGTTAACCTATCGGAGTTCCGCGATAGCAATTTTAGCGATGCCTATAAAGTGATGATTACCGATGGCGGTTTTGCTGGCTTACTGTCGCGTGCCATTGTTATCGTTAACGAGGCAGGGCAGGTTATTTATACAGAACAAGTACCTGAAATTGGACAAGATCCTAATTTTGAAGCAGCGCTGGAAGCACTAAAATCATAAGTCTAGTTTTATATAGTAAAAGCCGTCCCGATTAAGAAATCGCGGCGGCTTTTACTTTTAAATCAAAGTGGAAATTGAAGGCCTTAAATTTAGAAATGGCTTTCAAACCCTTAAAGCCAATAATTATTTTATGCCAACAATTACACTCGAAGGAGTTACAGCGCATACTTGCGGTCAACTGCCAAAACTAGGCAGCAAAGCGCCGAACTTTAGCTTAGTTGATCAAGGCTTAAACAACCATAGCTTAAGAAGCTATCTCGGTAAGAAGGTAGTACTTAATATATTCCCTAGCGTAGATACTGGAATTTGTGCCAATTCAGTGCGTACATTCAATCGCGAAGCGGCAGATTTGGAAGATGTTGTGGTTTTAAACATCAGTCGAGATCTACCTTTTTCTTTCAAGCGCTTTTGCATAGCCGAGGAAATAAAAAACGTTATTACCCTCTCTGAATTTCGCGATTCAAGTTTCAGTGACCGCTATAATGTACTCATTATGGACGGCGACTTTGAAGGACTTATGTCGCGAGCCGTCATTATTATAGACGAACAGGGAATGGTGATTTATAGTGAACAAGTACCCGAGATCGCGCAAGATCCGAATTTCGAAGCAGCCTTAGCGACGCTCAAATAATTTCAATAAAAAAGGGGCTGTTTTTTCAAACATGCCCCTCTGATGAGAAATCTGTCTTTAAAAGATTATAACTTAGCCATGAGGCTTCTTAAATAATCTTCTTTGCTGCTAGCACTACCATCTAAGAATTCACCATTTTTAAAAACCGCTAAATAAGGTAGGTTATCTACTTTACCTGCTTTGCGGGCTTCGGGGAATTTCTCAGCATCTACTTCTAAAAATACAATACCAGTATTTTCGTCTTCGTTGCTTACTCTCTTATATTTCGGAGCAAATAGTTTACAGTTTCCACACCAGTCGGCATAATATTTAACTACTACCTTTTCATTGGTATTTAAGGTATCCTTAAACTCGCTATCGTTTACGTTTAGTACGGCCATTTTTATATTATTTAGTGTGACAAAGATAATATTTACAATTACTATCAAATAAAAAATTCAATAGTAAAAAACTATATGTCATCGATAATGTTCACGATAAAGGTAGCGCACAATACCATCAGCCAAACCTTTTTTGGGAACTATCATATTTGTGCTTTCGGCCCAAGCCATAGCCGAAGTGTAAATTCTTAAAGCGTGGGTTATTACATCCGTTCGATCTGGATTCAAATCGTAAACAATCATACGCTCGTCGTTTTCTAAAGCGAGTAAGTCTTCTCTTATTTTCTGCAGATCTGTTAGAGTAATGTACTCCCCTTTCAGCTTCTGGCTTAGCTTAAAAGTTCGGTTGATGTTACCACCAGAACCTACCATTAAAATGTCTGACAAGCCGGAGGTATGTTCTTTAATCCACTCCTCCATTTCTTGCCAGCGGCTCTTTTTCACCAAACCATTCAATAAGCGAATTGTCCCTATTTTAAAGGACTTACTGGCCACAATAATCTTTTTATTAAAAAGGGTTAACTCGGTACTACCCCCTCCTACATCGATATACAAAAAGCTGCCCTCCGACTGAACTACTGAACCAAGCATATCACTGCTAAAAATCATACGGGCTTCTTCTTTACCGCTTATTAACTCAATATTGACACCCGTTTCCTGATAAATTTCTTCAACAACCTGCAGTCCATTTTTCGATTCGCGTAAAGCGGAAGTGGCACAGGCGCGATACTTTTCAACGTTGTGCACTTCCATAATATTCCGATAGGCCAGCATACCAGCTAACAATCGTTTCCTGTTTCGAGCCGTTATTTTGCCATCGCCAAAGGCATCTGGCCCCAGCCGGATAGGCAAACGTGTTAAAGACGACTTTTTAAATATTACCTGATCTTTCGTTTCGATTACGTTGGATACTAATAATCGCACTGAGTTAGAGCCTATATCAATACCTGCTAGCTTATGTATCTTCACTACCCTGATTTTAATTGCTTTTTCACATAGTCGTGCATGGCATACTGCGACCGAATTTTCGGCCCTTTAATTTGTCTGTACTCGTTATTGAGCTCTTCGTTATGCCAGCGGGACTTCACATTATCTTTCCAAATTATATCAAAATGATCGCGCAGTTGTCTTTTCACTTTATCATCATACACGGGAGTACAAACCTCTACACGAAAATCCAGGTTACGAGTCATCCAATCTGCCGAACCCAAAAAGTAGCGCGGATTACCACCATTGGTGAATATAAATAAACGCGAGTGTTCTAAATAACGGTCCAGGATGGAAATGGCCTCGATATTTTCGCTTACACCTTTAATTCCAGGAATAAGTGAGCAAATACCGCGAACAATCAGCTTAATTTTAACGCCATAAGAACTCGCCTCATATAATTTCTCAATCAGCTTAACATCGGATATACTATTTAATTTCAGCTGAATACCAGCGGGGCGACCTTTCTTAGAATTATCAATTTCCTTATCAATTAAGGCGATAAAAGCCTTGCGGGTATGATGAGGAGAAACGATAAGATGCTTATAGCGCATCACTTTATAATTATTCCGCAAAAAGTCGAAAAGCTTAACGGCGTCCTTTGTGATATTGGGATTGGCGGTAAGTAAATGATAATCCGTATAAAAACGCGCCGTACTTTCATTAAAATTACCCGTACCAATGGAAGCATAATGGCGAATTCCATCTTCTTCTTCACGGGTTATCAAAATAATTTTACTGTGAACTTTAAGTCCTTGCACGCCAAAAATCACGTTTACGCCTTCGGTCTGTAATACTTCGGTCCAACCAATATTATTAGCTTCATCAAAGCGCGCCTGTAATTCAATAACCACAGTTACCTCTACCCCGTTTTTGGCGGCATTAACCAAGGCGGAAATGATTCGCGACTCATCTGCTAAGCGATACAGCGTAATTTCTATGCTCCTTACGCGCGGATCTAGGGCAGCTTCACGTAAAGTGCGAATGATATAACTAAAGTTGTGGTAGGGTAAAAAGAGCAGGACATCTCTTGTTTTAAGCACCTCTAAAATACTGCGGTCGAGGTCTAAGTCCGGGTGATTATAAACAGGGAAGCGCTCAAACTCTAAATCGGGATTACCCAAATCGGGGAATTTTATCAGATCCTTTTTATTGTGATATCTTCCACCGGGAATAAGGCTATCGAAATTGTCGAGATCGATGCGATTAATAAGGAAGTCTAATACCTCTGGCGAGATTTCTTCGTCGTAAACAAAACGCACTGGATCACCGATGCGCCTTTTTTTAACGGATCGGGTCATTTTCTCTAAAAATCCCTTCGATACATCATCGTCTAAATCTAACTCGGCGTCGCGAGTAATTTTAATAGTATGCGCCTCTATCTTTTCTATATTAAAGATGAAAAGGATGTAATTGAGGTTATAGCGAATCAAGTCTTCTAGGTACATCAAGTACTGTTTGCCATAGCGCGGCAATTGTACAAAACGTCCTACCAAATCGCTGGGCACCTCGATTAAGGCAATGCGCGGACTATCTTTTTCGCCCTTAAGGTACATTCTAATAGCCAGATAAATACTTTTATCACGCAGTTCAGGAACGGGTACGTTCGGGTCAATCATTAAAGTAAAGACGGTAGGACTTACTTTATTTACGAAGTAATTCCGCACAAAATCCTGCTGCCCCGCTGTTAAATCCTTTTCGTTAACAAATTCAATGTCGTGCTGAGAGAGTTCAGCCATTAACATATCATTGATCTCTTGACTGCGTGCTTGAAGGTCTTTTACCTTTTCGGAGATCTCTTGTAATACATCGCCAGGCTCTCTTTGACCCAATCGCAATTGTTTTTTGCTGCTTATCTGCGCTAAGCGCTTCATGCTTGCATAACGCACTCGAAAGAATTCGTCCATATTACTGGAGTAAATTCCTAAAAAGCGTAAACGTTCTATTATTGGGTTACTTTCATCGAGGGCTTCTTGCAAAACCCTTTCATTAAAGGCTAGCCACGAAATATCGCGGGCAATTATATGCTGTTGCACGGTGTTAATCACTTCTTAATTCTGCGTTTAGGAAAATCAAAAAATAGGAGTTCTGCCTCTGTTTCCAAATCGGCCCAGTGCTCAACATCAAAATTTAGGCAAGCCACACCAGTGGTAGGAACATTATCGATAATATGATCAATGCAGTGGTTTACAAACGTGGTGATGGTGGGATTATGACCAAATAGAAACACCGAATTGTACTTATCCTTTAATTTGCGAATAGTCTTAAACAGGTCTTTCACCTCAGCCTCGTAAATGGCTTCTTTTAATTTAATTTCTCTGTAAGGGTAATGCAGGTTTTTCGCGAAAATTAAGGCCGTATGTAAAGCTCTAGTTGCGGGGCTAGAAACAATCAAATCAGGCGTAAAGCCCTGTTGTTCCATCCATTGTGAAGTATTGTGTGCATCACGAATTCCACTTCCCTTGAGGGGACGATCGAAATCGTCCACACCCTCTTCTATCCAAGATGACTTGGCATGTCTAATCAGATAAAGCTTTTTCATGGCCTCCTGTAAATTTTAGCGTGGAATTTAGCTAAAACAAAGGAGTTAATGAAGTGTTGGTGAAATAATTAATCTAGATTTAATTTAAGAGAAATAAGACTTGGATTACTCCTCCCCTTTCGCCGCTTGCCAAAAAGCTTCCAACTCATTTAAGCTATAATCAACCAAGGCTTTATCGGCTTTTTTGGCCTGCTCTTCCATAAATTGAAAGCGCCTAATAAATTTTTTATTCGTGCGCTCCAAGGCAGATTCGGGATCAATTTTAAGAAAGCGCGCTACATTAATCATGGAAAACAAAAGATCGCCAAATTCATTTTCCATCTTTTTGGAATCCTTTAAGGCGATTTCGGCTTTCAGCTCCGCTAATTCCTCTTCCATTTTGGCCAAAACTTGGCTGTTCTCATCCCAATCGAAACCGGCACCGCGTGCTTTCTCTTGAATTCGCGTGGCTTTCACCATGGCTGGAAGCGACTTAGGAACCCCTTCAAGCACCGACTTTTTGCCCTCTTTTAATTTTAAGGATTCCCAGTTGGCCTTAACCGTTTCCTCATCTTCCGCCACGGTATCGCCGTAAATATGCGGGTGGCGATGGATTAGTTTTTCGGCAATGGATTCGAGCACATCTGCCATATCAAAAGCCTCTTTCTCCTCCCCTATTTTGGCATAAAAAACCATATGAAGCAGAATATCACCAATCTCATTTTTCACTTCAGGAAGATCTTGATCGAGAATGGCATCACCTAATTCGTAGGTTTCCTCTATGGTTAAAGGCCGCAGCGTTTCCATAGTTTGCTTTCTATCCCAAGGACAGCCGGCCCTCAAATCGTCCATAATATCTAATAAACGACCAAAGGCCTCCATCTTTTCCTGTCGCGTATGCGCCATTACTCTCCTTCTTTAGCGCTTTCTTCCGCTTCCGCAGATGCGTCTTCTGTTTCTTGAATTAACATATCCTTGGCATGTAGCATATTATACCAAGAGAATAGTTTTTTCAAGTGACTTGGGTACACCCGTTCTTGATCGAAGTTTGGAAGGATTTCTTCCATATAAGCCTTCAATTCATCGTTGCTAGCTGTTTTAGCATCAATTGCTAATCCGCCTTCCGCCTTGTCGTATACTTTATCAAAAATCTCTGATAAAGGCACCTCCTCTTCGTAAGTATAAATAGCGATATCGCTTAAGGCACTAACCTCAGCTCTTTGCGATACAGGCATTCTTTTACCGTCAGTTAAAGACTCCACTAAAACACCTTGGCGAGTAGCCTTAATTAATTTATAAAGGCCTGGCTTTCCGCCAATTGATAAGATTTCTTCTAATTTCATTCTTTTTTATTTTTCAGAGTTTTTTGCTTCTTCCTTCCATTTTTGCACCATTTGTATCTCTGTTTCCACGGTGTTATCGAGTAAATCTAAAAGCTGACGTGCATCGTTGGCTAAGACATTGCTAGGGTAGGTTGCTATAAATTTTTGATAGGTTGCAGCCGCTAAATCCTTAAAGCGCATTTCTTCGTAAAATAAGGCTAGGGCCAACATAGATTCTGCTCCTTTCTGGTGATACGCATAGTTTTGATACACGGCTTTAAAAGCATCAATAGCTTCATTTTCTTTTCCCTTAGTTGCCTTTAAAACTTCGGCCTTTTTGAAAAGGTAAACCGGAGCCATACTATCTTTAGGATGTGCCGCTACAAAGGCATCATACTCTTCAATTAGTGCATTACCAATTGTGGTATCCATACGTTCTTTAGATCGTAATTCTGCTTCTAATGCTTCAATGCGGTCAGCATTAACAAGGGGGCCATTATTTTGGGCACAAGCCGTACCTAAAATTAACAAACTAAGTAAAATTACAATTCTCATTTGGCAAGGGGAAATTTCATTCGATATGCTACACTAATTTGGCCTTTAGAAATTTTAGCTAACTTTTTCTTAATCATATTCTTACGCAAAGGACTTAAATAGTCGGTGAAGAGAATTCCATCAATATGATCGTACTCATGTTGAATAACGCGTGCTTTTAGACCATCATAAACCTCCACTTGCTCCTGAAAGTTCTCGTCTACATATCTAATTTTAATCCGTTCCAAGCGATCCACATCGCCACGAATATCGGGAATGCTTAAGCAGCCTTCGTTAAAAACAAACTCTTCCCCATCTTCTTCCTCGATCCACGCGTTGATAAAGACCTTTTTAAAATCTTTCAATTGTTCCGTTTCAGGATCCTCCTCATCAACAAAAGGGGTGGTATCTACAATGAAAAGACGAATGGCCAAACCAATCTGCGGAGCGGCAAGACCTACGCCTTGTGCATTGTACATGGTATCGAACATATTGCTAATTAGAATATCCAAATTTGGGTAATCCTTAGTTATTTCTTCTCCTTCCTTTCTTAAAACTGGATCTCCGTAGGCAACTATCGGTAATATCATGATTTCAATTTGCGGCAAAAGTAAGGATTAGCAAAACTATTTCGCACTCTCCCTCTAAGATTCATAGTAGCTATCTATTTTGCATGAAGTCATCCAAGATAATCGCGGCGCTTACTTTATCTAAAGCACCCTTTTCGCGACGCTTACTTTTCTTCATGCCACTTTGCACTAAGCTCTTCATGGCCAACTTACTGGTAAAACGCTCATCTTGCCGATGAATGCTTAAAGTGGGAAATAATGCTTTGAGCTTATCCTCCCACTCTTTTACCAAGGCCGAATTATCCGTTTCACCACCATCTAATCCTAAAGGATCACCTAATACAATAGCTTCAACCTTTTCGAGCTTCAACCAATTTACTAGATAAGCTTCTAATTCTCGGGTGGCTACCGTTTCGCGTGGAGACGCTATAATTTGCATGGGGTCTGTTTCGGCAATGCCGGTGCGTTTTCCTCCAATATCAAGGGCTATTATCTTCGCCAATCTTATACTTTTGCGCAATATTATCAATATAATGACAGACTACGCTACTTTAATTGAGGAAGCTTGGGAAAACCGAGCCCTATTAAGTGAAAATAAATATTTGCAAGCCATTGAGGCGGTGATTGAAGAAATCGATAAAGGCCGTCTTCGCTGCGCTGAGCCCAGCACTGAAGGGTGGATTGTTAACGAATGGATAAAGAAGGCGGTAATACTCTACTTTCCCACTCGTAAAATGGAGGTTTTTGAAGCAGGACCCATGGAGTTTCACGATAAAATCCCCTTGAAATCAAACTATAAAGAATTAGGCATTCGAGTGGTACCTCATGCCGTAGCACGTTATGGTGCTTATATTTCAGCGGGGACTGTACTTATGCCCAGCTATGTAAATATTGGTGCTTATGTAGACGAAGGCACCATGGTTGATACTTGGGCCACGGTGGGTAGTTGCGCACAAATTGGTAAAAACGTACATCTTTCAGGTGGCGTAGGCATAGGTGGTGTGTTAGAGCCCGTTCAGGCGAGCCCCGTAATTATTGAAGACAATTGCTTTATCGGTTCCCGTTCTATTGTAGTGGAAGGCATCCGCATTGAAAAAGAAGCCGTGCTTGGTGCTAATGTAGTTTTAACAGGCTCTACTAAAATTATTGATGTTAGCGGCGATGAGCCTCAGGAAATTAAAGGATACATTCCTTCGCGCAGCGTAGTTATCCCAGGTACCTATCCCAAAAAATTCCCCGCTGGGACTTTTAACGTGCCTTGTGCCCTCATTATTGGCAAACGCAAAGAAAGCACCGATAAAAAAACATCCCTAAACGAGGCCCTGCGAGAATACAGCGTTTCGGTTTAAAACTAATTAAGCTTAAGCAACTTAAGTTACTCTTAAACTAAAGTAAAGTAGCTACCTTTGTTAGATAACCAAAGAAAAAAACATGAAAAAAAACATGGGCAAGTTAGACCGCACCATTAGATTGATTGTGGCTGCCGTTATCCTTTTATTGTATTTCACCGGCAATATTGCGGGAACTTTAGCTACCGTATTATTAGTAGTAGCAGGCATTTTCGTAATTACCAGTTTCATTAATTTCTGCCCTTTATACCGACTTTTCGGCATCAATAGCTGTAAAATTGATTAAACAGACAAGCTTGAAATAGATGAGTTAAACCAAATTAAGCAAAGGGAGGAATGTATTTTCTCCCTTTTTTTTTGGCTCTACTCACCCAATTGTGAAAAAGAAATGCCAACAACGCAATAGTATATTTTATCTTTACCTTCTATGGATATGAATAAAGAAGAACTAGAATTTCTGGAGAACACTAATCTTATTAGCTATTCTAATAAGGACTTTAGTAGAACTAGATTTACTAGCCTCGAAGACATTCTTATCAGCCCCACTGGGGATGGTGTAAACTGGCTGAACACCTACGGAATGAATTATCGCGAGACCATAAAATTGGTTATTCGTGAAAATAATCTCGACGATTTCCTTCTTAAATTAATAAACGACCAAGAACATACCAATAAAGTCATCGAGCTTGATAACGTAGTGTTTTTTGCCGTGCAAGTTTTAATAAAAGGCGACACAGCCCTAGCCTCCGAGCAAATGATTTTTATTGCATCAAATAATTACGTGTGGAGTATTCAAGAAAAACCAGGTGACTATTTCGAGTGGATCCGCGAACGCTTAAGTAATAATCGTGGCATTAGTCGAAAAAAAAATGCCAGCTATTTGCTCTTTCTCCTTATCGAATCTATTATTGATAATTATCTTGAGACTTATACGAAGTACGAAGAACAAAGCGACTTGCTTCTGGATGATACGGATATCAAGCCCACGCCCGCTTTTACCGCCATGGTAGAAAGTAGAAAGCAAGAATTATTCAATTTTAAAAAAGCTGCTACAAGTTTGCGTAACACTATTGTAAAACTTGAAAAAGTAGGTCTTTACCAGCAAAAATCGAAATACTTTAGCGAGTTAAAAGAGCAAATCAACAATCATATTACCGATATCGATTTCGATCTGCAAGAGCTAGAAAGTAAAATCAATCTCATTTTTAGTATTCAGGGGCATCGCCTTAATGAGGTCATGAAAACCCTCACCATTCTATCGGTTATTTTTATTCCACTTACTTTTTTGGCTGGTATTTATGGAATGAATTTTCGCAATATGCCAGAGCTCCAAACTGAAAATGGTTACTTTATTCTTCTGGGAATAATGTTCTTGATTAGCCTTGGTAGCATTTGGTATTTTTACAAAAAAAAGTGGTTCTGAGTTACCCCAAAACCACCTAAAATATAGTTTTAGATCGAAATTACTTTCTGATCAATTTCTGTTGCCCTAGTATTTCACCCTTACGGTAGATGCGTAGCTGATAAAATCCTGCTGCTAAATTAGAAATATCGATTCGAGATCCATTGGTAGGATAAGTGCCCATAAATTTACCTTGCGCATCGATAATTTCAACCTCGTCAATCTCCATGTTAGACTTATATTCCAAATAAGTACCTGAATTTGGATTAGGATAAAAATCAAAACTAAAAGTCTCCAAAGCTTGCTGCTCCTCGTTTCCAATACCTAAAGGGTTAAGATGGAATTTATACATAGTAGTTGGGTAACTTGAAAATTGGCGATTAAAGCCACCCATAAAGTAAATCGTATCGCTAATTACAAAAGAACCTGGCGCCCAAAGACTTCTACCAGGATGAGAAGGCAACTGCGTCCATGTATCGTTTGCGGGATTGTAACGCCACATTTCACCTGTGTTCATAAAACTATGATTATCGCCATCGCCACTTAAAACATAACCAAAACCCTGATTGGAAAATTGCGTACCAGCTACTCTCGCTTCGCCTGGAAAATTGGCCATGGTGGCCCAATTATTTGTTAAAGTATCCCACTTATACCAATCGTCGTAAATTACATTACCACCGTGGCCCATGCCAGAAAACACGTCTTTGCCAATGGCAAATTGAAAAGGATGGTGACGCGAACTAGCTGGAATATCAGGTAGCTGTGACCATGTATCGGTTTGGATGTCATACACCCAAAAGTCTTTTAAGTCACCACTATTGTCATTTCCTAAACCCATATAAATTTTCCCATCGGCAGCCATTAATGAAGGGTGACGACGCGCATTGCCCGGACAAGAAGCTAATTCCGTCCACTGGCCAGTTTGGGGATCAAATACCCATAAATCGTCAAAATATTGGGTATTGGAAACACCAAAGCCCATATAAGCCAAACCTTCGTAGGTGGTTCCAATGGAAAAGGAACGCGCCCCACCAGGAAAGTCGGGTAAAGTTGCCCAAACATCCGTTACAGGGTCATAACGATAAAAATCGTCGGTTAAAGCGCCAAAACTATTGGTACCGGTTAACATATAACCATAACCATTAAGCGCAAAAGTTACTGGATGGTGCCTACCACTAGGAATAGTACCAGCCGTTATCCATGACTGTGCCGATAGAGTAGTACTAAAACCTAGTATTAGACTAAAAAATGTTGTTCGAATAATGTTTCTTTTCATGCAGAGTTTAACTAAAATTGATTCTATATGTTTACAATATTAAGGTTTAAACATCAAATTTCGGTTGAAACACAAGAATTTATCTTTTACCATTAGCCGCCGATCGTTCCGTGGTAAAGATAGGCCGCAACAAAAAGTAGATTTAAAACCAAAGCGACACGAATTAGTATTTTCTTCTTAAAAAGAACAGTAATTATGCTAAGAAAAAGCATCGCTAAAAAAAGAAGTCCCCAGTAAAGATGGACCATGGCAAATAAAGCGGCGCTTTTGTAAAAGTAAGGGCCTGTCGCCTGCTCTCCAAAAGAATAAAGCTCGGTCCAATTAATTACTTCCACTAAAAACCATTGCCCCAAATTTAAGAGCACCATAAAGGAATTTAGACCCAAAGTGCCAAGATTTAAAGCTTTCCCACTTTTATTTTCCCTTTTCATTTGTATTAGATATTAATGGGAAGTTCTAAACCATCCCAAGCTAAAAAACGGTTTTGTTTTAATTCGGCTTGCACCGTGGCATGCCTACCCATTTGATGACTGATATGCGTAAAATAACAATTTGTAACACTTAAGTCATCTGCCAAAGTTAGGGCCTCTTCTAAACTGAAATGCGAATGGTGCTTCTCTTTGCGTAAAGCATTAATCACCAAGTTTTCTAGGCCTTGTAATTTCTTCCATTCACGCTTGGGAATATTGTTGGCATCGGTTATATAGGCGCAATCGCCCACCCGAAAACAAATTACTGGTAAATCGGCGTGCCAAAGAAAAAGAGGCTGCACCTTTATATCACCAATTAAAAAGGAATTGCTTGGTATTCTTCTAAAGTTTATTTGAGGAATACCAGGATAATCGGAATTTTGAAAAATATAGGAATATTGCTCGCGAATACGCATTTCGACGGCTTCACTGCAGTAGATAGGTATGCTGTGTTTCTGGATGAAATTAATGGCTCTTAAATCGTCAATACCAGCGGTGTGATCTTGATGTTGATGGGTAATTAATACGGCATCAATATCATCAATACCCGCCCGTAAGAGCTGGTAACGCATATCAGGACCACTGTCTATTAATACCGTAGTTGTAGCCGACTGTAGAATTGCGGAGCTTCGCAAGCGATGGTCATTCGCATCTACCGAAGTGCAAACTCTGCACTTGCAACCAATAACTGGCACCCCTTGAGAAGTACCACTGCCTAAAATTTTCATAGTCATTTCCACCGGTCAAAATTAGGGTAAAACTTTTAGGCTTTTAAAGAAGTTTAAGAGAATAGAATCCTACTTTTGTATGGAATTAATAGCTAAAATCGCTCTGTCTTATGGAACGTCTCGTTCTCTCTACCGCCCAGAAATCTCTGAAGGTAAACCTCAATGAAAACATTTATGGAACATTTGCTGAAATTGGTGCTGGCCAAGAAGTAGTTCGAAATTTCTTTCGTGTAGGTGCCGCATCGGGAACTGTAGCCAAGGCCATGAGCGCCTATGATAAAAAGTTTTCGGACGCTATTTATGGCGTTGAAGAAGACGGCCGTTATGTAACGGAAGCGCGCTTGCGCAAGATGCTTGACCATGAATATGGATTAATGGAGGAGCGCTTAGAGCGTGATCTTCACCCCCAAAGATGTTATTTCACTTTTGCAAATACCGTTGCTACCATTAATTTCACGCGTAAATTTAAGGGACACGGTTGGATGGGAATTCGCTTTCAGCTTAGCGCCGATCAAGAACCGAATGATGTACTTTTTCATGTGCGCATGAAAGAGGAAGATGCGGCCTTACAGCAAGAAACGATTGGGGTTATGGGAGTAAATCTCATTTATGGAGTTTTTAATATCCGCAACAATCCCGAAGAGTTACTAAAATCACTTTACGACAATATTGCCCGCTATAAAATGGAGATCGATATGATCCATTTTGAAGGGCCTGAGTTTGCCCACGTTGATAACCGTTTGATGTCGCTAAGACTCTTACAATACGGCATGACCGACGCTGTTATTTTTGGTCCCGAAGGCAATAATATATTACCCGCTGCCCTACTCTACAAAAAGAATATTCTTACGGTAAGAGGAAGTTTCCGTCCTGTTACCAAGGTAAATATGGATATGATTAGCAAGGCTCGGAAAAGCTTTATGCAAGAGCGAAAGGTTAGTCCCGATTCGGTAGAAGTCCTTTTTGAAATTACCCTAAATAATCTCAAAGCGGAAGGTGAAATTGACGAACAAGATTTTTTGGATAGAGCGGAAATTCTCTGCTCACTGGGGCAAACCGTACTCATTTCAAATTACCAACAATACTATAAGCTGGTTGAGTATTTCTCTCGTTATACGGAAGAACGCATGGGCCTCATAATGGGGGTTAGCAATTTAAACGAGCTTTTCGACGGACGTTATTACCGCGACTTAAAAGGTGGTATTCTAGAGGCCTTCGGAATTCTTTACTCGACCGACCTTAAGCTTTATGTGTATCCTTACCAGCCTAATCCTAATGAGCCAATACAAACGAGTGAAAGCTTAAATATCCATCCGCGCTTCAAGCCCCTTTTCGATTTCTTGGTATTTAACCGCAGAATAAAAGATATTGACGATTACGATCCGAGTATCCTGCAAATCTTCTCGCGCGATATCCTAAAACGCATCCGCAAAGGCGAAGAAGGTTGGGAATTTGCCTTACCAGAAATGGTAGGTAACATGATTAAAGATAAAAAACTATTCGGTTACCTGAGTAAGAAAAAGGAACTGAGCCAATAAGTGGGCAAGTAACCTTCCAATTATAAACTAAGGAGGTAATTGATTAACAAATCGATTTCCTCCTTTTTGCTGTCTTTACCGAAGGATACTCGTAGCACGGTATCTTGGTGATTGGGTTTTAGGGCAGCAATAACATGCGAACTTTGCACACTTCCCGAGGAACATGCGCTGCCACCCGAAACGGCAAAACCATGCAGATCTAAGTTAAATAGTAGCATGCCATTATCCTCTTTCAAAGGGAAAGAAATGCTGGCCACGGTATACAAACTTTTCCCTAGTTCGCCGCTCTGTCCATTGGTATAAACCGCTGGAATTTTCTCTTTTAATTGTGTTAAGAAATAGCTTTTAATCTCTTCAATATGAGAGCGTTCTTCGTCCAGGTGCTCATATGCCAAGCTTAGAGCTTTCGCCATGGCCCCTACTTGAAAAATATTCTCCGTTCCACCGCGCAATCCTCTTTGTTGCGCTCCTCCAGAAATTAATGCTTGCACTCTTAATTTTTGCGAGAGGTATAAAAACCCTACCGCTTTAGGACCATGAAATTTATGCGCTGAAGCTGAGGCAAAATCAATCGGTAAATCGCCTAAATTTAAAGGGAAGTGCCCCACCGTTTGCACAGTGTCACTATGAAAGTACGAATTGTATTTGTGGGCTAAATCGCCAATGGCTTTTATATCGTTTAGATTGCCGATTTCATTATTGCCATGCATCAGGGATACCAAAGCCGGTCCCTCCTTTTGCAATTCGTATTCTAATTCCGCCAAGTTAATTTGTCCCTGCGCATCTACCGAAAGGATGGAAAACTTGGCGCCAAAGGCCTTAGACCAAAGTTCAGCGGCGTGTAAAACTGCATGATGTTCGAGTGGACTGGTGATGATGCGCTTTACTTTTAAGTCGCGTAAGGCCATAACAATGGCCGTATTATTAGCTTCAGTACCGCCCGAAGTGAAAATAATTTCCGCACTTTGGCATGCCATTAATTTGGCAATTTGCTTGCGGCTAGATTCCAATACCACTTTGGCTTTTCGTCCAAAAGAGTGGCTACTAGAAGGGTTGGCTTGTGAGCCTAATAATAATTCCGAATAATACTCTACCACCTCTTTGCGCATGGGGGTGGAAGCGGCGTAATCGAAATAAATGGGCGTCTGGGTCATAATTTAAACCAAGAATCTATCAGCGCTTGGGTGCCAGTTTCTCGATTGGCGTAAATGAAAGTATTGGATCCTTTGGGACAATAATACTGACTAGTATAATGCTGAGCGTGGGTTGCCACATGCTCGATGGCATCGCAAATTTCTATCACCTCTTTATCAGTTAAAGTGGGATGCACCGATAAGCGAATCCAACCGGGACGTACAAATAAATCGCCCGCATCAACTTGCGCCCTAATTTTATCGCTCGCTTCTTCACCAAGATGAAAAAGATAGTGCCCATAAGTTCCTGCACAACTGCAACCGCCACGCGTTTGAATACCAAACAGGTCGTTAAGCAATTGCACTACCAAATTATAATGCAAACCTTCCACAAAGAAGGAAACTGCTCCTAAACGCTCTTTAATATTTCCGGCCAAAATTACAAGACCCGGAACCTTTTCTAAGCGATTAAAAATATAAGTAAGCAATTCATGCTCGCGAGCTCGAATGGCTTTTACCGTCATTTTCTCCTTTAAGCGAATGGCCAAAGCGGCGCGCATAGTTTGCAAGAAACCCGGAGTGCCGCCATCTTCACGCGCTTCTATGTCGGAAATATATTGGTGACCACCCCAAGGGTTAGTCCAAGTTACGGTGCCACCACCGGGATGATCAGGAACTTTATTCTTGTATAATTTAGAATTAAAAATTAGGACACCAGGTGTTCCCGGTCCACCCAAAAATTTATGTGGTGAAAAGAAAATCGCATCCAAATGCGCTTGGGGATCGTTTGGATGCATATCAATATCAACGTAGGGTCCGCTGCAAGCGAAGTCTACAAAACAATAACCACCCGCGGCATGAATCATTTTGGCTACTTCATGGTAGGGTGTGAAAACGCCAGTTACATTACTCGCGGAGGTAATACTGGCAATTTTATAGGGACGATCGGCATATTGCTCTAGCAATTGGGCAAAATGATTAAGATCGAGAGCGCCTTGCGGACAAGGGTGAATTTGCACCACTTCCGCTATCGTTTCTAGCCAAGAGGTTTGATTCGAATGATGCTCCATGTGGCTGATAAAAACTACCGGACGTTCGTGCTCTTCAATCTTAATACGATCGGTGAATTGCTCGGGAATCTTAAACCCTAGAATGCGTTGAAGTTTTAACACTGCTCCCGTCATTCCTGTTCCTGTGGGAATAAAGGCGTCATCTGCGGCAGCGTTAACATGCTCTTTTATAATGCGTTTGGCTTCACTATAAGCCGCCGTCATCATGGCACCCGTATACGAAGTTTCGGTATGTGTGTTGGCTACTAAAGGACCAAACTCAGATTTCATCTTATCCTCTATAGGCCCATATAATCTGCCACTCGCAATCCAATCGGCATAAATAATAGGCTTGGGGCCATAAGGACCCACAAATTCGGCATTTTGGCCAATTATATTATCGCGAAACTCTTGGAAGTGCTCTTCCCATTTCGTGTGCGCTAGTTTTGAGGTGGTACTATTCATGGGCTAAAAATTAATTGGCCAAAGCTGCTAGTTCATTTATAAATCGTTCTCCCAAACTATCGGCGGCAGTTTGAGATTTTGCTTCGGTATAAATACGAATAATCGGTTCCGTATTCGACTTTCGCATGTGTACCCATTCGTCGGCGAAGTCTATTTTAACACCATCAATGGTGCTAACTTCCTCCTTTTGATATTTGGTAGCAATGCTATTTAAGATACCATCTACATCCATTCCTGCTTCCAGCTGAATTTTATTCTTGCCCATAAAATAGGCCGGGTAAGAGGCACGTAATTCACTTAAGGTTTTTCCGGCTGTAGCCAGATGCGAAAGAATAATAGCTATACCTACAAGTGAATCGCGACCATAATGTAAGTCGGGTAAGATTACTCCCCCATTACCTTCGCCACCGATAACGGCCTTAACTTCTTTCATTTTGGTTACCACATTCACTTCACCCACGGCAGCAGCGGCATAATCAACGCCGCGCTCTTTGGCTAAATCGCGTAAAGCACGACTGCTGCTTAAATTACTTACGAGAGATCCGCTTTTATGATTTAACAGGTAATCGGCAGCAGCCACTAAAGTGTACTCTTCGCCAAACATTTCTCCATCTTCAGAAATAAGGGCTAGGCGGTCCACATCAGGATCTACCACGATACCAATATCACAAGACTTTTCTTTCACCACTTTCATAATATCACCTAAATGCGCTTTTAGAGGCTCGGGATTATGCGGAAAAAGTCCACTAGGCTCGCAATATAAAAGTTCGGTACGTTTTACACCTAAGCGCTTTAATAATGGGGGAATCGAAATTCCACCAGTAGAATTTACCGCATCAACTGCTACTTTTAAATCGGCCTTAGCAATAGCATCAACATTAATATAAGGCAAAGCCAAAATGGCATCAATATGTTTTTCAATAGCGTCTTCGCTGCGAGTAGTTTTACCCAAAGAATGCACTTCTACAAAGTCGTAGTCTTCCGCGTCGATCATGCGCATTAGCTCCTGACCGTCGGCACCCGAAATAAACTCGCCTTTTTCGTTCAATAATTTTAAAGCATTCCACTCCACCGGATTATGCGAAGCGGTAAGAATAATACCTCCTTGGGCTTTTTCAAATACTACCGCCATTTCTACTGTTGGTGTAGTAGAAAGATCCAAATCGATAACGTTTATACCGCAACCCACCAAGGTGTTTTGCACTAAATTTTGAATCATGGATCCACTAGGACGAGCGTCGCGGCCAATAACCACTTTAACAGCAACATTGGGATTTTTGCGCTTCAACCAATTTCCATAGGCCGCGGCAAATTCTACCGCATCTAAGGGACTTAAGTTTTCGCCTTTCTTTCCGCCAATGGTGCCTCTTACACCCGATATAGATTTTATTAAGGTCATGCTTTGTATTTGTGGGCAAATATAAATATTAGGCTTGCTTAATTCTTGAATTGTCGCATCAGATTTTCCGTGCTTAGGAAATGATAAAACCTTAACCCATTCCTTTCGACCATTTCAGAGGGCTTTGCCACCTTTAAGTCCCTCATTGGTGGTGTGCTTGGCTTCTGTATAAAGGAAAGATGTGGAGCTCCATAAGAAACTTTGAGAAATAATTATTGGTACCCACAGGACCAGAGGCTTTATTGCGTTTTTCCTCAATCTCCCTGGTTTAAAAGACGCTAAACCTGAGTTCGACGAGGCAGAATACATTATAAACAAGCCTTAAACACTTAGATTGCAAGCTTGTTGATTAATTTGTGAAAAAGCGGTCATAAGGCTGTACCTTTGTTGTGCATAAAAGGGTACTTTTAAATATCCAATGGTAAAATATGTTTGAAGACGAGAACGAAGACGAATTTTTTAACCTCCTAGAGCTAGTCGATGACTTCAAACGAGCGCAAGCGCAAGGTAAATCGGCCTTTTACGATTTAGAAGAATTTGAGGCTATTGCCGACTACTTTTACGAGTTAGGAAAAATCAAGCAAGCGCTAGAGGTAGTTGATATTGCTACTAGTCAGCATCCCTATGCCACCCAATTATGGTTTAAACGCGTCCAGTACTTAACTGCTTCCGACAATACGCAAGCGGCCAAAGATGCTCTGAAAGAATTGGAAAAGGTGATGCCTGAATCTTACGACTTATTTATGGCGCGTGCGGGATTGTTTAGTAAAATGGGCAATCACCAAAAAGCAATACAACAATACCGTCAGGCCCTAAACTTAGCGGAATATCAAGAAGATGTTTATCATCTACTAGCTTTAGAATATCAATTAACAGGTGCTTATGAAAAAGCTCTCAAGTACCTAAAGCTTTCGCTAGAAGTATATCCCGACGATGAAATTGCAATTTACAATATTGCGCTTTGCTACGATCTTTTAGATCAGCAAGAAGCCGGACGCGATTTCTTTTTGAAATTAATCGACGAAAACCCTTACGGGGAAGTGGCTTGGTACCACTTGGGAATTATCTATGCCAAAATGGAAGAGTACAATCTTGCCATCAATGCCTTAGATTATTCTATTCTTATCGATGATTTCTTCTCGGCGGCTTATTATGAAAAAGCACGCATTTTAGAATTGCTTTTCCGTTTTGAAGAAGCGGCGGAAACCTATCACGCTACCTTCGAATTTGACGGTACTAGCGGTTATGCCTATTACAAAATGGGAATCTGTTTTTTACAATTACATAAAGACAAAAAAGCAGCCAGTCATTTTTATAAAGCCATAAAAGAAGATCCCGATTTAGAAGAAGCTTATTACGAGCTGGCCCTAATGAAAGACGAAGCTAAAGAATGGGATGAAGCGGTTTTCTTAATCAATAAGGCGGTGGAATTGGACTTCGAAAATTGGAAGTACCAGCAAGTTAGCGCATTAATCCACCAGCGTGCAGGTAAACTTGACGAAGCCAAAATAATTTACAGTGACTTAATTAAAAGTGGTTATTTCGAAAGCGACACCTTTATTCAGTACTCCGAGCTTTTAAACGACCTTTGTGAGTTTGAGGAAGCCTTGGAAGTATTGGCAGAGGGAATTAAAAAGTTACCCGGTGCCGCTTCGCTCTATTTCCATTTAGCAGGATACTTTTTTATCCAAGGTAAAGAATTGGAAGGTGCCATCCAACTGCGCGATGCCCTCAACCTTTACCCCGAGGGCAAACTGTTTTTCCTCGATTTATTTCCAATTTTAATCGATCACCCGATGGTGAAAGAAATCCTGAACAAACCATCAAAACGATTCTAATTTTCTCGCAGCAGCATGCAAAAATTTTTCTTATTCCTTAAAGGCATGGCCATGGGCGCCGCCGACGTAGTTCCTGGTGTTAGTGGTGGTACGATTGCTTTTATAACTGGTATTTACGAAGAGCTGATTGAGAGTATCAATCGTATTAATTTAGAGGCGCTTCGTACCCTGCGAAAAGAGGGTTTTGCCAAAGCATGGGAATATGTAAACGGCTGGTTTTTTGTACCCCTTTTCTTAGGGATTGGTGTTTCCATTGTCTCCTTAGCCAAAGGAATTTCTTGGTTATTAGAAAATCAAGCCGTGCTTTTATGGAGCTTTTTCTTCGGATTAGTTTTCGCCAGTATTTTCTTTGTTGGCAAACAGGTAAAGCAATGGGGCCTTAGTCCTGCCCTAGCCTTTATTGTGGGTGCCGCGATTGCCTATATGGTAACTATCCTACCTGCCTCTGGCTCTAACGATTCACTTTGGTATATCTTCCTCAGCGGTAGCATTGCTATTTGCGCCATGATTCTCCCTGGCATTTCGGGTTCTTTTATTCTAGTTTTATTAGGTTCCTATTCGGTCGTATTAAACGCTATTCATGAAAGAGAATTAAGCATCATTTTTACTTTTGGGGCGGGTGCAATTTTAGGTCTCCTTTCTTTTGCGCGTCTCTTAAAACTGATGTTTTCGAAATACCACGATCTTACAATTGCTTTACTTTCAGGATTTTTACTTGGGTCTCTTAATAAAATTTGGCCGTGGAAACGCGTGGATGAAATTATGATTAAGCATGCCGGTGAAGCCAATGAAGAAATTGTAAATGTGGTAGAACGTGCTGTTTTACCAAACGACTTTAGCTTACCCGTTTTGGAAGGTGCTAAGGTAATTGGACAAACTCCCACTGATGCACAATTTTTACCCGCTTTAGGTCTTGCTGTCGCAGGAGCCGCCTTAATCTTCCTACTTGAAAAATTAGGTAGTAAAAAACCAAGCGAAGCCTAGTTTATGCATTTTGGCTTAATTGGAAAAAGTATCGATTACTCCTTCTCTAAGGCCTATTTCACCGAAAAATTTAAGCAGGCAAAGCTCGATTACAGCTATGTAAACTGCGACTTAGATCAGATTACTCAATTCCCCGACTTATTAGAGAGTAAAGAATGGACTGGGTTCAATGTGACCATTCCCTATAAAGAGCAAATCCTGCCTTTTGTGCATCATCTCAGTCCAGAAGTACAAAGCATTGGTGCCGCTAATGTTATTGCGGTGTGCAAGCAAAAGCTTTATGCCTATAACACAGATTATTTAGGCTTTCGCCAAGATTTGCTCGAACTCCTATCTGCCGAAAGGCCCGAAAAAGCGCTTATCTTAGGCAGTGGCGGGGCATCTAAAGCGGTAATTTATGCTTTACAGCAGATGAGTATTAAAACACAAGTAGTCGGAAGAACAGCACTAGCCAGTAAGTGGAATTACGAGCAGGCCTCCGCCCGTTTAGCCGATTTTCAATTGGTAGTAAACTGCAGTCCTCTAGGAACTTTTCCCCATATAAATGACATGCCCGCACTGAAGCTGAGCGATGATTTAAAAGGTAAATTCTTCTACGACCTCATCTACAACCCGAGTGAAACCCGCCTGCTAAAAGAAGCCCGTTTGAGAGGAGCACATACCCGCAACGGCCAAGGAATGTTGATTCTTCAGGCCGAAGCAAGTTGGGACATTTGGACTAAGCCTTAAGTCCCGCCTTTTTTGCACGCCAAAAAGCGATAATGCTTACTAGCACCAAACCTGCCACCGCATAGTATACCCAATTGGGAATAGGTACCGGATCACCTGCCGCGTAGGAATGTAAACCTGAGAGGTAATAATTGACGCCGAAATAAGTCATTATAATCGAGCTCAAACCGAAAAGAGTCGCGAAATTATAAGCAAACAGTCCCGATACTTTGGGCACTAAACGCAGATGTAAAATAAAGGCGTAAACTAAAATACTTACGAGAGCCCAAGTTTCCTTAGCATCCCAACCCCAGTAGCGTCCCCACGATTCATTGGCCCAAACGCCGCCTAAATAGGTGCCCACGCTAAGCATAAACAAGCCGCCAATTAGGGTCATTTCACTAATAAATGACATCTCCCGAATAATGGCACGCAAGCGATTAAAATTGGCTGGTTTAATAAATATCATTAGTAAAAGATTAATCAATCCGATAATGGCACCCAGCATTAGGAACCCATAGCTACCTGCTTCCAAAGAAACGTGAATGGTAAGCCAATAGGATTTTAAAACCGGTACCAGCGGGGTGATTTCTGGATTGAGATAACTAAGCATGGCAATTAATAGAACTACTCCCGCCAAAATATTGGTGGCAGCCATGGCTCCGGGCGACTTCCGGCTGAAAAGTATGCCCGCCAAGGTGCTCGTCCAAGCTATGTAAATCATCGATTCATAACCATTACTCCACGGGGCTCGCTCGCTAACATACCAACGTAAACCCAGTCCTAGCGTGTGAAAGGCAAAGGCTAAAATTAGCAGGGCCACTAAGCCCGTTTGTATTTTATTAAGTTTCCAATCGGCTTTAAAAACACCCGTAAACAGAAGTATTAAAAAGGCCAAACCTAATAAGGTATAAACCAGCGCCAAGCGGTTAAATATCTTGGCATTATTCAGCCAAATTTCGGCCGATTGCTGATTTTCACTGGGAATTACCGCCTTACCCTGATCCTTTTGAAAATCGCTTAAAGCATTAACAAGAGCATTTGCTTCAGCTAAATTATCGGTGCGTAAGGCCGAACGATAGGCACTAAAAAATTTCTCTGCCACGGGACTTTCCGAACCATGGGTTGCAACCCAGGTATTATTGGGGTCATCGATTAAGGGCACCAGACGCAGCAGATAGCCCGACAGCAGCATATTAACAATATTCACGCGTTCATCAGCATTAATCAAAGCCTTGTCAAAAGTGCTACGTTCTGCGGCCGCTTTGGTATTCGCTGTTTGAATTTCCTCTGATAATTTATAGGAACCATCTTTATTAAAGAAATCGCGATAAGCAGCGTGCTTGGCATCAATACCTAAATATTCGGCTAATTGACCTTCCTTATCTAATTTGATAAAAGGCAGGCCATACCAGTTTTCGTTATGGGAGAAAATAGATAATATTACCTGATCGGCGTTAAGCCCATTATAGCTTTCGCTCCCGTATACCTTGCGCATTACCTCGCGACTTAAGGTATGCATGGGCTTCATTCTACCGCGTACATCTTGCACCACTAGCTTACTAAAAAGACTGCTGTGGCTTTCGCTCACCGCCGGTATCGCAGGGCTTAACTTCTCTTGTGCTTGCACAGATGAGTTCATTAAGGTGCTTATACCAAAAGCAAGAATAAGTACGGTTCTAGCGGAGCGCAGTTTTTTAATCTTCTGCGAAAGCTCATAAAAACGAGTGTTCTTACTAAAAAGAGTCATTATCATACCTAAGGTGAGCAAAGCGTAGCCCAAATAAGAAACCCAAGTTCCCCAAAAATCGTGATTTACGCTTAGGTAGGTTCCTAATTCATCGCGATCATAGGAGGATTGAAAAAAGCGGTAGCCGCGATAATCTAAAATATGATTCATAAAAATGCGATAATCGCTAAAATAGCCCAGCTCCTGATCCAAAATTTTAACATCGCTGGCAAAAGATGCCGGACTGTTCGTACCTGGATAGCGCTCCATTTCAAACTTATCCAGCTTTAAGCTGAAGGGTAAAGTCATCACTTTCGCTCCGTAAGCCACGGAAACAGCCAAGTTAGAGTGGCCGAAATTCTCACCTCTACTATACACGCCTTTTTGACCGATAATAAAAGCTTCTTCCTTTTGGCCGTTTACATCCACCTGCATTTTAAGGGCAACCTGGCTCGAGTTAGAAATTTTCGGATCGCCTGCCACCATAACTTCTTTTACCGATTTATTAAAGTCTGCAAAGACAAAACGGCTGCTACCGCAGGTATAAAGAGATCGCATTACCAAGGGAAAAGCTTGACCTTCTTCGGGTATTAAAGTATCTAAAGCTTGAGTAGCCATCGTCATCTGCGTCATTAACAGATCACTGGCAATGCGCAGCTTACCTTCGGTATAAAAAATATTTACCTGATTCGGCTTAAAGGTATTGGTAAAGTTAAAGGCCTGTCCGCCAATAAATTTCGATTCGCCAAAGGCTAAGAAATAATCTTGTCTCCCGCCTTCACCTGCCATTACGATTTTAAGGAGATTTTCGCCGTTGGAATCTTCTACTAATTCAGTGCTTGGATTAGGCAGAAAGTCTTCTAATTTAATTTTTATCAGATCATTACCAATTTGATATTCTTTCTCAAAATGATTGTTCCCGAGAGAAGCGAATAGAACTGGTTCATCCACTTGATATTCCTGTCCATTTTTAAAGAACTTTATGCCAAGGTAGGTTTTAGCACTTAAAAATGTATTGGACTGTTCCCCCTGGCGGATGCCCATCATTCCTTCGAAACCCACATAGCGCGTTAGAGCCGCACCAATAATGATAATTACCATGGAAGCATGGAATAGCAGGAGAGACCAGCGCTTCCGCTGAATGAATTTATACGAAATGACGTTCTGAATTAAGGTTCCTGAAAAGAGAACTAAAAGCACTTCAAACCAAGTAGCCTGATAAACTACTTTTTGGGCCGCATCGGTACCAAAATCATTTTCTATAAAAGTGGCCACGCCAATAGCGATGGCAAAAAGTAGTAGATAAACCAAGGCCGCTTTTTCATTAAAAAAACTGGTCCAAAGTTTTAGCAGAGGAGACTGAGAAGGTTTATTCATCATGGAACCAACGTCGCATTTTCAATGATCAAATCGTAATGATAACCAGCGCCAAAATCGCGATCTAAAACCAATGTGCCTTTAATAGTAACTATATGTCCTGCTGGCACACCTTCCATTGAAGTGGCCACTAAATCGAAATCATCAAAACTACCATCCTTTAAATGTAGCCAGTTGCGATCCATAATGGCGGGATTAACCTTAACTACCTTAGCGGTAATTTGCACCTCCTTATTGGCATATTTATCAGAATTAGCCAATAAATCTTTAATTTTTATGGAACCCTCGCGGTTGTAATCGGCTTCTGAAACAGGATTCGACTGCTGTATGCCCACTAATTTATCAATACTACTGGCGCCCGCTGCTGGGGCATTTTGCGCTCTTAAATCCGACACTAAGTAAATCCGATCGAAGCTGCGATTAAACTCCGTGCTGAAATAGTCGGTTTTGTACAAACCATCACCGTAAATATAAGTTTCACCTTCAGCAAAGCTTCCCTTTATCGTGGCGATCCAATATTCATCTTCACCTTCTGAAACGCGTAAATAGGAGTAACGATCACTCTCTAAAATCTCTAATGCTTTTACCTGATGTTCCGCTTTGCTGCTGTTCGCTTCGTTTGACCCGGGCTTTTCAAAAATCGACTGGGCCGCTTGTTCCGCTTCCGGTGAATTCTGCTCTTCAATCTTCACGGGGCCATTCGAGCAGGCCATCATTCCACTTACTAGTAAAAGGCTTAGTAATTTTTTCTTCTTCATCTTAAAAATTAAATCTTTTTGTCAATCTTACATTTAATCGATAGGTGGTTTGTTGACCCGTTTTCGACATCTCTCCCAAAGTTCCTAAATCCCAGCCGCGCTTCAGTCTAAAGCTCATTTCGGCGCCGTAATAAGCTTGGGCCGGTACCACAATTTCACGGGCAGTATAAAGATAGCTTAGGTAGCGGTAATACACCGCTGTATAAACTTTCCCATTGCCAAAGTAATGCGAATATCGCGCTGAATTTACTTCACTGCGTAAGTAAAGCGTACTATTTAAATTAAAGCGATAACTAAAAGTTCCACCAATCCAAGGCACCCGATTAAAACTGATATAAGCTTGAATGTTTTCCCCTTGCTTACCAGCATTTTGCTGAAAACGAGAGTTATAGCTAAGGCCTAGATTGGTTCGTTTACCAATTTTAAAATTAGAGCGAAGCCTTAAGCCTTGTCTTGCTTCTTGATTTGCCAATAGGCGCTCCACTTCCGTGTCGAAGGTCTCGAAAAATATAATTTGCCGGCGGGTATCATAGGACCCAAAAACTCGCCACCAATCCGTGATTTTCAAATTCGACGAAATAAATAGGGAGCTTAATTGTAATCCCGATTGAGCCGCGGCGGTATCGTAATTCTCGTATAAATCCACTTCCGTAGATGCGAATACATTGAGACGGGAGCCCATCTGATTAGACGCTTGTAGATAGATAAAGCGACGATCTATCGCTCCTTGATTGCGTTGCTCTAAAAATCCTGCGGTAACTTGACTGCGAAATTTTTTACCCCCTTTATCAAGGCCTAGATAGGCACCATATTGAAAAAGACTGGTGTTAACCCCAAAGTTTTGGTAATCGGGACGAAAACCAGCTAAAACCCCTACAAAATATCCGTTTTTGTTATATTCACCTTGCAGTCCGTCTATAGCACCCAAAGAAGAAGCTTTGCGATTTATTTTACGGCCTATACTAAGTTCAAAATCTTCTTTCTTATAACTAAGTGCTAAATTGTAAGCATTAAAGCGGCGGTTATAGCCTCGATAATCGTCATACAGCCTGAGGTTTTCTTGGTAGTTAAAATAGCTTTCCAGCGAAAAGTTGCTTTCAGAGATATTGTCAATATTGAAATTTACTCGTCCCACAAAACGGCTATTTCCCTGCTTCGTATTGTCAGGTGCAAAAATGGTATAGGATGCCGCACTAACGCGCGCATTTATTCTTTCCTTCTTTTCAAATTTCGGCTTCTCTTCGCTTTTGGTTTCCACTATGATCGTCGCACTTGTATCCCTTTTCTGCTCTGTCGTCTGAACTACCTCGACTACTTCTTCTTCCAATTCAATGGGAAGCAATTTTTTAAGAAAAAATGGCTGTCCCTTACTTAAAGTACAATCACCAATTTGCTTAGCAATACAAGATACCGAAGACTTGTTAACTACCAGCAAGCAAGCTTGGGCTCCTAATTTTCCATCTTGGTAAAAAAGAGTATCGCCTTTTTCGATGGCTCTGGTATCTGCAAATCTTATGTAAATATTATCACCTGAAATAAAACTTATTTCCCCTTTAATATTTTCCTGTGCCGCTAATGTAGCAGCAAAAAAAAGTAAGAAAAGGATGAGGCGCTTTTTCATAATTATTCAGTTCCGCGCGGATGGCAATTATAGCAAGCATTACTTTCAAAGCGATAGCCGCCTACATCATCATGCTCATTGCGCATTTCCGCCTCATTACTATGCTCATGGCAATCGATACAACTAAAGAGGTTGTAGTTAGAACTGTTGGTATGACATTCCGTGCAAGAGTTCCAAACTCCCTCATGTCTGCCCGAGTATATCGGAAAATGATTGTCATCGTGCTGACGGTAACCTGCTGGTGCCCAGCCGGGGCTTAAACTATGACAAAGAGTACAATCGGTAGTAAATCCAGAAGCGCGATGATCGGGATTAGTGGCACTATTAAAGTCATCTAAATGGCAAGAGCTACAGTCAGAAGAAACATCGGCATAGTTGGTGGAGAGATGACAATCTATACAATCGACCCCATTATGTCCGCCAATTAAAGGAAAGAAATAGTGGAAATTTTCACCCCCCCAATCTTGTGAAATGGGCTCATGGCACTGGACACAATCGGTACCAAAACCAGAAGCAATATGATTAGGGGTTTGGGTATTAAGGTATTCTTCTCGGTGACAGTCGATGCACTCGCTGCCTAAACGCTCCCAAGCTAAATTATTGGATGAGCGGTGACAATCGCTGCAGGAAATAACTGCGTGACTGCCTTCTAAAGGAAATCCGTTTTGTTCGTGCAGTTGCGGAATATCATTTACCAACCAAGAGTTTTCATCGTGGCAACGCACGCAATCGTTTCCCACCGTCATTTGGTGCACGTCGCTATGGCAAGAAACGCAATTAGGATCGGCATCCGAAAACTCTAAAGTTTTGTGGCAATCCATGCAGTCTGTCATTTTATGTTGCCCCTCTAAGGCAAAACCTGTTTGGGCGTGATCCCAACTAATTTCACTTAATATTAAAGACCAGCCATCATTATTATGACATTCCTTGCAGTCTATCTTAAAAGTCTCCCCGTGTGGGTTCTGAGCACTCAGTCCTAGGTGAACGATTAGTGCTAAGAAGAATGACAATCTATACATTGGAATTTTTCTATGTTATAATCGGTGGTGAAATCCCCGAAACTATTTTTAAGCTGACTCTTGTGGCACTCTTTACAATCCACTTCAGCGTGTTTCCCTTCTAAAGGAAATTCGGTTTTGTTGTGATCGAAGAAACTCGCTTCCCACTCTTTAATATTATCGCTATGACACGTTTTACAATCTGTAATACCTTCTTTTTCAAACTGATTACCGTGAATATTATCCTCTGTATGACAGCTATAACAATCGCTTGCTAAATCCTTAAATTCTTGACTAAAGCCCAGTTCTAAATTGGCATCTTCTTTAAAGTGACAAGAGCGGCAATCTGTTTCTTGATGTGCTAATTGAAGGGCAAAGTCGGTTTGATTATGATCAAAATCGATAGTAGTCCAATTTTCTACTTGATGACAAGCTTTACAATCATGACTCGGATAAAAAGTGCTATCTATAAAACCTTCATGAATATCAACGTGGCATTCTATACAATTCGTACTATTAAATTTAAAAGTCCATCTTTTATCCTCATTGGGCTTGTGACAAGCAAAACAAGGCGTAGCCAAATGCGCCCCTTCTAAGGGATAGTCGCTCGAATCATGATCTTCTAAGCCATAGCTTGTGTAACTAAACTTTTCCTCTAAACTATGGCACTCTTTACAATCGGGTTTACTTAAATCGGGTTTAATGAATTCCCCCTCATGATAATCGTCGTGGCAATCTAAGCATTGGGCAAATGCAAGATCACGCTTATAATCTCCCCCAATATGGCATTCGGCACAGGAAACCCTTAAATGCTGCCCTTCTAAGGGATAATCGGTTAAACTATGATTGAATTTATTAGAAACCTTAATCTTCTGCCAAGAATTAATACTGTGGCAATCGGTGCAAGAATTTCCAAATTTACCGTCATGCTGATCTTCGTGGCAATCGGTGCACTTAGCAAATATGATATCGCTAAACTGCTGAAACTCCCGCCCATTACGCGTAGCTTTCTTATGACATTTTACACAATCTACCTCAACATGCGCACCTTTAAGAGGATAATCAGTTTTATTATGATCAAAGCCAATTAAAGTATTGAAATTATCAAAGCCGTGACAATCGGTACAAGAATTCCCCAAAGTGGTTTGATGGTAATCTACGTGGCAGCTTAAGCACGCCTGCTCCATTCCTAAAAATGTACCCTCACGTTTTTTAATATCTGCGGAAGCAATAAAGTCCGGTTTGTGGCAATCGCGGCAGTCGATTTTACCATGTTCTCCTTTTAATTTATAGCCTGTTAAGTTATGGTCGAATTTTTCTTCATCTAAGCGAACGGAATTAAAATTAACTCCGTGATGCTCGCTATGGCAAGAAATGCACGATTTTGTTTTCACTTCGGTAGATGCGTGATAACCGCGATTGGTGTTAATCAGAAAGTCAAGCGTTTTATGACAATCGAGACAAAGCTGTTCCGAAACCTTCGCCCCTAATTCGTGGCACTTGGTGCAATTAGCCAAGCCCTCTAAATCGGCGTGCGCTTTAGATAGTTTCCCGGGCGAAAACTGGGCTGAAAGATTTATCCCGGCAAAAAGCAGGATTGACAGTGTCGTTATTTCAACTAGCTTTTTCAATGCTTCCTAACGATTTTACCAAATTTCTTATCCACCTCAATACCCGCTTTTTGTAAGAAGGAAATGGGTAATTCACCACCCGCAAAAATGTACACGCGATCATTTTGCAGGCGGATCTCTTCACCTTGCGCATCTGTGTAAACGATATCTTCTTTTCTAATTTCCTTGAGATTGCTACCTAATAAAAGCTTAATCTTACCCGCAGCTACGGCCGCATCTAAATTTGACTTATTTTGGGTCTTTATCCTCCCAAATTTCTCATTGCGGTAAGACAAGTGAACCTCATTATGATCCATTAATAGCATGGCAGACTCTACCGCGGAATCACCACCTCCAACAATTACAATTTTCTCGCCTTCAATGGTTTCAGGCTCTAATAAGCGATAGGCCACTTTGGTAGATTGCTCTCCTGGAATATTCAATTTACGCGGGGTACCTCTTCTACCGATGGCAATTAATACTTGTTTGGCTCTAAATACTTTTTCGTTTTTAGCCACTACCTTAAAATTATAGGCGCCTTCGGGTATGATTTGGTCTATTTCACAATGCTCTTCAACTTCAATCTCATTTCGTCCCAGTGCTTCATTCCAAATACTGAGCAATTCTTCTTTGCTCGTATTCACTAATTTCAATTTACCGTAGAGCGGTAAATTCATCGGTTTGGTCATTACCACCTTGCTACGAGGAAAAGTAAAAACGGTTCCACCAAGGCTATCTTGATCCACAATTTTAAACTTCAGGCCCTTACTCTTGGCCGTTAGGGCACCCGCAATTCCTGCCGGCCCAGCCCCTATAATAAGTAAGTCGTATTCTTCAGTATTCCTTTCCGGTCTTAAACGCGCAATATTTTCCACCGCCTGTACCCCTTGCTCCGCTGAGTTTTTAATTAAACCCATGCCGCCGAGCTCGCCAGCAATATAAATCCCATTAATATTGGTTTCATAGCTTGGCTTTACGTGTGGCAAATCTACTCCGCGCTTTTCGGTACCGATGCGTAAAGAAATGGCATCTACCGGGCAAGCATGAAAGCAAGCCCCATGGCCAATGCAACTGGAGGCATTAATTACTGTGGCTTGACCATCGATTAGGCCCAAAATATCTTTTTCGGGACAAGCCGTAATGCAAGCCCCACTGCCTATACAGGTGTTTAGGTCTATATAAGGATGCAATGAAACCGGCTCAAAACGACCATCTTCTTTGGCTTGAGCTACTTTTTGCTGCACCTGTTTGGAACGTTTTGAACCACGATAAACGTAATAGAAGACTATCCCTAGGCAAACTAAGAAGGTGAAACCGTATATGATTAATTCTTCCGTTTTCATTAAAATATCCAGGTATAGCCCATGGTTAAAGTGGCGCCGATATGCACCACCACAATTATTAACATGATAAGAGCGAAGGGGCGATGCGCCACATGCCAAAGTTTAAAGAGTTTTTGCATGCTCGCCAAACGAGCAATTCTCCTTTCCATTTTCCATTCTAAGCGCGCTGAATTTAGCACCAGGGACTGCTGCTCTCTATCTAGGTTTAAAGAAGAAACACGTTTGCTTATTTTACCGAAGTAGTTTCTTTCGAACAAAAAATTACGAGGACCCCAAGCATAGGGATTTTTAAAATTGAGAATGTCGGTTTTTAATTTAGTATCCGAGCCAATGAGATCATCGAGAATGGACAAGCCCGCTTCTTGCTGTTTTCTTATTTCAACCAAACTCAATTCTTTACCGCTAATGCTGCGTGGAATTTGATTATAAATATAACGCCCCACTACCCCACTAGCTACTACAATTACCATAGACCAGAAAGCAATGGAAACGATACCGCCAAATTTAAAGGTAGTATGAAAGAGAATCATAATTGGCCCTAACGTGCAAAGGAAAATGTGAAATTCTAATAAATAGCGTAAACGAATGAAACGCTCTAAATAGCCATATTTCTTCGCCGTTATGTAAAGGACTACGCCCGCTAGTATTAAAAGCGTTCCAAACACTCCGAGGCCCTGGCCGAAAATTCCGCTTGCTTTTAAATAGGCATGTGAGTCTTGGTAAAATCGCTCTTCCAGCGGAGTCTGATAGTACTCATAACCCTTTATTGATAGGTAAATAGTCACCAAAAGGGTCACTAATACCATCGACCAGATGTAAATCTGATGCGAAATGCGTGACATGGTTGGATGGTTAAAAATTAGCTTGGTTAGAAACTGTACAATTTCTTATACAAACATAGGCAGAATAAAGGGCCTATTTAGGCCAAATCCTTATTTTAAACGAATCTTAAGAATTGAAAAGAAAGGTCTTAAGTATTAATCTGCAAATTTGCCACATGCGAGTATTAGTAGTAGAAGATGAAATAGGAATTGCCAACTTTCTTCAGCAAGGACTAGAAGAAGAAGGCTACCGAGTGAGTATTTGTAATAATGGAAGGGAAGGATTGAAGCTAGCCTTGGCGGAAGAGTTTGCAATCCTTCTACTTGATTGGAACCTACCAGAATTCAGTGGTTTACAAATCTGCAAAAGCATACGAGAAAAAGGTATAAATAGCCCAGTGATATTTTTGACAGCGCGCGATACTACCGAGGATATCATAAAGGGATTGCAAGCGGGTGCCAACGACTATATTAAAAAGCCCTTCAATTTTAATGAGCTCTTAGAGCGCATGAAGGTTCAACTAAGAGGTAAAGAAGCACCGCAAAGATTAGTGCTAGGATCCCTAGAAGTTTTACCGGGCAGCAGACAAGCCTTTGTGAAGGGTGAGGAAATTCATCTTACTCAAAAAGAGTTTGAATTACTAAGCTATTTACTGGAACGGAAAGGGGAAGTTTGTTCGCGTAGCAAAATTATTGAAGACGTTTGGGACATTCATTTCGACTATGAAACGGGTGTGATTGATGTTTATGTAAATGCTTTGCGCAAAAAGCTTGGCGAGGCGGCGGCCTTCTTAAAAACAGTGCGTGGTATTGGCTATATGATTCAGAAATAATGAACTTAAAAATTAAAGATCGCTTAGCCCTAAACTACCTAATAGCAACCTCTATTTTAATGGCGGCGGTTTTTAGCAGCATATACTTAGTAGTTAAAGAAGTGGTAATGTTTAATATAGACCGTGATTTAAGGTACGAGCTAAATAAGCATACCAAAGAAGTTGAAGTGGTTAATAACAAGCTCAGCTTTGTAAATATTGCAGAATGGGAAGAGCGCGAGCATCGTGAGGTGCAGGTGAATCCCGTTTTTATTCAAATCGTTAACGTCAAGGGTGAGATCATGGGGCGTTCACCCAATTTAAAAAACGATTCCTTACGCTTTTCCGATGCTCATACGAGCGAGTTTTACAATCAATTAATTGGTGATCAAAGAGTACGCACCGCGCGTATTGCTTTAAAAAACCGGGGGACAATAAGTGGCTACATCTTAGCTGCCATGTCGCTTGAATCATCCATCACGGTGCTGCAAAAGCTGCAAAATATTTTGGTGGTGTCCTTTGTGGTGGTGCTAATTGTGCTCTTCTTCTTTTCACGCATCTTAGCGGGAAGACTTATTCGTCCGATCAAAAATTTGAGTGAAAGCATGGATCACATCAATCGCAATAATTTAGATGAACGAGTAGATTTACCCAGTAAAAAGGATGAAATCTATAGTCTCTCTTTTAACTTTAACCGATTGCTAGACCGCATAGAAAAAGCACTTATTAGAGAACGGCAGTTTACTGCTGATGCCTCTCACCAATTACGCACCCCTTTGGCCGTATTAAAAGGAACTTTAGAAGTATTAATTCGGCGCGGGCGCGATCAAAAAGAATACGAAGAAAAAATTAGCTTTTGCATTAACGAAATAGATCGCATGAGTAAAAGTGCGGAACAATTACTGACCATTGCAAGAATTGATAATTACCAAATTAATAGCCAAGTTGAACTGGAAGACATTAACAGCATTGTAAAGGCGATACTAGATCGCTTTAAGGATCCTATTAATACTCAAAAATTAAAGCTTAATGTCAACTATTTGTTAGAAACAACTTACAAAGTAGATGCTTACTATAGCGACCTCATTTTAGAAAACTTAATTTCTAACGCTATAAAAATATTCTCACATAAGCGGTGCAGTAAGAATTCTTGATTTTTAAGAATCAAAAGGGACTTTCTGTGAGGTTTGCGATGAATAAATAGCATTAATACAAATGAGTTGGAAAAATATTCGATAGTTTCTATCGCTCAGTTGCGGTGAATCACAATACCATAAAGGGTAATGGCCTTGGCTTGGCTATTGCTCGCAAGGCGGCAGATAGTATTGGCGCCATAGCTTAACAGTAAAAAGTGTTATTAACGAAGGTTCTTGTTTTACCCTTTCCTACCCTTCAATATCTTAAGCCATTCTTTAAGCTTAAAAGCCCGCACAGCTTTCACCCAGTTACTTGTATAAAATTAAACTATCCATGATAGACCACATAATACATTTTAGTCTAAAGAATAAATTAATTATTTTTCTTTTACTGCAGTTTTAATAGGTGGTGTGGATTTATCCATTACTAAACTTACCAATTGGCGCTGTTCCTGATATCACCAATAATCAAGTTCAGGTAATTACTAATTCTCGCAATTTAGCGACTGAAGATGTGGAGAAATTCATCACCTATCCCGTTGAGCTAGAAATGGCCAATTTACCCGGTGTAAAAGAAATTAGGTCTATCCCTGTTCGGCCTTTCGGTAGTAACCGTGGTGTTCGAAGATAAATGGGAAGCTTTTACCCGCTGTTAATTGCGGAAAAATTAAATCGGCCGAAGAGCAATCCCTCCAACTTTGGCAAACCCTTTATGGGCCCAGTTACAACTGGTTTAGGGGAGATTTACCAATACGTTATTGATGTAGATTCCAATTATAAAGATTGGTATAGCTTAAGCGACATCCGTGCACCATACAAGACTGGGTGGTGAAACGCCAATTGAACCGTATCCCAGGAGTAGTGGAAATAAACACCTGGGGTGGTTACCCGAAACAATATGAAGTGTTTACATCCTGGCTCAATTGCCGCAGCCTAAATATTCCTATCAGCAAGTATTTCAGGCCTTAAATAATAACGGTACTAATGGCGGAGAAAAGCGCAACAACAAAGCTATTTTGTTAGAGCGGGAGGGTTTATTGGAAAGCCTGAGCGACATCGAAAATATTGTAGTAGAACGCCGTAATAATATTCCCATTTTAATAAAAGATTTGGCCAATGGTTGACTTTGGTCACGCAACACGATCGTGCCATTACGGGAAATGCCGAAGGTGAAAAGTTCTTGGACAAGTAATGATGCTCAAAGACGCCGACTCGAAAGCGGTTATTGACGCGGGTAAAAGCTGAGTTGCTGAAGTAATAGAAAACCTTAACAAAGGAATAAGTATTAATCCTATTTTAGAGCGGGATGAGCTTATTGCTAAAACTATTTCACTCATTGCCGAAAACCTTATTCCGGTTGTTTAATTGTGATTTTCGTCGTGGTGTTTATCAGGGAAACTGGCGTCTGTGTTTAGTTGCCTCCGTTATCCCACTTACTCTACTTTCGCCATTAGCATGATGTACATTTGGTGTAGATGCGAACTTAATGAGTTTAGGGGCCACTGACTTTGGGATTATTATAGATGGAGCCGTTATTATAATTGAGTATATCGCTTTTAAGATTAGCTCGAAAGGGAGACCACTTAGTTTAAGCAAAGAAAACGTCAGGTTTTAAAGATCAAATCACCTTTAAGGGGGCCAGCAAAATGATGCACTGGCGGTTTTCAAGAAGTTGATTATCATTGTTTTTATACCCATTCTCTCCCTGTTGGCGTGGAAGGCAAAATGTTTCGGCCTATGGCCCCGTTTTCAGCTTTGCCTTAACGGGAGCGATGCTCCTCTGCTTTACTTATGTGCCCGTAATGGCCTCCTTATTTATTAAGCCTAGTAATTTAGAGAAAAGTACCGTTTCTATCGCTTAATTGACTTCTTAAAGGTATTACCGTCCTACTAATGTTTGGGCGATGGATAAAAAGCCTTGGTATTAAGTTTATCAGCTGCCTTATTAATTGGATCTGCCTTACTTTTCAATAGTATGGGTGGCGAGTTCGTGCCAACTTTGGATGAAGGTTAATTTTGTTATTCAGCCGGTTCTAAAAACAGGAACTTCTTTAGGCGAAACCGTTAAAATCACCACCCAAATCGAAGAGGTTTTAATGGCCTTCCAGAGGTGGAGCAGATTGCAAGCCGTATTGGCGGGTTGAAGTTCCTACCGACCCTAGCGTCCATGGAAGAAAGCGATGTTATAATAAAACCTGCTAATCCTCGCAGTGAATGGACGAGCGCCGAAAGTAAAGATGAATTGGCCAATGTTTTTAAAGAAGCGCTTTTAGCAAAATCCCGGTGTAGAATACGAATTTACCCAACCGATTGAAATGCGTTTTAACGAACTCATTATTAATGGAACGCGCTCGACCTGCTATTAAGATTTTCGGAGAAGATCTTGACATCCTTTATCAGAAAGCGCTTGAGTTGAAAAAGGATACAAAGTATTCCGGGAGCGGCCGATATTAGCGTAGAAAAACCGCAGGCTTCCGCAGATGTCAGTAAAATGACCGTGCCAAACTAGCAGAGTTCGGGACTGGGGCCACATTGACCCCAACCAAATTATCTCTACGGGTTTTGCAGGAAGCAAGGTGGAAAAGTTTTTGAAGGTGAACGCTCCTTCGACCTTGTATTGCGTTTTGACGAGGAGCATCGCAAATGAGATTAATGATATTAGAAATGCATCGATTATGGCGGCCACCCAGAACATTATCTTAAGTGAATTTGCTGAAATCAAATACGGCTAGGGTCCGGCGAAAATTTCACGCGACGACACCAAACGCCGCATTGTAATTGGAGTGAATGCGGGCGTGACTTAGAATCGGTGGTCTCTGATGCAAAAACCATTGCCGCGAAAGTGAATTACCGACAGGCTATACGCTTGACTATGGCGGTCAATTTGAAAAACCTGCGAGCAGCTAGTAAGCGTCTGATGATTGCCGTTCCGATTGCTCTTTTACTCATTTTTTCCTCCTCTATTTTGCCTTTAATTCCGTAAAAGAAGCCCTTATAATTTACAGTGCTATCTTTTATCCGCGGCGGGCGGCATCTGGCTTTACCTTAGGATCTACCTTAGTATTTCTGGGGTTGGTTTTATCGCCTACATCGGTATTGCGGTACTTAATGGCATTGTACTTATCGAAGAGTTTAAGGAGCTTAAAGCAGATGGTAATATTGATATGAAAGAGCGCATTAAAGCGAACTCAGGCTAGATTACGTCCTGTTCTTTTAACCTAATCTGCGGCAGCATTAGGTTTCTGCCGATGGCTATTTCACCAGCTGGGGGCAGAAGTGCAGCGACCCACAGTAGTAGTAGGTGGACTTATCTCGGCCACGGCGCTTACGCTAATCGTAATACCTATCTTGTATGCCATTTTCGATTCCAAAAATTGTTTTGAAGAAAAGAAAGAAAAACATTATCAAACGGGCCTCTTGAGGTTATTAATGGTGCTTCGCCTTGGATGGCTTTGCCCAAAATAATGGCCTGAGCTAGAAGAGGCCATTGCCATTGGGTGAAAAACAATAATCAGAAACCAGTTGGGCCCAGTTTAAATAGTTTGGAAAGAAAAAAAATTGATAGCAAGCGCTTTTAATTTTGACAAGACCAATGTTTATTATAGTTTGATGAGAATATCGCCCCAATGATGCGGCCTTATCAGTTTGGGGGTGCAAATAAAAGTTTTAGTTCTAGCACTTATGGCGCCCAAAGGGGACTTAAAAAGGAAGAGTATAAAAAAGCACAATTAGAATACCAGTGGGGAGGAAGTTGCCTTAGAAGCAACTGTTTCTGCAGCTTATGTCAAAGCATATTTGGCAACATCAAAAGGATATTGCCTTTTTCATCGATAGCCTTTATCAAAGCGGCGGTGGCGGGCTGGCTTAAGTTTTAAAGCAGGTGAAAGTGATTACCTAACTAAATTGTGGCAGAAAGCAAGTCATCATACCAATCTACTTAAAGTGCAAACTTTGGCTGACCTCGAAAAAGCTAGCTTGGATTTACAAAAACTGTTACAGGCTTACCTGCTATTAAAGGTGCCCCAACAAGATATGCCCATGTTGAATATAAATCTGAGCGATAGCTTAGCAAACAAACTCTAGTATTGCCTTGGGCGTAGCGAAAAAATTAAGCAAAAGAAATTAGCCTTTCGCGCAATCACATTCTCGATTCTGTAGCTAGAATATTTCCAATAATGCCCTTGCCCCAAACGATATTTACCAAGGTTTTCAAGCAGGCGTAAGTATTCCACTCATGGTTTGGCGCCCAAAGTGCCCAAATACGATCACAGAAAATTGCCTTGCAAAATCGCCGCACAAAACGAAAACTGTTTATCGAAATGCGCGTTGCCTCCGGAAGCCAAAGAAATCTCAGAATGGAAAAAACAACACCACAGAAAATGATGGAAGATTGTTACTGCCATCAAATTGGCTTCGTGAAAGGGAACAATCCATGAATATCTCTCCTACTCGAAAACGCTCAAGAAATAAAAACTGCTTATCTGATAACTTAATGTCCTGGTAACCCCAGTACCTTCAGCTCAATTACCAGTTAAAATAAAAATGGAAAATTTTCACCCATACTATCAACCGTTCTCTTTTAGCCTTCATCTTTATCGGCAGCTTTGCTTGCAGCGAAAACACGCTCGAAGAAGACGCTATTGAAGTAGCCAGTTCCACTAAGGAATTGGTACTTACCGAGCAACAATTTAAAACGGCCCAGCTACGCATAGGACCCGCCAGAACGCAGGTTTTTAAAGAACATATTAAAGGCGTGGTATTGAAGCTTCTGCCTGAAAATAGGGTAAGCATCAGTAGCTACTTTAGTGGTTATAAAAGAAACCTCTTTAGCCGGGCAAAAAGTTAGGGCCGGTCAGTTGCTATTCACCTTAGAAAATCCTGATTACCTATTGGTGCAGTAAGTGCCCTTTAGAAGCGCAGTATGTTGAGCTTTTATCAAAACGATTTCTGATCGTCAGAAGTCATTGCTTTGTGAGAAAGTTAGTTCGAAAGAAATTCCTTCATGAAAGCCGACTACGAAGTTACCGCTGCGCGCTACGCTTCTTTAAAGCAAAACTCAAATTAATGCACATTAATGCTGAAAGTTTAAGCCCAGAAAACTGGCAGTACCATTAAGTGCAACCGCTCCAATTGATGGTTTTGTTAGCAATGTAGCCATTAGCCGCGGGCACGATAAGTCCTAACGAAAGTGCTCTGAGATTGTAAATACGCGTGATTAAAACTAGCACTCACGGTTTATGAAGATCTTCCTAAAATAGCCCTAGGACAAGAAATGAGTTTTAATTTGGCAAAATATCCTAATAAAGTCTTCAAAGCCAATATAGACCTAATTAGTCCCGTAATTGATTTGGATAAACGAAGTGTTTTAGTGCATGCCTCCTTAACTAAAGAAAGCCAAGAAGAAGACCTTAGTCCAGGCAGCCATTTAGAAGTCTCCATAATTAACGACAGTACTAGCTATACTCGCTGAGCCGTGAAGCTTTAAAAAGGAAACGTGCATTATGAAGCATTAATTTTGGATAAAAAAGAAGGCAACCAATATATTTTTACGATTATCAAATTGAAAATTACAGCTAGTAATGAAGACTACTTAGGTTTTTCTTTACCTGCTGAATTTGAGAGACAAGCAATTTTTACTCAATGGTACTTCAGTTTGCTGGGAGAATAATAGAAGTGTTAATTCTTGCTGCTTAGCAAGGGCTGAGAACTTTGGCGGAGAATTGCTACTTTTGCCCTAACCCTAAAGGAATGCTCATTCTATGAAGCATATTTATACTTTCTTATTTTTTGGCCTAAGTCTATTTTTAGTGCCCTTAAAAGTGCAAATGAGGTGGTCACAATTGAATGCTATGGCCCTAGTCTTAGTAGCTCTATACCATGTTTCATTCCGATTTGTTATTTACGGCCAAGTCGTTTTAAACCATGGCCCCTTTACGCAAATTAAAATTATAGAGCTTATTAAGCAAGATGGCCTTAAAAGTGCGGGCCGAGCAAAGTGCTTAATTCCCTCTAATCTTCTTGATCGCTTCGAAGTGATGATTGGTGTGCCAATGTACGAAATAGAGAATTTCGCGGATCGTAAGCTTCCCCAATAAAGGATGAGCCAAGAGGTAATTGTCTAATTGCGCTTCCGACCATTTCTGCTCTACAATCTTTAAAAATTTTAAGCTTAAAGCTTGATAAGTTCCTTCTAAATCTTGTGTTCCTAAAACAAGATTCTCGTTAGCTTTATAAATCTCGGGCGCCACAGCGGGACCTTGTGCTTTTTCATGATAACGCTGCACTAGCGCATCATAATTTCGACCAGGCCGATTGGGTTTCCCAAAGCCATAACGCAATAAAAACTTAGGTTTGGATAAGGCCTTATTAAGTGGAAGCAGGACTTTATTGAGATGATCGATATTTTGATTAACCGACCATTTACCATTAAGATCAGCATTTTTTTCCTCCTTAGTTAAAGAGGCCAGAAACTCGCTCAGTTCGAGATCAAGTTCTTGATACATTCTAATAATTTCCCCCTTTTTCATATCGCTACTAAGCTTTTATTTGTAATGCATAATTGTAAAGCAATCCCTCTAAACTGTCTCGGTCGAAAATAGCACCTTTAATTCGGTTCTTATTAGGATCGATATTAAAATTGATAGCCTGACTAAAATTTGCTTTTTCAAGCAGAGTTTGCGAAAAAATGGCACCTCTTAAATCGCTCGATTCAAAGTTGGCTTCGTTTAATTTAGCATCGCTAAAATCGACTTCAGTGAGATTACAATTTCTGAACACCACGCCTTTGATCAGGCAAGAATAGAAGGAAGAATGCTGTAAATTACAGCCTTCAAAACTGGGGCTAAAAGCAAAGTCGCTGCAAGTTTCAAAAGCCAAGCCCAAAATTTTGCAATCCTTAAAATGACAATTCTGAATGGCCGTTTTTAAAAGCTTGGCTCCACTGAAATTGCAAGCTTCGAAATGGCAGTCTGTAAAACGGCATGCGCTAAGATTGACTTCACTGAAATCGCAATTACTAAAGTCGCATTCTTCAAAATCTCCTGGTAAATTCGGGTAGTCTTGGAAGTTTACAGCATTAAACTGCTCATCGCTATGGTACTCAATCATCGCTAGGCACACTTTTTAAAAATTGTTCCTCTCCCCCTACTATGGGAATACTGATTTGAGAATGTTCTAAATCCAAACTTAGTTCAGTGCCCGGTTTAGGATGTAAGGTAAATTCTTGATCACTGGAGAAAACCACCAAAGCCAATTGCTGACCCTTGGGAATTATCTGATCATCGGGATTGAGGTAAAAATGCACGGTATAAAATTCGCCCTCTTTAAGCTCCGATGTTTGGGAGATGCTTCGATAGTTCTGTGGGTCAGCCCAGCCACGGCTAATAATATTGGCAGTAATGGGCAAATCATCTTCATTTTGCCAAGGTAAAGAAACCAAGGCCACGGAAAGGTTTGCTGCCGTTTTGTTTAAAATAGCAATGCGTAAATCCACCTCCATTAAACCAGAAATATGTAAGTCTTCCTGCAAGGTGTAAGTGCGAAAGACGAGGCGGTTTTTTGAGGAGGTATTCTCGGCTAATTCTTGCAGTGAAATATTGAAATCATCGGTCCAAGTCATTTTTCCCTTAGCCCCGTTCAAGCCAAGATAACCATTCTGCTCTTCTTCTTGGCTCAATTTTAAAACCACATCCTTAGCCTGCGGATTGGGATAATCGGCATAAGCGGTTGGCTCTTGCGGACTATCGCTTTCGCGCACTATCCAAGCACGTGGCTCTCCCTCTACTCCATTTTCAATGCCAAATAAATAACGAGTAAACCAGCGATTGCAAAGTTGCATAGGAGGCTCGCCGCCGTGACCAAATTGATGGGCGTAAAACATGGCGGGTAGGCCCATTTCCTTGGCTTTTTGATAAATGCGATAGCTATGTTCGGGCATTACGTTCCAGTCGTTAAAACCATGCGACATAAGTAAAGCCGCTTTCATATTATCCATTTGCAGGAGCAAGTCGCGTGATTCCCAAAAATTGTTAAAGTCGCCCGATTCGCGATCCATACCGTACCGTAGAATTCCGTCTCGCACCCTTTTATTATTAGCTGCTCTTTTGGCGGGATCACCGCTATGAATGAAGTCGTAAAGCACATCTACATCTTCGCCTAAATAACCGCCAGGTGATCGCACCAAACCATGCGAACGATAATAGTGATACGGAGAAGTATTGGGGGCAACGGGAATAATAGCTTCCAGCCCATCTACACCAGTGCAGGCCGCCGCTAAAGCTAAAGTGCCATTGTAGGAAGTACCAATCATTCCTACTTTGCCGGTAGACCAAAACGCTTGTACCTTTTCCCCACTTGTAAGGCTAGCGTAACCATTGTCTTTACCCGCCTGACCATTCTATCACCGCTTTAGGCGCGAGTGATTCATTATCACCGCCAACCGTAGGCGCGCCTTCCGACAGACCCGTTCCAGGAGAAGCCGAGTGCACGACGATAAATCCACGCGGCACCCACTTCGCTACGTGCGCATTGGAAATTACTGGTCTATTAATGCGGGCCTTAACTTCGGGATGAACGCGCTCAGGGCCGATTTCGCCTAACTCGTGATTTACTTGCCAAAATAGACCATCTACGTCCTCCGCCACGCCACAGAAATATGGGCTGGTATTATAGATTATCGGCAGTTTTAAATCACCGTTTTCCGTTTGCGCTGGCCGGGTAACCGATACATGCATACGGTCTAATTTTCCATCGGCATCGCTGTCGAATTCGGTTTCTACCCATAGGTCGTGGCGTATCCAATCTTTTGCCTGAGAAAAGGCTGCAACGATTTGAGCCTCCCCATTTTTAAAAAAAGGCTGGGCCGATTCATCACTGCTAAGTTGCTCTTTTTGAGCACTAATTTGCAATGAAAAAAGTGAGAAAAGGAATATAAACAAGGGCTTTTTAAAGGGGAAAATCATGCGCGAAATTTAGAAGGGGAAGTTAAGAAAAATGGCCGCGAATAGGAGCTTTATTTGTAACAGCCTACCACTTTCGAATAGGAAGGATTGGACACTACAAATTTAACTTTCAGTCGGTTGCCCACTTTTTGAAGGCCAGAGCCTTTATCTGATTGAAAAGTGACGGGGTACTAAATAACGTGAATTCGACGTAAAATTAGCTAAGGAAGTTCTTCTTGCCCATCGCTGTGCAAGGCAAAACGCCCCTTATTGCGATTATGTACCACTTCTTTCTCCGTCCAAGGCCAGCCGCCAAATTGTGTTCTTTGATACTCTTGAAAAGCATCCCTTATTTCTTGCTCGGTATTCATCACAAAAGGCCCGTATTGCACTACCGGCTCACCGATTGGTTTGCCCTCCAATATCAACAAATAAGCATCTACGCTACCATTTTTAAGTTGAATATCCTCGCCTGCTTCTGCTTCAATTATACTTTGTACGGTAACCTGAGCATCTTCTACTTGCAGTGATTCACCTTTGTAAAAAAAGATTGAGCGCGTGGCTTTCGGATTGGTCTTCGGTAAAATCCATTCTGCTCCCGCTTCCATTTTCACGGTAAAAACGCCAACCGCATTTTCTGGATTAGCAGCCCAGGAGTCTGGTGTCGATTTCAAAGCTCTAATTTCTCCTAATTTACCAGCGACTATTTGCACTTCGGTAGAAGCGCCCGAACGATCATGATGTTGAAGAATCGGAATATCCTCGTTCCAAAGCATTTTAAAATGAGGTTCTACCATTTTCGATGCTCTGGGCAGATTGAGCCAAATTTGAAATATTTCTAAAGGATTAGCACCATTTTCATTTACTAAAGGAAACATTTCGGAATGCTGCACCCCCTTGCCAGCAGTCATCCACTGCACATCACCCGCCATAAAACGACCAGCGGCACCAAGAGAGTCAGAATGATCAACTACCCCTTCTTTATTAATGGTGATGGTCTCAAAACCACGGTGGGGATGAAATGGAAAACCAGGTATCGTGCTACCATGGTACATGCGCCAATCTTGGCTGGGACTAAAATCTTGGCCGATATTGCGGGCGCGTAAAAGTTTTTCATCGGGCCCCATTTGCGCATTGCCCGCTGGATATTCGTCGCGATGATAGGCACAAAATAGAAAGGGGTCTTGGGTTTTCCAGGGAAAACCCAGCGGTATAATGTTTTTGATTTTTTTCATAGCTACTAATTGAAAGGCTAAGATGGGAGGAAATGTTTAATGAAGCGTAATATTAGGGGAGGACTTTCAATAAACCGATTCGTCTCTTAGGGGCCTTACAATAAATTTGAGTAAAAAGAATAATACAAGAATGCCTAAACTGCCTAAACCGACCCCTTAAACAATGGTGATAAACATCGGTTTAAGAAGGATTAAAAATATTCCTGCATAAACACCTAATACCGTTAAGCCCACCGCCAGAGCCAACATTAAAATATAAGTCAGTATAAATAGACTAATAAAGGCTATAGCCTTAGCAGTTTGAGCCTTAAAC
>JAGYKI010000016.1 GCA_018401735.1 Schleiferiaceae bacterium
CGGACAGGTTACGGTGCCCTTTGCGGATTTTAAGGGTTTTACCACCCTTTCTGAAAAAGTGACACCCAAAGAACTCGTGGCCGATCTGCACGAATGCTTCTCCGAATTTGATCGTATTTGCGACAAGTATGGCATCGAAAAAATAAAAACCATAGGCGATGCTTGCATGGGAGCGGGTGGTTTACCCACCCCCAATAAGACCCATGCTAAGGATGTGGTAAAAGCAGCCTTGGAAATGGTAGAGGTGGTTAAAAAAGGAAAAGTAGCCAAAATCACGGCTCAACTCCCCTACTTTGAAATCCGCATAGGCATACACACCGAGCGGGTATTGTGGGCGTCAAAAAATTCCAGTACGATATATGGGGAGATACAGTAAATACTGCAGCGCGTATGGAAAGCAATAGCGAAGTAGGCAAGGTAAACATCAGCCAAGCTACGTATGAATTACTAAAAGATGAAGCTGATTTTGCTTTTGAAAGCCGCAGAAAGATTGAGGCGAAGGGAAAAGGAACACTCGAAATATATTTTGTTTCAGTAAAGGAAAGTCAAGACGAAGCGCAGCTTGTCTTGATGCAGACATTCTGATGCAATAAGAATAAGAATCGTCAGCAGGAGAAATTGAGATGTGGCTTGTGAAAGTAATAATTTGAGTAGCGCACACCCGATAACAGCACCTACAAAAAATTGGCGGTTCAGTAGTTCGTATTGCAGTTTTAAAGTTAATCAAACACTTGTTCTTCGGATGAACATTTGTGGTAAAAATCGCCCAATTCGTGCTGCTGAAAAACCTTGCGCTTAATTCCCCACATCAAGAAACTCGATTAATTTCTCAAGCTAACAAAGTCGGCAAATCGAGCATTTCATAAATTTATCATAGCCCTTTGACAGGCCGTTTTTTTTAAACTGATGTTGCGCTGCTGCGTAAACTCGGGCGTCTTTCTGCTTGTATTGTATTAACGGAGAGCTTTGTTTTTAGTGATTTGGTAAATTCAGTGGTGCTCTCCCTCTATCGGCAGTCCGTTCAAAATATTTTCGATCGATACTGCACTTCCTTATCTATTAAACAAAGAGCTAATTTTACATCGAAGCTACGCTTAAAAAAGAAGAATTTAGTTTACAAAACACTAAAGAACAGACACTATAATTGGTGTTTTTTTTAAGCTCCTATTTAAACCACTACGTTTTAGTGTATCTTCGCAGCAATAGCGCTAGTTATCTGATGTTTAGTGATGCACTTTTTCACAGAATAACTCCAAACAACTAAAAAAAATATGGCAAATAAAACCAATCACAATAAAGAAGCGGCGGTTGCACAACAGGCCGATAGCAGGATTGCGGCAGTAAGAGATTTAATCTTTGGCGAAAACATTCAACAGTACAATGCTGAATTTGCTGATGTTTCTGATAAAATTAAGGCCCTTAAAGAAGAAAGCAGTAGAAACCTCAGTGAGGCCGTAGTTGAACTAGAAGGTAAATTGGCTGATCTAGAGCGTTTAATGGATGATAAATTCCAAGATCTTAACAGTGATTTAGACAAGCGCCTAGCCGAATTAGATGATGCCAAAGCCGATCGAGTAAAATTGGGTCAAGCCCTAGAGAAAATTGCACTGATGCTGCAAGAATAAATGAAGAAAGCAGCAGAAGACCATACCAAAGACAAACGTTTTGAGCTCCTTATCGATCTTCTATTAGCCGATGATAGACAAGATATTAGCCTTCTTAAAGAAGAGCTTCTTGAAGCTAAAAATTTTAAGTCGAAGGTTGACCCCTTTGTAGATGCTAAGATTGAGGATTTAAGGCAGAATTTTCCTGTTTATTTTGGCGACACCATTACCGAAACAATCAAGGTGCAAATTAAAGAGTCACAAGATGAAGTAGTGGAAGCCCTTTACCCCATTATGGGTAAATTGGTGAAGAAGTTTATTGCTTCTGAAATCGCAAAACTATTCGAGAGTATTAATAATACTATCAACGAAAAGTTCTCTGTCAAAAGCATCATCAAGCGCTTCTTTAAAGGTAAAAAAACCAATGCGCAAGATGTTTTACAAGAAGTATTTGAACCCGTGGTAGAAGAGCTTTTTGTAATTGGCAAAGAATCGGGCTTATTAATCGGCAGCTACAGCCGGGGCAATATTGCCGATAAAGACATGGTTTCGGGAATGCTAACTGCCATCAAGGCTTTTGCGGAAGACGCCTTCTCTAAGGAAGGCCAGGATTTGGAAGATATCAAATTTGAAACCTTTCAATTATCCATGATGAATTTCAAGTCTATCTATCTCGCTACCGCCACTTCTGGGGTTTTAAATGCGGAGTTTAAGGATCGTTTAACGGATAGTCTAAATAATCTAGCGGATACAATTTTAAGAAATCGAGATTACTTGGCGGATGAATCCAAACTCAATAAATTATTAGAGGAAGTACTGAAAGATCTAGAGCAAAAATAGACCTAGAAAGAAATGATCGCAAAGAAAGTATTGTTAGTTGGAAATTTTGGGGTGGGAAAAACCTCGCTGATACGCAGATTTGTCTTGAATGAATTTTCGGAAGATTATATCAGCACCATAGGAGTGAGGGTTAGTTCGAAGATTTTAAAAGTAGATAGTACAGAAATTAAACTGCTTATTTGGGATGTGGCGGGCACCAGTGATGACGAAAAAGTACCCAAAGCTTATTTCATGGGATCCAGCGCTGCGATGTATGTTTTTGACCTGAGTAGACAAGAAACCTACACCAATTTAGAAGAGCGTCTTGCCCTGGTAAAACAACTTTCTGGCCTAAAGGAAATAACCTTGGTTGGCAATAAAAAAGATCTCCTTACGGAAGATGAGCTAGCAGTAGTATTACAATCTATATCAACTCATATCGACCTAGTTACCAGTGCCAAAGAAGACGATAATGTAGAAGATGCTTTTCTTGCTTTAGCAAAACAATCTTTAAATTAAAGCACTTGAAATCAGCCGGTATTGAACAATATTACATAGAAATCAGCTGCTCGAACAGGGGGCAAATAAATAGTATCTTATCAGGATCTTTTATTCGCTCTGAATTCGAGAATGCATCTTCCATTTTTAATCCTTGTCCATTTTTAGAAGGCACCCTCGAAGCACTTGCTTTAAACGAAGCACTTTTAATGGAGGGCATGGCTATTCAAGCCGATGGAACGGAATTTTTTACCGATGTTGAACTCTATAAATCGCAAAAGGAAACTCTGGTTTTAATCCATAATCGTAGCAATGTTTACCATTATGTAAAGGAACTAAACCAAGGCAAAAACGACCTTTTCTTTCTAAAACAAGAACTCGACAAGAAAAACACTGAGCTAGAAAAACTCAGGCAAATGGCTGATAAAGCCAACAAAGAAAAGTCGCGCTTTTTAGCAATGATGAGCCACGAAGTTAGAAACCCACTCAACGTAATTTTAGGCTATACCGAGCTTTTAAGTAAAGAAAAGGTTTCTCGAAAACTTGAAGGCTATATTAAAAACCTGACCGTTTCGGGTAGAAATTTAAAAGTGATAGTAGACGATATCTTAGATTTATCGAGGGTAGAAGCGGGCAAGCTAGAACTCAGTAATGACCCCATCAGCCTAAGCTCCGTGCTTAAACAAATCGAAGAAAATTACAGAAGTAGTCATAAAGACCAAAAAGTTGAACTGATTTTTAATTCCTCTAAAAGCCTTCCTAAAATTGTTTTAGGCGATGATGTTCGCATCTATCAGGTTATAACCAACCTCTTAAATAATTCTATAAAATTCACGCCCCAAGGTTCGGTAAGCACCAGTATCGATTTAATCTCTTCCGACGAAAAGGAAGCCACGGTATCTTTTAAAGTAAGCGACACTGGTCGTGGCATGACGGCCGATCAGGCTGCGACGGTTTTTGAAGAATACAAGCAAAACGAACTTAACGATAATCGTATTCACAAAGGTGCCGGTTTAGGTTTAGCCATTGTAAAGCGCTTGGTTTCTGCCATGGACGGCGAAATTTACGTAAGCAGTGAATTAGGCGTTGGCACTACTTTTACCATTCAAATTTCTTTTAAAACGGTAATTGAAGCTAGTAGCAAAGAAAATCCTAAAGAGCCCGTTCTGCAAGAAAACCACATTAAGGGCGCCAAAATCCTAGTAGCCGATGACAATTATTTAAATCGCTCGATCGTAGAACATATCCTTAAAAGAGAAGAAGCCGATTTTCTATTAGTTAAAGACGGGGTGGAAGCCTTGGATGCTCTTAAGGCAGAGCAGTTTGACATAGTTTTACTGGATATCAACATGCCCAACCTATCAGGCGAAGACCTGATAAAACAAAAAGAAGCTTACGAAAAAGAAAATGCCAACACCCCTTTTATAGCGCTTACAGGTAATAGCTCCAAGCAAGATATTAAGGGCTACTTAGAAGTTGGCTTTGTAGATGTTATCCCTAAGCCTTTCAGCAGTGCTCAGTTAGTGGGTATTTTAAATACTAATTTGGGCCATTAAAATTCTTACAAAAACTTGATCATGCAGCTTAAGTATTTTTTAAACTGTTTTTATACCTAGCTGTTCCCATCATAGTATACCAAAAGCAAAATCCAGAATGTCTCTTGGAAACATTCTGGATTCTACTGTATAGGCTTCGGCAGGAGGCTTAAAACCCAAACATGCCATTATCATTCGCCATTCCTTCCTGCGGAATTTCTTGAATCACATCCCAATGCTCCACCGCTTTACCATTTTCAAAGCGCAGTAAATCGTAAAAAACATGCTTTTTACCACTCCACTCCCCTTCACTAACGGTTAGCACAAAGTTTCCTTCTCCCAAAACCTTATGAATTTTGGTGTACTTAAACATGTTGTTTTGAGAAGTGAGATATTCCACAGCTTCCACTACTCCCCCCAAACCGTCTTTTATACCCGGATTATGCTGGTCGTATTGTACTGAACTTATATAATCAGCGATTTTGCTGGGGTTTTTACCCATAAGAACATCTTCCACCATGGACCGGGCTAGGGCTTTATTTTCCTCCGTTTTATCGTGATCAGAGGAGGCAACGGGACCATCCGTCTGGCTTCTTCCGCTGGCAGTTTCTTTGAGCAAAGGCGTCATTGCATCCCAATGTTCCGCTACTTTACCCTTCTCATCTACTCGAATAATATCAAAAGACACCATTTCATCTGCACCAAATGGCTTGGCATTTCTCCAAATATTGTGCATAAAGATGTAATTACCATCTTGGAACATCCTTACATTTTCAGCTGTTGTTCCGTTCTCTTTAAGGATAGGTAACATTTCAATAAAGGGTTCTAAGCCTGTTGGGATAAATGGATTGTGCTGAATATAATCGGTATTGGCCATTTGACGCATAATATTGGGCTCCTGCTTTATTACCGCCCCCAAAAAAGTACCTACCGTTTCCTTTTTACTCATAGTTTTAGTTGAATTTTGCTCGTTTGATAATTTAGATTGACCGGTGCTACAGGAAGCCATAATGCCTGATAACACCCATACACTTATTACTTTTCTCATGCTTTCGTCCTTTGATAATTAATTATTACTTTTGTTTCGCAAGCAAAAATAGCAAAAGACTTTTAATTTGCAAGTGATTTTAAAATTAATTTCATTTCGCAAGTAATAAATTAAGATATGCCCGACTTTAGATGTAATTGTCCTTTTACCTCAGCCTTAGACATTTTAGGCGATAAGTGGATCCTTGTAATCGTGAAACAAATGCTTATAGAGGGTAAGGAAACCTTTAAAGACTTTACCGAAAGTGAAGAGTCTATTGCCACCAACATTCTCTCCTCTAAGCTTAAACTGCTGGAGGAAATAGGAATTGTCTTTAAAACAAAAAGACCCGATAATAAAAAGACCAACCTCTACCTTTTAACTGATAAAGGAGTGGCCTTAACACCAATACTGGTAGAGTTGGCTGCTTGGAGCGATGGACAACTAAGAGGAATTCATCCTAGTTTACAAGATGGAGAAAGCATGGCTTTATTGCGAAGTAACAAAGCCGCTTTTGCTAAGGAAGTTGAGAAGCAATACCGGAAAAGACTGGCGGCTATCAATACTATTTCGAACGCTTCCTAAATCAAGAGCCCCAAGCTATATTTGGGCTCAAGTCTTATCGCTAAACCATTGGTTTCTTTGAAATGGCAAAAAGCACGCGACCTACAAAATCAACCTTGCCAAAATCTAAAAATATTAACGCAAAGTCTTCAGCTCCTCAAAATCCCTAATTATAAGATCCGCTTTTTCTAAAGTCTGCCCCACCGCCAGTGAGTTGCGATAGCCCACCACGAAAATTCCGGCTGCTTTTGCCGCTTCTACGCCATTGTCGGAATCTTCTATAACCAAACAATTCTCCCTGGAGGTACTTCCTAAAAGCGAGGCCTTTTCAAAAATTTCCGGATCTGGTTTCGAACGGGCTAAATCGGCTCCACTTATCTTGGCGGTGAAATATTGGTCTAAATTAAAGCGCTTAAACACGCGTTCAATATTCACCATCGCCGAAGACGAGGCAAGCACCAGCGTCTTACCCATCTTATGAAAATGCTTGATAATCTCCTCTACCCCATTCACTAAATCTAGATGGGGGTCATTTTCAAAAAGATCGACATAAATTTTTCGCTTACGCAGAACCAAGTCCGACGGATCTTCCTTTAAACCGAAATGCGCCACTAGTTTTTCAAAGGCATTAATGGTGGAAGAGCCCGTTAAAGACTGGTATAATTCTTCCGATACTTCTAAACCCAAAGAACTAAAAACCTGATAATAGGCTTTGCGATGGAGCAGTTCGGAGTCGATAATTACCCCGTCCATATCGAACAAAATACATTTTATGTCTTTACCAACTATCAAGCGAAGTCTACTTTATGCAGCACCAATCCTGAGGACGGCGCGATGTTTCTAATCTGTTTTCCATCAAAATCTTGCAGCGTTTGCGCTAATTCTTCGAGCGACCATTCGCCTCTACCCACATTTATCAAAGCACCCATCATTAAACGGACTTGGTAACGCATAAAACCCTTCGCCCTCACCTTAAATACATGGGCAGTCTTAGGCGTAAAATCACCGGTAAACTTGCTGTTCAGCTCAATACTCGCAGCCAATATCTCCCTTTCAAAATTGGTATCCGTCGAAGGTTTACTAACATAGCGTTTGAAATTATGCCGCCCTTCAAATAGCTTTACGGCAGCTTGCATTTTCGCTATATCTAGCTCCTCACCAAAATCTCGTATAAAAGGCGCAATATAAGGGTGCGACTTCTCCCCCGAGGAAAAAAAATAGTGGTATTCCTTAGCACTTACATCTTGGATAATATTGAAATCCGTACTTACCGCTTGCGCAGATTTGGCCCGAATATCAGAAGGGAGATTCGCATTTAAATCCCGTAAAAGCTCTTCGACCCCTAGCTCTTCCATGCTAAAAAGCTCGAAAGCATAATCGTCGGCTGAAACCTTCGCATCCGTTCTGCCGCAACCCAGCGTACGATAATTGGTATGCTGAAAAATAAAGTCGCAGGTCTTATCAATCATCCCGTGTATGGAGCGGTATTTCTCTTGTTTTTGCCAACCATGGTAGCGAAAACCAAGGAACTCGATACGAATAAGATAAAAGTGGGTCCAGTTTGCCAAGATTTGGGAACAATTAGTAAATACTTCGCCAAAACTAAGGGATTAATAATGTATAATTGAGTCGCTGTTAGAGCAAAATGACGCCATTGGAAAAAACGGATATAAAAGAGAAAAATAGATTTAGCGCTTGCGCGGAATGCCAGGGCCGTGGCAAAAAAAGTAGACGCGTCCGCAAAAAGGCGCGCCTGCAATATCAAAGGAAATTAGCCGAGTTTGAAAAGAATCCAGACTCAGAAAAAGAGCCAGAAGCACCTAAAGGGCATCTTTACCCTTGTCTAATTTGTAAAGGAACTGGCTTAAGGCCCTCCAGCTCTTTTCCACCTGCCGATTTTGAAAACTACCCCGAGCTAGCCATAATTGGCGGAGGCATTGGCGGAGTAGCTCTCGCGGTTGCTTGCTTGCAACGCGGTATTCCTTTTACTCTATACGAACGAGACCAAAGTTTCGACCAACGGTCGCAAGGTTATGGCCTTACCCTACAACAAGCCAGCAAAGCTATGGCAGGACTGGGTTTACAAAGTTTAGAAGAGGGCATTATCTCCACCCGACACGTCGTTCACAATACTAAAGGAAAAATTATAGGCGAATGGGGCATGCGTAAATGGCTCGAGGCAGATGCGCCAACTAATCCGCGTCGCACCAATGTGCACATTGCCCGTCAGTCTTTACGCTTGGCTCTACTGCAACAATTGCAGGACAGCAAACAAGTAAAATGGGGCCATCAATTTGTAGATTTTAAAGAAAAGCCCCATCAAAAGCTTAACCTCCGCTTTCAAGTAGATGGTAAACTAAAAAGCGCCCAAGCCGACCTTATCGTTGGCGCTGATGGCATACGCAGTACCCTACGAAATACCATTATAAGTGAAGAAAAAAGTCCCTTACGCTTCTTAAACTGTATTGTAATTTTAGGCATTTGTCCGCTTTCGGCCCTTTCTGAAGTAGACAGTCCGCTCTTAGATTCTGCCACCGCTTTCCAAACGGCCAATGGTCAGGAGCGCATTTATATGATGCCTTTTGATGCCCAATCGATTATGTGGCAATTAAGCTTTCCTATGGGCGAAAAGGAAGCCAAAGAATTGAGTAGCAAAGGCCCGCAAGCGCTCAAGGCAGAAGCACAACTAAGAACCCCATGGCATGAACCGATTCCGCAAATAATGGCTGCGACCGAAGCAGCGCAGATTTCGGGCTACCCTGTTTACGATCGGCAATTATTGAAACCGGCACTTTTAGAAAAAGCAGGAGCGATCACCCTCATCGGAGATGCGGCTCACCCCATGAGTCCCTTTAAAGGACAAGGTGCCAATCAGGCGCTTTTGGATGCCTTAGCCTTAGCACGGGAAATTAGCAGAGGCTGCAAAGCCGGTTCTGACTGGCGCAACGTTGGACTACGCACGCGCGTTTTAAATGCTTTTGAAGCAGAAATGATAGAACGGACAGCTGTAAAGGTTAAAGATTCGGCCGCTGCTGCTGAATTTCTTCATTCCCATGAAGTGCTTCACGAAGCCGATGCACCGCGGGGAAAGCATCTGAAGCACGAAAAGAATAATCTAAAATCTGATGCTTAAAAGGCCTTTAACTTTTCTGAAATCGCAGCAAAATTTGGACGCTCGCTCACCTCTTCCAAGCTGCAATCGGCAATTAGTTCTTGCCATTTAAATTTCCTTGCAGGGTCTATCTCCCTTGAGGGTACTAAGCCTGAAATATCTTCTAGCAGACAAGCAAAAGCCCGCACTTCAATGCGCTCTATTTTATCCGCTACTGCCGAATTAAGATCATAAAAGGAAGCTGCGCCGAAATCACCTAAAATGAAATGCGCCTCTTCATTCACCAAAATATTATGCGCATAAAGATCACCGTGCTTAATGCCTTTGCTGTGCAATTGCGCGCAAACCGAAGCGATGCTTTTGGCCAGTTTCAATAATTCATCTTCCGTAAAAACATGCTCTTCAGTAAAGGTGTCGCGCGTGCAAGTTTCCAAGCTAGGCGGATTGCCCAAATTGCTATAATTTGGAGAAATTAAATTCATAATTAAGCCTGGTTTCTCCTCGGGATGCGCTTCTATTTTCCCTAAAACCTGAATTAAATTTTCATGAAAACCTGCTGCAATCGACAAATCCATTTCCACTTCAGGGAGTCCGTCGCTGGTTACATCGCCTTTAAAAACTTTGAGGGCCACCGCCTCTTCCTTGCCCTGCCACTTCGCCTTGGATATATGTCCGGAAGCGCCTTCGCCCAGCAACTCTTCCAAACTAAACTCATCCCAATGGAAAGAATCAATCTCTGCGCTTAGCTGCAAATTTTCCACTGCGGGGTTCCCGCCAAAAGCCAACCACGAAAGTTTGGGCAAGGCAAATAACCAATCAGGAATACGCTTTAGCTGATTAGCCGAAATCCGCAAAAGTTCTAAGTTTCTACAATTTTGCATTTCATCGGGCAACTCTTCCAGTAAATTTCCCGCAAGGGCACACTTTTGTAGAAGATGACAAGCACCAATACTTTTCGGCAGTTTCTTAATCTTATTATCGGTTAAAATTAACCAGCGTAGTAAGGGGGGAAAAGCATCTTCGGGTATCACTGCCAGCTGATTCGATTTAAAACCGATCATACTTAAAGAGTGGCATTCCTTAAGAACTTTAGGAAAAGTAGTAAAGCGATTTTTCGCAAAAAAGATGACTTTTAGATTTTTCAATTGGGCTAAGCTATCGGGCAGTTCCGATAAATTATTATCCGATAAATCTAAAATTTCTAGAGTCTCCGCTAGCGTCAAAATTTCCTTAGGGAATTCCTTTAGGCCGCAAGCTAATTTTAGTCTTTTCGTACCTCTAAGCTTACCCGATTTTAAGTCTTCTAGCGAATGCGTCATATCTAAATTCTAGGCCGCGAAATTAAGGCATTCTTAAACTTAGGCCACCTTTTTCAGCACCAATAAGTCAGTACTTAGCATCTGCGCAAGCGTAAAAAGAAAAGAACCTTTAAGAAGACCAAAAAACATAGTCCTAAACCTTCGATCACGCTTAAATTTGCCTTTTCATTTACAAACTTCATTAGAGCAGCTAAACGCGTAATATGGGAGACTTTTTTCCTAATCAACGATACACCAGCAAGGGCGAGCCAGAATTGGGAGTGGGTTTTGTTACCAATACCAGCAAAGGCAAGGTGGAAATCTATTTTCCCATTTCCAATACCACGCGACTTTATGCTACAGAAAACGCTCCGCTGCAGCGTGTTATTTTTAAACCCGGCGATCGTATCAGTGATAAAAATGGACGCACTTTAGTGGTGGAACAGGTAGAGCAGGAAGAGGATTTGTATCGCTATTTCGGCGCAGAGGGCAGTATTTCAGAGGCCGACTTAGGCGATGTTACCGCCAAGCATAGCGCAGCTGACAAACTGTTTCAAGGAGATGTAGAGTCGCCCCAAAGTTTTGCTTTACGCCGTGAAACGCTCGAGCAAGATTATCGCCGTAGGTTATCGCCCGTAAAAGGCTTTGTGGGTGGCCGCATCGACCTCATCCCCCATCAGCTTTACATCGCGCACGAGGTAAGCGGGCGCTATGCCCCTCGCGTTCTGCTTTCCGACCAAGTAGGCCTCGGAAAAACCATCGAAGCTTGCTTAATTCTGCACCGATTATTACTAAGTGGCCGCATAAATCGAGTGCTAATTCTCGTACCCGAATCTTTAGTCCATCAGTGGTTTGTAGAGGTATTGCGCCGCTTTACTATGTGGTTCAACATTTTCGATGAAGAACGCTGTGTTGCCCTCGACGAGAATGCTCCTGATGGAAACCCTTTTCTCGACAATCAGCTAATCCTTTGCAGCACTGAGTTTTTAGCGGGATCGGCCAAGCGCACGCAGCAAGCTTTGCAGGCCGATTGGGATATGCTGGTGGTTGATGAGGCTCACAATTTAGAATGGTCGCAAGAGAAAGTTAGTCCCGAATATGCGGTGGTAGAACTCTTAAGCCAAGCAGCGCAAGGGCTTTTATTGCTTACCGCCACGCCCGAGCAATTGGGATTGGAAAGTCATTTCGCTCGCCTACGCCTGCTCGATCCAGAACGTTACAGCAATTATGAAGATTTCCTCAATGAATCTTCCGAGCATAAGGATATCGCCCATATTGTTGACAAACTACATCTCGGCGAAAGCCTAAATACCAAGGAGAAAAAGATTTTAGAAAGCATCTTCCCCCGAGAGCGAACCGAAGAAATAAATAAACTAGACACTACCAGCAGAAACGAATTAATTGAAGATTTACTCGACCAACATGGCCCTGGCCGCGTGCTATTTCGCAATACCCGCGCGGCTATGCAAGGCTTTCCTCGGCGCATCCCGCATTTATTTCCGCTAGAAACAGAAGATACTCCCCTTTGGCTCGAACGATTCAGTAAAGAGTTTGCATACGATACGGCAAGTTTGGCCCCAGAAACCCAGGCTGAATTCTGGTTTAAGCAAGATCCGCGCTTGCAATGGTTACTGAAATTTTTAGAGGAAATTGATCCCGCCAAAGTCCTGCTCATCTGCAAAAGCAAAGAAAAAGTCTTAGCCCTGCATGAGGCGCTAACTAAGCTCAGCACTCTTAAAGTGGGTCTTTTTCACGAAGAGCTCAGCATTGTGCAGCGCGATCGAAATGCCGCTTGGTTTACCGAATCCGATGGCGCACAAATCCTACTTTGCTCCGAAATTGGCAGTGAAGGCCGCAATTTCCAATTCGCCCATCATTTGGTCCTCTTCGACCTACCGCTGAACCCAGAATTACTAGAGCAACGCATCGGTCGCTTAGATCGCATCGGCCAAAAAGAAGACATTCACATTCACGTGCCTTACCTCAGCGGCAGTCCGCAACACTCTATGGCGCGCTGGTATCAGGAGGGTCTAAACGCTTTCGCGGAAAACCTCGAAGGTGGCAATAGCGTTTTCAAATTGTTTAGTGAACGCCTTCTAAGCATTTGTATGTTACCCCTTTCGGGGGATGCGCACTCTGCCTTAAATATCTTAATTAAAGACACTGCCGATTTCCAGAAACAGTTACGTAAAAACCTTTCCGAAGGACGAGATAAACTTTTGGAAATGAATTCTTTTCGTCCAGAAATTGCCCAGGATTTAATGGCCCAAATAAAAGCTGAAGACCAGAATCCCGCCCTCGAAAAATACCTTAGCAAGGTCTTTCGCCATTTCGATATGGAAATGGAAGACCTCAGCGCGAGAACCTATTATTTACATCCTGCTTCTCAGAGCACCGAAGCCTTTCCTTCCATTCCCCGCGAGGGTTTATCCGTGACTTTCTTGCGACAGAAGGCCCTCATTCGTGAAGACATCAGCTTCCTCACTTGGGACCACCCCATTAGCAGCAGCGCGATGGACATGGTTTTAAGCTCGGGTACCGGCAGCGCCAGTTTTGGAATTCTTAAAGGCGCGAATAGTCCTGGTTTAATAATGGAATTGCTTTTTGTTTTAGAAACGGCCGGCGCGCAAAACACTTCTGTAGATCGATTTTTACCCAATACCCCGCTGCGAATTGTGGTAGATCACCGGGGAAAAGAAGTGACCGACAGCTATTCTGCAGAAAGCTTGAATAAAAAATTACTATCGGGAAAAATCGATGCTTTCTTAGAGAACGACACTTTGGTAGAAAGCATTTTACCCAATATGATTGATGCGGCCTCGGAAATTGCCAAGGAGCAAAGTGCCCTCGAGATCTCTCGCGGACTCAGACGCATGAAGCGCAAATTGAATCATGAAATTAGCCGTTTAGAAAGCCTACAGGAAAAGAATAAAAACATCAGACCGGAAGAAGTCGCCATCGCCCGTGCTGAAAAGGAAACATTAAGCGACATTATTAATAATGCCCGTTTGCGATTGGATGCAGTTTTATTGATACGAGTTGAATAATGAAAAATAGTAGACAATAGACCAGCGTATGTCACTTAAGCAAATCATTAACACCCTTGAAAAGAATCCTAAAAAACTCTTTTTAATAGATGGCATCGGGGCGCTAGTATCCGCATTTTTATTGGGGGTTGTTCTTGTCAAATTGCAGCTGCTCTTTGGCATTCCTAGTGGTAAACTTTACTTCTTGGCCGTATTTCCGTTAGTTTTCGCAGGCTATGACTGTTTTGCTTATTTACAGGCAAGACAGAAACAAGCAAAGCTTTTAAAAGGAATTGCGATGTGCAACCTAGTATATTGTTTTATCTCTTTAGGAGCTCTTCTGACCCACCTAGAGATGATAACCATTCTCGGCTGGACCTATATTTTAAGTGAAATATTAGTTGTAAGTTCCTTAGCCTTAGTGGAGTTCAACATAGCGCAAAAACTATTAAGCTGAATGCGATGTGATTTTAAGCTTCAGATTATAAGCGGCAAATAATGATAGAATTCGAAAGATGACCTCAACACAGAACCAAGTCCTAGCTGCAAAACCTTAATTTTAGATAAAATTTGAAAATGACAAAATTTCCCGCATTTCTCACCCTTCTCACCTTAGCCCTTTTGCTAAGCTGCCACTCGCCCCAAGAAAAGCCAGCAGAAAAAAACAACGAAATTGAGGTAACGGAGGTTGAAACCATCGCTCCGAAAGAAATGCTGCGTTTGGCCTATCAGTTGTTTAAAGAAGGGGATGATGAAGCTTCGATTAAACTCGCCAACCAGGTGTTAGAAATTGGTCGCCAAACTAATAACGATACCCTTATTGGCCGAGCACTTACTTCTTTATGTCGCAACTCTCAGCGCAAGCTTGACACCATCCGTTTGGCTGAAATAAGTGCAGAGCTAAGTGATTTAGCCGCTTCTTCGGGCAACCAACAGTGGTTGATGTACCGTGCCCACATGAATGCCGAAATGTGGCGCTTGATTGGTAATATGGATCGGGCTGAAGCCTTTTACAACGAAAGCATGCGCATCAGCTTTGAAACTGGCGCCATGGGCATGTACACTATTGATCATTTCAACAAGTCTTTTGTCTCCATTGCCAAAGGAGATTTTGAAGAAGCCAAAAAATTAATTACCAAGTACTATCAATTAAGACAGGAAGCTGATCCCGCTGCCGCGGAAGATGCTTACGGATTAATTGCTTTGGCTTATTTGCTAGAGCAAGAAAAAAATTATGCTGGCGCCCATGAGGTTGCGGTGGTAACGAGGCGCTTATTTAAAGAGCAAAATCTTTTCCCCGAGCCACCCGATGAAAAACCCTTAATAATGGTGGAAGAAAAAGTGGAGGAAATGTTAGAGGCTTCTGAACTAGAAGCTATTCGTTCTAAATCTGACTCCCAAACGGTAGCAAGCTTATTGGCGAAATACCTCAAATAGATTCTCTTTATGGAAATTGAAAAAGTGAATATCGCTGCTAAGCTAGACTCTTTCAGCGAGCATTGGTCACCCAAAAATGTTGGAGCGCTCAATAATCAGTTGGTTAAAGTGGCGAAGTTTAAAGGCGATTTTGTAATGCATCATCATGAAAAGGAAGATGAACTCTTTTATGTGATTGATGGACAACTTTTTTTGAACTCGAAGAGAAACTAGATTCTATTTAGGATCAAGATGTTTTAATTGCCTTAATGACAGATGAACAAAATCTATCCCAATTTTTTTCTAAGTAAAGTGAATTAGTGTAGATTAACCGCCTTTCAAAAATGAATCTAAAAGATACAAAATGCTCCATTATATAAAGGATGTTTTAGCCAATATGCCCGCAAGTTGGCTGCGCTTAACTACCCATCGACTAGATATTTACCATGAAGAATTAGCGAAAACTGAATTTACCAGCGAATTTGAAAAGCTGTACAAAAATTCTGATGCCAGCACATCTGCCTTGAGCGCATTGCCTACTGCCTACGATTACATACGTCTCGGCCACCCGCTTTCTTGTGTACTCGAATGGGCTTTGGCCGAAATGCATCATGTGGAAGCGCAAAATGTAATTAGCTTTTCCTCTCGAACCACTCCTGTTCTTGCGGTGCTACGAAAAAACTCTTTAGAAAACAGGCAAACTCGCATTCTCTATCACGGCGAATTACCTAATTTTTTTGATGCCGCTACTCTCAAAGGCGTATACGGCTATCAGTTTGATTTAGAATCGGTGGCTTCTATTAAAAACCTTTCTCCCTACGAGGGAAGTACAATATTAATTACCCAGGAAAACAGCATAAGCAAAACCGAGTTTTCCGCGCATATTAACTTCTATGTAAATGTCTACTCGCAATGGGGCAGTGTTTTGCTGATTAGCCCTGAGAATAGTGATTATGTTTCCGACATACAGCATGTGCGAAGACGCGAAACTATTGCCATGACTCCCGCCAATTGCTCTGCCGTATTACAGAGTTTGGTAGGTAGGCAAGTCTTGGAAACGCCTAGTAATTTCGCCGCCGATAAAGCCCTGGTACTAGAGACCTTAAAGAATATAACACTTGCGCCAACTAAAGCTTTATTAGCTTCTTCGGGTTTATCGATGCAATATGCCATTATGATGGGATTGATAGATTATGCCCAAGAAGTGCATGCTGGAAAAGCGATTAAATTTATAGTTCCTCCTAATTGTTATGGTGGCACCAACGACCAAGCGCGACGCGTGGCCGCCTGCTTAGACAATGTGGAAGTGGTGGATTTACCCGTTGACGGCGACAATGACATGGTGCAGAGTGTGGATACGGTTTTAAATCGTTTAGCGCAAGAAGATGCTGTACCTTATATTATTGCGGAAATCCCCACCAATCCGCGCGTGGAAGTGCCCGATTTAGATAAATTGAAGGCTGTATTGAGCGCTCCCCGTAAAACTATTGCGGGCGAAATCGCCATTGCACCAGTTTTTATCCTCGACCAAACTTTCTGTCCCAATGTACATTTCCTTGGCGAAGAAGATGTGCTCTCCAATGTTAAAGGCCTTTCCTATGCCAGCGGGTCTAAATTCCCAAGTGGCGGAGAGTGTACGGCAGGTTACTGCTTAGGTAACGAAAAAGCAGCCGTATTAATGGGCAAAATTGAGAAGCACTTGCAGCTTTGCGACAATGAAGCTACGGCCTTGCAAACGCAAATCTTAGCCAAGCAATTACCCTCTATGAATCAGCGCATTGCCGATGCCTATGTAAATACCCGCGATTTTGTGACCTTTATTCAGGAGACTTTACCCAGCGCGAAAATCAATTTTGTTTCAGTAGAATTGGCGCAACGTGGATTTACCCCTTCAGTATTTTCCCTCGATTTACCAACCCAAGGAAACACTGATGCCGAGCGAGAAGCCCATAAAAGAGAATTAAACCTCCGTTTAATCAATAGGATGATTGCTGAGATTCCCCATGAAAGTAAATATTGTGTTAGCTATGGGCAGTTAAAGGGACTGTATTGGACGATCCCCGCAACTTCTACCCAAGGAACGACGAAAGAGGGCGATAAAGATTATATCGTGCGCGCTTCACTATCCCCTCATTTAGATATGGAAAAGCATAAAGAAGTTTTCAGAAATTTTGTAGCTGCATTAGAGATTTAATAAAGTAAGAGAGGTTCGATATAAAACCAAAGCATATTATATCTTAAAAATTCACTTTGCACACGAAATTTTTGGTTAAAAAAATCAAGTTCTAGAATAATTTAAGATTAAATTTCTGAAGATTAGCCTTATTTTGGCTGCATGAAAATGCGGCTATTTTTTTTAGCTTTTATAATTTTCCACCTGCTAGATCTAACTGAGCTTCAGGCCCAGGGAAATCCCACAAAAAATGCACAAAAGGCTTTAGCTGACTTAGCAAGACAGTATGAGGAGCGGTGGCACTTGGATTCTTTGTGGGCGGTGGAAAATGGTTGGCCACTACAAAGTGGAGAAGCCACCTTTGCTGGCCGACAAGGGCTGCTACCCCTTTATGAAACTCAAAGCACACGAACTGAAATAGAATATTTTTACGGGCAAGAGTTATGGGCACAGCCTTACCTATTGCGAGGCAACGGACAAACTATTGGTCAGTGGGAAAGTCCAAGCGGCAGTAATTCCGCGCCCGATATTAACAATAGCAATCTCAACTCGGCGAATATAACTTTACAAAACGCCTCTGGAAATAGCAGTCATGCTACTCAGGTTGCTCTGCGAATGGTTGGTACAGCTCAGAGCGATTCCAGCGCTGGACTGGGCTTAGCACCAGAAGCCCAATTAGAAGTATGGAGCAGTGTTAATGTAGAAAGCACTCTTGCCGCAGAAGCCACTAAATACTACGTATCCAATCACTCTTATTCGAGCTTTAGAGGTTGGATTACACCCCTAAGTTTTACGCTTAATTCCCAAACAGAAAATGTTAACTGGTTCTCCGAAGCGAATGTAGACCGGCAAAAAGACTATGGCTTTGGCCGTTATGAAGCACGCGACAAGGCTTGGGATGAAATTGCTTATTACGCCCCCTATCATAATATAGTTTTAGCCGCTAGTAATGAACGAGGGCAGACTAGCTCTGCCGATACGGTAGTTAGCTTTTATTACGATGCGACTATTCCAGGCAGCTATCGCTTTGAAAGGTATGCAAGCCCCTGGCCCGAAGCCGATGGAGGCAGTACTGGTTATGATTGTTTACCGCCAGGCACTTTAAGTAAAAACGCTTGGGTTATTGGCGCTGTAGATGCTGGCCCGAGGCCCTATCAAGATGTGACAGACGAAAATATTAATAGCAACTCCGCTTTTGGCCCAACCGACGATGGCCGTATCAAACCCGATTTTGTTGCCCCCGGTGGATTTACTTCCTATGCTGCACCACAAGTAAGCGCTAGCCTTGCCTTGCTGCAGGAATTGGCGCAAAAAAAACTGGGGTATCCCTTACGTAGTGCTACGCTAAAGGCAGTGATGATGCATAGCGCTTACGACTTTTCCCCAGCAGGTCCCGACTACCGCAGCGGCTGGGGCCTAATAAATCCCAGTGGCGCCGCCGCTATAATTAATGCACAAGATGCCAATACTCGTTTTTACGAACAAGCTCTAGAACCAAATTCCACCCAAGTCTATTACCTCTATCTCGATAGTGTTCGCGATGTAAAGGCAAGTATAGCTTGGACCGACCCCCCCGCCACACCCATAAGTAGAGATTACGATAGCCGCGATTTGAACAATAGCCAGCCAATGCTTATCAACGATCTAAATATTCGTTTAACCCGACTGGCAGACCAACAAAACTACTTACCCTTCATTTTAAATCCGCAGCAGCCAGACCTCGCTGCTCAAACAGGGAATAATAACCTGGATAACGCCGAGCAAATACTTCTAGAACAGGCGAACGCTGGCTGGTATGCTCTTAGCGTAAGTGCCCAAGGAACTTTAATAAATGCCCAAGGAAATACCGCCGCGCAAAATTATAGCTTAGTACTTTCTGGCTTCTCTCGTTACTCCTGCATTTCTGAAAGTGGCTATAGTGCACATTGGGACGGGCAGCAATGGATTCCCGCCAGCCCAAATACTGGCGCAAAAGTGCGCATCAGTGGCAATTATACTTTTAATGGAGATCATTACTTCGCACAATTGCATACCGACCCTGGCTGTCAAATTAATTTACAAGGTTATGATTTACATCTAGTGGGCGACTTAATAAGTCCTGACTTAAACCTAAGTGGAGGCAGACTATACTTCGACGGTACCCTAAAACAAAACCTTTGTGGCAGCTGTGCAGCTGAACAGGTTTACCTTAACAATATTGCGGGCTTAGATATTGCCCCTGAAAATTCTCGCCTGGAAATTACAGATCACCTCTTTCTACAAAGTGGCTCTCTAACCACTGCCAATGCCTTGCATTTAATCGGTGGTTCTGGCCCAAATGATTATGCCCAAATTCACCACGAAAGCCAAGGGAGCTGGCAAGGAGACATTCACTTTAGTCTCTACCTTCCCGCCACTAGTACCGCGGGTTGGCGTAGCTTAGGCAGCCCCGTAAACACAAGGTTAGGTCCTTTTTTAAAATCATTAGACAATTTTTCCTTGGCCCCAAATGGCTCCGTTTTTCAATGGAATGCCCGCCGCAGTCGCTGGGAAATACCTGCTGACACTGCCGTTCCATTTAATGGCTTAAATCCGTATTGGATTTATTTAGGAGAATACGAAAACACTCGTTTCAACACTTTTCCTTTTTCCTTAGCGCTAGATGGCGAAACGCCTACAACTGTTCAGCAAAATTTAGGCTACCACGATGGCAGCGGCGGACAGTTTGTAAGAGGAAGTATCGATTCAGCAGGCTGGAACCTTCTAAGCAATCCCTTCCCTGAAAACCTGAACTGGTCGGCCATCAAGCAACATGCTGATTTTAATCGCACTATCGCTCCCCTGCACGGCAGTTATTATGTTTGGGATCCGCAAGCGAGAAAATATCTTAGCCACAACGGATTAGTGGGCGACAATGAGTTGGGAGGCAGTATTGCTCCCGTGCAAGCCTTTTTTGTAAAACTAAATCAAGCTTCTGATACAACTAGTTCCGCTTTTAACTTTAACCGCAGTCATCGTCATCTTAGCCCTGCAAATTTTCGTAAAAAGGTTCTTCCGCATTGGCAGTTAGAATGTAGATTTAGCGATTCTAGTCACGCGGATCGTTGCTATATCGCCTTTAGCTCCCAAGCAAGTGCTGCTTTTGACCCTTATTTTGATGCCTACAAATTAATGGGGGATCCGGTTACTGGGCCACGAATTTATAGTTTACCTCCAAAAGGTGAAAATACTCCAGAACTGAGCATACAATGCCTACCTTGGTTGCAAGAGGGAGAAAAAATTGCCTTGGCATTAAAAGCACCATCCTCTGGCCCTTGCAGTATAAAAGCCAGCGCCATACAAATAAACCAGGCCGAATCGTGGTATTTAATTGACCGGAAGTTAGGCAAGCTTCACGCTGTTGAAGATAAAAACTATCACTTTTTTTACGACCTAAATGATGATGCCGAACGCTTTTGGCTTTGGCGTGCACCCTCTAATTTTCATGCATTAGATTCCGCGGCAGAGAACCCACTTCTGTGGTATTATAAGGAAGGATTTTTACACTTAAAACTAGCCCGCTGGCAAGAAAATCTTCAGCTAAGCCTAGTAAATAGTGCGGGGCAAAAACTATGGCAACAAGAAAAAGAAAGCGGAGTTGAATGGCACTTCAACCTGAACCTACCCAAGGGAGTTTATTATTTGCTCCTAGAATCAGCCGATTGGTCCCATCATGAAACGCTTTACCTTGGCGATTAAAGGCCGCTGCGAATAACTTCATCATTTGGCTATTGCCAGATGCCTAAGCCGAGAATACTGCCTTCCACCATGATTTAAACTCTTTGGGTAAGAGCCAATTTACTTACCTTTCGACCGAAAATCAACTCATCTATTTTGAATAACTTCCAAGCATTAGGCATCAGCGCAGGTTTTGTAAAAGGACTTACGGAATTAAATATAATTGAACCGACTTACATTCAACAAAATGTCATTCCTATACTCTTAGCTGGACCCACGGACATTGTGGCGCAAGCCCAAACTGGCACCGGAAAGACCGCCGCATACGGCTTACCCCTTTTGGAAAAAATTGACCCTTCTCTTGGCATGGTGCAAGGCCTAATTCTTTGTCCTACTCGCGAATTAGCGCAACAAGTAGCTAAGCAGTTATTCAAATTCACGAAATACTCGGCTAAAATCTTTACCGAAGCAGTTTACGGAGGTGAGCATATCGATCGTCAAATTGGTGCACTGAAACGTCCAACTCACATTGTGGTGGCAACTCCTGGTCGTTTAATCGATTTAATAAAACGTAAAGCAGTTGATTTAAGCGCAGTGAAATCAGTAGTACTAGATGAGGCTGATGAGATGCTTAGCATGGGTTTCAAAAAGGAACTCGACGAAATATTAAGTTTTTTAACCGCTGTAGAAAGTAAGTGGTTGTTTTCGGCTACCATTCCCAATGAAATAAAGGCGATTATCAGTAAACACCTAGCGGAGAATGCTACCCGCATTGACGTGAAACAGGAGAATGTGGTGAATAAAAATATTTCGCATCAGTATATGAAGTGCGAAGATGCCGATAAACTCAATGCCCTACAACAATTTTTGCGCGCGGAAGCAGATGAGCGTGGTATTATTTTCTGTAAAACCAAGGCGGCCACTAAGAAGCTTAGTCAGCAATTAATTGCCAAAAACTTCGCCGCCGACGCGATTCACGGTGATTTGATGCAAAAAGAACGCGATAAAGTGATGCGTGCCTTTAAAAACGAAAGTCTGCGCCTACTCGTTGCCACAGATGTCGCCGCCCGTGGCCTTGATATTTCTGACCTAAACTTTGTACTACACTACCAATTACCAGAAAGTGATGAGTACTATACACACCGCAGTGGCAGAACCGCGCGTGCCGGTAAGGAAGGTCTTTCTCTCTGCTTCGCGAACGATTACGAGATTAAGACCCTGCGTAATTACGAACGTAGCTTGGGAATTAAGTTTAAGGAGCTGAAGCGTTAGGGCACTAAGTTCGGGTTCCAAATCTCGATTCTCGGTAAAATAAATTATGTTTGAAAAAGTATTTACTTGTCTTAAAAAGGACCAAGCCCTTTTCTAAGCAAGGAAAGCAGGTAAATAGCGCCAAACAATTATGCTTTACAAACTATTCCTTTGGCTTTTCCGCCTGACGGCTAATGCCTATTTCCGATCAATCTATATAAAAGGAAAAGAAAATATTCCAAAAGACAAACCCGTCATTTTTGCGGCCAACCATCCCAGCTCTTTTATGGATCCCATTTTACTGGGGGTAAACCTAAATCGATCGCTTTACTTTCTCGCCCGTGGCGATATCTTTAAGAATAAAATGGTGCGCAAGCTTTTCGACAAGTTGCACATGATCCCCGTTTACAAGCCTGACCTATCGCCCGATCAGGTGCATAAAAATGAGATGATTTTTGAAAAGTGCTACGACTATTTAGAGCGAAATAAAGCCGTGATGATTTTCCCCGAAGGAATAAGTAAAACAGAACGCCGATTAAGACCCATTAAAACGGGTATCGCCCGCATCGCTCTCGGGGCAGAAGAAAAAAACAATTTCAACTTAGACCTTAGAATTGTGCCTATTGGCTTAAATTATTCTAATCCCCATTATTTTAAAAGTGATGTTTTTGTTAATATCGGCGGGCCTATCTCGGTCAGTGAATATCAGAAGGACTTTTTAAAAGACCCTAAAGAAGGGGTGCTAAAATTAACCGATCGTGTGAAATCGGAACTAGAAAAGCGCATTGTGATTATTGAAGATGAGCAGCTAGAAAAGCTCATTCGACAAATTGAAATTCTGTACCGATCTAAATTACGCGAACAAAATAAGCAGCAAGAAAAAGCCACCCAAGATTTCTACTTATCACAAGACATTGTAGAGGCAGTGCAGTATTATGCAAAGAATCACCCAGAAATACTGCAAGATTTCGAGCAAAAGATAAGTGTCTATCTAAAACGCTTAAAACGCCTGAAAATAAGAGATACGCAAATTCGTAGCTCCGAAACCTCCTTGCCCGTATTGCTGCGCTTGCTGTATTTCACTTTTGGTTTTCCCCTATTTCTATTGGGGCTAATTACCAATATTATTCCCTTTAAAATTGTGGAACTCATCCCTAGCAAGGTAACTATTCGCGAAGATTTTGTGGGAGCAGTAAAAATGGCAACGGGCATGCTAATTTTTCTCATCACCTACCTCATAGAAGCTAGCCTAGTTGGCTATTTCACGAACTTCCTTTGGGCTATTCTTTTTATCCTTAGCCTTTACCCAGCCGGCCTTTTTACAGTCGATTATTTTAAGAAGTACTACCAGGTTCGTGGTACCATTAAATACCTAAGAATCTTTATGAAAAAGGGCGACTTAATTGCCAATCTCAAAAGCACACGTCAAGAACTGGTAGACGAACTAGAGATGCGTAAAGAAGATTTTATCAAAGTGCGGACCTCTCAAATCTATGAATCCAAGACGAAAATTTGAAACGCGCTAGCAAAGCCATTTTGCGTTTAGCATCTCTCTTTTATCCCTAATTTCGCCGCAAATTATTTTAGGCATGGCTGATACACCCGAAGGTAAAGAAGGAGAAAAGATTAGCGCTGAGCAGATTGAACTCTGTTTGGCAGTTTTACAAAGCCTGAATGAGAATACCGACCAAATTTTTGAAATCCCCGAAGAGAAAAGAAGGGAATTACTAATTGCTGCTGGTATGTTTTCTCGTCCCTCACGTGAAGAATTCGCCCGCCGCAAACGCTCGGCTAGAAAAGCAGAAAAAAGAAAACTGCAAGAGCGAGATCGCCATGCGCGCAAAAATACCGGCATCCGCTCGGCGCGCGAGGCGCTAATTTTTGAAGCTCCTAAAATGATTGGATTTGAGGATAAGCGCGATGAAAAAGAACTTAAATTAGAGTCGCCCCGCAACTGCTACGTTTGCAAAAAAGTTTACCACAGCCTGCACCATTTTTACGACACCATGTGCCAAGAATGTGGAGACTTCAATTATGCCAAACGCTTCCAAACAGCCGACCTCACAGGACAAGTTGCTTTAGTTACTGGTTCTAGACTTAAGATTGGTTACCATATTACCTTGATCATGCTGCGGGCCGGTGCCACCGTAATTGCCACGACTCGTTTTCCCGTTGACTCTGCTTTGCGCTTTGAAAAAGAGCCCGATTTTAAGGATTGGGGGCATCGCTTAAAAATTCATGGTTTAGATTTAAGACATATTCCGAGCGTAGAAATCTTCTGCAACTTTATTGAGCAGCGCTACGAAAAATTAGATATTCTTATAAATAATGCTGCCCAAACGGTACGCCGGCCTTCAGGCTTTTATCAGCATTTAATGGGTAATGAAAGCATCGCTTTTCACAAGCTTCCCCTTGCTGCCCGCGAATTATTAAAAGACCACGATTACTGTATTCAGGAACTGGATAATTTAAGCAATTCCCTCAGCGATAAAGAACAAAAAAACCTACCCGTTAGCTGGCATGGCAAGCAATTAGGGGTAGGACTAAGAGCCTCGGCCCAGCTTTCGCAGATTCCCTATACTATTGACGATTCGCTCTCGGATGAAGAAGTTTTCCCGATGGGGAAATTAGATGCGGATCTACAGCAAGTGGACTTGCGTAAAACCAATAGTTGGCGCTTGCGTATGGGAGAAATTCACACCAATGAAATGCTGGAAGTGCAGTTGGTAAATTCCGTTGCCCCCTTCGTTTTAGTGAATCGCTTGAGTCATTTAATGAAGAAAGAAAACACAGGGATAAAGCACATCATTAATGTTTCGGCCATGGAAGGTAAATTCCACCGCTGGCATAAAGAAGATCGCCACCCACATACCAATATGGCCAAGGCGGCTTTAAATATGATGACGCATACCAGCGCCTCAGATTTAGTTAAATTTGGCATCTATATGAATGCAGTCGATACTGGCTGGGTAACGGATGAAGACCCCGCCGAGTTAGCCAAGCGTAAGATGGAAGTGCACGATTTTCAACCACCTTTAGATATTGTGGACGGTGCCGCACGCGTCCTCGATCCTTTATTTGATGGAATTAATACTGGCAAACACTGGTGCGGAAAATTTTTGAAAGACTATAGACCGATTGATTGGTAGAAAAGATCACTAACAGCTTAAAATCAAGCTTTCTCATAAGCTAAATGTGGACTAGCAATTCATTTCTCAACCACTCAAAAGCTGTATCTTGATTATAGTAGATGCCTGGGCGCAGTAAAGATTCCATGTCCCCAATAAAATCTGGGTCCTTGACTTTTTGCTCCATATTCAAAATAAATTCCTTTTCGCTTGGTGGCGCTTTACCCGCCGAAATCCTAGAGTATTTTTTAAAACAATCGATTATTTCGTCGTTGTTTAATTCACAATGCTGTCTCGCAAAATCCAAATCAAACAAATCGCGCCCTTTACTTCTTTGATAAAGCGCTCGAAGTTTTGTCCCTAATAACTCATTTATATTATAGGTCCGTATGTTAGTCTTTCCAGTAAACCATTCATTATTCACCTCAAAAGGAAAGTCTACCCATTCTAGAATATTGAAATGTTCCTTACAATTAATTTCTAGCTTAAGACGTAACCTTATTTCCTCGTACTCTGAAGTAAACCGATAGAGTGCTTTAATTCCATGGCCACGATTCTGAGTTTTTCTTTTTTCCTCAAAAAATGTAATTACTTCACTTATACGTTGCATAATCGGCTTGATAGGCCCAGGTTTTATTTGCACCAAATCAATATCTTCTGAGTAGCGAGGAGCAGGGTTTAGAAACAATTTATGCAATGCCGTTCCTCCTCTAAACGCTAAATTTTCCTTGAGAAAATCATCAGAAAATATTTCCACTAAGGCGCGACTTATAATCAGATCCTGCTCCACCTGATAAAATCTTTTCCAAGGAACATACTGTTGCCATTTAGCAATGTATGGTTTAGGGATCATAAATCGTTTTCAAGTTTAATATTAACATCTACTTTCCATTTATTATTAACCGATCCAGGTTTTTGGTTCCCTCTAGGAGATAGAAGTATAGGAAAATATTGATTTGATTTTAAGCTATCCAAAATTGGATTAGTATTTATTGCAGATTGCAGTTCTTCGAGAATGTACCCAAAACGTTGCAAAGTACTGCGGTGCGGATACCATGATAATAAATGTTTTAAGTCAGTGTCCGTAATCTCCTCCGATAGCTCTTCGAGTACCGCAAGCATTCTGCTCAATCCACCTAATTTAGTTTGATGATGTATTAAGTCCACTGCTGTAAGAGATGGGCTAGATATCTTGAACAATCCAGCATCAGACTTTTTCTCAATTATATTCATCGTTGGCCATTTAGACGAAGTCATGAAACGGATATCTACTTCACCTTTATGGATATCTGCCAGTTTTGGTTTTTCAATCATCACATATTCACTTTGTATTTGCTGGTGACTCGCACCATGAAATTTTGCAGCCGTATAAAACCCTAAATAGTAGTTTCGCTTTAGTTCTTTAGCTAACTTATCAATATATAATTGAATAGGTAAGAAACCTGATTTTGAATATCTAGGTGGTATGATAAGATAATAGCCCTTTCTAAGGTTTATTATTTCATTTTTGTTCACCAATCGGGCAAGTTCAGATTTCAATGCTGTCCCCTCTGAACTGATGTTCTTGCCAATTTCATCAAGCGAGAAAGAATAACTTTCCAGCGATAATAAATACCTGATATACTCTTTCGCTCTCAACTTAGTATTATTTAGCTAAAAGTAGTGAAAAATACTACTCATCCCAAATTAATACTAAAATCGACTGCTACAAATAATATATGTTAGATCTTTCTATTCCTAGAGTTTAGCCTTGGGCAAACCACCTCTAACCGCATTAGCAAGGTAAGTATTGGTGCGGAAAATTTTTGAAAGACTATAGACCGATTGATTGGTAATACCCTAAATTCGCCCTAAACAAGTGTTTGGAATTTGAAGTAATTATTATTGGCGGTGGATTAGCTGGCCTTTGCAGTGCTTTGCATCTCTCCCTTAATGGGACCAAGGTTTTAGTGATCGAAAAGCAAGAATATCCCCAGCATAAGGTTTGCGGCGAATACATTTCCAACGAAGTTTTACCCTACCTCCAATCCCTCGGATTTAATCCTTTCGATTTCGGGGCCAAAGCAATAAACAAGCTTACCTTAAGCACCGAAGGCAATCAATCCATTAGGGTAAAACTACCCTTAGGTGGCTTTGGCATTAGTCGTTATTGCATTGATGAGGAATTGTCGAAATGCGCTAAAAAAGCCGGCGTAACCTTCCTGCAAGCTCGTGTTATGGATATCCAATTTAGAGAAGAACAGTTTGAGGTTTCTACTAATCTACAGGAAGTGTATCGCGCGCCCTTCGTGATTGGCGCTTATGGGAAGCGTTCTAATTTGGATGCTAAAATGAAGCGGCCCTTCATGCAAAACAAATCTCCCTATTTAGGAGTGAAAGCACATTTTACGGGCGACTTCCCCGCTGATCAGGTTGGACTGCACAATTTCCCAGGTGGCTATTGCGGCATATCTAAGGTAGAAGACGATAAAATAAACATCTGCTATTTAGTAGATTTCAAAACTTTTAAGAACTACAATTCCTTAGATGAGTTTCAAGAAAAGGTATTATGTCAAAACAAATTCCTAAAAGAGGCTTTAGTTAAATTCCCCATGGTCTTCGAAAAACCAATTAGCATTAGTCAAATTTCATTTTCTGAAAAAGCACCCGTTGAAAACCACATTTTAATGTGTGGCGATAGCGCGGGCATGATTCATCCTTTGGCGGGAAATGGAATGGGGATGGCGATACGTTCGGCGCAAATAGTTTCGCAGGCACTTTTGCAATTTAAAAGTGGTGCAATCTCGTCGCGCCAAGCACTAGAAGAACATTACAAAAGGCAGTGGAAGCAAGAATTTGCCAGTCGTTTAAAATATGGTCACCTTATATCGCGTACCTTTCGAATGGGCTTATTAAGCGAAATATTAATGTTCTTACTAAAATTAATGCCCGCCCTTTTACCGCTAATCGTTAGGAAAACCCACGGTAAAGTCATGCAGGCGATAAAATGAAAAAGATAGATACCAGGCACCGCAGCAGGGAAATAGAAATAATGGACGACTTAGAGATGGGGGGCGATTTACTGCGCCGAACCCTAGACCAGTTGGCTCTAATTAACAAATGGCTGGGCGGAAATCAGCTAACCAAAAATGGCCTTTTAAAGCTTCTCGAAAATCATCCGAAAGAAAAAGAAGTTTTTATCATCGATTTTGGCTGTGGCCACGGCGATATGCTGCGCGAACTTGCTAAATTGGCAAAAAAGCAAGGCTTTAAATTAAAAATGCTTGGAATTGACGCCAATCAAACGGCGATAAATTACGGCGAGGAACTTTCCACTGCTTATCCAGAAATCCGCTTTAAATGTGCTAATGTATTAGAAGACTCCATCCTTTCTTTACCTTGCGACATTGCTTTGTGCACTCTGTTCCTTCATCATTTTGAAGACCAAGTCGCAGAGAATTTTATTATCTCCTTGGCGGAAAATGCTAGCATTGGCGTGATAGTAAATGATTTACACCGCCACAAAATGGCCTATCGCCTCTTTAGCTCCTTACGGGGGATTATCAACAACCACATGGTTACCGAAGATGGCTTAACTTCCATTTTAAAGAGTTTCAAAAGGAAGGATTTGGAACAATTCGCACAAAAGCTATCCTATAAAAGTACTATTAGCTGGCGTTGGGCTTTTCGCTGGCAATGGATAATTCAAAAGAAATGAGTGTAAAAATAACCAGCATCGCCACCCAATTACCGCCTTATTCCCGTCCCACCGAGGAAATAATTCCCTTCCTAAAAGTTTGGCTTAATGGGCAAGAGGAAAGGTATCAGCGGAAAGTAATTAAGCTTTTTGAAAATGCCGGCGTGGAAAGACGCTTTTCTATAATGGATGCCGAAGAGGTGTTTTTAAAAACCTCTTTTGCCGAGAAAAACGAAATTTACAAAAGAGAAACCATTAAACTAGCAGAGGGTGCTTTGGTGAAAGCCTTAGAAAATGCTCGGCTTAATCCTGGGGATATTGATTTTATTATAACAGTAAGCTGTACCGGAATAATGATTCCCTCAGTAGACGCTTACCTCATCAATAAACTTCAGCTAAAGCAAGATATAGTAAGACTGCCCATAACCGAAATGGGTTGTGTGGCAGGTGTTTCGGGCATGATTTACGCCAATAATTTCTTAAAAGCCAATCCCAACAAACGAGCCGCCGTGATTGCCGTCGAATCGCCCACTTCTACTTTTCAGATCGATGATTTTTCCATGACCAATATTGTAAGTGCGGCTATTTTTGGCGATGGCTGCGCATGCACAATTTTGTCCTCTTATGAAAATGAGCAAGGTCCAGAAATTATCGACGAGGCCATGTATCACTTTTACAATGCGGAACACATGATGGGCTTTGAGCTTACCAATAGCGGCCTACAAATGGTTTTGGATAAAGAAGTACCCGATAAAATTGCGGCTCATTTCCCCGAGATAGTCCATCCCTTTTTAGCGAGAAATAACAAGTCCATTGCCGATATAGATCACCTAATTTTCCACCCTGGAGGTAAAAAAATTGTGCAAACAGTAGAAGATCTCTTTGGAAAACTAGGTAAAAATATCAATCATACTAAAGCTGTACTGCGCGATTACGGCAATATGTCAAGCGCAACCGTACTCTACGTCTTAGAAAAATTTATGCAAGAAGCCCCTCAAAAAGGTGACCTTGGCTTAATGCTGAGCTTCGGCCCGGGCTTTACCGCACAAAGACTATTATTAAAATGGTAAAAGAATTTACAAATAAAAACGAATGGGCTCTTATTTTAGGGGCCTCTAGCGGCATGGGCTTAGCCACCGCTAGAAAACTGGCGCAGCATGGCCTTAATCTATGCTTGGTCTATCGCACACGAAAACTCGACTTAGAAAGCATTGAATCCGATTTTCAGAAGATTAAAAATGATAACGGTGTTCAAGTTATTCACTTCAACCTCGATGCGACCCGTCCCGAAAAAAGAGAAGAAGTAATCTCCGCTCTGGGCTTCCAATCGGAATACTCCAGAATTAAAGTGCTCGTGCACAGCATTGCTAAGGGAAATTTAAAACCCATGGTATCTGCCGACAGGCCTACCTTAAAAAACGATGATTTCCACCTCACTCTAGAAAATATGGCCTTCAGCCTTTACGATTGGGTACAAGCCATTTTTAAGAAAAATTTATTTGCAAAAGATGCGCGAATCATCAGTTTTACGAGTATGGGAAACAGAAGGGCCTGGGAAAATTATGCGGCCGTATCTGCCGCCAAGGTTGCCCTAGAAGCGATAACCCGAAACATTGCCCTAGAATTTGCAGCCTTCGGCATTAAAGCCAATTGCATCGAAGCAGGCATTACGGATACGGATTCTTTTAGGATGATTCCTGGTCATGAAAAACTTAAGGAATTTGCTAGCAGTCAAAATCCCTCAGGCCGCATGACTAGTCCCGAAGACGTCGCTAATGTAGTATATTTACTCTGCAAAGAAGAAGCAAAATGGATAACCGGAACCATCATTCCCGTTAATGGTGGTGAACATTTACGATAGTATGACTTCCCACGAAATAGTAGCCCTCCTGCCTTACCAAGCGCCCTTTCTATTTGTGGATGAAATCATTTCCGTAGATGAAAATTCGATTAGCGGCAGCTATCATTATCCTAAAAACTCATCCTTCTATCAAGGCCATTTTAAAGGTAATCCAATTACCCCGGGTGTCATCTTAACCGAAACCATGGCCCAAATAGGCCTCGTTGCTTTGGGCATATTCATTATGGGGCAGGGCTCTGAGAAGCTTTCTGATTTTCAGATTGCCCTCAGTTCCACTGAAATTGATTTTTACAAGCCGGTTTACCCCGATGAAACCGTAAGAGTAAAAAGCCAAAAAGAATATTTCCGTTTCCATAAATTGAAATGTGCCGTAGAAATGTATAATGCTAAGGATGAACTCGTTTGCCGAGGCAAAATAGCGGGAATGCTAAGGTCTAAAACCGATTAATTCAGTAGCTTGTAGATTATGAAAGATAGAGTTGTAATAACCGGTCTCGGCGTAGTTTCTCCCAACGGAGTAGGCTTAGCCGCTTTTTTAGAAGCAATAAAAGCAGGGCGATCGGGTATTAAATTCTATCCCGAATTAAAAGAGCTGGGATTTTCTTGCTGCATTGGTGGCATGCCTGAAATTTCCGAAGCGCTAAAACGCGATTATTTTACCGAATTACAACTGAAAGACTTTAAGAGCTCCGGCATTTTGTACGGCTGTATAGCTGGCCTCGATGCTTGGAAAGACGCCGGCTTGGCCATTAATGAGAGGCCCGATTATGAAAGCGGAACTATTTTCGGAGCGGGTACTTCGGGTGTAGAAAAATTTAGAGAAGCTATTTACAAACTAGACGATAAACAGGTACGTCGATTGGGCAGCACCGTGGTAGCGCAAACCATGGCCAGCGGAGTAAGTGCCTACTTAGGCGGAATGATTGGCTTAGGCAATCAGGTTAGCACTAATTCATCGGCTTGCAGCACTGGCACCGAAGCCATTCTTATGGGCTACGATCGCATTAAAGCTGGCCATGCCCAACGCATGTTAGTAGGCAGTTGCAGCGATGATGGGGCTTATGTTTGGGGGGGCTTTGATGCCATGCGCGTACTTACCTACAAACACAATAACGATCCCGAAAAAGGCTCAAGACCAATGAGCGCAACGGCCGCGGGCTTTGTGCCAGGTAGTGGCGCAGGAGCCTTAGTTTTAGAGTCGCTGGAAAGTGCGTTAGCCCGCAAGGCCACCATTTATGCAGAGGTTTTAGGGGGCGAAGTAAATTCAGGAGGTCAGCGAAATGGCGGCACCATGACCGCACCCAATTCCGATGCTGTGCAGCGCTGCATTAAAAAAGCTATTGCCAATGCGGGCATTAAAGCCATTGCTATAGATGCGATAAATGGCCATTTAACCGCCACCATAAAAGACGTTACCGAAATAGAGAACTGGAAGATCGGCCTAAATTTAATGGCAGATGAATTCCCGCCTATAAATTCTTTGAAATCCATGGTCGGTCATTGTTTATCGGCAGCTGGATCAATAGAAAGTGTGGCTGCGGTTCTACAGCTTAAAGAAGGGTTTATTTTCCCCAATATTAATTGTGCCGACCTTAATGAAGATATTACCGCCTTAATTCCTGCCGATAGAATACCGCAACAATTGGTTGAAAAAGACATTAATATCGTAGCCAAAGCTAGCTTTGGTTTTGGCGACGTAAACGCTTGTGTAATCTTTAAGAAATACAAAAACAAATGATGGATAAAGTGGCCTTGATTGCTGAACTGAAAGAGATTATAAAACCTTATGTCCAAGATCAAGAGGCCTTTGGCAAGCTTACGGAAGAGACCCATTTCATTACCGATTTGAAAATAAATTCCGCCAACCTCGTTGATATCGTGCTAGACACGGAGGATAAATACAATATTGAAATCGACAATGATTCCATGGATAAAATGTCGGACGTGAAATCGGCTATAGGCGTAATTGAAGAGAAAATTGCTGCCAAGGGGTGATCGGCAATGATATCATTGATATTGCTTCTACTCAAGAAAATAGCAATTGGCAAAGGCGAGGCTTTCTAGATAAGGTTTTCAGCGAAAGCGAGCAGGAAATCATCTACAAATCACCCCATGCCTTTACTACCGTGTGGCGCTTGTGGAGCATGAAAGAAGCGGCTTATAAATGGTATCTCCAAAAGGGAGGCCTGCCTTTTAATAGCCCTAGCCGCATTGCAATACGTCTAAAAAACAACCTTAGGGGAGATGCGCAAATTGGGGAATTAGCGGTAGCGATTATATCCGAGTTTACTAAAGGATACATCCATAGCTATACTCAGTCTTCACAACAAAACATTCAGGTAAACGAGGTTTTCGCGCTCAGTAAAAATGATGTGAATACCCAATCTGCGGAAACGCATAAAAGACTTATTAATCGCATTGCCATAGATTGGCAGAAAGAGGAATCTTGTCTTACTCTTAAAAAAGATCCACAAGGAAAGCCCACTATGTATTTCCGTGAGCAAAAATTAGATATTCACTTCTCAATGAGTCATCACGGAAATTTTGGGGCTTTTTCATTTTTGAAGGCCGTTTCGGAAAGCTGACACCTCCTTAATTCAGCGCGACTCACCTTAATTTACAATAGATTTACATCATTTTACATTTACTTGCAGAGCCTTGTTCAGGATTGCTGCAGTTTTACGGAAAGAATCACATCACCGTTTTTTCGGTGCTTGTTAAAAAATCCCATTATGATGTTAAAAGGAAAAACAAAGTACTTGCCTCTCCTATTTATTGCTGCTTCAAGCCAGGCATGCGCACAAGATAATACGGAGAATACGGCAAAAAGCTCCGCTCTAGTAAATCCTGTTGAGCAAGTTAGAAACGAAAGTTTGCATTCTTATGGCGGCTGGTATTGCCCAGATAACTTAAGCAAATTTCCCCCAGTAAACGCCGCCGACTTTTCCAAAATCGAAGTTGTTAGCAAACGTTTACCTAGCTTAGAAGAAGCCCGCAGCGGCAAAGCTTTAATGTACTTAGATCCCGCTAAATACCCTAGCGCCAAAGCTTTGGACCTAGGCCTACCCCGATTAGCTAAATACTATTCGGCCAATACGAGACAGGAAGAATTGGTCATTATCATTCAAGCTGTTGTGGCTAATCAAGATACCGTAGTCGGCTTTCGCTTTTTAGACGGCGGTAATGGTAGTTCCTGGCTACACGAAGTGGAGCTGCTTTCGGATGCAGAAGCCGCGGCTCTCGCTCCTAGCTCTTACGTTTTCTTAGAGTTAAACATCAATAGTTCGAAGGAAAAAGTATACGAAGCGATCACTAAAACGACTTATGCCCAAGAACTTAGCACCACCTTTAACAAGAAAGATCTTTTCGCAAATCCTTGGTCTAAAAACACCCAGGTAGATCTTATCTACAAAACCATGGAGGAAGAAGCCAAAGGTTATGTAATGAACATGTATGGTAATATTTATCTGCAAATCGACTATGTTAAGAAAGGACAGCAAAGCATTGAGAAAATTCTAATCTTAGACAATGAAGACGGTAAAAGCAGTAGAATTCAAGCGGTTTTTGGTCCTTATTTAGACGATTACGAAGAGCAAGAAAAGGCTTGGAACAATTGGTTAAATGAGGTAGAAAAAGGGAGCATGGCTGATACAAAGTAGTCGGTGACCAAAATCTCAGGGGAGCGAGAGTAAAAATCTTCTTCTTCAAAATAGATTTTCTAGTGGTAAAAAGGCGCTATTCCATTATCTTCCCCTAGACACTAGAAACCACGATAATGAAAAATAGTAGCCCTTTTTACTGCCTCTTATTTTCGCTCCTTTTCCTTAGTCCGTATGCTATTGCACAAGTTTATGCCCGCAATGGCATGGTGGCTTCCAGTAGTAAAATAGCATCGGAAATCGGTGTAGATATCCTTAAAAAAGGGGGCAATGCTATCGACGCATCGGTGGCAACAGCGTTTGCCTTAGCTGTTACACACCCTAGTGCGGGTAATATTGGCGGAGGTGGCTTTTTAGTTTATATGGATTCTGCAGGCAGCGCCACCACCATCGACTTCCGCGAAAAGGCACCACAACAAGCTGGAACAAAAATGTTTCTGGATACGAATGGCCATCTCCCGAAAGGAACTAATCTCTATGGCTCAGAGTCGACCATTAATCATATCGGACTTAAATCGGTAGGCGTACCTGGCACCGTGGCTGGTCTTTATCTGGCGCATCAAAAATACGGGCATCTGCCTTGGGCGCAATTAGTGCAACCCGCTATTGATTTAGCGCAAAAAGGCTTTCCCTTGCCCTACAGTCTTAGCAGATCCGCACAGTATTTTGAAGCCCATTCGCCCCAACCTTTTTTAAAGGATTACTTCCGCAATAAGGACGGTAAATTACTACAGTTTGGAGAACTTTGGCAGCAAGAAGCGCTCGCAAAAACCTTAATGGCCATCCGTGATCACGGGCAAGATGGCTTTTACCAAGGCTGGGTAGCTGAAGAGATTGCGAACTACATGAAGGTCAATGGCGGACTTATTACCTTGGAAGATTTGTCCACTTACACTGCCGTAGAAAGGGCTCCAATGAGAGGCACTTTTAAGGGCTATGAGATTTACTCCATGCCGCCGCCTAGTTCAGGCGGAGTGGCCTTAATAGAGATGATGAACTTAATGGAGCTAGCTAATTTAGATTCCATCGAATTCAACTCTACCGCCTATGTGCATCTTTTGGCCGAAGTAATGCGAAGAGCTTTCGCAGATAGGGCAGAGCACTTGGGCGATCCTGATTTTAATTTAGACATGCCATTGGATAAGTTGACCTCGAAAGATTTTGCGAAAGAGCGCTTTCAAAATATAGATTGGACTCAAGCCTCTCCGAGCGACTCCTCTAAATTTGGACAAATTTACGACGGCAGCAGCACCACTCACTTTTCTGTAGTAGATCAATTTGGTAATGCCGTTTCCTTAACCTACACCTTAGAGCATAGTTATGGTTCGGGCTTAGGCTCTAAAAAACTGGGCTTTATTTTTAATAATGAAATGGGCGACTTTAACCCGTTGCCCAATTACACCAGCAATAGTGGATTAATTGGCTCCAACCCTAATTTAATCGCCCCCAATAAAAGAATGCTTTCCAGCATGACGCCCACAATAGTTGCTAAAGACGGTAAACCCTATTTGGTGATAGGCAGTCCGGGCGGGAGAACGATTATTAATACTGTTTTTCAAACTGTTTTAAATGTATTGGCTTATGAAATGCCGGTAGACAAAGCCATTGAAGCCATGAAAATTCATCACCAATGGTTACCCGATCAAATTAAATACGAGAAGAATAAACTCTCGCCCGATACTCGCCAGCAGCTAGAAGCAATGCAGCACAAATTAGTGCCCGTCAATTCGCTGGGCGTACTTATGGGTATTCAAATAGATAGGCAAAACAATATCATGATGGGAGCAGCCGACTCTTCCAGCCCAGAAGGTGCAGCCGTGGGATATTAACCGAAGTTAAGTAAATTGTAGATGTGTGATATGTATAAACCATATCCCAACTTGTGTAAGAACTCCGCCTAGGAACTAAATGACCTTTGTGCTCAAATTAATTTCTTCATTTTTAAAATCAAGAACATGAGTACAAAAAAAATAACGAGCGGTATCGCAATCGGCTTTTTAGTTTTAGCATCAGCCTGCAGTAAAGACGAAGCTAATCCTATCACAAATGATCCTATTATTATACCCGTTCAAAGTACGGCACAAGCAAGCGTTAGTCTTGCAGCAGCGTCTAATTTTGCGCTTTTATGCGGAGCGGAAATCACCAATACTGGCCCTACCATTATTACTGGCGATATCGGACTTAGCCCTGGCACATCGGTAGGTGGATTTCCTCCTGGTATTTTAAATGGCAGCTTGCGAATTAATGATAATATTGCCAACCAAGCCAAGTTAGATTTAACTGCAGCCTATAACGATGCCGCGGGTAGAAGCACTAGCGATATGGTTACCTTATCGGGGAATATTGGCGGACTTACCTTAAGTCCAGGCTTGTACCAATCGACATCCTCGCTTGCGATCTCTTCGGGTGACCTCACCTTCGACGCAAAAGGAGACGCAAATGCGGTATTTATCATTCAAATCGCCTCTTCACTTACTACAACATCGGGACGTAAAGTTATTTTGGCGGGCGGTGCTTCTGCCGAGAATATTTTTTGGCAAGTAGGAAGCTCTGCCACTTTTGGCACCACCTCCGTTTTTAAAGGAATTGTAATCGCCATGGAAGACATTTCCTTCAACACAGGTGCGACGCTTAATGGCGCAGCTATGGCGAGAAGCGGATCAATAACCTTAGATGCTAATACCATCGTCAACTAAGATTTTATCCAAAAAACTAGAATAGCGGTGCCGAAAAGCATCGCTATTTTTTAGCAAAATTTTCACATCAGGGATCTCGGCAAAGTGTGAATTATATAACTCTTTCCCAAAGTAGTGCAAGGCTGCAGTGCCTAAATTCATTCAAATTTGTGCAGTTGTGAAAAATCTTTTACAACTAAGAAATATACAGATGAAAAAAAGATTATTATTTATCCTTGTTTTCATTGTTAGCCTCACCACCTACCCTAGTACAAGTTTTGGGCAAGCCCCAAATTTAGGCAGTGCCGCCGATTTTGTTTTGTTCTCCACCGATGGTGCGGTAAGTAATTCTGGGCTTTCTCAGATTACCGGAAATGTGGGCACCAATAATGGTTCCAGCACCGCCTTTGGCAATGTAAACGGAGGAATGCACGATGGCGACGGTGTAAGCGCTCAATGTGCCGCCGATTTACTTATTGCCTACAATCAATTAAACAGTGCCGTTCCTACCTTTTTTCCTGCTCCCCTTTTAGGTAATGGCGCTACACTGAATGCAGGAATCTATTCCATTTCCTCTGCAGCCACGCTCAATCTTACTTTAAATTTAGATGCACAAGGAAACCCTAATGCCGTCTTTATTTTCCAAATTCAAGGTCCATTTTCCACCAATGCCGCATCTAAAATTAAACTGCTAAACGGTGCGCAAGCCTGCAATGTATTTTGGAAGGTCGAAGGCCTAGTTAGTATGGCATCTGGCACGACCATGCGCGGAACTATAATTGCCAATAATGCCGCTATTAGTATGAACACAGGTGGCACCCTTGAAGGTAGAGCTTTATCTACTGCTGGTGCCATTACTATAGATGGCGTACTTGCCTACCTTCCTATTGGCTGTGGCAGCGCCGTTTTAAATGGACCCACCGCTCCCAGTTTAGGAGCTACCGCTTGTTATGCGATTTTCTCCTCCGATGGGGCTGTTACGAACTCGGGCATTACCAATTTAAACGGCGATGTGGGCAGCAATAATGGTTTAACTACTGGCTATAACCCTCTTTTAGTGAATGGTGTTATTCACCCCATTCCTGACGGATCTACCGCACAAGCGGCGGTTGATTTATTAGTGGCTTATAACTATATAAATACCTTAAGTGCCGATATTGAACTTTTGTATCCTGCCGACTTCGGTAAGAATCTCGTGCTTACGCCACACACTTACCTTTTAGGGGGCGCTGTTACTTTTACCGACACCTTATACCTCAACGCTCAAGGCAATGCCAATGCCGTTTTTGTAATTCAAATTAACGGTGCACTTACTACCAGCACCTATGCCAAAGTGGTATTAATGAATGGAGCACTTTCCGAAAATGTATATTGGAAAGTTGAAGGTGCCGTAAGTATAAACAACTATTCTGTTTTTAGAGGAACCATCATTTGTAATAATGGTGCATTAGGCGCTCTAAACACGGGTGTAATTCTCGATGGCCGGGCGCTAACAACCAACGGTGCTTTAACTTCTACCGCCATGGATGCCACCGCCACATTAATTCCTGGCAACTGCACCACCATTGGCTTAGCTACAACTACAATAGCGCGTGATCTGGTAGATATCTACCCCAACCCTTTTCAAACTACAACTACTATTCGCTTTAAAAATCCTGCCTCAAGAGCCGATTGTGAGTTTAAAATTTACAATGGCATTGGAGCAGAAGTTTTCAGTATTAAACTTCGCGATGCCTCTACTTCCATAGACAATCATTTGTCTGCTGGTATTTATTTCTACCGAGTAATAGCTCAGGGCGAAACCTTACAAAGTGGTCAAATAATCGCCAGAAATTAAAATTAAACCAACATTTATTATGAAGAAATTATTTTACCGCAGCCTCTGCCTTGCACTCTTAGCATCAGGTAGTCTCTTGGCGCAAAGCCCTTTGGCACAAAAACAAAGTCAATTCAACTTTGGGGTGGGATTCTCCAGTTGGGGCCTGCCCTTTTACTTGGGGCTGGATTATGGCATTCACCCCGACATTAGTTTGGGAGGAGAATTGAGCTATCGTTCCTACCGCGAAAACTGGAAAAATGACTATTACAATCACAATGTTATTGGCCTTTCTGCCAACGGGAATTATCATTTCAACCGCATTCTCTCCATGCCAAGCAATTGGAACTTCTATGCAGGTTTAAATATTGGTTTCTACGCTTGGTCATCCCCCAACGATTATTTAGGAAACAATAATACCGGCCTCGGTTTAGGAGGGCAAATTGGCGGCCGTTATTTCTTCAATAACCGCTGGGGCCTAAATTTAGAATTTGGCGGGGGCAATGCTTTTTCGGGGGGTAAGTTTGGCCTTACGATGAAGCTCTAATTAATTATTATAACGCTTCAATCTGCTTAAGCCAAGATAGGCTATTACCATAGTTCACTCTAAAGCCCGGATCATTTTCGGGCTTTTTTTTCTTCTAGTCAACAAATTAAATTTGCTATCTTTCAAGCATCTACTGTTATCCTCGAAGCAGTTAAATATTGATGAAGAATATTTGATCCTATCTTTATGAAATCCATCCTTTTACTCGTAGACCTAACCCCTACGGCAACCATCTCAGCCGACCAAGCCATAAGCCTCGCAAAGTATAAAGAAGCAACAATCACCCTCTGTTATATCGCTCAATCTAAAGATGAATCAGAATCGGCAGACTTAAAAGAAAAAATTAAATCCTATACTTCTCGTCTAGATGAGAATCACTTAAACTACGATACTCACATTGGCATTGGAGATTACAAAAAGGAGATTCCTGCTTATGTTAAATCAATTAGACCTGATCTAGTAGTGGTAGGAACTCACGGAGCCAAAGGGCTAAGACAAAAATGGTTTGGATCAGATATTTATGCCCTCATAAAATCACTTCCTGCAACTGTCTTGGTAATTAGTGACTTGAGTGCCAAAAGCGAGGAAGGGTTTTCGAAAATATTACTTCCTGTTGCTGCGCATGATAATTACCTCTTGAAAGTGAAACAATCTTGTGAATTACTTGCCCCAAAAGGAACCATTGTACTATTCAACATCATTAAGCCAGGCGCCGAAGTGAGCGATAAAATTTCCAATAATATTTTAGAGACCAAAGAATATCTGCATGATAAAGGCATCTCCTACACAATTGAAAATGTGGAATCTGCAAAATTCTCAGTAGGCTACTCACGTGAGACTTTAGAATACGCGAAAGAACATAATGTGCAACTTATTTCTATAATGACGCGCGTGGCTGAAAACTCTGGAGGCGTTTCTGCCGAAACCGATAAAGAGAATATTCTTTTAAATGATGCGGGCATTCCTGTACTTTGTGCTAATCGCTAAAAATTCATGGCACTAAGCTTCTATCATCAGGTCTTTCTATTTGCACCTGAAAAAAATAAGGCCTAATTTAAACTTTAAGCGAATCAGCTCTACTTTAACGTGAGTTCGACGTAAAATTAGGCCTCAGACCTCTTGTAAATAGTGGGTTTCAAGCCGAAGCAGTGAAGCAATAGCGGGCTATTGTGAGCTGCTGAGGCGTGGAAAGCCGCTTTTTAGAAGGGGCCTAAACGGATTTTCCAATAAAAATGAAAATCCTGCATCTAGCTCATTTGCTGTAGCCCGCTACAGCTGCACGATCCAGACTAGTCTTTTCCTTCCATTGAAAATCTGAGGCTTTAATTTATTGTCGAATTCACGTTACTTTAAAAAAACTTGCACCTTTTCATTAAAAAATTCGGGCTGTTCAAACTGCATAAAATGCCCCGCTTGGGGAACCATATATAAAGTGCTATTGGGCATCTTGGCATGACCTTGCTCGGCAATAACTTTTGTTTCACCACCGGTTAAAAAACGGTTTGGGATTAACTGATCCCCTTCGCCAAAAAAGATAAGAGTAGGTTGTTTTATTTGATTGAGATAATCGAAAACGGGACGATCCACCATAGCTTTAATCGACTCTGCCACGATATAAGCATAAGCATTAAAGTCGCTCGCCGTGCGCATAGCAATGCGATCACGAATCATGAAATCGGCACTTTCAGGCATTTGGTAAAAGTTAATGGCAATATTATCTTGGATATTTTTTGGTTTAGCCAATTTCGTTAAAGTCGGCGTGGCTACTGAACGAAACCATTGCTTTTCGCCATCGTGAAAGGTTTCAAATCCCGCTGGTGCTACCAAAAGTAATTTCTCTACTCGCTGTGGGTATTGTAAAGCCGTAAGCAGGGTTATTTGTCCGCCCATGGAATGTCCGCCCATTACAAATTTATCGATACCCAAACTATCCGCCAGCTCTAAAACCGTTTGTGAGAAAAACTCTAAACTGGCGGAATAAGCACCTTTGGAGGACCGACCATAACCCGGTAAATCGAGGGCGATAACGCGGTAGTTTTTGCTTAAAGCGGGAATGTTATTTTTCCAAGCGGGCAAGTAGCTACCCAAGCCATGCACCAAGATTATAGTTTGATCACCCGCTCCTTCATCTACATAAGCCACTTCAATATTGGCACTAAGCTTTTGCTTTTTAACCGTAAAAGGATATTGCAAGTCATCCATAGACTTTAAGCCTTGAACAGAAGCATAAGGACTAGCGCAGGCCGCTAAAATCAGGATTGTTAAGAGGGTACTTACTTTTTTTATTATGCTCATGATGACTAAAACATTAACCATTTATAGCCCAAAAATACGGTCCAAGGATTAGTAGGACGAGTGTTCGCGCCGCCATTTACTGTGGGGCTATCGTAGAAATCGCCTAACCACATATAAGCAGCATGCAGCTCTAAATTCATATATACCTTAGGGGTCCAGCTAATTCTGCCGTTGGCTTCTATACCAATAAGGTTGCCGCCGCCGCTGGGCGCAATATTGCTGAAAGCTGTCGCCGTCCCTACTTTTACATTTAACTTATTGGGAATAAAATCGTGGTGTAAATTTAGTGTCCCACCTGCCAGACCGTAGCCTAAATTGGAGATATCGTTAACCGCTGAAATAAATCGGTTTACTACGTTTCCGTGTGGAAAAAGAATATAGGATCCATGACTAATCCATACACTAACCGGTGCGCCCCAGTTATTACCCGTCATTACCCCGCTAAATTTATTATCGTTAATGCCATTGGCATCGCCCGAAGTATAAACCAAATCGGTCATTATAACATCGCCCTTGGTTTTACCGTAGCGATAACCGGATTTTAGGTTTACCGCGAAACCACCTACGCTGGCTCTCTGGGCAAAGTTTTCGCCCGAAACCAAGGTATCCACGCTTCCCAAATTATAATTCACAAATCCAGTCATCATAAAGCGATCACTGAGGTAATCGGGATTTCGTGACCAAAAGGTTCCTAGCCATACGATATCGGCTTGGTAAGGACTGCCGCTTAAAGGAAAACGAAAAGAACCATTGTAATCACTTAAAGTAGAGTTCAAACCCTGGCCTAAAATGGAAGGGCCGCCTTCACCATTTGCACGATCCCGTACATAGTTGATCGATCCGCCAAAGCGCCAATTGGCACTGATATCGCGTTCATACATGGCTTCATACATGCTTACATCGTCGTTTTGTTGCACCTGATTTTCATAGAATTTCCAGGCGCCAAATTTCCATCGATTGAAATCACCTTGATAGCGCACGGAAACGCCAGTCGCGTCCGTTCCCCAATACATCAGTCGGTAACCCGTCTCCGTAAGGGTGCCGAACAAAGTACGATAAGGATTATAAGGCGAATCGTACATGCGCTGTAAGCCTAGATTTACTGTCCAATTTTTATACGGAATCAGCTCTAATTCCACATTTTGGGTTTGGATGTTAACCTGATCCGCCGAAATTCCACCCCCGAAATTACCCCCTACTCCATAGGCTACGTCGCCCCAAGTAAAGTCAATTTCGAAGGAAGCCCTTAAAATTGCGCGCCCATTAAAAAGTTTAGGTTGGTATATGAAAAAGGGAAGTAAGCGCTGCTCCACATAGTAAGTAGTATTGGTATCTGAAGTGGTGGTGGTATTCTGACCAAAAAGACGTCCAAATACTTGACCCTTTAAAAAATCGTTGGTTGGGTAATAATTGGATGAAACCCCTTGACTGTACCAATAGGCCAAAAATTGGAACTCACGCTCGCTATGCTGCGGAATCTCACTATCAAAAATCTTTAGCCCTCCATTTGGCTCAATTTGAGCATGAAGCATTGCCACAAATAAATTTAAGCCCAATAAGAGTTTTTTCATTGCTAAAAATATAGATTAAAAAAAAGAGGCAGAATAAATTCTGCCTCCATCATAACCAGGGGAGATTAATCAATTTTTTGATACACTTGAATGTTGATATTACCTAAAGCCCCACCATTTGTACTACCGAAACCACCAGCAGGAGTAGGAGGAATAGCACCAATATCAGGGCTAGTTTGTACAATCTCATAACGCATGGTAGAACCAGAAACCTCAAATATACCCTCACTTACCAATGCAGCAGGAGCACTTTGATTTACTTCGATGGTGTAAATATTCCCCTCACTTGATTTTGTTTGGGTATAAACTCCAGAAAGCGTCAATTTAGTTCCGTTGGTATCAAATTGCTCCACCGTATAACTCATGTTCGTTTCGAAATTAGCATAGATAGAATCTGTTCCAAATAGTGCGACTAAAATTGGAGCTACATTACTGCCAGAGGAAGCCCATTCTCCTTGAATACCTACTTTTTCTACCACGGGGGGTGTGGTGGTAGTAGCTTCTTCATCTTTACAAGATACAGTGATAAGCGAAATTGCTAAAACCGCAATTGTCCAGATTTTTAATTTTTTCATAGTAAATGAAATTAAGTGTTGTTGTTACAGTTGTCTAACCAAAAAATTATAGCACTAAGTTACTACTGCAAAATACTCGCTGACCTCGGCACCATAGTTCACCTATCTTGACAAACAAGCAAACACCTCTGTTAATATACTATTCAATTCTGTTTATCAGACCGTTAAGCTATCATTGAAGATGGCTGACTTTCCTTTTTTCAAGTCTACTGGAGCGATGGGAATTAGCTCATTATAGATACGCTGGAGGCGTTCACTGCGCTTATGTTCAAACTGAATACCCGCTACTGCCTCCTTCATTTCGGCAATTAAATCGGCTGCCTGCCCGCCGTTCTCTATAAAGCGGGCAAGGCTGATATACCAGCTAATGGTTGGTAAATAGGAACTGTTGCAACGGTTCGCTTTATCGCGGCTTTCAATTTTATACTGCTTCTCTAAATACAAAAGTCTACCATATTTCTCCTGAATCATCAGCGAACGGAAATAGGCAACAAAAAACAAATGCCAACGGCCTCCTAGCACTTCTTTATGATAGGCTTTAAGGAAAGAATCTGCAAAATCTTCTGCATCTTTCACCCTACCAATGTCTACCATACACTTTATATAGAAGGCAATAAAACCAATCTTATTGTGCAAGCTAGCGCTCTGATGCATCTCTGGAAAGGCTTCTCTTAAAAGCTTCAAGGCTTGTTCGCTTTTGCCTTGTCGCAAAAGAACCGCCCCTAAATTGGTGAGGTAAAAAAGATAGTCGGCATTTTTATAGCGCAAGCTTAAATAACCGTATTGCTCCGCTTCGTCTAAGCTGCTGAAACGACTTAAGAATAGTAAACGATTGGCATAATAGTTCACCAAAATTCGTTTAGAATAATAAAGGCCCTCTTTAAACTTCTGATCAATGGCGTCGTAAAGGATTTTGAGCTTTTGAAAGCTACCCTTATTAAAATACAACAATGAAAGCCTTATAAAAGCTGAATACTGATTCATGCCGTCGATGCGCTCGCTGTACACAATTTTATTGAGGAATTCCTCCCAACCTTCAAAGGATTCGGCGCGATTGCGGTACTGACTAATTATATCAGCAGTGGCCCTTTGTAGTTTATTAAAAACCTCTTGGGCATTGGCGAAATCATCTCGGTAAACATGCAGATAATCGCCCACTTCCGCAGCCGTTTTCTCGCGCAGGCGAATGAGCAAAAAATGCTCATAATGCTGAGCGAGTTCGTAAATTTTACGGAAATAAAAGTGAGTAGGCAAACCCTTTTGCAGCCATTTATGGATTTCCTTTTCCGTGCGTTTGTCAACTTGATCTAAAAGCACCTTGGCCTCCAGCTGCTGAATGGCCAGCAATTGCTGATCAACATCGGCCTCTTGCAGCCTTTCCTCCATCCATTTTTTTAGGTTCGAATACTTGCGGCGATCGATGGACTCATCAAAGGCTTTTGGCTTAACGCGATGCTCAATATTATAAATAATAAGGTCAAATATTTCCTTATTCTCAGTACTTTGAAAATTTGCAACACTGTCTAAGAAATAGACCTCATGGGGAAATAGATTATCTGCGAAAGCACTAAACTTGGTCAACTTCTGCTTCATGGGTTAAAGATACTAAGCTCTATTTGATCTGCGATTAGAGCTGGAAAAATTAGCTCCTAAAACCAAGAAGATTTAATGATAGAGAGTGAGCCCCGAACAGGGTCCAGCATTAATAAATTATTTTGGTTTCGGAAATCACCTTAATCAACGCGGATTAGCACTAAAACCGCCTACGGATCCGTGAATCTCTGCTATATCCGAGTTTCAAACATTCATAGCTGAGGCCATTGAAGGCTGCGAGTTATTATCGAGATGTCATCCCTCTGGGACTTCTGCCGAAAGGTAAATAGATTACGAGATGTTTTTTTTGCTAGTGCACTAGCGCTATCAGGTATCAGACTGGGCTGCTTGGAGATTTTAGACAATCCTATATAGACTTGTTAATTGCCCAATTTCTAATTTTGCACATCAACACGAATCCCGAAGGGGTGACATGACTTTTGACAAGATTTTTCAATTTCTATTCGTCGTTGGATTATCTAGAATCCGCCTTTGCTTCAACTTGGATTTTGTGTTGCTCTTCGATGCTACCGACAATTCGCCCTTGCCCAGCTCTTTTTAATTAAAAACCAATTACACTTGAACTTATCCCACCAAACCCAGCGATAAATCGCAGGGCTATGGAAGCATCGATTTACAATTGAATTCTTTCTCCTACGATAACTTCAGGCTGCGGTTTTTTGGCTTCGAGGGACGCACATCCTTCATCTAAATACTCACTACTCTGTACTCAGTACTCAGTACTAATTAATTCCCCCAAACCCTTTTTATCAATCTTACCACTATCCGTTTGCGGTAGTTTATCGATAAATATAAAGCTCTTGGGAATCTTAAATTTAGCCAAGCCTTTAAGGCAAAACGCTCGTAGTTCATCGGCAGCTATGGCCGTTTCGCTAACGATAACAGCTTTGCCAACCTCACCCCATTTCTCGTCTTTGACGCCCACCACCGCTACTTCTTTAATTTGGGGATGAGTGGCTAAATACTTTTCGATTTCGGCTGGATACACATTTTCGCCACCGGAAATAAACATATTCTTTATGCGATCTACTACGTATAAATAACCTTCCTCATCTTTCCGCAAGAGGTCGCCCGTTTTAAACCAACCATCCACTAGGCCTTTTTCGGTCGCCTCTAAATTACGCCAATAACCGGGCGTTACCACCGGGCCACGCAGCCACAATTCGGCCGTTTCATTAATGCCTGCTTCTGAACCATCTTCGCGGACCAATTTACTTTCAATGTAAAAATTTGGAAAGCCAATGGAGCCTCGTTTACGAATGGCGTCTTCGGCGGGAAGCGAAGTAACGTTGGTACCCACTTCGGTTAATCCATAACCCTGACGAATCATGACACCCTTCGTGGCCCATTTTTCAATTAAAGGAATAGGTAAGGCCTCGCCACCAACAATAAAATTGCGGAGTTTAGCTAATTTTACCTTATTAAAATTAGGACTATCCGCCAGCATGCGCACCATGGTAGGCACGGCCATAAAAAGGCTAACATCTTCACTTTCTAGTAAATCTAAAACTTCATCGGCCTCAAATTTGGGTAGAACCGTAACCGAAGCCCCGAAGTGTAAAAAAGGTGTAGTAAGTACATTCCAACCACCCGTATGAAAAGGTGGCATCACCATCAGCGTGTGATCGCTAGCGGTAACATTAAGTCGCAGCGCAGTATTCACACTGTTCCACATCATCATTTGATGGCTATAAATAGCCCCTTTGGGAAAGCCGGTCGTGCCTGATGTGTACAATATAAAAATGGGGTCTTCTAATTCTGGCCCTTCCTTAAGTTCCCCTTCCGCCTCTGTCTCAGCCCACGCATCTACCTTTTGAGTGGAAAAAGTGGGGACTTTAAGCAGCAGGTTCGCCTCCTTTGCTAATGCTTTGTATTTATCTTCAACCAAGAATAGTGCAGGCTCGCTGTTTCTCAGTAAGAACTCAATTTCGCGGGCGGCTAAACGCTGATTAAAAGGCACGAGAATGAATCCTAGTTTTTGGGCGGCAGCAAAAAGCATAAAATAAGGCAGGCCGAAATCCGCAAGCACCGCTACTCGATCTCCTTTTTTAATATCCTTATAATCTTGAAGATGCAAAGCTAATTGCTCGCCCTTGCGGTTTAATTCGGCATAACTAAGACTTTCGCCACTCGACGCATCTTTCACCGCTATTTTATTGGGGCTGTACACATTCCACTTCGAAAACCAGTCGGTGCTATGCATTTTCATGAGATCTATTCTTAACAAACTGTTGGACAATTAAAGCTAATACTATGGCCGATAATATGGCAAAAGTGGCGGGAATAGCGGGGTTTCGAGTTTCCATTTGCATATAAACGCCGATGCGTAAATAGTAGATGGAAAAGTGCACAATCACCGCTCCTATCGCCGCTACAAAAGCAGTTAAAGAATGGGCCTTGGGGAAAAATAAGCCAATACAAACGGGAATGCAAGCCGCGGCAAAATAGGCATAAACGCCATTTTGGGCGAAAATGGCTACACTTAAGTCGGGCTCCACAATTTGCTGATAGGAAAAGAGGAAGGATACACTAGCAAGCGCAACAATTACCCAACGATTAAGACTTACCTGCTTTTTCATTTCCGCCATGGTTTCTGCTTTTTTCCTCCCGCTCAAAGGCAAGATGATATCCGCTGTAATGGTAGTACTCAAACTTTGGATTAATCCCTCCAGAGTAGAAATACCCGCAGAAATCAATCCTAAAACTACCAACAAACCTAAATACACCGGAAACTCGTTTACCACATAAGTGGAAACTACCTCATCTACTTTAAGGGCAGTGCCGTTGATTTGTAAAGTGGGAAACTCTAAGCGCGCGTAAAGTCCTACGATTACCACTAAGAAGAAAAACACCTCTACCACAATACCGGTCAATAGGTATTTATTTACATCGCTTTCCTTCTTCAGTAAAAGCGACTTAGTGATGATGTGGGGTTGAAAAATTACGGCAATACCGATAATAATCTGGCAGAATATAATTTCAAAAAAATCACGAAAAAGCGGACTTTCGGCATTGGTTGCCGCCACTAATTTCGAGTCCACCTGGGCCAATTTATCTATAAAACCTTTAACGCCTTCACTAAAATGTTCGTAGCCAGAACCCAATAAAATAAATGCCACAATTAGCATTAAACTAGCCTGAATGGTATTGGTATACACCATAGAATTAGCACCACCAAACATCATATAACCAAAAACAAAGACTACAATTCCTACTAAAACATATACCGGATTGGCATCTAAACTTTTGGCGATAACTTGCGTCAAGCCTACGCAAATTAGGACGATAAAGGTGATTAGTAATAAAGACAGAAAAGCGAAATAGCGTTCCAACGCCACGCTTTTAAAACGTGAGCCCATCCACTGTGCCATGGTTAATGCCTTGGCGCTATTACCATGTTTACGAAAGCCCTTGGTTAAAAGCACCAGCGACACTAAAGCGGCTATGGGTAAAACTACCGCATAGGAAATAATAGCAGGCAAGCCAAAATAGGCAATGATGCCCGGATTGATAATAAAAGTAGCGGCACTGGTCATGGAAGCCGCTAAGGCTAAGCCAATGGCAATGGGAGAAAAGGCAATACTTCCCAAAGCATAATCGTCCATATTTTTGGTCCGTAAAGCCCCACGAATTACAAAGAAAAGAGTTAGTCCCATAAAGGCCGCTAACATTATCGCGGTGGCCCAAACCATGCTTGTAGGTGAAGCTTCGGCCATGTTTATTTGGTGCTTTGTAAATGCTCGTGTAGCAATTGGGAGAACTCTGCTGCCTTTTCTACAAAAGGAGTGTGACCAATATTTTCCATCACTACTTCGCTAAAGGAGCTTCCATTCTTGCGAAGCTGTTCTAAAAAATAGCGCGTTTGCCCAATCATCGGCTGCGGTGGATAAACATCTTCACCGGGATAACCTGGAATAAGTCCAAGCTTTCCTAAAGTACCCATTTCAAAGAGGGAATTATCCGATACAATTTGATCATCGCTACCTCTAATCCACAAAAAAGGCAAACTAACTTTAGATTCCATCAATTTTTTAGCTCCTTCTAAAACGTATTTAGGCGAGCTGGCATTAACCGGCCCGAATTTTCCCGGAGCCACAAAAGGCCAATTGGCGGAACTTTCAAAATCGCCTGGGTAGGCATCTGCTGCTACTCTTTGCGAAAGAAGGGAATCTAATAATTGCTCTTCGCGCACAGGACGAAAGGGCGGTTTCCAATAAAAGCTATTCATTACCACACGTGGACTAGCTTGAGGATTGTCTTCTGATCTATCACCTTCTTTCATGAGGCGGGCAAATTCTTGATTTACCGTGCCACCGCCCGTTCCTGCGAAATCGGCATAGCAAGGTGTGCCATAAATATCTTTAGTACCACCAAAACCGAAAGGTGAAGCGGGCGCCACTAAAACGGCACTTTTAAAACGCTCAGGCTGCAGCAAAAGTAAATTATAGATAGCCGATCCACCCATGGAATGTCCCACTACATGGCATCTTTCAATTTTCAGTTCGTCCAGTAATTCAATAATATCCTCTGCCCATTGTTTACAACCTTGTGTGGCATCCATGGCTAGGCCTTCCGTGGCACCGTAACCACGAAGATCAACCGCAATTGCATGGTAATCTTGCGAAAGCATTTCCATTTGCTCTTCCCAAAAAACACTACTACTAGCATTGCCGTGAATAAAGAGAACATGCTCATTCGATTCACTTTTAGTGCTTATAATATTTTGGCTTAAAGTGGGGGTTTTCACCAAGTGCTTCTGCAACATATTGCTGTTATTTTAGATTAATACAAGACCATACTTCCTGCGAAAGCGAGTCCACCACCCGAACCAATAAGAGTAATTAAATCGCCCCTTTGAATTAAGTTTTCTTCCACAGCCTTATTCAAAGCCATAGGAATAGCGGCCGAACCGGTATAGCCATATTTATGCATAATGTAAATGGCACGCTCGTGCGGAAGGCTAAGCTTATCGAGCATTTCGTAAATACCGTGGATATTAATTTGGGTCATGAAAAACATCTTCACCTCTGTCACTTCGCGACCGGCACGCTCGGCCATTTCACGCGCCATGCTGCTCCACATAATGGGGTTTAGCTCTTTGGGGAATTTCTTTACAAACTGTAATTTATGTTCACCACGCGCCACCACTTCTTGGCTAATGGGAGTATGGGAGGCACCTGCGTAGATGCCCATCCACTGATTGTATTGTCCTTCGGTCATTTGCATAGATGCGATCTGACCTACCCCTGCGTCTTCGGTAGCCGAAAGTATCACGGCGCCTGCACCATCTGCGAAAAGCGTAACCGTTTTTTTATCGGTGAGATTTAGGTATTTACTCATCGCGTAAGCCCCAATAACCAAAATATGCTGGTACTGCGGATCGGCTTGAATGTATTTAAAAGCCGTATCCATGGCCGATACAAATCCCGCGCAAGCGGTATTGACATCGAAGCTACCCGCCTTCTCTGCACCCAAACGATCTTGCAGCACGGCCGCCGTAGAGGGTGAAATAAACTCAGGGGTATCGGTGGCGATAATAATTAGGTCGAGCTCTTTGGCGGAAACTCCCGCTCTTTCTAGGGCCTGCAGGGCGGCCTTCTCGCAAAGATCCGCTACCGATTCGTTTTCGGCGAGCCATCGGCGCTCATAAATTTGCACGTTTTCCCGCAGCCAAGTATCCACATCTTCCTGCAGAATCTCATTGAAATAGGAATTGGGCACAACTCGGTCTGGCACCGCTGCTCCCGTGCCCGCTATTCTGGCATTTCTCATCAATTCAAATTATATAGTTACGGCGCCGTCTACGCTTAAACAAGTTCCGGAAATAAAAGAAGCTTCATCGGATGCTAAAAACGCGTAGGCATTGGCGATATCTTCGGGTTGTCCCAGTCTATTCAGTGGCGCTTTTCCCTTCATCATATCCAAGACCTTTTCGGGCATAGATTTTACCATATCGGTGGCGATAAATCCTGGGGCCACCGCATTAACGGTAATACCATATTTGCCAAATTCCTTGGCCCAGGTTTTTGTCATACCAATTACACCCGCTTTGGTGGCCACGTAGTTCGTCTGGCCGAAATTACCATAAAGCGCCACCACCGAAGAAGTGTTTACAATGCGGCCATAAGCGTTTTCTTTGAAGTGCGCCGCCAAGGCACGCGTGCAATTAAAAACCCCTTTAAGGTTTACGCTTATCACCTGATCCCACTGCTCATCGGTCATTTTTAAAAGAGTAGCATCGCGGGTAATACCAGCGTTGTTAATCAGTATATCGATTTTACCAAAGGCCGCAATCGCTTCTGCCGCAGCCGCATTCACCTCCGCCGAGTTTGCCGTATTTACCTTGTAAAACTTAGCCATGCCACCTAACTCCGCTTCGGTGGCTTTCCCTTGTTCTTCATTCATATCCCAAATTACCACTTTAGCCCCTTCCGCAACAAATTTTACGGATGCCGCTTTTCCTATTCCAGATGCACCACCGGTAATGATAGCTACTTTATTATCTAGTCTTTTCATGTTATCTAATTTGATGCACTAAGTAATCAAATGCATTAGGCAATGAGGAAGATAATAGAAGACCACTGAGGGCTGACAATTAATTTGGGAAGCGCCACTATGTGATTAATGATTTGATTTTGTGATTATTATCTTCAAAATTAGCTGGCGGACTTTTTACAAAGAACAAAGGAATTTCTATGAACTTCTTGCGCAGGTGATCTTTTTCCCTATGTTGAAAAAGAGCTATAAACCACTTGCTAATTTTCTGCGAGAAAAGCCCTAGCATTAAAATTTTTCTGAAATTGCTAAATTCTAAAACGAAATAAAACTAGACTTTAAGCCATGAATAAAATCCTTTCCACTCTATTTTTAGCATTATTCTTTTCGAGCTTATGCTTTAGTCAGGAACTAGATAAAGCCAAGCTAGACCGCTACTTCGAAGCCTTAGAAAGCAATGACAAATTTATGGGCAGCGTAGCTCTGGCCCGCGATGGCAAAATTATTTACACGAAAAGTATCGGTTATCGCGATTTAGAAAATCAGATAAAGGCCGATGTGAATACCAAATATCGCATTGGTTCTATTTCAAAAACCTTTAGCACTGTATTAGTCTTCAAGGCCATAGAAGCCAATTTACTCAGTTTAAAAACACCCCTTTCGCAGTACTATCCCCGTATAGAAAACGCTGAAAAAATTACGCTCGAGCTTTTACTTAGTCACCGTACAGGCATACATAATTTCACCAATGATGCGGATTATCTCACTTGGAACCAGGATGCCAAAACAGAGGCAGAAATGCTTGAAATTATTAAAAACGGTGGTAGCGATTTTCCACCCGATTCTAAAGCAGAATACAGCAATTCTAACTTTTTACTAGTAAGCTATATCCTTGAAAAGACTTACCAGAAGAGCTACGGCGAAATTTTAAACGAACACATTATTGCGCCGCTTCAGCTGCAGCATACCTATTTAGGAGGAGCGATAAAGGCCGAGCAAAATGAAGCTTATTCCTATTCTTTTGCGGGAGACTGGGAAAAAGAAAGCGAAACCGACATTTCTATTCCTCTAGGCGCGGGTGGCATAGTTTCAACTCCTAGCGATTTACTGCTATTTAGCGAGGCCCTTTTTAAAGGTCAATTAGTGAGCCGCGGCAGTTTTGAACAAATGAAAACCTTACGCGACAATTATGGCATGGGCTTATTCCAGTTTCCTTTTAATAACAATTTTGGCTATGGCCATACCGGGGGAATTGATGGATTTTCTTCCATCTTTAGTTATTTTGAGGAGGGCGATCTAGCTTATGCTCTTTGCTCAAATGGCAATAATTACAATGCTAACGAAATTTCCATTGCCGTTCTCAGCGCTGCATTAAACCAGCCCTTTGCCATTCCCAGCTTTACGAGTTACCAAGCAGAGGAAGGCGAATTAGAGCCGTATGTGGGGGTTTACGCTTCACAGCAGATGCCTTTAAAAATTACCATTACAACAAAGGATGGCAGCCTGTTTGGGCAGGCTACGGGACAGCCTGCATTTACGCTAGAAGCGACTGCCAAGGATGTTTACAAATTTGACCTTGCTGGTTTGGTAATAGAATTTAAGCCCAATAACAATAGTCTCATTCTTAAACAAGGGGGCGGAGAATTTCTTTTTAAGAAAGAGGAATAGGAATTTAAAAAACATTGCCAAGAAAGTGTGAATTATATAAGGATTTGGAAGAATAGTGTAAGAGTTTATCTCTTTCCAATCGTGACCTTCGGTGTTTAAATATCAATATCCTGATAGCACAACCTAAAAGAAATGGCAAAAGAAAAAGAAGGTAAGCCTAAGACTGGCAAAACTGCGGCATCTAAAACGCCGAAAGAGAAAAAAGCCGCTAAGGCGGCCAAGAAGAAAGAAAAAAACACAGGGGAATAAACACGTTTTCGTATTTTTTGCAAATACAAGAATATGCTCCCATAACTATTCTCCACTATTTTTAAGGCTCCTGATTAGTTTGATCTAATCGGGAGTTTTCTTTTTTAAAGGTGAGTTCAGCTATAAAACAGAGGCGAATTCATTATAAAATGTAATTTTGCCCTGATTCAAAACGACAGCTATGGCTAGTCCTTTTCGCAAGAAATCTGTCCAAAATTAGAAAGCCTCCTCCTGCCTAATGCAGCTTCTCAAGTATGAGCCTAAATTTAAAAGCATATTACAATTTCGCCCTGTGGACTAGTGTTTTAGGGATCTTAGTATTTATTTACGATTTTGGGTTTTCCCAAGAAAACTTGGGTCAGCTAATTATCGATGAATTTTACTTTTTTGTTTTAGCCATTGGCTTAATTGCCACTTTTGCGCGCTATTTCCAAAATCCGAAATTGCTGCGCAGAAAGGTCTTTATCTTCGACTTCCTTTCTATACTTTATACGCTGTACATTTATTATATGTACCTCTTTATTGGCCAGCCTTTTAAAACTGATCTGGCCCTTGAAAACCCCACATGGATTATTCTAGCGGTAATACTGTCTTTTATCCGCGAATTTTCGGAAGTGCGTATTAACTACCGTAGAACACTTATCAACCCCGCCCAGTTATTCATCCTTAGCTTTTTAGTGATTATAATTCTCGGAGCCTTTTTACTGCAATTACCGCGCGCCACTCAAAACGGAATAAGTTTTTTAGATGCATTATTCACCTCCACTAGCGCGGTTTGTGTAACCGGCTTAATTGTAGTAGACACTAGTACTTTTTTTACCAGTTTCGGGCAAAGTATAATACTAGTCTTAATTCAAATCGGTGGTTTAGGCATCTTAACTTTCGCCAGCTATTTCAGCTATTTCTTTAAAGGCGGCTCAACCTACGAAAACCATTTAAGTCTTGGCGAAATTACCAACTCCCAAAAGCTTGGCGAGGTTTTTCAAACCTTAAAATACATTATTATCACCACCGCCAGTGTGGAACTCGTTTCCGCCATCTTCATCTTCTTCTCTCTCGAAGATAGCCCATTAGGCTCTTTTAGCGACAAGGCCTTCTTTTCTATATTCCACGCCATCTCCGCCTTCTGTAATGCGGGTTTCTCCACTTTATCCAATAGCATTTACGAAAGTGGTTTTCGCTTTAACTATAACCTACAGTTGACTTTAATAGGAACTTTTGTAATGGGTGGTTTAGGCTTCCCAATTGTGGCCAATATTATTAGTTATTTAAAGCATAAAATTCGCCGTCTTTTCACCCTTAAGGGGAGAAGCGTGAGGCACCGCCCTTGGGTTTTAAACATCAATAGCCGCATCACCTTAATTACCACAATATCCTTAACTTTTATTGCTTTTATTGCTTTTTTCATTATCGAATACCATAACACTTTAGCCGATCATTCGTTTTTCGGCAAAATTGTTACCGCTCTTTTTGAAGCCGCTACCCCTCGAACAGCCGGGTTCAATACGGTAGACATGACCGCCTTAAGTATGCCCGCAATAATGCTAACTTTTTTATTAATGTACATTGGTGCCTCGCCTGCATCTACCGGTGGGGGAATAAAAACTAGCACCTTTGCTATTGCCGTTTTAAACATACTTAGCTTGGCCAAAGGAAAAAACCGTATCGAAGTTTACCGCCGAGAAATTAGCGAAAACTCTGTTAATAGAGCCTTTGCTACCATTGCTCTTTCACTTTTAGTTATTGGTTTTGGCATTATGCTCATTACAGTTTTCGACCCACAAATGGGACTATTAAACATTGCTTTTGAAAGCTTTTCGGCCTACAGCACAGTTGGTTTAAGCTTAGGCATAACGAGCGATTTAAGCTCGCCCAGCAAATTTGTTATTATTGCCGTTATGATTATTGGTCGGGTTAGCATGCTTTCAGTAATGGTAGCATTAATGAAAAAAGTTAAAGAAAAAAATTACCGCTATCCCCTAGAGGAAATAACTATCAATTAAAATGAAGAACTTAAAATACATCATCGTTGGTTTAGGAAGCTTTGGCGCTTCTATTGCAGAAAAGCTAACCGCCCAAGGCAACGAGGTAATTGGTATTGATAGCAATATGAATAAGGTAGAGGCACATAAAGAAAAAATCTCCCATACCATTTGCATGGATGCGATGGACGAACATACTGTGGCGGGACTGCCTTTAAAGGAAACCGATGTGGTTATTATCGCCATTGGTGAAGACCAAGGTGCCAATGTTATGGCCACGGCTCTTTTTAAAAACATGCAAGTGAAAAGGCTGATTAGCCGCTCCATAAACCCACTACATGAAAAGGTTTTACAAGCGATTGGCGTAGATGAGATCGTTCACCCTGAAGAAGAAACCGCCGAACGATGGGCGAAAAAGTTGTGCCTAAACAATGTGGTTGACTCCTTTGAGCTCAATAAAAACTACAGCATTATAGAAATTAACGTTCCCGAGAAATACATCGGAAAAACCATTCAGGAAATAGGCTTGGGCTCCAAGCACCATCTTTTAGCCCTTACTACAATTAAGGAGAAGAAGGTAAACAGCCTGGTGGGCACAAGCAGAATAGAAGAACATATTCAAGGGCTCGCCACTTCTAAAACGCTTTTAGAAAAAGGTGATATTTTAGTGGTTTATGGCCAAAATAGAGATTTAGAAAAATTCACCAATAATTAGCGGTTTCACAAACTTGGCTTAAACCCTCTTGCACTTATAGTCTTTAAACTTATAAGTTCTTTTTTAGGGTAATTACCGACTCTAACTCACCCTGTAGTACGATTTCAAATCTCTTTATTTCAGTCAATTGCGAACAATCCTTTTCCGATATGACTTTTTCTACCTATATTAGCATATAGTATATTTAACTTTAAGTACAATTTCCCTATGCTAAAAACTACTCTCGCACTGGCCTCTTTATTTCTTTTTACCCATCTAGCGCAAGCACAAAGCATAGAAGACAATTTCGAAGGGAACGGAAACATTAATTCTTGGTTTGGTGATGACTGCAATATAAACACCGCTTTAAGCAATCCTGTAGCGCAAGGCATTAATACTTCCAACACTGTTTTGGAATATCATGATGTAGGCGGACCTTATGCCAATATACGTTTTGATGCGGGACGTAATTTCGACCTGGCCAATTACAGCACTTTTAGCTTTAAAATTTATATCCCTTCCTCTGGGCTAACTGGTAACCAAAACAATCAGGTGAGCCTTAAATTACAAGATGGGAATTTAGGTTCCCCTTGGAGTACGCAAACGGAAATTATTAAAAATGTAAACCTGGATCAGTGGCAAACGGTGAGTTTCGACTTCGCAAGTGACCCCTATATTAATCTTGACCCCAACTCTGCTAGTCCACTGCAGCGCAGCGATTTAAATCGTGTTTTAATTCAAGTGAATGGCGAAAATAATGGCGACCAAGTATTAGCCTACATCGACGATTTCTTTTATTTCGATACCCTGCAAACTGTGGTAAGCTTTGATCAACTTATTTGGGCCGACGAATTTAATTATACGGGCGCAATAGATAGCAGCAAATGGTTTCATCAAACCAAATTACCCGCGGGGGGAAGTTGGTATAATGGTGAAATTCAGCATTATACTGATGAGTTAACCAATAGCTCGGTTGCCAATGGCGAACTTAAAATTTTAGCTAAAAAAGAAACCTATACCAACCAAGGGGTTACCAAACAATACACTTCCGCGCGCCTTAATTCAAAGTTTGCCTTTAAATACGGGCGCATTGAGGTAAGAGCCAAACTACCAACGGGAGCAGGTACTTGGCCAGCCATTTGGACGCTAGGAAAAAATATTAGCGAGGACGGTGCTTATTGGGAAACCCAAGGCTTTGGCAACACCCCTTGGCCTGCTTGCGGCGAGATGGATATAATGGAACATTGGGGTACCAACCAAAATTATGTTTCTAGTGCTACGCATACGCCTTCAAGTTTTGGGGGAACTATTAATCACGGCGGGCAAGTAATTCCCACTGCATCTACCGATTATCATGTTTACGCCTTAGAATGGACCAGTGAAAAGTTGGTTTTCAGTGTAGACAGTGTTACACACTTTGTTTACAATCCTCCTATTAAAGATGCGGCTACCTGGCCATTTGATGATGAGCAATACATCCTTTTAAATATTGCAATAGAACCCGGTATCGTTGGAAGTTTCACCGAGAGCGCTATGGATATCGACTACGTAAGGGTTTATCAACAATCTTCTAATGTTTCTATTAAAGAAGCGGCCAAGCCATCTAAACCCAGCCTAAAAGCCTTCCCAAATCCCGTTGTCAATCATTTGAATATTGATATTAGCGGTATTTCAGGAAAACTCGAAACCCTAAGCATTTTCACTATCGATGGCCATAAAATAAAGACCCTTAAGCCATTAGTAAACAATCAGAAGATTCAAGTTACTAATCTCGATAGCCTAGCACCAGGTGCTTATTTAGCCATTTTCGAAATGGAAGGCCAAAAGCAAGAAGTGAAGTTTATTAAGAACTAAGATTTTTGGGATTTGAGATATTAAATGGACTGCAATTAACATTGGTTTAAGCTGTTGAAATAAGAATGTGCAAAACTCGGTCCCTGAGGCTCTCGAAAGCTAAGGAAGCGAAAGACGGTTGTAAATCAAGGCCAGTAAAGGCTTTGTGAAAAGGGTAATTCGATTGCTTTTGCGATCGCTTTGCTACTAGATGTGAGAATCTAGATTGATGGTGAAACTGCCGCAAAATCTATTTAACGTGAGTTCGACTAGCAATTTCAGGGCAAAAATAAAGCCCGCTGAAATTAATCAACGGGCTTTATAATTCAATTAAATGGAAATCAATCTACCTTAATAATCGGTGTTTTGATTTCTCCCTTATCACTATCAATCATAATAAAGTACAAGCCACTTTGCAAATTGTTTAAAGATAATTGCATTGTTTCTTCCTGACCAGTACCATTGGGTGCATAATTTTGGATTAAAGCACCTCTCGCGTCTAGTATTCGAACCTTTTGAATTTGCACATCTTGGCTTGACCAATTTATAGTAACCAAATCCTTAGTAGGATTTGGGTAAATTTCAATAGCCTGTTCCAGCTGCCACTCAGCGGTAGATATGCTTGATAAACGATAGGCCCATTCATTCTTATCACCACAGGCATTGGTAACCTCTAATTTCACTAGGTAAAAGAGTCCAGGTGTGGAATAAATATGAATTGGATTAACACCAGTACCCGTAGTACCGTCACCAAAATCCCAATTGTAATTTACCGCATTATTCGAGGCCGATGCATCGAATTGAATACGTAAACCCGAACCAACAGGACTTAAAACAGTATAGGTCCAATCTGCCTTGGGCGCGCCACATACCGTTATTGTTTGTGAAGTGCTTAAGGTGTCGCCACAGGCGTTGTATACAGTTAGAGTTACGGTATAGGTACCTTCATTAGCATATTGATAGCCACCTGATCTATTGGTATCGGTGCTGCCGTCGCCAAAATCCCAAGCGAAGCCCGTGGCATTAGAACCAGAAGCATCAAAGAAAAGGCTATCGATTTGCACATTAGCGCTAAGCTGCGGACTTAAGGTATCACAAATCCGCAAATTGAAGGAAATAGTATCGCCTGTTCCGCAATCGTTATAGGCCATAAGGCTTATGGTGTAAAGCCCAGATGCGCCATAGATATGACTAGGATTGAAGCCCGAAGCAATGGTTCCATCACCAAATCCCCACGAAAGGCTATCGGCATTGATAGAACTAGAACCATTAAAGCTAGCCCCGTAAAAACTACTAGTAGCACTGCCAATGGCAGTAACGGTATCGCAAGGAGCGGTTGCGGCGGTATCGAAAATAGCCCCACTGAATAAGCTTGCACCACAAGAGTCGTAAACACCAATTTGATACTGACTATTTGCGCTAAGACCTGTTAAAGTGTAAGGGCTACTTAGGCCAGTTATTACCGTCATTGTTCCTGGTCCAGCGGCTAAGTCGTAAAAAGTTAGCACCGTTTGCCCGGGTATAGAAGAGTTCCAAGCAATTTGCACTGAAGTTTGTGTGGCATTGGAAATAGCCAAAGAAGTAGGATCAGCGCAAGGCACATTAGCCTCTCTCACTTCGAGTCCGTCTAGCGCCATATCACCCGCAAAAGTAGTAGCATCCCCCAAAAAGTTAATCCGGATAGTATCACCTTTGTAGGCCGATAAATCGATAGAATCGCTAATCCAAGCGGCGGCATTACTGGTTTGTTGCTGACCTAAATAAGTTCGCAAAAGGGTGGGGCTACCGTTATCTGCTTCTATGCTAAAGTTAACAATGGAGGCTCCATACATGTGATAACTATAAAATAGATAGGGTAAATTACTGGTCCCGTCTATAACAATGGAAGGCGTGCTGATGGTGGCTATACTGCCACCACGGGAAGCTTCTACGTAAATGTATTTACCGGTGCCGCTAAGATCGGTATTGGGCCCCGTATTAGCCGATTGAGTAGTACCAATACCTGTTCCCCATTGATTTAAATTGGTAACAGGCCTAGTCCAACAAGGATCAATTTGATCATTGGCATTCGTAGCGCCAGTACCTTCTTGCCATGCAGCGCCATCAAAGTTTTCGGCATAAGGCATATAAATTGGAGCACAGGTTAACTTCTCATCTATCGCTAAGTCATCTATGGAAATATCACCTTGGAAAGGAGCATTCCCTGTAACCTTGCTCGCGACGAAACGCAAAACAATAGACTGATTTATATAGGCTGCTAAATCCACACGACGCTCTTGCCAAGCATTAGCTTGCGAACCGTTAATAGTTTCTAAAACTACCCAATTCCCAGTATTATCTAAAATTTCTGTACTCAGATTTAAAGGCATTCCATTGGCGGAAAACATGTGTAACCAGTAAACCAACTCGGGCTGAGAAAGGGCACTTAGGTCTATCAATGGAGACTGAAGAATAGCTGTATCGCCACTTACTCCGCCACTCGCTTCTACATAAACATAAGAACCAGCGCCTGAGGTGTGGTCACCATTTGGACCCGTGCCATTACTAGGCGTTGTTCCAGTGCCTCCGCCCCAATGATATAAGCTATCTCCCAGACGTCCCCAACAGGGCGAAATAGTTGAACCTGTATTTAAACCATCGGCTGCGCCTTCATTAAAAGCAAAATCAAAATTCTCGAAATAAGGAGCGACTTGAATTCCACAATTAGTAAAACTAAGTACTGGCCCATACCAAGCGCTGGTATCTCCTGGTCCACAAATGTTTCGAATGTAAAATTCATAAAAAGTACCTGGACTTAAACCCGCAGCCGTTGCGGCTCCAGCTGCAATAACCGTAGAAGTACCACTACCTAAACTAAAGCCTGCTAAGCCATATTCCACTTGCGCATTGGCTGCCAAATTAGGATGACTGTAATTGATGCTGGTAGCTGTTTTTCCCGTTACGGTGAAAGCAGTTGGCGCGGGACAAGAAACCGAGCTTATAGCTACCTCGTCTATGGCAATATCGCTGGCAAAGCCACTGCCAAAACCTCTAAATAACAATCGAATAGTATCACCTGAATAGGCCGCTAAATTTGCCTTTGCGGTAAGCCAAGGAGCGGCATTTGAATTTTGTTGAGCGCCGGCAATACTCCATAAATATGAAGTTACATTGCCGTGCACTACGGAAACTTGCAAGCTATCAATAGCAGCACCAAACATATGGTAAGCAAAGCTTAGTTCTGGATTAGCAAAGCTGATAGGTAAGCTAATTAAAGGCGAATAAATACTACCTTCATTAACATTAACGCCACTGTATTCGCTGTACAAATAATTTCCAGATCCACTAAAATCAGCATTCGGCCCTGTAGCCGCAGAAACGGTTGTACCTGTTCGTGTTCCGAAGTTAGGATTTCCCGCAGGGCGATTCCAGCAGCTATTTATTAGATTCCCTTGATTTGCACCGCCTGTTCCAGTAGTCCAATCTGCGCCATCAAAGTTTTCACTGAAGGGAGCAATTAAGGGATTACAAAGGGTAGAAAAAGTCTCACAAATCCAATTGGAAACATTCCCAGGTCCGCAGCTATCTCGCACACAAACCGTATAAGTAGTTTGTGGCGATAATCCTGTTAGAGTAAAACTGTTAGTATTAGAATTTGCAATGGTGCTTACTGTTGAACCAGCCACTTGCCAACTTACATTATAATCCGAAGCACCGCCACTAAGCCAATTTATAGTTAAAGTGGTACTTGTTGCACTTAGTAATACCAAAGAATCTGGATCTAAACATGATGGTCCCTCTAAAATGCTAAGGTCATCTATGGCAATATCACCTTGTTGGGGAGTTGCCCCGGCGCCTACCGTTGCTCTAAAACGAAGTTTAATAGTCGTTCCGGCATAATCGCGAATGTCTGTTACCTGCTCTTGCCACTGAAAACCTTGATTTCCAGTAAGTGTACCCAATGAATTCCATACGCCATTTCCGCTATCCGCTTCCCATACTAGGGTGCCTTGCGTACCATTTTGGGCCCACATGTGGTACCAAAATCTAATTTCTGGATAATTAAGATTAGCTAAGTTTATAAAGGGAGTTTCCAACCAAGCCGTGCTAGCCGCGGGTGCGAAAGATGCTTCTACATAGGCATAGCTGCCATTGCCTAAAGTATTATCGAAAAATGGACCGGTGCCGCCAGTTGGTGTGGCGCCGGTGCCGCCTCCCCAGAAGTACAAACTATCTGAGTCGCGCGTCCAACAAGGGGAAATAGTTGAACCCACATTTTGTGCACCTGCGGGATTAGTTCCAGGATTAAAGGCCAGGTCGAAGTTTTCGGAATAGGGTGCCAAAACCGTATCGCAAGAAGTTGGTATAATTACCGGCCCAATCCATTTACTCACATCGCCCACCGCGCAGCTGTCGCGCAGATAAAAGCTATAATAGGTACTGGCATTTAAACCTGTTACGGTAAAAGGATTTGTACTGGCGGAAACCATGGTTCCTTGGCCGGGCACAAAGCCAGGAGCGCCGTATTCGATCTGCCAATTACTGGCTCCACCTGTTGTCCAACTTAGGGTAACGCTATTTTTAGTAGCAGCCGTTGCACTTAAAGCAGATGGGGCCGGACAAGAAAGATCTTTAACTGCAAAATCATCGATGGCAATATCACCCACAAAACCGCCGGTGCTATAGGCTAAGATGCGTATAACGACGGTATCGCCAGAAAAGGCACTAAGACTAAAGTCATCGTAAAGCCAAGGGTCTGTGGCGGCTGATTGTTGCTCACCCACTATTGAACCCAAACGAGTAGTAGCTGAACTTTGCACCGCTAAAAACACGAGGCTATCAATGGCTCCACCGTACATGAAATAAGCAAATTCTACGATAGGCGTAGTTAAAGTAGTCGGGATAAAAATTTCAGGGGAGTTAATCTCACCCGGGGCGGCTACACCACCACTGTATTCCGCGTAAATATAATTTCCACTGCCACCCACTCCACTGTTAGGGCCCGTGTTGCCTGAAGCGGTTGCTCCTGAATAAGAACCGAAATTTGGATTAGCAACGCTAGGACGTGTCCAACAAGCGTTTATGAGGTTGCCCGCATTATTACCTGGATTACCAGGTACCCAAGTAGTTCCGTTAAAGTCTTCTGTAAAGGGAGCAGTAAAAAAAGAACATAAAGTAGTAGCCGAAGTTGGTCCGATTAGCGCACCAAAACTCCCTGAGCCGCAACTATCAGTTAAATAAAAGTCATAGGCCGTAGCTGGGGTCAAACCACTAATTGTCACCACATTATTAGTGAAACTAATTGAGGTTCCCGAGCCTGGGCTAAAACCAACCGGTCCATATTCTACGGTTTGACCAAAAGAACCACCAGTTACCCAGCTTAAATCAACACTTGTGCTGGTTACACCCGTCACAATAAAATTAGAAGACTGCGGACAAGCGATGTTTTCGATTGAAACTTCATCGATAGCAATATCGCCTGTAAAGGCACTATTTACTCCTGTAAACCGCAATTGAATGGTATCACCAGCATAGGCAACCAAACTTTGCTCTACTAAAATCCAAGCATCGGCATTGGCATTTTGCTGCGCTCCTACCACACTATAAATTTGAGTCCAACCACTGCCATCATTCACTTCTACATACAGTGAATCAACACCTGCTCCGTACATATGGTAGTAAAACTTTAAAGCAGGACTAGCGATATTGGCGGTCATTGCAATTTGCGGACTAGTAATACGTCCTGCTCCAGCCGCGCCACTTGCTTCGGTATAAAGGTAGTTTCCGTTGCCACTAAAATCGTTATTAGGGCCGGTACCCGCTGAAGCGGTGGGACCGTTGCGTGTACCAAAATTAGGATTAGCAGTAGTGGGTCTAGTCCAACAGCTACTAATGTTATTCGCGGCATTATTTCCACCAAAACCTGAGATCCATAAGGCACCATCAAAATTCTCTGAAAAGGGTAATGTAGAAATACCACAGGGCATAGTTGCGGTAACTGGCCCTGTCCAAAGACTTACATTTCCTGTTCCGCAGCTGTCGCGCACATAAATATCATAAACCTGATTTGCACCTAAACTTAGGGTAAAAGGATTGCTATTCACATTTACTAGCGTGCCTTGACCAGGCGTGAAGCCCACTGGACCATATTCAATATTCCAGTTAGTAGCTCCGCCGGTAGTCCAGCTTAAATCTACCGTAGTAGCGGTAATGTTAGAACTAATTAAATTTAAAGGTTGCGGACAAGCAGGCGCTTCCTCTATTCGTACGTCATCAATAGCAATATCGCCTCGTCTTTCATTTCCTTTGGCACCCACAAAACGCAGTATCACCGAATCATTGGCAAAGGCCGCCAATGAAACTATCGCCTTAGTATAGGGGTCAAGCCCAGATGCGTGTTGATTACCACTGATGGTAAATACGGATGTGGTCCACAATCCAGTAGTGCCAGAATACACATCTACCGAAAGGGTGCCCATGGTATTACCAAACATGTGATAGTAAAAAGTTAGTTCGGGTACGGTTAAGGGGCTGAGATCAATAAAAGGACTTTCCAAATAAGCCACTTGTCCAATGGAGCCTGCAGAAGACTCGAGGTATACGAAGTTTCCTGCGCCGCTGTTATCGGTATCGGGGCCGGTGTTAGGCGTCGTAGTTGGCGTTGCACGCGTTCCCCAATAAACAGGATCTACTGCAGAAGTACCGGCATTGGGTGTTCTAAACCAGCAAGAGCCAAGCGCATCAGCGGCATTGTAAACACCGGTGCCAGCGGTCCAGCCTGCACCATCGAAATTCTCGAAAAATGGCGCTGCTAGTGAGTTACAAAAGGTATTCGCAATTACGGGAAGAGACCAAACAGAAGTATCGGTGCTGCTGCAAATAGAGCGCAGGTAAAATTCAAAAACTTGCCCACTAGCCAAGCCGCTAATAGTAGCGGGGTTTGAAGATACGATTACCGCAGTACCTGTTCCTAAGGCAAAACCCGGAGCACCGTATTCAATTTCCCAGGAAGTAGAATTATTGGAATTCCAGCTAAAACTGATGCTATTAGTACTACTAGCCGTGGCTACAAAAACCGAGGGCTGAGGACAGTTTGGCGCTTCTTTGATTTCTAGCTCATCTATGGCAATGTCGCCCTGCGCTTGAAAAGAGCGTACGGCGCGAAAACGCAGAAGAACCGTTTCATTAGCGAAGGCATTTAAAACCACCGTTTCTTTTATCCAAGGATCGGTTGTTGCACTTTGATTTTCCGGGCCAGCCATGGTCCACACATCCTGCCAACCTTGGCTTTGCGACCAAGCTTGTAACTTCACTTCACCTACGGAAACCCCATAACGGTGATAATAAAACTCAACTGCCGGAACAGTTAATGAACTTAGATCTATTAAAGGACTGGTAATAGTGGCTACATCTTGATTAGCGCCGCCACTTGCTTCTACATATATATACTTGGTACCCGCTTGAGCGCTACTAGGGCCTGTATTTCCAGTTGCCGTTGCACCCGTTCCTGTTCCCCAGGCAAAATCGCCACCACCGAAAGGTCCACCCCCACCCGTGGGCGCTTGCGGGTTTCTAGTCCAGCATGTGCCTATGGCATTATTTGCATTAAAGACTCCGTTACCTGTCGTCCAGGTCGTGCCATCAAAGTTTTCGGTTAAACTCGTTGTGAAAGTCAAGGGATTACAAAGGGTGGAAAAAGCAAAAGGACCTTCCCATAAACTTACATCTCCAACTGCGCAACTGTCCCGCACATAAAACTCATAATTGGTAGATGCTGTTAAACCACTTAAAACAAAGGGATTTGCCGTTACAGATAGTAAGGTGCCGCTACCAGGACTAAAGCCAGGAGCGCCGTATTCTACTTGCCAATTACTGGACCCACCTGTAGTCCAAGTTAACTCGGCTCGGTCGTGCATGCTAAAGTTTACTGCTAAGGCGGTAGGCTTCAAACAGGTGGGCGGAGGCGCATGGTGCACAACAATCTTCCACGAACCAGATTGAATTTTAGCATCGGCAGTATCACATCCGGTGCTAAAAAAAGCGACATCAAATTGATGCAAGCTAAAGTTTAAAACACCCGTGGCATTCGCACCATTCGCAATGGGGAGGTTAAGACGCGAAATGGCCTCCGTTGCTCCATTGGTATTGGAAGTTCCCGCAAACAATTGGGGTTCTTTAGTATTGGTATTTAGGTAATGTAAATAACCCGAAACACCGCTGGGCGACATCCCAAAAAACCCCGTTACGGTTTCAATGGTATAATACAAATCCACTCCATACACCCAGTTCCCAGCGGGAATAATCACCGTAAGAGTGTCGGCACAAGAAGCAAGGGTATTTAAATTTGGGAAAAAGTTCACATCTTGAACCCCCACGGCATTAACATAGGTGGCAGAATCTGCCGTTAACTGCCCAAAAACATTGCTTGAAAAAAACGCAAAGCAGAGTAGTAAAATTTTCTTCATTGTTTATCTGGTAAAATGTCGTTAAATATAATCAATTGTGGCTATCACCAAACATTTGTAGATTAGAAACTTATGGCGAAATTCTGTAGATTTAGCGTGCAGGAAAAAGCGAGAAAAACAAAGGGAAAATTATACTAGCTTGAGCACGTAATTAAGCAGATGGAACACGATTATTCTCAACTACTTTTAAAATCGAGTTCAGAACAACAGCAGATTTCTGCGCAAGAAAGCACAATTTGCTACCAAAATAGTGAAGTTTTAGCTTTTCGGTCTTTGGCGCTTACCCATGATCAGATTGCTAATTTGATGGGAAGAATCTTATCTGATTTTAAAGCCGGTTATATCGCTCCACGCTCTATCAGCTTTAGCTACAGTCCCCTAAACCATGAAGCCCAAGAAAGCATCGTTAACCATTTACCGCAAAGCGTAACAGAAGGCGGTCTTGTTAACTATTTATTAACGTGAGTTCGACTATAAATCATAGCCTCAGATTTTCAAAAAAAGAAAAGACAAGTCTAGATCGTGCAGCTGTAGCGGGCTAAAGCAAATGAACAAGATGAAGAATTTTCACTTTTAGTAGATGATTACGCAGCAGATAGCCTCCTATATTTTTAAAAAGCAGCCGCCATATAAGCCTGCTTTGCGCAGAAGACAACCAAATTAGCGAAGGTTTGAAAAATGAATTTAGACGCTTAACCGCGAGCCGCTCCGATCTAGTAATAATAATTTAATTACTCTTCAATTTCTAAATGATCGGCCATAGAACGAAAAAATTCAGCTCTGGATAGTGCATTACACTGCGAGAGCAAAGTTGCTGCGGAGCGCTGTTGAACAAACTGTTCTCGAAAACTTTCGGCCAAATGCGGATTAGCACTTGAAATAAAAAACACCCCCGATAATGCCGTCATTAGCTGACTGTGCTTGCCGATGGTTAACAAGCCACCATTGTTCATAGTATTAAAGGTCGTAACGTAAAGATCCAGCTTACCATCGCCTTTATTTCCCACGGTAGCCCAGTTCTGATAATCGATCAAAATCTCCCCTAAAATGGACAGTAACCGATCCCTTTCTGCCGCGGTAATAACTTGCAGTCCGTAATACCACATAATTTGCTCCCGCTGGTTTTTCATTACTTCTTGATTCCACATTTCAGTACTATGCAAGCTTCGGTATAAACCAGCGATTTCCTCACACAAAGTAAAAATATTGGAATTAAAGCTTTGCAGACCCGAACTGCGCAATTCATTAGTCCACATCGAAAACTTAAAACGCGCCATCTCCTTATTTAAAAAGAAATAGAATAGGGGTAAATCGCGAGCGAAATATTGTAAATGAGCACCCGATTTACTCGCAAATTCGAGAAGTTTTTAATAATCGATAAGAGGTAGGCTTCTACCTCATCATTGTTGCGAAGTAGCTGTAGGCAACAAATATTTGGTTTTTCGACCATTAGGTAAAAGGTCTTCTAACGCCAGGGCAAGGCTTCAATTACCAACTCCAGATTGAGCCAAACTTAAACCCACCAGACCATTTGCCTTACGGTTGGCTAAACTTATATCAATATCTAGCGTAGTTGCTAGCCATTTTACTAAGGATTCATTTCCCCCTATTCGCGTTTGCAAGCCCTTTAATAAACGAGCCTGAATCCCCTTCCTGCATGTTATTTGAGTATCAACGGTTAATACAAGTAGTAAATATAATTATTAAATCAATATTAAATTGATGTTAATTCTATTATTTTATTTAGCGTTTAATATTGATTAAAATTCAGCATGTTAAATTTCAACATATCAATATATTAGCCCAATACGGTTCCAATTATGAAAGTCGTTTCATATTATTAATTCCACTTTTTCCAAAAAATCATGCTATCCTAGCCCCATTAACTAACGTGAGTTCGACTATAAATCATAGCCTCAGATTTTCAAAAAAAGAAAAGACAAGTCTAGATCGTGCAGCTGTTGCGGGCTAAAGCAAATGAACAAGATGAAGTATTTTCACTTTTATTGGAAACACCATTTAGTCCCCTTCTAAAAAGCGGCTTTCCGCGCCACTGCTTCTTGCAATAGCCCGCTATTGCTTCACTGCATAGGCTTGAATTCCACTATTTACAAGGGGTCTGAGGCCTGATTTTACGTCGAATTCACGTTAAGTAAGGGCGTAACCGACACTATTAAGCTGAGATCCTAGCTAAAGAAAATCTCAAATATTCCTTAGAAACATGATTGCCACGTAATATTAGGCCTCCAACAAAAGGCGAAGCAAAGCAGAGAGAAATAATCTGAGTTTAGCCTAAAATTATAGTCTCTGATTCTCAGTAAAAGGAAAAGACTAGTTTGGGTCGCGCAGCCGTTGCGGACTGCAGTAAATGAGCTAGCTGCGGGTTTTCTCCTTTATCGAAAAAAACGAAGTCTCTTTTAAAAATCCATCTGCGCCAGCGGAAAAAGTTTTAGACCATTAGTACGCCGCTGATTTGTAACAATCCCACATAAAAATTATGAAATCGAAGGCGGGTAGCCATTTTGGCCGCATTGTAAAATCGGCCGAGCTTACTTTCGTAGATAAAGTAATGTGGAAAAACATGGTTTATAATGAAGAAGATTGTCTTTGGGGAGAATCTCTTATGCCCCCGCATCGCAATATGGAGGTAAACGCAACTTTCAAATTGAAGAGCGAACAGGTTTTAGAAGTAGAATGGCGAGTATTTTTAATTACAAAAAACTATACTTGGGAACGACCGGAAGAGCAGATAATTAACTAAGTTCGTAACTCAAGCATTTAGTATGAGGATTTCCTTACCGCTATCAAAAACTCTTTTGGTATTCCTATTATTCTTGGCTACTTCAAGTTTGGCCCAAGAAAGCTATTGGCAGCCAGAGTTCATAAGCAGTCACAACATAAAAAGCATCAGCAAATTTAAAGGCGCATCTAGCGAAAGCGAAAAGGAGCTAATACTAAAGATCGACTACGATTTTAATGGTAAGGAGTTGCAGCAATGGCGAAAAGAGGACGCGGCCATTTATTTAACCATTAATGCATATGACCTAGAGGGGCGCTTGTTAAAAAGCACGCGTTTATACCAAAATTTAGGCCTAGCCGATTCCCGACTTGACACCATTCAATTTAGTGAATTCTTATATCCTAACGACTCGATGCAGGAGCGTATCAGTTGGACACCCGATCGGCCCAAAAGTGAAGCAAGCCACTATTTATATTCGCTTAAAAAGATAATGGAAATTAGAAATCGAAACTATTTCGATGAGCCCATCTATAATGAAGAAGGGGTTTTAGTGGCTGACCACTGGGGCTTTCAACAAACCGAAGTAATTGGATGCATCATTTCCACCAGAGGAGACCTTTTTTACCGTCAGTTTAACTACAATAAATTTGGCCATAAAGTGAGTGAAACCTGGTTTAAGAACGAGAAGTTTTTTCGAAGTATCAGTTATTTTTCAGACTATCAAGGGAAGCCTGTCTATGAGGTAATTAGCGAGTTTGATAAAGAGAATATAAACACAACCCTTTACAGTTTTGTAATTGAATAATAGGTGTTTTTTGAAACTTGAGCGTCTCGTCGCCTCCAATCTTTATGCTAAAAAAGCTGACATGCACACTCACTCAAGTTTTAACATATCCTTATTAAGCTGATTTAGGCTACTCATTGAAAAAAAAAGAGTAAGATTTTGCTAATTTGTAAATCATTATTGCTTGGCTGCAATAATTATTATACTTTTCCTCCCGAGAAAAACACAGATTACTAACCGTAATTTATGTAATTAATTTTAACCATTAACAATTCTTATTTCGGATGAAGCAATTCAAAAAACTTTCATTTTTAGCCTTAGGCTTAGTTTTTATTGGTACTTCTTGTAGCGTTGAAAAACGCGTACATACTGCCGGATATCACATTGATTGGCAGGGAAATGCAGACCGTGTACACCAAAAAGATCTTGTGATTCGCGACAAGAACAAAGCTTTAAACACGAATGGAATGATCGCCACCTCAGCTTTTTCTAATGAGCTGAAGCCAAGTTCTTTTGAAGGAGAAACTTTCTTTGCCAACCCAGTGGAAAGCATTGAAAAAGTTTCAATCAAAGAGGCTATTGTTGCCAAAGTATCTTCTTTTAGTAAAAAGGAAAAAGCACTGAGCGCACAAAATGTTATCGCCTTAGAAGAGCAAACTATCAGCACCATTCAAGAAAATAAAGTTGATGAGATTGCTGACGCTGCTAACGCTGAAGATGCTGCTGCTAATACCAAAAGCCAATTGGTTGCCTTATTATTAGTAATCTTTGTTGGTGGTTTTGGTATTCATCGCTTTTACCTAGGTTATACCACTATTGGTATTATTCAACTTTTAACCGCTGGCGGATGTGGAATCTGGGCTTTAATTGACCTTGTTCGCATTGTAACCGGTGATCTTAAACCTAAAGGCGGAAGATACAATCCAAAATTATAAAACATTTGAAAGCAAATAAATTGCTTTTTTACTTTTACATCGGCGGGTTAATAGCAGTACCAATAGTTTTACTGCTATTGCCCGCTGATTTTTTTGACAGCGGCGAGTCTGTCTGTCTCTCCGTGGTTCTGCTCGATCAAGAATGTTATGCTTGTGGCATGACCCGTGGCGTGCAGCATTTGCTGCACCTCGATTTTATGAGTGCCGCTAGTTTCAATCGCTTAAGCTTTATTGTGTTACCTCTGCTCATTTTACTTTGGTTTCAAGAAATGCGCCGCAGTATTTTACGGATCAAGGAACTTCGCGAAAAGCAGGATTAGAAACCTAGTATAGATGTTTTTACCAAAGCAAACATGAAACAGAAGCGCGTTTTTTCCCTTTTAATTTTATGCTTGCTGTTTATTTTCAGTTCTTGCAGCCTTGAGAAGCGCCAGCATAGGACGGGCTATCACCTTAAATTTCGCAGCAACAATGCACAGTCGCCACTAGTAAAAGAGAGTCTTATTCCCACCAAAGAAATTAACTTGACTCCACTTGGCTTTGCTCTTACAGCAAATCAAGCCGAACTAGAGCTTAAGCCTCCCACTAGCCCGATTCCTTTGCGCCGGGCCCTTTGTGAAAAGGCCCCATACAAGGCTACTTTTCAAAAAGAATATCATCAATCTCCTATTCTTTCACCAAACAGTAAGGAAAAAGAAAAAAGAGAACCAAAAGAAACAGATCCAGAGCAAAAAACTGATGCATGGGCCATTATCGGTTTAGTATTAGGTTTAATCCCAACCGTGTCGCTCTTAGGCGTAATAATTGGATTTTTTAGCCTAAGACGTATTAAGAAAAACCCCAAACTAAAAGGTCGAGAACTTGCTATAGGCGGAATAATTGTAGGAAGTATTTACACCTTAATCATCCTTGCTATTCTATTATCCACCTACGGGGAGTAATTAACAGTCGAAAATCGAGCTTCATTCCTATTGCTTTGCTTTATTTAACCTGAGTTCCACTATAAATAATAGCCTCAGATTTTTAATAAAAAAAAGACAAGTCTAGATCGTGCAGCTATAGCGGGCTACAGCAAATGAACTAGATGCAGTGTTTTCACTTTTATTGGAAAAACCATTTATTCCCCTTCTAAAAAGCGGCTTTGCGCGCCTCTGCTTCTTGCAATAGGCCGCTGTTGCCTCACTGCATAGGCTTGAATTGCACTATTCACAAGGGGTCTAAGGCCTGATTTTACGTCGAATTCACGTTATTTAGCTTTACAATTCCTTAAATTAGCCTCCATATTATTGCAATAATGTTGCCCAACCCCAAGCTCAAAACCATCCTGCTTCAAATTCTCGGCTTTGGCTTAGCGCTTGGAATTTTGGTTTATTACTATGGAATCTTTCTCCCTTTTCTTGCTGCCCTTTTTCTCGGCCTCGGCTTACAAGCCTTCTTGAAAAAGCTTCAAAAGAAAATAAAAAACTGGGATTTACTAGTGAGTCTATTTCTTACCTCTCTTGTTTTACTCCTATTAAGCGGCACGGTGTTTTTAGGCGCTTTTCTAAATCGCGACTTCCAGCGATTTAGCAAGAGTATCGCTATACTTTTAGTGGAAAACCAAGAAAATTTAGACGCGGGTGCTGAAAAAATTAAAGACTACTTGCAAGTCATCTACCCGAGTGAAAACTTAAGTTCAGATCTCAAGAATGATCTGCAAAAGCTGCTTAACAATACCACCGATAGCAGCAGTAGCGCCATAAATTTTAACGCTTTAGGCGAAAGCTTAACCAAGTTACAAGGGTTTCTTCCCACCCGTAAAAGCAAAGAAGAAAGTAGCAGCCCCACTTTTAGCAGCCTTTATATTTGGGGGTCTTTCCTTCTTTATTTTGTGCTCATTCTTTATCAGTTACCTTATTTTCAAAAAGTAAAAGAGCGCTACTATAAAGGTTTCATGGCCGAACGCGGTCAGGCCTTTTGGCAAGATTTCGACCAAAGCTTTTTGCGTTACTTTAGATTGCGCACCAAGGTAATTCTTTGGCTTATGCCGCTCTATTTATTGGCCTTTATCTTGCTTGATATGCCAGGGATTTCTTTAATTTCCCCTGCACTATTCCTCCTACTCTATATTCCTTATTTCCACTATTTCCTGCTCATTCCTATTGCCTTGGGTTGTGTAGTCTTATCGGTAGAAAATCCCCAAAGCTTTTTATTTTTCTTCTCTATTTCTACGGGTGTTTTTATCTTGGCCAGTATTCTAGAAGAAGCCCTGCTTATTCCGCGCATCATGGAGAAAAACATCGGTATGAACCCAGTAATTATGGTGTTGGGCTTAAGTTTTTGGACTTTTACTTTAGGCAATTTGGGTATCCTCATTGGCGTTCCCATCACTAGTTTAGTTCTTATTTACACCAAACGCTACTTGCTACCTCTTTACCTAAAAGAACCCTAAAGATGAATCCAAAAAAGCACAGCATAATTTGGGGCAGCTTACTAATTCTCTTAGGTTTAGGGATTGCCCATTTTGGCGACTTATGGATGACTTTAGCGCTCTCTTTTTCTTTTGCCCTAGCTTGGTTTAATACGCCGGGTGACGTAAAAGGAAAGTTCATAAACTGGCTTATCTTGGCCCTAAGCTTTTTCGCCTTGCTCTTACTCTTCGGATGGCTTAGTTATTTCCCCTTTCACAACCGAATTGTTCAGGCCGCCGGCTTAGGATCAATGGCTTTTGCCTTTTATTTCGTAGCCGCCTATCGCATCAAATCCATCCGCCTTGAGCCCAAATATATGATACTTGTATTTAGCCTCAGCGCCCTCGTTTACTACCTTTCCTTTTACCTCAGCGCTGCCGTTTTCGACAGCAGTAGCGTTCCCTTGCGATCGGCCAAAAGAGAATTCCTGCAAATGGCCTTAATTCTGCTCAGTGTAAATTTTGGTGTGAGTTTAGCCATTCAGGAAGATGCCTATGTCTAAATTGAAATACATATTATTTGGCTTAGGTTTTTTGATGGCCTTTGGGCTGAATGCGCAAAATAATAGAGTCCAAAACCTCGACTCTATCTCCGAATGGTTATCTAGCTACAGCGATGAGGAATATTCGGCCTTAGTTGCTACTATCGATAGCCTACGGCTCGATAAAAAGGCGCTTAACAACCGTTATTATCAGCATCAGCTCGGCAACTTTTATTACCTCACCGCGCAGTATGATTCGGCTTATGTGACGCATCAGAAAGCATTAAAAATCGCTTCCGCAGAAAAAGATCAACGGAGTATTAATGCTCTAAAAAGTAATATCAGCGTAAGCTTAATAGAGCTTGGGCGCATTACCGAGGCAGCGGCCTTGATGACGGAACTGCTGAGCATTCGCAAAGCTGAAAAAGATACAGCTCGCTTTCTTTCTACCCTAGGAAATTT
>JAGYKI010000017.1 GCA_018401735.1 Schleiferiaceae bacterium
TTTACAAGGGGTCTGAGGCCTGATTTTACGTCGAATTCACGTTATTTAATATTAATGTGCTTGCGGAGCTTTGACGCCTGCTAATACTTTAATTTTCAGATGGTTTTCTTTGGGCGGGATAGGGCAGGAGTACTTTTCGTTGTAAGCGCAGTAGGGGTTGTAAGCCTTATTGAAGTCGATTAAAACGCTGTCCCCCTTCACTATATGCAGATCTATAAACCTTCCGCCACCATAACTTTCTACTCCATTACTTTCATCGCTAAAGGGAAGAAATAGGTAGTCTTCATAGCCTTCGATTAACTTTAAGCGATGACTTTGATAAGCAAAGAGTTGCTGTTCTTGCCCATCTAGCTGAAAGCGTAATAAAGCATATTTTTGATAGATAGCTTTTCTGCCTGTAGTAGTGGCCATGGCAAAGGCTTTGGCCGTGTCGATACGCTCAATTTTTGCCATTACACAATAGTCAGAATTAAGTGAGAAGAAGTCTAGGTGCCTAAATTTTAAACGATCAACTTCTTTAAGAGGAGAGTCAAGACTATCACTAAACTCCTTGTTTAGCTCAATTCGAAAATTGAAATTGCTGGCTAGAAAAGTGGAGTCCTTATTTTGTGCTGCCGCCAAAAAGGGGAATGAAAGTATGGCAAGGAAAATTTTGATAGTCATTTAAATGTTTAAAAAGTGTGCAAGTCAATAATGGTATGCCAAAATATTGATAGTTTCACGCCTCAAACCATTAACATCGTTAAAATGCGAAAAGTAATAACAATTTCGATCTTACTGCTTGCTATGCTAAATCAATCCTGTAAAGGTCCCGCAGTGCCGCGTTTTCAGTATGAAAAAGCAGGAGATTTTATAAAAAAGACCAATATAGCTAAAGAAAAGCCCGATTTAAAGGCCCATTTAAAAGGAGGCGATTTAGTTTTTCTCTTTAATAATTGGCACATTGATACTGTCGCTGGCTTTATCACGGGAGAAGGGCAGCGTTTTGATTACAATCGAAGGATTCGTAAGGAAGGGAATTTAAAATTCCCCATGGATAGCGTTCTAATTTACGAGATGAATGAAGATTTAGAATTAGCAGATGGTATCATGGCCTTATTTCCTCTCGCTATCGTAAATGTAGCTGTAACCCTTGCTTGCATTACTAATCCTAAAGCTTGTTTCGGTTCATGTCCAACCTTTTATACCGAAGATGGTAATGTTTTCGAAGCCAAAGGCGAAGGTTTTTCTAATGCCATTGCACCTTCTTTAGAGTATGGTGATGTGGACGATTTGAAAACGAGTACCCGCTCTGATAATTTTAAAATTATCATGAAAAATGAAGCGCAAGAAACCCATTGTTTAAAGGCAGTAGAATTATGGGCGCTTCCTATCAGCGATAATCAAAATGCCTTGATGACTCGCCAGAAAGATTTCTTCAGTAGTTCCGCCCAAATAGCACCGATTAGTGCTTACGCAGATGGGAAAGATGTTTTAAATTCCTTACTAGAAAGTGATCAACATGAGTATTTCTCGGCAGCAGACGCAGAGAATTTAGCATCAAAAGAAGAGTTAATTCTAGAGTTTGAAGCGACTGAGCTGAAGCAAGAACAGGCTTTAGTGCTTGATTTCCGTCAGTCTTTAATGACAACCTATTTTATTTATAGCGCCATGGCCTATATGGGTGATGAGGTTTCAGACGTTTTTGCGAAAATTGAACGAGAAAAAGATCTTTACAGCAAATTAAATAATGGATTAAAGTCGGAGTTGGGAGAACTAGAGGTTTACCTCTGGAACGAAGAGTCGAAAGAATGGCAATTACAAGGGGCTTTGTATGAAACAGGACCAATCGCAGTTAATCGCCAAATTGTACCACTTCAGAAAATGTCTTCTTCTCAGCTAGTAAAGGTTAAGTTGTTAATGAATAAGGGTTTATGGCGTTTAGATTATGCTGCATTAGCTAAGCTCGATCAAAAAATTGAACCCTTAAAGCTGCAGCCGAATAAACTGAAAAAAAATGGTTCAACCCATTTATTTGCGAAACAGCAATTGTTAGATGCAGAAAAGCATTTGATTTCTTTGCCGGGTGATTTTTTCGAATTGGAATATGATTTGCCAGATCCAAATCAAAAATATGCCCTGCACCTTTATAGCAAGGGTTATTATATGGAGTGGATGCGGAATGAGTGGTTAGGTGATAAAAATCTTCTCAAACTAAACCAAATGATGAATCATCCTCGTCGCTATTTAAAAAGAGAAGCCGAAGCCTACAAAGAATATGAGCTCGTGATGGAAGAAGTTTTTTGGTCTTCTCAAATAGAATCTAAAAAAGTTTCATCCTATGAAAACTAGAGTAATCATTTCATTGGCACTCCTCAGCTTTCTATTGGGAGGATGCAGCTACTACAAGCATTTAGAAGACGAGTCTGAGTTTAATAAATCTACCAAAGGTTCTTTTATTAGGGTTTGGGTAAATTTGGATGAAAGTCCCTTCGAAACAAAAGAATATCGCGGAGAGCTTATCGCAGTCGATAGCAACCAATTGTATATAATCGCAGTGGAGACGGAAGTTGATAGTGTATGTACCGCCTTTAGTAAAAGTAATATTGAATCTTTTAACCTTTACTATGCAAAGCCAAACACAGCTTTTTGGTCGATCCCTGTTTTTACGGGCTTTACCATTTCACATGGTGTTTTTTTAATCTTTTCAGCTCCTATTAATTTACTAGTTACTTCTCTAACGCAGGGTCATGCTCTACGCGCTAGTCGGAGTCAAGAAAGTGATTTAAATTTAGATGAATTGGCCCCTTTCGCTCGTTATCCTCGCGGTATTCCTGTAGGATTAACATTAGAGGACATCCATTAATCGAAGTAGTTTTTATGCGATCTGCTAAAAGTCTAATTTGTTTTATTATACTCTTTTCACTTATGCTAGGTGCTTGTGAAAATTATAATTACCTACCTTCTCAGAAGGATTTCAAAACAAGTTTCTTGGGCTCTCATCTGACAGTATATTATACAAGTCCGCTTAGTTCCACGGGTCTTGATGAGGCTGAAGGCGAGCTTATCGCAATTTCCAGTGATAGTGTTTACGTTTTAAATGAAGGAAGTTTTTGCGAAGCTATTGCACGAGATTCCATAGCAGGCTTTGATTTGCAATATGCAAAACCAAATAGAAGTTACTGGACAACTGCTGGCTTCTTAGCTTGGAGTTTAACGCATGGCCAACTGGCCGCTGGTACAGCCTTCCTAAATCTGATTGCCGTATATCTGATTCATGAAAATATTGTGAGAAACAGTTTTAGTGATGAACAAGATCTTACGTTAGATGAATTGTTGCCGTTTGCGCGTTTTCCGAAGGGCTTACCAGATGGCGTAAATAAAAAGGATATTAAATAACGAGAGTTTGACGGAAAAGCTGAGGTTATAAAATTATCGTTAAACTCACTTTGGTAAAGGGACAAGATTAAGATGGTTAAATTAAAGCTTCGGTTAATCAAGGAAGATGATAATTCTCGCTTGGCAGAAATGATTCGCGGGGTTTTTATTGAATTCAATGCTCAGAAAGTAGGGACCGTTTATTCCGATCCGACCACGGATAATTTGTACGACCTTTTTAGAACGGATCATTCCGTTCTCTGGGTAGCGGAGTTAAATGGTCGAGTGGAAGGCTGTTGTGGTATTTATCCCACCCAAGGTTTAAATGATGATTGCACTGAATTAGTGAAATTCTATCTTCATGCCAATGCTCGGGGAAAGGGCATTGGGAGGGCCTTATTAGAGAAATGTATGGAAAGTGCCCGTCAGCTTACTTACACTAAAATTTACATCGAAAGTTTACCCGAGTTTGATAAAGCAGTAAGCATGTATCACAAAGCAGGCTTTGTAAGTTTGGATAAGCCTCTTACCCAATTTGGACATCCAGGCTGTAACCTTTGGTTTTTAAAAGATTTAGAAACATGATTCTTCAGGTGTTAAATCATTAAAGTAATTTCTAATTTAAAGATCATAGTTTTAAAACAATCTGTGCACGAATGTCGGATCGAACGGGTCCTTGAATTTCATTGCTGCCAGAACTGACACTTTCCGTATCGTAAAAATAGCTAAGGGCATATTTTGTTTGTACTTTAAGATGTTCGTTTACTTGCCAATCGCCTAAAATGAAGAAGCGAAAACTTTCACCGTAATAAGCGGGAATTGAAAAGCTTAAATACAAATCTCTTTCATAGCTATACATTCGACTGGCGTAATTAGGGCTATTTACTAGAGCAAAACGGTAGCTAATTTTAAGCTTACTGTTTCGGAGCGTATGTCTAAAATCTTGGGCTACCATAAAGCCTTCGCTTCGCGCTGGATCACCAAGGCTAACGGTTTTAATTTGTAAGGTGGTTTTACTTTCTAATTTTCGAAGTCTTCTATCTTCGAGTTGCAGGCGTAAATGAAATTGTTGGTTGGTGCTTAATGCTAAGCTTCCTTGGTGAAATGCCGCAGATTTTCCTTCGCGATAGCTTAGCCTCAGGCTGAGATCTCTTTTATAGTCGACGTGGTAATTGAAATTATTTTGCCAATCGAAGCCCCTGCTTGGGCTGCTCTCACTAAAGGAAATCCAACGAAATTCTTGCTGATCAAAAAAGCAGTTGTAATTCAGCTTGCGATTAATTTGCCAATCAAAACCTAGATAGTGACCTTTCTCTCCCGCGTTTCCTTTGGCTGCAAAAGGTGCATTCCAAAAGCTTTGATAGTTGAGGCCTAGGTTTCTATAGTGATAGCTAAAGCGAAGATTATCTAGAAGAATGGTTTGAAAGCCCCAAGAGTAAGCAATGTCTTTTTCACCATCGAAAGCCAACTCGCCAAATAGATTGAAACTGCGGTATATGTAATTCCAATCTAAACTCAGGTTCTTTAGATTGTCACCACTAAAATTCTTCATTTGATAAAGTTGAGTAGAGGTCGTCAATGGTATGGCCAAGCTTTCGTAGCGGTAGTTGAGGCCAATATCGATACTGGAACCACGGAACTCAATGCGGCCGCCCATACTATTGAGCGTGTTGCGGTCCTTCTTCTCCAGTTCACTCAAGGTTCGGTAAAGACCATTTCCGCCCAAACTTTCGGCGAAAAGGCTGTCGCCTTCAAGATTAGAACCAAGTCGTGCATCAATTTTTTTATGCGAAAGAAAAAGTTCCAAACGAAGCTTCTCCCATTTAAGGCTACTGGCGATTCCTCGGTAAAAACGATTTTCATCGCTGCCGGCATAGGGCACAATACCTCTACCATAACGCTTTATATCCACCGCAGAAAAAGAACGTCCTAAGCTCATGCTCGACCATAAGGCCAAACCTTGTCCAAATTCAACGTTATAGTCGCCGATAATTAGTTCTTCAATTATGCCATAATTTCGTAATGCAAAATGTCCACTAAAAAAATCAAAGCCCAGATTACGGCCATTTTGTTGCCAAGGTTCACCCGCATCTTTTTGGAGATTAAAAGCCGCTTGTAAATTATCGCGGTAAGCAAAACGATAACGAATAAGATAGTCTTGCGGCGATCCAATAAATCCACCATCTTCAGGAGGACTGTTATAAGCTGCGCGTTTTTCTAGCCCGGTCGTGCTTCTTAAAAATACTTGATGACGGCCGTATTTTAGCACTGCTGGCCAGTAAATTTTTTCTTTGGTATCACGTGCTTTTAAGTTAAAGTCGTTTAGGAGTAAAGTCGCAATACTACTATCTATCCCCTTGATAGAGCTCAGTTCTTTTGGGCTAAGAATTGGCCCCGTATGTTTAATATGCTGGAGAATATTATTAACCTTAAAAACATCTAAATAGGGAAGGGAAAGCAATTCTTCTTGATCGCTAAAGTTGAGGGATTTTTTGTTCTCTTCAAATAAGGAAAACCTCTCGGCCCATTGGTATAGATCTATATCCGAGTCGGGGTTTTCACTCAATTGTTCTTCCCAACGGGCTTGGTTGGATTTGAGGTCTTCTTGGGCTTTAAGGCTTGAATAAGTAAGGCTAAGTAGTAAAAGTAATAGAAGCTGGTTTTGCATCAGAGTTGGTAGTTTAAATCAATACACATTTCTGATCCCCAAGCACTAGATTGCAAATAGGAAAGGTTTAGTCTGAATTTATGCCGTTGTAAACCCGCTCCACCACTAAAATTTAGTTGCTCACAATAATTGCTGCCCAGTCGCAAAAAAAGCCCCTTTTTAATTTCATATTCTAAGCCCGACATTAATCGCAGGGATTCCTTCCAAGCGCTTTCGGCTTCAAAGGAAAAGTGAAGCTCCTTTTTAAGAGGAAATAGAAATCCTAAGGAAAAGCTACTGGGTTTTAAACGGTATTCTTGCGAAAGCTTCCGCGAGAAAGGGTTTTTAACAGCAAAACCATATTGTAATTTCGAGGCACTTTTTCCAAAGAGAAAAAATTCGACCGAAGGCAACCAGCCGCTGCTACCTGCTTCAATATAATAGGCTTCGGAGCCAAGTCGTAAGCCAAGGGCAATGCTTTTACTAAGTTTCTGCCCGTAGGCGAGCATAATTTTACTTTGGTTGAAATATTCAAAACCGAAATACTCTAAGCTCAAGGCGACTTGCTGGCCAAAGCTTTCGAAATTTCCGCAAAGGGCTGATTTCTGCAAAGCCTTTATCCCAAATACTTGACGATGAGAGCTGCTGAGAAAATTAGCCTTTAAAAATGCCAGGGCAGCGGGGTTATTAATACCGCTCCAAGCGTCAATTTGGGCTAGGCCACTTCCACCTAAGGCCAATGAACGAGCATCCGGTTTTTGATCAAGTGGATTTTGACTCCACAAGCAAAAGGGAATTAAAAACGTTAAAAAGATTATTCTTTCCATGGGAGATAATTTCTGTATTTTTCTCCCCTCCAGCATTAAAGCTAATTAGAATTAAGACTATCAAAAAAGCAGCTCTCATACTTATACTTTTAATAAGCGTTTTACCATGCTTTGCTCAAGACTATGATTTTAGTAAAATAGACTTGGAGGCAGGTTTACCGAGCCGTGTAATAAACGCTATTGCGGAAGGCTCCGATGGCTATATTTGGATGGCATCAGAGGGGGCAGGACTCTTGCGTTATGATGGCAGAAGCTATGAAAACTATGGCTTAGATGAATTTCCTGTTTTATTGGATGTGCAGTGTGACGCACAGGGTCAAATCTGGTTTCATAACGGACGACGCCTATGGTTTTATGATGGTCTGGCAATAAAAGAATTTCCTTTACCGGAAGGGGCTGCTATTAAACAATTAAAAGTGTTTAAGGAAAAGCATCTCTTGCTTAATTCGGGTTTATACTCTTTGGCTAAGGATTCCTTGGTATCCATTTCAAACCCGCTTTCAGCCATTGATCATTTTACTTTTTTTAAAGGCTCCTTATTCTTGCAAAGTGGACAGGATTTATGGCAAAAGGCGAAGGGCGATTGGGAGAAAACAAGATTTCAAATAACTACACTTCTAGCGAAAGCCAGTGCCCAGAGCGTAATAATTAACGATACCGTTTATACAGATCCACAGTTAAGTAAGAGTTTTTCCTTTGATGATTCGATTGAGATACAAGCTTATGCGCAAAATGCATCTTTTCAACTTTTCCTTGGCCAAAAACATTTGTACCTAAATACAGAAGATGATAGTCTGGAAATTCCCTATTCGGCTCGTCTTTTGACATCTGATATTAAGGATGTTTTTATCAGCTCCAACGGGGTGATTTATCTTATTTTAAGGGAAGGGCTAATGAAATTGGAGGATTTAGCCAGCTTCAAGCTCGATGCTAAATATGGTGTGTTTTGCACCTATAAAATGAGCGGGCAGTATTTTGCTGGTACCGAGCGCGGGCTGGAGATTTATGATGCCAAATATAACTTAGTTAAAAGTTTTGATTTAGGATTTATTCTCAGCTTGACGGCCTATCAGAATGATATTTACATTGGCACGGAAGCGGGCTTATACCGCTTCGATACAGAAAGTGGCGCCATGGAAAAGCTGGGCTTGAACGGCTTCGTTTTTTCCTTGATTGCTCATAATGATGAGCTTTGGTTGGGAGCGGGTGATGGTATCTATCGCTACGCCCAAGGACGATTTACCAATATTAGTTTTGAGGAAGACTTAGCCCGAGCGACAGTTTTTTCAATAAAAAAAGATGCCGCTGGTGCTTTGTGGTTCGCTTCTTACACCGAAGGGTTATGGCGCTTGAAAGATGGGCAATGGCAGGCTTTTCGTGAATATGGGGGATTGAAATTGGATAGCCTAAACTTTAGTTCTTTTTTACCCCTTAAAGGAGATCGCTTATTAATCGGGACTCCTAGTGATGGGATTTTTGATTTGAGAGGAGATAAGTCGCTGCATTTTGGTTTACGTGATTTAGATTTTGCGGAAATACGCGATATTCAAGAATGGCGTGGCGAGATTTGGTTGGGTACGAATAAGGGTATTGTAAATTACCGCGAACTATCTCTGTCCAAGCAAAGTCAAACTCCGGTTAAGCTACATTTCTTAAAGGCTAATGCAAGTTTAAATGGTAGCTTTAGCACCAAAGAAGGTATTGTGTATGCAAGTAGTAAGGGACTCTTTATACTAAATTTAGAAATTTTAAACCTGCAAACCTCACTTTCGAAAAGGGCGGAATTACAAGCCATTAACCGATTGCAAAGCACCAATGAAAGTCTGCTGCAATTTTGCCAAGACACGGCGGCCTTTGATATTTTACCCTTAGACTTAAAATTACCCTATAATTATAATTACTTGCGTCTTAATTATGGCAGTAAAAACCTTTATCGGCAAGATTTCATTCAGTATCGTTATCGCTTAGTGGGCTTGTCGAGCGCTTGGAATTACGTGGGTAATTTTAGCGAGTCTTTTTATCCCGATTTAGCAGCAGGACAGTATCAGTTCGAATTACAAAGTAGATATGCTTGGCAGGCTTGGCCGAATAACTCTCAAGTCTATGCGTTCGAGATTAAAGAAGCCTATTGGCGTACCTGGTGGTTTATCAGTATTTTATTTTTAAGCATCTTGGCTCTGACCACCTTTATAATTCGCGATCGCTGGCTGAAAACGCAGGAGCGGCTAAGTTTGGAAAACGAGCTTTTAGACATGGAAAGGAAGGCTTTACGCCTGCAAATGAACCCTCATTTTATTTTTAATGCATTAGATAGTATTAGTAGTTTTATTTTTGTGAAGGATGCAAAACAGGCGGTTCGCTATCTGAATAATTTCGCAAAATTAATGAGGTTAACCCTTGAATCATCAATGGAGCATGTTCACCCTGTTGAAACGGAGCTTTCCATTCTTAAAAACTACCTTGAGCTTGAAAAGCTGCGATTCAGCGATAAGTTTGAATACGAGCTGGAACTAGATGAGGAGATTGATTACGATGTTGGGCTTCCTCCAATGTTGATCCAACCCCACGTGGAAAACGCAATTTTACATGGACTAAAACCTCTAGATAGGCCCGGTCTTTTAAAGATTAGTTTTAAAGTGGATGGGGATAATTTATGCTGTACAATTGATGATAATGGTGTGGGGCGATCGGCTAAAAAGTCGGAACTTAGTACCAAAGGTCATCGCAGTATGGCGACCCAAATTAATAAAGACAGGATTGCTTTATTGCAACGTTCTATAAAAGGTGAAGTGGCTTTGAATATCATCGATAAGATGGACGAAAATGGCAAAGCCTGCGGCACCACAGTAATTATTAAACTACCAATTCAAAATATATAAAAATGCTAAAGGCTATAATAATCGACGATGAAAAGAATTCGCAAGAATCCTTAAAAGGTAAGCTAGATCTTTTTTGTCCCGAAGTGGAAATTGTAGGTATCGGCTCCAGCGTGGCAGAAGGTAAAAGCTTGCTAGCCGCTAATCTGGCCGATTTAATTTTTTTAGATATCGACTTATCGGGTGAAAGTGGTTTCGATTTATTAGAGCACCTTTCGGCAGAAGGGGTACAACAACCAGCCGTGGTATTTATTACCGCTCACGATGAATTCGCTATTCAGGCTATTAAATTTAGTGCCCTCGATTATTTATTAAAACCTGTTGATCCAGAAGAATTGGTGCGAGCGGTGCGCAAAGTGGAAGATAATAAGGGCTTGCCCAAGCGTTCGGCTAGCTTTAATGTTCTAGTAGAGAATATTCGTCAAGCTTCCGATAGCCCGAAAAAAATTGTAATTCCTACCTCGGAAGGAATGCATGTAATTCGTCTTTCTGATATTATCCGCTTGGAGAGCAGCAGTAATTACACTACTTTCTTTATTAATGGCGAAAAGAATTTATTAGCCTCTAAAACCTTGAAGGAATTTGATTCCATGTTAGAAGGTTATTCTTTTTTTCGGATTCATAAGTCACACTTAGTAAACGTAAACTATTTGAAGAAGTACGTGCAAACCGATGGCGGTTATTTGATTCTAGAAGACGGCAGTCGCATTCCCGTAGCCAATCGTAAAAAAGAACCTTTAATGTCGCTTTTAAAGAATTTATAGAAGGCACCTCGCCTTTGCGAGAATTTTTAATCTCTTAAAAAGCCAAGTCTTTGCCTGCGGCCATTACTTTGTCTCCTAAACCCTTTTTGTAGCTGATAATTCTTTCCAGCACCTCAGCATTATTAGAGCCTATAATTTGTGCTGCTAAGATTCCTGCATTTTTGGCTCCATCTAGGGCAACCGTTGCCACGGGAACACCACCAGGCATTTGTAATATGGATAAAACTGAATCCCAACCATCGATAGAGTTGCGACTTTTTACCGGTACTCCAATAACGGGTAAGGGAGAAAGGGAAGCCACCATTCCGGGGAGATGAGCAGCGCCACCCGCGCCCGCAATAATTACCTTAATACCACGTAAATGGGCATTTTTGGCAAAGTCGAACATAAGCTCGGGGGTGCGGTGTGCTGATACGATTTTTACTTCGGGCTCAATTTTCAATTCTCTTAGAATGTCGATGGCCTCTTGCATAACTGGGAGGTCGGAATTGCTACCCATAATGATACTTACTATTGCGCTCATATACTTATTACCTTAATAGTTTCTTTTACAATTTTTGCTTTGCTACGCGCTTCTTCCAAATTTGGAGCGATAATGGTTACATGTCCCATCTTCCGAAAGGGCCGCGTTTCGGCTTTGCCATAAAGATGAACATAAACGCCCGACATAGCCATTAACTCTTCAATACCTTGATATTTTACGGGGCCAGAATAATTTTCTTCGCCCACTAGGTTAACCATAACGGCAGGCTGAATGGTTTGGGTATCGCCTAGTGGCAGATTTAAGATGGCTCGCAAATGCTGTTCAAACTGGGAGCAGATATTTCCTTCTATGCTAAGGTGGCCGCTGTTGTGTACACGCGGTGCCACTTCATTTATTACTAATTCGCCATTTTGGGTGAGAAACATTTCTACCGCAAGGATGCCAACTAAGCCAAGTTTCTCGGCAATTTGCTTGGCGAGAATTTGGGCCGCTTCGCTTATTTCGGCTTTTAAATTACCTGGACTAAAAACAAACTCAACCAAGTTAGCGCTAGGGTGGAAGTCCATTTCCACGGTTGGGAAAGCCTTTACTTCACCTTTTTCAGAACGAGCCACAATTACGGCGATTTCCTTTTCGAAAGGCACTAGATCTTCGGATAAACATGGGCCATCGGGTAAGTCGCTGAGGTCTTCCTTGCTGCGAATTACAGACACGCCTCGTCCATCAAAACCGCCAGTGGCAACTTTCCAAACAAAAGGGTAGCTTAAAGTGAACTCTTCGCAGGCTTTAATAAGTTCAGCTTTAGTGGCAAAGGTTTTAAAAGCTGCGGTAGGAATGCCTTGTGCTTGATAGAATTCTTTTTGAGTGATTTTATTTTTGATGAGGTCGATAAGGGCTGCTTGCGGAAATACCTTTTTGCCTTCCTTTTCCAGCTGGGCTAAAGCTTCGGTATTTACGTTTTCGATTTCAATGGTAATAACATCGCAATCTTTACCGAAATTGTAAACCGTGTCATAGTCCTGCAGTGAGCCTTGCTCAAACTCTTTCGAGCCTATGCGAGAGGGTGCATTAGCAGCAGGGTCTAAAATTTTGGTGCTAATATCTAAACGCTGTGTTTCGGTTAATAACATTTTACCGAGTTGACCGCCGCCAACTATTCCCAAACGAAATTCTGATGAGTAGTAATTGGTGTTCAATTCAATCATTTTTTAAAGTATATAGGGTAACTTCTGCTAAGGGGTGAACCATGTAAAAGCGGCCACTGCGCAGTTCTTCGCACTTAAAACGCTTGCGGCTCCGGGCTCCCTTACGGAAGAGTTTTTGGTTTAAAATAAAGCGATCTCCTTCTGCTAGATCTTCCAAATGCTGTGATACACTAGTTTTTTTGGAGTCGTAGTTTTTCAGCACGCGCATCAGCTCTAAGCTGCGAGCAGAGCTAGCATGACCTTTTTCCAAACTATCCATGAAGGCTTTGCCAACATCAACTGGAAACAATCCTTGCTCGAGAAAGGCAGCGCTATTTAAGCGGAAGGTCTCTTGCCACTCTTCGCCATGCGGATTTATATTTTTACCATAAAGCATATAGGCTTCAAGGTGAGCGTATTCGTGAATAAGTGTAATTAAAAAGTGGTAGCAATTAAGATTGCCATTTACGCTAATGCGATGAAGGCTGCCCTTCCGCGGAAAGCGATAATCGCCAAATTTTGATGTTCTTGGCTTGGCTACTAAAATCTGCAGCGGGTATTTATTTAATAATGGCTCTAAAAGATCTAAAGCACCTGGCGGGAGATAGGGTTCTAAGCCCTGATATTTATAGTTTGCCATTAATAAATCATACTCTTAGACTTACCCGGGCAGTTACATTTTTCGAAACTGCGGCAAGCATTGCTAACTAAGCTAAGCATCATTAGGATAAGGACAACTTTAATAATTGGAATCGTCTTCTTCATTATTGAGGCTTAACGCAAAATTACTCTTATTTTTGCGACATGTATTTATTAAAGTGGTTAAACGATTTAGGTAGGTACTTTTTGTTGCTTGGGCGCACTTTTCGCAAACCCGAGAGTAGAAGCATGTACTATAAAGCCTTTATTAGCGATCTAGACCTATTGGGTTTAAATAGCTTGGCGCTAGTTACCGTAATCTCCGTATTTGTTGGAGCGGTGGTAACTATTCAAACAGCTTTTAACTTGGATGATCCATTAGTGCCCGATTATTATGTGGCCATTGCAACCCGAGAAAGTATTATTTTGGAGTTTTCGCCTACCATTGTAAGTTTAATTTTAGCGGGAAAGGTAGGTTCTAATATTGCCTCTACTTTAGGAAGCATGAGGGTTTCTGAGCAAATAGATGCTTTAGAAGTTATGGGCGTAAACCCCGCTTCTTATTTGATAGCCCCCAAAGTTTTAGCACTGGTGTTTTTTAATCCCATCTTAATCATTATCAGCATGTTTTTAGGTGTACTGGGTGGTTATTTTGCTTCTATGGGCGGGGTAATGACCGTTAGCGATTATGTTTATGGTTTGACGGTTGATTTTGTTCCTTACCACATTACCTACGCTTTAATAAAATCTTTTGTATTTGCCTTTTTAATTGTTACGATTTCAGCCTATTATGGCTTTTTTGTTAAAGGAGGAGCTATTGAAGTGGGTATAAATTCAACCAAAGCCGTGGTAAGTAGTTCGGTAGCGATTATCGTTTCAAATTATATGCTCACGAATTTATTATTGGTTTAATGATAGAGGTAAACTTCATTCACAAAGCCTTTGGCGATAAGGAAATACTAAAGGGTATTGATGCTACATTTTTCCAAGGAAAGACCAACTTAATTATTGGGCAAAGTGGTTCCGGTAAAACTGTGTTTCTGAAAAGTTTGGTGGGTTTGCACGAGATTGATCAAGGTGAAATCATTTACGATGATAGGGCCCTGGGCGCTCTTAATAATAGAGAACGCAAGGCGCTACGCACCGAAATGGGAATGGTATTTCAAGGCAATGCCTTATTCGATTCTTTAACCATAGAGGAGAATGTAACCTTTGCTTTAAGCATGTTTAGCGATATGTCCCTTTCCGAGAGAAGGGATAGAGCGGATTTTTGCTTGCAAAGGGTGAATTTACCCAATGTGCATAAGCAGTTTCCTTCCGAATTATCGGGTGGCATGCAAAAACGGGTAGCTATTGCGCGGGCCATTAGTATGAACCCCAAGTATCTCTTTTGTGATGAGCCTAATTCTGGTTTAGATCCCAAAACGGCTATTGTAATTGATCGCCTACTGCAAGAAATTACCCAAGAGTTTGATATCACGACGGTAATTAACACCCACGATATGAACTCGGTAATAGAAATAGGTGACCATATTATTTTTATTAAAGATGGTACTAAAGCTTGGCAGGGAACGGGTGAGCAAATTCTTAATACCGACAATCCCGAAATCGTAGACTTTGTATATAGCTCACGGCTATTTCAGAAGATTAGAGAAAACATGTAAAAAAGAAGCCGCTCCAAATGAAGCGGCTTCTTTGAGTTTTACAGCGAAAAGCAGTTATTGCTTTTGAAGCTTTATGGTTTTTACCATTCCTTCGCCTTGAATATTTACTAAATAGGCACCCGCTTTATATTTTGATAAATCAAGTGCATAATCTTCGTTTGCATTTACACTTAGTTCTTTGTTTAGAAGTAAGTTGCCCGCCATATCGTATAGCCTAAGTTTGTAAGTTCCTCCTTGCTCGAAGTTTACTTTTCCTAAACCATTGGTCGGATTCGGGTAAACGCTAAACTGAGTAGCTTTCATTTCGTTGATGCTTATATCAAAACGAGGAGCATCTGCTACCACTAAACGGATAAAAGGTGCTTCGAAAGTTTGACTATTTAAAAATCCGCCGAACCAATCGCCGTCTGACGTTTGGAAAATAGCCGTTTCAGCTGGTTGGAAGTATTGGGCACTGTTCCCGATACGAATAACTCCGTCGGTAGCATTGGGAAAGAAGTTAACCAGCACGAAATAAGTGCCTGTATTTAGAGCTACGGGGTGATTCGTAGGCGTCCAAGTTTGGGTGTTGTTATCGTAAATACTGTCTTCTGCTCCTAAGGGGAAACGAGTGTTTTGACCAACTAGATTGGCGTTCAAGGTAAATGAACGACGAATAACTGGGGTGGCGTTTGAAGGGAAACCACTGCCAAATTCAAATCCTGCAGTATCAAAAATAGCAATTTCGAGATCAGCGGTAGGGTCGGTTAAAGAGCTCAGTAAAATATCAACCCCTTCAATAAAAACTAGGCCAGCGCCAGAGCTATCAGGGTCTTCATTTTCTAAACTGTAGCGCGTGCCTGCAGCAATCATTTCTGAGGCGGAACTTTGGGAGCCGAAGAAGTTATCGGTTGTGCCCCAGTCTACCGCATAAATATTGTCAGTAACATTAAAGATAACAGTGTCTGTGGCGGAGGTGGCGTTAGCATCTAAACTATCGCTAATTACTCGGTATATTAAAGAGTAGCTTCCTGTGGCACTTGGTGTCCAGCTATTGGTATTTAGTACCGTAAAGTCAACAGAGTCTAGCATGGGCACGCTTGCCGCAGATGCGCTTGAAGTCAAGGTGGTTACATTGCTACCATTGGCATCCAAAATCTCTACTTCCAAGCTTACATTAGTTTGGGTCGCTGCGCCGTAATTGTAAACGTTGGCATCGCATGAAATAGGTACCAGTTGATCAATTTGCACGGCTCCATACTTAGTATAGGCAGGGTTTCCGTTAAAGGTGATGTCAATGGGAGGGGCACCATTTACTTCGGTTAAGCGCAATTCATTATCGGGTAAAGAACGTAACTCGATATCATCTAACATCCAGAAGTAATATCCTGCACCATTGATGTTACCGGGTTTGTTGCCCGCATAAATAAATTGAATCATAGCCTCCGCTTCTCCACCAATGTAGTTGGAAACGTTAAAGCTTAGTTCTAAATCATCTGCAGTAGCGTCATTTACGGCTACTTCGGTAAACAGTTCAATGGTGTCGCTGAAAGTTGCACCACCATCTTTACTAAAAGCCACAAAATAATTAGTGAAGAATTGACGAGCGTAGGAGTTAAATTTTAATTCTACGGCACTTTGCATACTAAGGTCAATAGTATCTGTGTTAATTCTACCAATATGAGGAGTTGGTGCAGAGCCACTTCCCGCGTTGGCAGCTACACCGCCATTATCAAGATAATCTGAATCAAATATAAGAAAGCCCGTAGCGCGTGTTGGACTTTGGATTGTGCCGGTACCGGTAGCAAATGCACCGCGACTGCCAGTATTGCTATTAGGATTGGAGCTCGGTCCGCGATATTCCCAACGAGAGTTGGCGGAAGATCCATTTTGTGTCCAATCGGCGGGGATGCCTGAAGTGAAATCTTCACTCCAAAAAACGGTAGTAGATTCTATCGCTTGGTTTTTTGCGCGAGTATTAAGATTTGTAGCCGGCTTACCATTGATGAGGTCAGGCTGATAAAAAGTTGGTTTTATAGCGAGAGGCGCTTTTTTTACTGTAATCTGAGCCTGGCTGGTATAGCCCATTCCGACTAGAGCTAGGCTACATAGAATAGCTGCTTTTTTCATTAATTGTATTTTATAGGGTTTGAAAACACAATAGTAGAGCGCTTATCTGGCCTTAGCTTGTCATATGTTGTGCAATGTTTGCGAATAGGCTTAAGGAAATGTTAAAACCTGAGTTCGACCTAAAATTATAGCCTCAGATTTTCAATAAAAGGAAAAGACTAGTCTGGATCGTGCAGCTGTAGCGGGCTATAGCAAATGAGCTAGATGCAAGGTTTTTACTTTTAGTGGAAAAACTTGTAAGCCTCTTCTAAAAAGTGGTTTTTGGCGCCTTAGCCCTTCACAATAGCCCGCTATTGTTTCACCGCTTTGGCTTAAAACCCACTATTATAAGAGGTCTGAGACCTGATTTTATATCGAACTCAGGTTTAAAGCATAGCTAAAAAAAAGCCGCTCCATTGGAGCGGCTTTAAGCTTATTAAGAAACCGTTCTTATTGAACAGTAATCTTAACTGTTTTATCAGTTCCTTCACCTTTAATGTTTACTAAGTAAACACCTGCAGGGTAAGAAGAAATATCAAAATTGATACGCTCGTTAGAGTTCACAGACTCAGCTTTAGTGAAGATAGGCTTACCCACCATGTCTAAAATTGTAATGCTGTAATCGCCACCGTTATCAAATTCTACGTGACCAGTACCGTTACTTGGCACAGGATAAACGCTAAATCCGTCAACTTCAGATTCTTTGATGCTAGATACGTACTCGCCTACTTCTAAACGGATGAAAGTTCCTTCATGCACTTGAGAAGTAAATCCACCGTACCAGTTACCATCACCTAACTGCATAACAGTAGAGAAACCGGGCTGATCAAATGACTGGTCGTTCGCAATACGAATTACACCGTCAGTTGCGTTCGGGAAGAAGTTTACAATCATCAAGTAAGTATTAGCAGGAAGAGCTAATGGCTGACCGTTAGTGGAAAGATCAAAAAAGGCATTACCACCAATAAGGCTACCATTTAAAGTAAAGGATTTACGGAAAGCAGCCGTTGCTCCTGCAGGGAATCCAGCATTATAGGCAAAGCCAGTAGTGTCAAAGAAAGCGATTTCGATATCGGCAGTACTATCAGTTGCAACACTTAATTCAATGCTAGCGCCATCAATATATACAAGACCAGCTCCAGGGTTTAATGGGTCCTCATTTTCTAAAGAATACATAACACCCATTGCTATAATGTCGTTAGTAGCTGAGTTAGTACCTACGTAGTTATCGACGTTATTACGGTCAGTAGAATAAAGAACGTCATTAACAAAGAAATTAAAGGTATCAGTTTCAGTGGTTAACGCACTAGTGATAGTGTCAGAAACAGCTTTGTATACAATTAAGTAAGAAGCTTGTTGTGCTGGAGGAGTCCAAGTAGGAGTAGTAAGGTTATTAAAGTTACAAGTGTCACCAGTTGCTAAGGTTGGGCAACCAGGAGCACTAATAGTGGTTACTAAACTAGGCGAACCGCTAGTTACGTCCCAAATTTCTACTTCAACAGTAACATTAGTTTGTGCTTGGGTACCATAGTTTAAGATGTTTGCATCAAATTCTACTGGTACGATTTGATTAGTTTGCATGATACCATACTTAGGATAAGCAGCACCATTACTGTTGTAAATCATATCGTGAGCAGGAGCTCCATTCCAAGTAGTAAAGAACATTTGATTTGCTGGAGGCGTACGTAACTCGATATCGTCAATCATCCAGTAGTAGTAACCATTACCGTTCGCGTTACCAGGAGTACCGTCGTAGATAAATTGCATTACCACATTCGCTTGACCACCGATGATACTTGAAACGTTCGCTACTGCTTCTTCACCATTTACAGTAGAAGCATTTACGGCTACTACAGCATCAGAGAAAAACTCTACAGTGTCGTTGTAAGTTACACCACCATCAATAGAAAAAGCAACAAACCAGCTAGAGAAGAAACGACGGGCGTAAGTTTCAAAAGCAAGTTCCACCTGTGGGTGCATGGATAAGTCAATGGTATCCGTAAATAAACGACCTACGTGAGGAGCTGGAGCTATACCCATACCCATAGTAGCCGAAGATCCTGAGTTATCAAGATAATCTGAATCGAAAATCATGAAACCATTACCAGTCGTAGTCGAAGCTAATGGGGCATTTGCACCCGTTGCAATTCCTGAAAACGCACCTCTTGAACCTTGGGTGTTATTTGGAACGTTGTTAGGACCGCGGTACTCCCATTGCGCAGTGGCTGGGGTTCCGATTTGGCTCCAACCTGCAGGAATACCATTGGCGAAATCTTCGCTCCATACAGTTGTAGAAGCGCCGTTATCTGCTTGTGCAGATTTAATAGCACGCTTAGCAGGTGCGTCTTGGATTTCTAGAACAGGGTCAATTTGTGGAAGACCTTGTGCATTAACCGCAATAGCAGAAGCCAAGCTAAAAAATAGAATAGCTGTTTTCTTCATGTTTTTAAATTAAGGGTTATATCGTATTAACACTAGTTTAACAAAAGTAGGCAAAGTTTTACTTATTGACAACAAAAAAGGGAGCTCAAAAGAGCTCCCTCTAATTAATATAGATTAAAATTATTAGGCTTCTGCTTCGATATAGCTTTCAATCGGTTCGCAGGTACAAATTAAATTTCGATCACCAAAGGCATCATCCACGCGACGAATGCTTGGCCAAAATTTGTTGCCGTATAAATAGTCGAGAGGAAAGGCAGCCTTTTGACGGCTGTAGGGTAAACTCCATTCGTCCGCGGTAATGAGCTGCATGGTATGCGGCGCATTTTTTAGAGGATTATTAAGTTCATCTTCTAGTCCTTCACCAATTTCTGCAATCTCCTTACGAATGCTAATCATCGCGTCAATAAAGCGGTCTAGCTCGTGTTTGCTTTCACTTTCGGTAGGTTCAATCATTACCGTACCTGCTACCGGGAAAGAAACGGTTGGTGCGTGATAACCGTAATCCATTAAGCGCTTGGCAATGTCAGTAACTTCAATGGCCGCTTCTTTTTTAAAGGGACGGCAATCAATAATCATTTCGTGGGCGGCCCGATTTTTTTCATTGGTATAAAGTACCTCAAAATAGCCGTGTAAGCGCTCCTTAATATAGTTGGCATTTAAAATAGCGTACTCGGTGCTTTGTCTTAAGCCCTTCGCGCCAAGCATTTTTATATAGCCATAACTTATAATTAATATTAATCCACTACCGAAGGGAGCCGCTGAAATAGGAGAAATAGGGTGTTTCCCTCCTGTTTTAACAAATGGATGTCCTGGTAAAAATTGACTTAAATGCTCTGCTACGCCAATTGGACCCATTCCGGGGCCACCGCCACCGTGAGGAATAGCAAAAGTTTTGTGCAGGTTTAAGTGACATACGTCAGCGCCAATCTCCCCCGGGCTAGTTAATCCCACCTGTGCATTCATATTGGCACCATCCATATATACTTGTCCCCCGAAATCGTGAATAATTTGGGTGATCTCTTTTACTCTTTCCTCAAATACTCCGTGAGTAGATGGGTAGGTAATCATTAATGCGGCAAGATTGTCTTTATACTTTTCGGCCTTTTCTAATAAATCGTCCACATCAATATTACCATTGTCATCACACTTGGTAACCACTACTTTCATTCCCGCCATTACTGCTGATGCAGGATTGGTTCCGTGAGCCGAGCTAGGAATAATAGCAATATTACGCTGGTCGTCGCCGCGGGATAAGTGATAAGCTCTAATTACCATTAATCCGGCATATTCGCCTTGTGCACCACTATTAGGCTGCATGCTCATTGCGTGGAAACCAGTAATTTCGGCTAAGTCGCGCTCTAGATTAGAGATTAATTCGCGGTAACCTAAAGTTTGATCGGTTGGAGCAAAGGGATGAACGTTGGCCCACAATGGCCAACTTAAGGGGATCATTTCGGTCGCTGCGTTCAATTTCATGGTGCAACTTCCTAAAGCAATCATACTATGGTTAAGCGATAAATCTTTGCGCTCCAAAGATTTTAAATAGCGCATCATGTCGGTTTCGCTGTGGTAGCGGTTAAAAACAGGATGCTCTAAATAACTGCTGTTTCTTTTTAATTTGGAAGGAATTACGTTAACCTCTAATAATTTAGGACTAGGGTCTTTCATTTCTTTCGCTTCCGCAAAGATGGCTAGCAACTCTTCCACCGCTTCTAAATTGGTAGTTTCGTTTAAGCTAATACCAATCTCATGATTGCTGATATAACGAAGGTTGATTTCTTTTTCAATCGCTCTTCGGCGAATTTCTTCTTTATCCACTTGCCCTAATTCAATGCGTAAAGTATCAAAGAAGTTTTCGTTAACCTGCTTGTAACCTAAGCGGTTTAAACCTTCACTTAGGGTTACCGTGTGGTAGTGAATTTTACTAGCAATATTGTGTAATCCTTTGGGGCCATGGTAAGCAGCGTAAGCGCCCGCCATTACGGCTAATAAAACTTGAGCCGTACAAATGTTAGAGGTCGCTTTGTCGCGTTTGATGTGCTGCTCCCTTGTTTGTAAAGCCATTCGTAAGGCTCTGTTTCCTTCCTTGTCTATTGTTTGACCGATAATACGACCAGGAATTAAGCGCTTGTAATTATCGTTAGTGGCAAAGTAGGCTGCATGCGGTCCACCGAAGCCTAAAGGAATACCAAAACGCTGAGTTGTTCCCACCACTGCACTAGCTCCCCATTCTCCCGGAGGAGTTAATAAGGCTAAACTCATGATGTCTGCTGCCACGGCAACTTCTACATTATTTGCAAGGGCATTGGCCATAAAATCTTCATAGTTGAAGATTTCACCGTCTGCTGCTGGGTACTGAATTAAAGCACCGAAATAATCTTCCGATAAATTAATATCGCGGTGGTCACCAATAACTAGTTCAATGCCTAAAGGCTCAGAACGGGTTTTGATCAATTCAATGTTTTGATGCAAACAATGGAAGGACACAAAGAATTTATTGGCATTGTTCTTTTTCTTATCTCGGCTGCGACCGGAATAAAACATAGCCATGGCTTCTGCTGCCGCAGTGGCTTCATCCAGTAAACTGGCATTGGCAATAGGTAAGCCCGTAAGGTCACTCACCATCGTTTGGAAGTTTAATAAAGCTTCCAAACGGCCTTGGGCAATTTCCGCTTGATAAGGCGTGTAAGCCGTGTACCAACCTGGGTTTTCTAAAATGTTTCTTTGCACTACACCCGGCATAATAGTAGGGTGGTAGCCTAATCCGATGTAGGATTTAAACACCTTATTTTTTCTGGCTAAATCGCGAATATGATTTAAAAACTCATTCTCGGTCATGGCCGGGCTGAGGTTTAATTCTTCCTTCAAACGGATACCCGCAGGAATGGTTTCGCTAATTAGTTGTTCTATTGAGCTTGCCCCCACCACTTTCAACATTTCTTCAAGGTCATTCTCACGTGGCCCGATGTGTCGGTAGGCAAAAGAATCAGTATTCATATCCGAATCGAAATAAATTGTGAATATTCGCACAAAAGTAACATAAAGCCTGTTCTTATGTTTCGCCCTTTAAGCATAATTTTACGGCAATAACACAAGCGTCTATTTTATTGAAATTTCTGATTGCATTATATCGCTCAAACTTCTGGGTAGGCTTGGCGGCTGCAGCCTTAACTTACCTCAGTTTTGGTCAGGAAATTACGCTCGATTATCTATTGTATACGCTCTTTATTCTCTCTTCAACCATGAGCGCCTATAATTATATGCATTGGGTGAAATCGCTAAACAAGTATCGTGAGAAAAAAAGTTTGGAGGAAGAAGATCATCCTATTGATTGGGCTTCTTTTAGCCGTGCCGCTTTTGCTGGAATGTTAGCCTTCCTCTTATTGTTTTTTTTAGGCTCGATTACGCTCATTTACTATTTGTTTCCGGCTTTATTGATCGCTCTTTTATATCCTTTGGCTTTTCCACATCCCAATCGAGCCTTTAGTAGCTTGCGCATGATGCCTGGCTTAAAGCTTTTTCTTATCGCTGGTTCTTGGTCCTACTTAAGTTTTGCTATTCCTTATTGGATGCAAGGTAGAGTGGATACCCTGTTTTTTGGCTGGGAATTTTTAATGCGCACCTTATTGGTAATGGGTTTAACCATACCCTTTGATATTCGCGACTTAGATCAAGACAATCCCTCTATGCGCACAGTACCGCAGGTTTTCGGAAAAGACAATGCCATAGGCCTCGCCATCTTAGCTTTGTTTCTTTATCAAATTTGGACTTTAATGCAATTCTTTTTCTTTGGGCAAGCTTGGTTTCAGAGCTTGGCCATTTTGTTGGCTTTAGAAATCGGCATTCGCATGATTAAAAACTTGAAAACAAATCGTAGTGAATTCCAAGTCAATTTTTGGATTGAAGCGATACCAATAATACTCCTTATTTTTAGTCAAATTGCCGCTTTGGCATTTGGCAATTCCTACTTTTGACAATCAATTAGCATTATGATATATTCCAATACCGCCGCTGGCGCATTCGAAGCAGATCAGCAAGATCCGTTACATAAATATCGAGCACAGTTTTTATTTCCGCAGCACAATGGGAAAGAAAGCCTTTATTTCACGGGGAACTCGCTGGGTTTACAAGCGCGCAAAACCAAAGAACTTATTTTAGAAGAACTGGAAGATTGGCATAAATACGGCGTTGAAGGTCATCTAGAAGCCCGTCGTCCTTGGCTTTCTTATCACGAGAATTTTAGTGCTAATCTCGCGAAAATTGTCGGGGCTAAATCTACGGAAGTGGTGGCCATGAACGGCCTTACCACTAATCTACATCTTTTAATGGTAAGCTTTTATCGCCCACAAGGCAAGCGTACTAAAATTCTGTGCGAAGGCAAGGCTTTTCCTAGCGATCAATATGCTTTAAAAAGTCAGTTGCGTTTTCATGGTCTTTCGCCAGATGAGCATTTAATTGAAATTATGCCTGATCCGGAAACTGAGCTGATAGATGAAGAGCGCATTATTGCTGCTATCGATGCGAATAAGGATGAGTTGGCTTTGATTATGATTGGCGGCGTAAATTACTATACCGGCCAGTGGTTCGATATGCAACGCATTACCGATGCAGGAAAAAGGGCAGGTGCCATAGTGGGTTGGGATTTAGCCCATGCTGCGGGTAATGTGCCGCTGCATTTGCACGAGTGGCAAGTTGATTTTGCGGCTTGGTGCGGTTACAAATATTTAAACTCAGGTCCGGGTGGAGTTTCGGGAGCCTTTATTCACGAAAAGCACCACGGACAAAAAGATATCCCTCGTTTCGAAGGTTGGTGGGGCCACGATAAAGAAAATCGCTTTGCCATGCCCGATGAATTTATTCCCATTCCTACCGCAGAAGCCTGGCAGTTAAGCAATGCGCCAGTTTTAGCGATGACGCCACTTTTAGCTAGTCTTGAGCTTTTTGCCGAAGTGGGGATGGATCAATTACGCCAGAAAGCACTGAAACTTACCGCCTATTTAGAGCAGGTTGTTAATGATGTGCGTGCAAATACGGGAGTGGAATTAAAGGTGATCACGCCTACCGAGCCAAACAGAAGAGGAAGCCAGTTGTCGATAATCTTGCCTAACCAAGGTAAAGAGGTGTTTAATAAACTTACTGCTCATGGTGTGATTGCCGATTGGCGCGAACCCGATGTAATTCGTTTAGCGCCTGTGCCGCTTTACAATTCCTTTAGCGACGTGTTTGAATTTGGGCAATTGCTTGAAAAATTTTTAAAAGATTAATATGGAAAAGAAAAATATATCTATTGCGGGTGCGGGTTTAGTAGGATCTCTATTGTCTATTTACTTGGCCAAACGTGGTCATAAAGTGGATGTTTACGAAGGTCGTCCGGATGCCCGAAAGAAAAATATTGGCGGCGGGCGTTCCATTAACCTCGCCTTAAGCGATAGAGGTTTAAAAGCCTTAGCAGGTGTTGGTCTTGACCAGAAAGTACTCGATAAAATGTCTATTCCGATGTATCGTCGTGTAATGCACGATAAAGAAGGAAATTTATCGTATCAACCTTATGGTAAAGAAGGGCAAGCCATTAATTCCGTTTCTCGCTCGGGCTTAAATGCCATGTTGGTTGAAGAAGCAGAAGCAAATGGGGTTACTATTCATTTTGAGCAGCGTTGCAAGGCGATAGATCTCGAATCGGCCACCGCTCGTTTTGAGAACGCATCTGGCGAAAGCCAAGAAGTGCACGCCGACCTATTATTTGGGGCAGATGGCGCTTATAGTGCCGTGCGTAAGGCGATGGTGCGAACGGATCGTTTTAGCTATTCGCAAGAGTATATCGATCATGGCTACAAAGAATTAACCATTCCTCCGGGCGCTAATGGCGAGTTTATGATGGAAAAAAATGCCTTGCACATCTGGCCACGCGGTAATTATATGCTTATTGCTTTGCCTAATCCTGATGCGAGTTTTACCTGCACTTTATTCTTCCCTTATGAAGGGAATCCTTCTTTCTCAAGTTTAGATAGCCTTGCTAAAGCGCGTGCCTTTTTTGATGAGCAATTTGCAGATGCTTTGGCTTTAATGCCAGATTTTGATGAGGAGTGGGAAAATAATCCTAATTCTTCTTTAATGATTGTGCGCTGTTTCCCTTGGACGCGTAATGGCAAGGTGGCCCTTATCGGAGATGCGAGCCATGCTATTGTTCCCTTTTACGGACAAGGTATGAATAGTGGTTTTGAAGATTGCACTGCCTTAAACCGATTAATGGATCAATACGGCGATGATTGGGCCGCGATGTTTAAGGCTTATGAAATTGAGCGTAAGCCTGATGGCGATGCTATTGCCGATTTGGCGATGCGTAATTTTGTGGAAATGCGCGATTTAACCGGTGATGCGGATTTCCTTTTGCAGAAGAAGATAGAAGCGAAATTTTCGAAGAAATATCCGACTAAGTGGACGCCCCTTTATTCTTTGGTAACCTTCTCGGCCGATGTGCGCTACTCCGAAGCTTTGGCTTTAGGGAAAAAGCAAGATGGCCTGATGGCAGAAATTATGGCCATGCCTAATATTCATGAGATTTGGGATAGCGAAGCGGTGGAAACCAAAATGCTCGCATTAGCGGAAAAACTTTAAACCTAGTATATGACAAAATAGTTTAGTTAGATGATAGGTTTTAATTCTCAAGAACGTTTAAAATAAAAAAGAGGACTCATTTTCGAATGGGTCCTCTTTTTTAGTGGTAGTGAAAACGACATTTTGCAATAAGCACTTCTTTCTCAGTATCTCTGTAAATTAAGCGATGCTCTTTGTCAATTCGTCTTGACCAATAGCCCTAATATTTGTGTTTAAGAGCCTCTGGTTTTCTAAAAATAAATCCGAGGTCACTTGACACGTTAATTTTCACTCTTTTCTAATTCTACTTCACAACCACTTTTTCTTGTCCAATCAATTCACCTTTAGCATTGCTAATCTTTAAGATATAAAGACCTGTTGCCAAGCGATCGGTGCGGAAGCGGAAACTGTTTACACCAGCTAAGGCTAATTCTTCTACCTGAAATAGTGGTCCGTTTTTTCCATCTAATTGATAAAGGCTAAAATTAAGAAGTTCTTCTTTCTCTTGTTCAATTTCTACTCTAAACCAATCGATACTGGGATTGGGACTGAGTGATATTTTGGGAGCAGCTTCTTCCTGTACACCGATATCGCTGATAGGAGTTTGGTCCCAGTTTGGGCTGCGTAACTTGGCCAGTACGGTCAAAGGTTGACCTTGCGGACTGGCTTCATATCCTGTGGCCCAAATAGTACCCGTGTCGCCGTAGGCTAACTGGTTGCCAGTATAATCGCCCCAACGCTCATAAGTGCGATCGCCATTGCTGGAGATGATGTCAATATAATCGCCTCCTTCTACAATTTGTGTTCTTTCGCTGTAGCTAGAATCGTTATCAAAAAAGATAGCGGAAAAGCCAGCATTTAGGCTGTCGCCAGAATGGTTAAAGGTTAAAATCGATTCTACTTCAGCCCCCGATTTCCCCGTAAAGGTTACTTGGGGATAACCAACGTCAATTGGATCAAGGTTAATTATTTTAAAATAACTGTTGGTTTTATTGGCACTTCTTAAGTCGATGATACCGTGGTAAAAACCGGCGTTGCCAGTTGGCGTTATGGTATTTCCTACATACTGTATACGTTGATTAAACATAAATCCACCCTGAATTCTGCAATCATTGCAGTCGAAAGTATGGTTGTTTTTCTGACGAGCCGAAGGAGGTAGTCCATAATTGGTTTCCGTGGTGTAAACTTCCAAACTGAGTTGCGGATTGCCCGTGGCTTTGTCGTTGATTTTTGCTACGAAAATGCTGTCGTTTAATGCATCTAAGGCACGACTGCCCAAAAAGTAAGTAGGGGCAGGAAGTAATTCTTTGCCGTTGTCTATCCCGGTAAAACTAAAGAGATTTTTACCACCGTATTCCAAATTGTAATAATAATGCTCCGTTAAAGCGAGCGAATCATAGCCCGCTTGTTTACCAATTTGGCGAATAGTAGTTTGCACATAGCCACTATTATTACTTGAGCCATTGTAAAAAGTGTTCATGGTGATAAATAGGTCATCCTTGTTTACCGTAATATGAGGGTAGTCGCTCCAAGTGCTATCGTTTAAAGGGTTGCCATTGATACGGTAAATATTAAAGCCATCGGCCAAGTCATTACTTTTAGAAAAGCCAATAATAATGGTACTATTCTGCCAGGTGTTACCACTGAGGTAGAGCACGATAAAACGATCTGATTCGGGATCATAAATGGCACGAGGGTCGTATTTGCTGCCTGGTAAAAATTGGCTGGGACGGTAAAAACGAAAAAGGGTTAATTCGTATAATAAACTGTCTTTTGCATAATCGTAAGCTCCGATGGTTGAGTTTCGTACTCTTAAAATTTGCTGATTGCGACCAATGGCAAAATCATCGTCATTTGGAACCGAGCCGCTGTAGTTATTACCGTTTAAGCTATCCAAAACCTGAGGTTTAGGAGTAGTTTTAGAAACTTTGAAAGTCGAGTTATTTTTAAATTGTGGCACCTCGGTGCGCTCAGCCTTCCGTTGGTTGGCGATTTCGCGGTCGAGATGTGCATTGGGATGCGGCATTTCTTCGGCTTGCAAAATAGGGGAATAGTCTATTTCAGTTTTATTTGGTACAAATGAGCCAACCGGACTTATGTTGTTAGACGTTTTAACTTTATAGCTAAATTGAGCACTGCTTAAAAAAGGGAGAAGGAAGACTAAACAAAAGGCTGTCTTTTTTGGTAGAGTACTTATCTTCGTAATGCGCATGCTTTTGAAATTTAATTGATTAACCCACGTTTCGCTACGTGTACCTATATAAATTAATTTGAAAAAAAAATATTCCAATATTCTTTTCCGGCTCAGCTTCTTGTTGTGCTTTTTCGCTAGTCAGCAGATAAGCGCCCAATTTTACTATGGAATAAGACAAGAGTACGGAAAAAATCGGGTTCAATTTAATGACTTTGATTGGATATTTCTACGCTTCGATGCCTTCGATGTTTATTTTTACCGCGGCAATGAAGAATTGGCGGAAAATGTCGCTCGCCTTACCCATAAAAACCTTCCTCGTATCGAATCTTATTTGGACGCACCCTTAGATGAGCGAGTACAAATATTAGTTTTCAATAATCTTTCCGATTTAAAGCAAAGCAATGTAAACAGCAATGAGGAAGACGATTACAATACAGGCGGGGTAACTCGCATTAGCGGCAGTCGCCTCTTCGTTTACTTTGATGGCGATTATCAAAATTTGGAGAAAACCCTTAAAATGGGGCTTACGGAAGTAGTTTTGAGCAATTTTCTTTATGGAAGTTTCACGCAGTCATTAGCCAACTCAGCCTTGTTAAACCTGCCTTCTTGGTATATGGAAGGTCTTATTTCTTACCTGGGCGATAGCTGGAATAGCGATGTAGATATTAAAGTACGCGATGGCTTTTACAGCAAGCAGTACAAAAGGATAAACTCTCTAACCCAATTGGATGCGCGTTACGCCGGACATTCTTTCTGGTATTTTATTGCGCAAACTTACGGCGATAAAATTATTCGCAATATCGTTTACATGTCTGTGGTGAACCGCGATATTGAAAGTGGCTTTCTTTATATTTTAGGAAAGGAACTGGATGAGATTACCGAGGATTGGAAGGCCTTTTACGCCGATCGCTATGCGAGCACGCAAACCGTAAACCTTAAAGAGAAGAAGAGCCTAATCAAGTCCAAAAAGAATCATGAAATAACCAAGATAGTGGCGAGCGATGATGGCCGATTTATCAGCTATGTGGATCGACGTTTCTCTCAGTACAAAATTTACGTGTTCGACAGAGAAACCAATAAAAAAGAAAAGGTCTACAGCGGTGGTTATCGGATTGCCCAAAACACAGATTATAGTTATCCGCTTTTAGCTTGGCATCCTAATAACACCAATCTGGCGATAATTACAGAAGAAAAAGGTGGCACTAATTTAAGCATCTACGATAGTGAAAAAGATGAGCTTACGACCAAGCCTTTTTTCCGTTTCGATAAAATAATATCGCTGGAATATGCCCCAAATGGTAAGCAGTTTCTATTGAGTGCCGCGAAAAATGGTCAGTCAGATATTTACGTGTACACTATTTTAAACACTAAAATTCAGGCGATAACTAGCGATGCATACGATGATCTGCATCCTACCTTTATTTCTGGGGGAAGTCGTATAGTATGGTCGTCTAACCGTCCGGTTGACACCCTTTACCCGCGTTCGAACAAGATGTTTAGTACCGATAATCTCGATTTATTCGCCACCGATAATCGTGAACTACGAAATGACACAGTTGCCATTTGGCGTCTCACTAAAAGCCCACTTATTAATGAAGTGGCAAGTGAAGAATTAGCGCCTGGCCTGGTTGGTTTTTACAGTAATCGCAGCAATGTGAGACGTCAGCATGCCGTAAAAATTGATAGTGCAATTGCTTATGTGGATACCACTACGCATTACGATTATTTCTTCAGCGAGTATGCCTTAAGTGATAATCAGTTTAGTTTGGTGGATGCGACTTACAGTAAAGAATCGGGCTTAAGCCATAGTGTTTACTTGCAAGATGGACGCTACCGCATCTATGAAAATGAATTGCCATTGCAAGGCTTAGCTTCTTCGCAAGCAATAAGGGTGAAGTCTAAAGATATCCGCCTAGAGGGAGAAACACCGTCGTCTGTACCAGAGGAAAACCCTAATGAAGTACTGGAGCCTTTATATTATCCGGGTATAAGCAGAAGTCAATTGAGCCTCAATATTCTAAACTATAGTTTTCAAGGGGAAAGAAAAGTCGAGGAAAGTAAAAAAGAGGAGCCCAATTTTGAACGTAATCTTTTGCTACCTGCTATAAATCCTGAAGATGTTGTGGCTCAAGCCGAAGATGAAATTGAAATTCCAGCGGTACGTAATTATTTCCTTTCCTTCTTTAAAGATAATTTTACAGTGCGTTTTGATAATATGTTTGATAATCCACAGTACCAACCTTTTACGGGCTTTGTAAGTGGAGATATATTAAACCAAGGTTTCAACATGAACTTCAAGTTGGGGGCAATGGATTTAATGCACGATTATCGCTTGGTCGCTGGGTTGCGCACTACCTTTTCGCCTCTCCCAGGAACTTCTTTAGCTCCTAATGCCGAGTTTATTATCGGGGTGGCCGACTTTAAAAATCGCATGGATAAGTTTTACACTTATACCCGTCGCTCACAGGTACAGATTTTAGCGCTAAATAATTACCGCCGTTTAATTAATAATGAGTTTAACTACAAGGTAGTTTACCCGTTTAATCCAGTGGCCTCCCTTCACCTTTCGGTGGGTTATCGCTTCGATGAAAATATCCGCTTGGCCACGGATTTCAACCAAATAGGAGAATCAATTAATTACACGGATTACGCTATTGCTAGAGCGGCTTATATTTATGACAATACGCGTAAACTAGGACTAAATTTGTATGCAGGCTTGCGGTACAAGGCCTTCGCCGAGCATTATCGTAACTTAACCGTTAGTCCAACGGGCTTGTATACCGCGGGTGTTGATGCGCGGCATTACTTAATTATTCATCGTAATTTCATTTGGGCAAATCGCTTTGCAGCAGGAACCTCTTTTGGGGCCGAAAAACTAATCTATATAATGGGTGGTGTCGATAATGACTTCTCGCCTAATTTAGATCAGAGTACACCTATTGCCCGTGAGAATAATTACATCTTCCAAACTTTGGTTACCAATATGCGTGGTTTCTTCCAGAATACGCGTAATGGAAATACTTTTGCCGTGGTTAATTCGGAGTTGCGTTTGCCCGTTGTGAGCTACTTTGCGAATCGTCCTATTCGTAACGACTTTTTACAAAATCTTATGATTGTTGGTTTCGCCGATGTAGGTACCGCTTGGAATGGACCTTCGCCTTATTCGAAAGAAAATGTGATTAATACCATTACCGTTCCTTTAGGTACTGGCGGACAAATAGTATTAGATAGCCAAAAGGAGCCGATTATTTTAGGCACAGGAGTAGGCTTGCGTAGTCGACTTTTCGGCTATTATGTGCGCGCCGATTGGGCTTGGGGAATTGAAGACGGTATCGTTTTACCCAATGTCTTTTATATTTCTTTGAGTACTGATTTTTAATTTTGAGCCTTTGCTTGATCGGCTAGTATTCTTTAACCCAGTGCGTTTACACCAAAGGTTTTTTTCAGTAGGCTCTTACGGCCGATGCGTTTGGAGATGAAATCCTTTTCTAAATTCCAGCCACGAGCAGGGCTGTACTCGCGCCCATAAAAGATAATTTGCAGGTGTAATTTATTCCAGCACTCTTGGGGGAAAAGTCGTTTGGCGTCTTTTTCCGTTTGCTCCACCGATTTTCCATTGCTAAGATTCCAGCGAAACATCAGTCGGTGAATGTGCGTGTCGACCGGAAAAGCAGGAAAGCCAAAACCCTGACTCATTACTACTGAAGCGGTTTTATGGCCTACTGCTGGTAAGGCTTCTAAGGCCTGGAAATCTGCTGGAACCTCTCCATTATAGTTATTTATTAAAATACGGCTAAGACCATAAATACCTTTCGATTTCATAGGGCTAAGGCCACAAGGACGAATAATTGCTTGAATTTCCTCTGGGCTTAATTTGGCCATATCGTATGGATTGTTGGCCTTTTTAAAAAGTAGGGGAGTAATCTTATTCACGCGCTCGTCCGTGCACTGAGCAGACAACAGAACCGCAATAAGCAGAGTGTAGGGGTCTTTGTGGTCGAGGGGAATAGGCGTTTCAGGATATAAATCCTCTAATGACTCAATTACAAATTCTACCTTTTCTCTCTTTGTCATTTCGCTAACCTTTAGGGCGAACGAAAATAAGCTTTGTTAGGCAAAAATGGGCAGACTGCGCATCTGCGAAAGCAAAAAAAAGCCCCAAACAGTAGGGCTTAGTTTGTTACTTAACGTGAATTCGAGGTAAATCAGGCCTCAAACCCCTTGTAAATAGTGAAAATCGAACTATTTCTTTTCAAACTTGGCTTGACCTTCTTCTAGCCAATCGACATATAATTGAATGTCGGGATCGTAAGCAGTAGAACCATTAATAGGCTGCATGCTTTCGTGGCCTAAGATCAGGTATTGCGGTTGCGAATTACTTTTAAAGTGTTCAATTTGGAAGTCGCTCCACTTGTTGCCAATGGTACGGATGTTTTTTCCAGTTACCGCACTAACATATTTTTCTTCCTCGGCTAGTTCTTCGCGCTCATCTACGTAAAGTGAAATTAGTACGAAATCGTTTTTAAGTAGCTCTAAAACCTTAGGGTCGCTCCAAACTTGCTCTTCCATCTTACGGCAGTTTACACAACCCCAACCGGTAAAATCGAGGAGAATGGGCTTCCCCACTTTTTTGGCATAAGCACGTCCTGTTTCGAAATCGTGGAAGCAATTGATATTGTGCGGACAATGATCGGGATCGGCGCCATCGGGAATTTCTTCGGTGCTACTCACAATGGTTGCTGCGCCACCACCGCCAATGCCATTAGGCGATTCACTGTAAAACATGGGAGGTGGAAAGCCACTAATCAACTTTAAAGGAGCACCCCATAAACCGGGAATAAGGTAGATGGTGAAACTTAAAGTAATAACGGCTAAAATTAATTTGAAAACCGAAACTTTATCACTCGGGCTATCGTGGGGCATTCTGAATTTGCCCAATAAATAAAGGGTTAGTAAGCTGAAAATAGCAATCCAAATAGCTAAGAACCATTCGCGTGGTAGAATTCCCGCCTGCCATACTAAGTCGGCTGTGCTTAGAAATTTAAAGGCAAACGCTAATTCGATGAAGCCTAAAACCACCTTTACCGAATTTAGCCAGCCACCACTTTTGGGTAAAGAGTTTAGCCAGCCAGGGAAGGCGGCAAATAAAGCGAAAGGTAAAGCTAGGGCTAAACTAAAACCGAACATTCCGATTAAAGGTCCTTGAAAACCACCGCTAGCGGCTTCTACTAACAAGGTGCCAATAATAGGACCCGTACAAGAGAAGGAAACCAGCGCCAAAGTAAAGGCCATAAAAAAGATTCCTACAATACCGCCTTTATCAGAAGCTTGATCGCTTTTGTTAACCCAGCTGCTCGGTAAGGTAATTTCGAAGGCGCCAAAAAAGCTGATGGCAAAAACTACCAGCAGAACAAAAAATCCGAGGTTTACATAGGGATTGGTAGAGAAGGCATTAAGCGCATCGCTGCCAAAAGCCACCGTAATTAGTAAACCAAGCAGCGTGTAAAGTACAATAATGGCCAAACCGTAAATGATGGCATTGGTAATACCTTTAGCGCGGGTTTTACTTTGCTTGGTAAAGAAACTCACGGTTAATGGGATCATGGGGAAAACGCAGGGCGTAAGTAAAGCTGCCAGTCCGCCTAAAAAGGCGAGTATGAAAATGCCGATCATAGAACGGCCACCTTCTTTTTTGCTATCCGTGTTTATTTCGCTCTCTGCCTCAGTGGCAACTGTTTCTTGCACTTCTTTTTCTGCGGCGTAGTCAATTTCTAGTTTTTCGCCCGGTACTTCTGTGGAATCTACTTCTTGTTGGGCCTCTTCGACTATTTCTACAGCAGTTTCAGGTTTTGTAGAGCCTTCGGTGGCGCTTGCCCCGTTGGTAGCAGGTTTGGGGTTTTTGGCTCCTTTTATTTTGAAAACGTGATCGGTGTATTCGGGGGGGAGGCAAGTAGCTTCGTTACAAGTTTGGTAAACAAATTCAGCTTTTACCTCGAAATCTTTAGTGCTTACTTTTTCAATTACCTGTTTAAATACCACCGTGCCTTCATGGTAGCTAAGGGTTTCTTTAAAGTTAGGGTCGTATTCGGTATGCGGTTCGGGCTCGGTTAAAGGGCCTGCTAATTTATAGTCACTACTGCTGGTAAAATTAAATTCTGAACCAATTATAAAAGAAGTGTCGGGTGTATTAATGGAGTACACGTGCCAGCCCTTATCAAGACTTACAATGGCGCGTAATTCTACTTTATTGTTAGCCAGTTCTCTGGCTTCAAAGCTTAAATCAACGGGTTCTAATATTTGCCCTTGAGCAAGAAAGCCGAGGCTTAAAAATGATAAAATGAGAATTATTGACCTCATAGGGAATAGGAAAATTATAAAGTGCGAACAAAGTAAATGGTTTTGGTCGAATTAGTCACCCTATAACGATGATCAATACGATTTCCGACCAACCAAACAATATCGTCTCCACTGCAAAGAACATATTGTTCCTGTTTAGCAGAGCCGCTAATTTTAATGTCGTTTAAATAGTCGCTTACTTTTTTGCTTCCTGACAAGCCCAAAGGTTTAAATCGGTCGCCTGCCTGCCATGGCCGCAAAAGTAAGGGAAAGCTTAGTTTGTCGAAATCCAGCAAAGCGTCTTGGGAACTAGGAACCTCAGGGTAATTCTCTAGGGCCAATTTTTGAAACTCCAAATTGGCGCTGCTTTTAGTTTCTAGTGAAATTTGGTACGATTCTAAATCACTAATCTCCTTTTTAGGACTTAAAAAGTACTGCCCTTCTTGATGATAAATTATGAAATTCTCGCTTTCTAAGCTTTTGCTATTTTCGCTTTGCCATAGTTTTTCTAAACTGGGGTAATCCCAAGGTCCTTTTTCCTCTAGCCAAAAACGCAATAAGCTAGGCCAATATGCTTTAGAACGCAAGTGTTTGGTATTTAGGGTTTCAATGGTTCCGGTCAAGTTTAGATGCGCCGCAAGCATCTCTTGTAAAAGTGCTTCAAAAGCGAAACTTTGTTCCCGTAAAAGCGCCAGACTGCGATTGGCCTTCGTTAAAAGATCCGTTTCAATTTCTTTCCATTGTGGAATTAGTTTTAAGCGGTATTTATTTCGCTGGTATTTTTCACTTAGGTTAGATGCGTCTTCACGCCAGCTTATTTTATGGCTTTTGGCATAGTTCTCTAGTTCCTTGCGAGTCAGGCCCAGAAGGGGTCTTAAATAGAAATCGCGTTTTTGAGGGATACCTTTCAGTCCTTTTAATCCACCACTGCGGGTGAAATTAATCAGAAAGGTTTCCAAATTATCGTCCGCATGATGAGCGGTTAGTACAGCGCTAAATTTATGTTCAGTTTGAAGCTCCTCAAAATAGGAGTAGCGCAATTCGCGTGCTGCTTCTTGAATGGAGAGTTTTCTTTCATGCGCAAATTTTTTAGTATCGCATCTACATAAGTAAAAAGGGACCTGTTGTTCTAGGGCGAAGTTTTCGCAAAATTTGGCATCTCCCTCTGAGGCTTCCCCGCGCAGCTGAAAGTTGACATGCACTAAAGAAAGTGGGTAGCCAAGAGCAATAAGGGCATGACTTAAAACAGTACTGTCTAAACCGCTACTAAAGGCCACTAAAAGGCGATCGTTTTTAGTTAGTCCTAATTCTTTTAGGCTGATGGCTAGTTTTTCAAGCATGGCTAGCGGCAATTACTTTTTCAGCCTTCAGCAGGCATTCTTGGTATTCTTCCTCAGCGTTGCAGTGGATGGTGATGGCACCACCTACTTTTACTTCTGCTTTTTGTAGTTGGGAGGAATAGAGAATGGAACGGATAATAACATTAAAGTCGGCATCTCCCGTAGGGCTGATGTAACCTACTGAACCCGAGTACAGTCCACGATTAAAGTTTTCATGCTGGTCAATGAGCTGCATGGCGCTAATTTTGGGTGCGCCAGTCATGCTTCCCATGGGGAAGGAGGTTTCTAAAGCATCTATAAGATCGTATTGCGGGGCCAGTTCCGAACTAATTGTGCTAATCATTTGGTGCACGGCATTGAAGGTGTAGAGTCCAAAAAGTTCCTCCACTTTAACGGAGGCTTTAGCGGCGGTGCGACTAAGGTCGTTGCGCACGAGGTCTACAATCATCACGTTTTCCGCCCGCTCTTTTTCGGAAGCAAGTAGTCCCTGTTTACGCGCTTCATCTTCCTTTTCGGACTTGGCGCGTGGCGCGGTTCCTTTAATCGGTTGTGAGATTAATTTCGACGCTTTTTTTTGTAAATACCTTTCGGGAGAAAAGCATAAAAGGTAGCGATCGCCCCAGCGATAAAAGCTAGTAAAAGGGGCCTTGTGTTTTTGGTTTAACGCTACAAAAAGGGCAAAGGGATCTATTTCTTCCTGGGCATACCAAGCCTGGCAAAAGTTGATTTCGTAAATGTTTCCTGCTTGCAGTTCGCCTTTTAAGGCCGCAATATGTTTCAAGTACTGCGCTTTGCTTAAGCTCGCTTCAAATTTAGGGTGAGTAGGGTAAGGCGGCAACGTATTAATTGAAAGCGCGGCTTTTAGTTGCGCGGCATTTTTATATATATAAGATTGACAAATTACACTACTCTCTTGGGCGATAATTAATGTTTGGGGTACAAAAAAGGCTAAGTGAGGCCAGTTTAAAATGTCACAATTACGGCTATGTAAGTTTTCAATTTCATCTTTTAGAGGATAAGCTAAATGACCTAAAAGCCAATCTTCTTGTTCTTTCTTAAAGGCGCGAAGCTTAGCAAAGGAGTTCTCAGAACTTTCAAGGGCGGCTTTGCTTCCCCAACCTAATAACCAGTTAAATTGACTGTACTTATCACGATAGCCATTAGAGTCTAAAAGCTGGCAGTGCTCAGATTTTGCTGCTAACTGCAAAAGTTCGTCTTGTTTAAAAACATCTTGGTCAAGAGGAAAAGTATAGCGTGTTGTCATTAACGCAAATACTCTTTGAGATACACTTTCTTTAAAAGATTTTGGATAATCTTTAGGTTGATAGGTTTGGTAACATAATCATCCATGCCATCTTCCATAAATTTTTCGCGGTCACCCTCCATGGCATTGGCCGTCATGGCAATAATTACCGGTCTTTTGTCGCCATACTTTTTTATAACCGCTTTGGTGGCCTCGCTGCCATCCATTTCGGGCATTTGAATATCCATAAAAATGAGGTCGTAACTTTGTCGCTCTAGGGCTGTAAGAACCTCTAATCCATTGGCGGCAATGTCGGTATTGTAACCCATTTTCTGTAGGGTTAAAGTGGCAAGCTTCTGGTTTACGGCATTATCTTCTGCTAGTAAAATTCGCAGGGGATAGTTTTCGCCCAAATCGGAAAGCAATACTTCACGTTTCTCATGGATATCTTCCTTTTTAATTTTCGAATTACCAAAAATTTGATGCATACTGCTTAAAAGTTGCGAATGCTTAATGGGCTTCGTGAAGTAAAAGCTAAAAAGCTCTTCTTTTTCTTTTTTACTCAGGTCTGGATAAGCCGAGCTCAATATAATTATCGGTAAATCGGGTTTGGCTACTTTCAGTTTACGGGATAGTTCCACGCCGTCGAGAAAGGGCATTTCAAAATCTACTATTACTAATTCAAAATTTTGTTTTAAGGCCGTTTCTAAACCTATTCTGGGGTCACTTTCTTGGAAAACGTGAATACCCCAATTTTTAAACTGCCCGGCTAGAACCCTTAAATTAGTGTGATTGTCGTCGATGATTAAGGCATTGCGATTGCGTACGGAGTTAAGCATTTGCGATAACTCTTTGTCTTTTTGATTGCGAGCTCTAGTAGCTCTGATGGTGAAGTGGAAGGTAGAGCCCTGTCCAGGCTTACTCTCTACCCAAATATCGCCACCCATCAAGCTGGCTAACCTTTGTGAAATAGCTAATCCTAAACCTGTTCCCCCATATTTGCGGGTAGTGGAAGAGTCTGCCTGACTAAAAGCTTTGAATAATTTCTTTTGCTGATCTACACTCATGCCAATGCCGGTATCTCGCACTGAAAAATGAATCACTAGGTCTGCGTTTTCCTCTTCTTCCAAAAGGGCTTTTACCTCAATTTCACCCCCTTCGGTAAACTTAATAGCATTGGAAATTAGGTTTATTAAAATTTGTCGCAAGCGCGTAATGTCGCCTTCAATATAATTGGGAATGCGTGAGCTGATGGAATAAATAAGTTCAAGGTCTTTCTCGGTTATTCTATTGGCGAGTAATTCAATCGCTTCTTCAACGCATTGTTCTAATGAGAAAGGATATACTTCCAAACTCATGTTGCCCGCTTCAATTTTACTAAAGTCTAGGATATCGTTAATAATGGATAAAAGCGTATCTCCCGAAAGGCGAATGGTATTTACATAATCGAGTTGCTCTTTGTCTAGGTCGGTTTGTAATAGCAAGGAAGTCATGCCAATTACTCCATTCATGGGCGTGCGAATTTCATGGCTCATGGTAGCTAAGAATTCACTTTTGGCAGTAGCGGCAACTTCGGCCGAATTTTTCGCTTCAATTAAGGCTTCCCTCGATAGGTTGGCTTCAATTTCCGCACCTAACCAACGCGACATTAACCGTAAGAGGTCAAGATCGTTTTCGGTAAAGGGGTAGGGCGATTCCTCGGGGCCGTTAAAATTAAGGGTCCCATAAATTTCATTTCCTACATAAATGGCAGTGCCTATGTAGCTTTTAATTACAAAGCTGTTATTATGAATAACATGAATGGGTGCACTTTTTAAATTATTGAAACAGATGGCATCTCCTTTTTTAATAATCTTTTCTGAAAGAGTACCAGTTAGGGGAAGATTTAAAAGTTTAGAAGGAAGCAGGTTTCCTTCTGAATACATATCGATAGCCTCGTATCGTCCTTCATCGAGGAAGGCCTTGGCCATAATACCGTTGGGGAGTTTAAATCTTTGGGTTCCTAATTCGAGGAAAAGCCTTACTTTTTCTTTAAAGCTGAGGCTATTATTAGCCGAAATAGAGTAGAGCTTGCGAATCGCCTCTTCGTTTACGCGTAAATTTCGTTCGGCATTGCGTTTTTCTGTGACATCAATTAAAGTCCATACTACACCACGGGCAAAATTATGTCCACCAAACTCAATAATACGTTTTTCGCCGTTTTTCCGATACACGGGGAAGAGGAAGCTATTTATTTCCTTTTGAGAGAGAAAGGCTTGATATTGTTCATAGGTTTGATCAGAGGTATTGCGGTAAATCTTTTCAAAGAATTTATCGGTGGTATCCAACTCTTCTGGCTGATAGCCTAAAATTTTACTCGTTGCCTTGTTGATGCGCAATTTATCTTCCTGCACCAAAATTGCTCCTACAGGAAGATTATCGATTACACCTAAGAGTTCATTTTCACTTTCTTCTAGGCGCCTGCGTGCCAGTTCAAGTTCTTTTAAACGGTGGGTTAACTCACTTTCGTTCGATGCCAAAGCGGTGCGCTGCCGCTGCAGTTCATTGCTATATTCTTGCTCGTCCTCTAAAAGTTGTTTTAATTTTTTACCTGCTTCCCTCTCCGCTTTTAAGCTGCGCATTTTTTCCTCATGCTCCTTACGATGCTGTTGAAAAATAGGAAGGAAAAAGATAATCGAAAGTATTACAAAAGTAAGCGACAAAATGATGAAGGCAATGCTACTTAATTTTTTAGCCCGATCTGATTTAAAATTCTCATCCAAGCGATAAAGCGCCACAACTTGTTCTAAATAGTCGAGAACATAATCGCTTTCATTTAGGATTTGTACCGCATATTCTTTGGCTTCATTGCTATTTATTTCGCCCTTGCAGTAGCTTGAGATTTTACTAGCCATGGCGAGATAGTTTTCACGAAGCTCATTTTTATTGGCATGTAATGAATCAACTTTTACCTTTATTTCGTCAGAAATTAGACCGTAAATTTCAGGCTCTAATAAGGCAAGTTGTTGTTGATTAAAGCTTTCAATACTACTTTTTAAATCGTCGCAATGACCTTGTAATTGAGCAACTTGGGTGTATTCCGTTATGTTGAGGGCTTCTTTGCTAATTCGCTGCGAAAGCATTCTTTGTCTGCCCGCTAAATCGAGGCGCAAGGCATCCTTAGAACGATCAGCGTAAGCTTGCTCGAGAAATATGTAAAAGATAAAACTGAGAAATATTATCAGTAATATGTAACTTAAGTAAGCCCACTTTAAATTGCGCATGCCAGGAAATATTCGACACTAAGCTACAATATTTATAGCTTGTTCTTTAAAATAAGATAGGCAAGACTTAGCTCGTCTTGCCTATACGCTAGAGGTTATACGTGTAACGCGCGATTATCGGTTGCCGCAAGTGCAGCCTCTTTAATCGCTTCGGCGAAAGTAGGGTGAGCATGACTCATTCGAGCGATATCTTCCGCGGAGGCGCGGTACTCCATGGCCACTACACCTTCTGCAATTAGATCAGCGGCTCTCGGCCCGATCATGTGGAAGCCTAAAATTTCGTCTGTATTTTTATCAGAAATAATTTTCACCAAACCATCGGTATCGCCACTGGCCCGTGCACGACCTAGGGCACGGAAAGGGAACGAGCCCACTTTGTAGCTAATGCCAGCTTCCTTAATTTGCTCTTCCGTTCTACCCACACTGGCAACTTCTGGCCAAGTGTAAACTACACCTGGGATAAGATTATAGTCGATATGTGGTTTTTGTCCTGCCATGGTTTCCGCTACAAAAACACCTTCTTCTTCGGCTTTATGGGCTAGCATAGCCCCTTTGATTACATCACCAATAGCGAAAATATGCTCCTTGCTGGTTTGTAATTTTTCGTTTACTTCCACCTTACCACGCTGGTCGGTTTTAATGCCAACATTTTCTAATCCTAGGCCAGCGGTATACGCGCTTCTACCTACGGCAACTAAACAATAGTCGCCTTCGAACTTTACTTCTTGGTTTTTTTTATCGGTAGCGCTAACGCTTACTTTTTTACCATCGCTACTAACGTCGGTTACTTTGTGACTAAAGTTGAACTTAATCCCTAGCTTTTTCAACGACTTGGTAATTTCTTTACTCATCGCACTGTCATAACCGGGAATGGCTTTGTCGAGATATTCGATTACGGTTACCTCTGAGCCAAGACGAGCGTAAACGCTTCCTAACTCTAAACCGATAACACCGGCGCCAATCACAATCATTTGCTTCGGCACTTCTTTAAGGTTTAAAGCTTCGGTACTGCTGATAATTCGTTCTTTATCGAATTTAGCGAAAGGTAATTCCGTGGGCTTGCTGCCCGTGGCAATAATTACCTTGTTGGCCGATATTTTAGTTTCTTCTGTTTCCTTTTTGATGGCGATAGTATGATCATCTACAAAAGAACCAAAACCTTGGAAAACGGTGATCTTATTTTTCTTCATCAAAAAATCAATACCGTCAGTAGTTTGACTAACAACAGCATTTTTGCGGCTAATCATTTGCGCCAAATTCACTTTAGGAGTTTCGATGTCGATACCGTGATCTGCAAAGGAATGCATGGCATTATGAAAATGCTCGCTACTGTCTAAAAGTGCTTTGGATGGAATACATCCTACATTTAAACAGGTGCCCCCAAGGGTGCTGTATTTTTCAATCAAGGCTGTTTTCATACCCAGTTGTGCGCATCTAATTGCGGCTACATATCCTCCTGGTCCTGATCCTATGATTGCTACGTCAAATTTATCCATTATAGAGATTGATGAGTTTTATATAATCGAACAAAATTAAGCAATTGTAGAAGAGTATTTGCTTAAAAATGTATTTTCTAATGAAGTGATAACCCCGCTCTAACTTGGCTAAGGTTCTCGCTGCCAATGACTAATTATTGAACGTGAGTTCGACGTGAAATCAGGCCTCAGACCCCTTGTAAATAGTGGAATTCAAGCCTCTGCCGTGAAGCAATAGCGGGCTATTGCAAGAGGCAGAGGCTTTTAGAAGGGGCATAAATGGATTTTCAATAAAAGTGAAATACTTCATCTAGTCCATTTGCTGTAGCCCGCTTCAGCTGCACGATCTAGACTTGTCTTTTCTTTTTATTGAAAATCTGAGGCTATGATTTATAGTCGAACTCACGTTATTTAGGGTATAAGTTTCAAGCATAAGCAAGGTATTTCTAAATTCGCAGCATGGTAACTAAGGAGCAAGTACAAGAACTTTCGCAAAGAGTAGAGTCGTTAAAAGATTATCTACAAATTGAGCAAAAAGAAATTCAAATTATTAACGAAGAAGAGAAGACCGCGGCAGCTGAATTTTGGGAAGACCAAAAAACAGCGCAGCAGGTAATGAAGAAGATTCGAGGTTTGAAATTTTGGGTAGAGGCTTTTAATGATTTAAAGGATTCCGTGGATGAGCTTAACTTAGGTTTAGAGTTTTTGGAGCTGGGCGAAATTAGTGAAGAGGAAATGGCCGAGATGCGATCCAAAGCGATTAAAACCTTAGAATCTCTGGAATTTCGCAATATGCTCTCGGGCGAAGAAGATCAACTTAGTGCCGTTCTGCAAATTACAGCGGGCGCCGGTGGTACCGAAAGCTGCGACTGGGCTAGTATGTTAATGCGAATGTACCTTCGTTATGCCGAACGGCAAGGTTATAAAGTAAGCGAACTTAATTATCAAGAAGGCGATGTTGCCGGGGTGAAAACGGTGACCTTAGAAATTGAAGGCGATTATGCTTTTGGCTACCTAAAAGGAGAAAATGGCGTGCATCGCTTAGTGCGGATCTCGCCCTTCGATAGTAATGCAAAGCGCCATACTTCTTTCGCATCCGTATATGTTTACCCTTTGGTAGATGATTCCATCGAAATTGATATTAGTCCTGCCGATATAGAATGGGATACTTTCCGCTCGGGTGGAGCCGGAGGGCAAAACGTGAACAAGGTAGAAACCGGTGTGCGCTTACGTCACGCTCCCTCTGGAATTGTGATCGAAAATACCGAGAGCCGCTCGCAACTTCAAAATAAAGAAAAGGCTTTGCAATTGTTAAAGTCGCAGCTGTATGAAATTGAGATTGAAGCGAAAAATCAAGCCCGCGCTGAAATTGAAGCAGGTAAAAAGAAAATTGAGTGGGGTAGCCAAATTCGCAACTATGTACTTCATCCTTACAAGTTAATTAAGGATGTGCGCACCGCCCATGAAACCTCAAATGTGGATCAGGTTTTAGATGGTGATCTCGATGCCTTTATTAAGTCTTATTTAATGAGTAAAGGTCAAAGCCAAGATTTGCAGGATAGTTGATAAGCTTCCTTAACTGCGATAATCGATCTTAGCTTAATCGATAGTTTGAAATGTCGGCTTACTACCTTACATTCGAGCCATCGATTTAAAATTTTGAGCCTAAAAAAGAGTCTTCTTCTTCTATTGTTCTGTCTAAGCTTTTTTGCCAAAGCTCAGCACATGGCCTTTGTTGAAAACCAAGGACAGTGGCAAGGCGATTTCGATTATTTACTGCGCAATGGTAGCGACTTTCTCTTTTTTAAAGTTGATGAGGTTAGGGTGCAGCTGCTCGAAAAACATAGCGCAGGTGAAGAAATTCACCATCATCAGAATTCTGGAGAGGTACTTCAGGGCCATGTATACAGCATGCAATGGCTGGGCGTTAACCAAGAAGCACAAGTTACGCGTACTATTCTCGAAGGTGTGCCCTATTTAAATTATCTCAAAGGAAATAATCCCGCTCATTGGAAATCTGGCCTTCGGCAATATCAGGAAATTGTTTATCATAATATTTATCCTAATATCGACCTTCGTTACTATCTCAGCCCAGCCGGCGTTTACAAATACGATTTCATGGTTAGGCCTGGCGGAAATCCCAATAATATTTCTTGGCAGTTTAAAGGAGTAGAGCGCTATGGTCTAGCAGGCGCAGATTTGGCTTTAATCACTAGCGTTAAAAACGTGGTTTATACCGCTCCGCTAGCTTTTCAAGGAAGCGATAGAGTAGAGGCTGCTTTTAAACAGCAAGGCGATATTTTCTCTTATGCTGTGGCGGAATATGATCTTGATCGTGAATTGATTATAGATCCTACTTTGGTTTTTAGCACCTATAGTGCTAGCACAGACGATAACTTTGGTTTTACAGCGACTTTTGGTGCAGATGGGTCGGGCTATAATGCTGGCATTAATTACATTTATGGCAATATCAATCGCGGCTTTCCTACTACCTTAGGTGCTTTTCAAGATTCTTCTAACGGTGGTGTGGTAGATGGTGTGGTGGCAAAATATACCGCCGATGGTAGTCAGCAAATTTATGCGACCTTTTTAGGGGGCTCCCAAAACGATGTGCCTTTCAGTTTACTGGAAGGCCCCCATAAATCCTTAATAATTTTAGGGGTTACAGGCTCGACGGATTTCCCCGTTACCGCCAATGCTTTCGATACCTCTTTTAGTGCGGGTGCGCCCAGCGCTCTAAGTATCGGGGGCTCTTTAAACTTTCCTTTATCCAGCGATATTTTCATTAGTATTTTAGATAGTACGGGTGGGAGTTTATTGGGTTCTACTTTTTTAGGAGATACTGCCATGGATGGGGTGAATGACCGCCTTGAATTTAATTATGGCGATGCGGCGCGCGGCGATTTGAGTATCGATTCCCTAGGGAATATTTTAGGAGTCTCCTATACCTTTTCGCCAAATATCCCCATTGGTTCTGCCTTTAGTAGTTCTTATCAAGGTGAGCAAGACGGAATGGTTTTCTCATTTAATAGTGATTTAAGCCAACTAAATTGGAACAAAATAATTGGAGGCAACAGTAATGATGCGGTTTTTTCATTGCGTTTTAGTCCCAGCAATCGCCTGTTTATTACTGGCGCTACTGAGAGCACTAACTTATCCTACCCTAGTACGGGGGTTTATCAAGATAGTGCCAATGGCAAGGTCGATGGCTTTCTCGCAGAACTTAATCCGGCCAACGGCGAGGTGCTCAATTTCAGCTTTACGGGTACAAGCGAGCACGATGTTTCGTATTTCTTAGATATCGATCAAAAGGAGAATATTACCCTGTTCGGGCAAACCCGTGGCGCTTGGCCGCAAGTTGGAGATAGCTTGTGGGGTCAGCCGGGGAGTGCTCAATTTTTACAACAATTTAGTCCCGATTTGCAATTAAATTTATCGACCACCTTTGGCGTAGGAACGACCTTGGCGACGAATATTTCGCCTACTGCCTTAATGGTAAGTGAATGCGGTGACGTCTTTCTTTCGGGTTGGGGTGCTGGTTATGGTTCGCGTCGTGGCGCGATGGCCATTCCTAGAAACATGCCGCTTACTCAGGATGCATGGCGTGACACAACCGATTTTGGCGACTTTTATTTTCTTCGCCTGGATGCTTCATGGAAACGATTAGAATACGCAACTTACTTTGGGCAGTTTGGTAATGGTCCCGATCACGTAGATGGCGGTAGTAGTCGTTTCCGCAAAGATGGGTCTATTTTCCAAGCGGTTTGTTCTTGTGGAGCCGACAGCAGTGGTTTTCCTACAACAGTTAATGCTTATGCTCCCAAAAAAATGAATCGTAATTGCAATATGGCCATTTTTCGTTTCGATATGGAAGCGGATTCTATCGATGCAAATGTTGAAATTGCCAGTGGTTATGCCGATACGGTTTGCTTTCCTAGCCAAGTGAAATTTGATGATTTTAGCTTTAATGCCGATTGGGTACTAGTGCAAAGTCCTAATGGAATTATTGATACCCTTCGCAATCAACTATTTAACATTGTGGATAGTGGTTTTAATCGCTATACTTTTTACGCACTCGATACTAATTGCTTTTTAATTGATAGCAGCTTTATTGACATCTTCTCTTTTGGTAGAGAGGTACAAGCTGATTTTAGTATCGATTACGATAGTTGTAATCAAAGTGCTGAGGTTAATTTCCAAAATCAATCGCAGGGTGCTTCTCAATATCGATGGTTTTTTGGCGATGGTGATAGCGCTCAATCTGCCAATCCTAGTCATACTTATAGTCCTGGCGATTATGATATCCAATTAATTGCCATCGACCCTATCTGCGGAAGCACCGACACCATTCGTAAAAGTATTAGTATCGTTCAGTCTAACGTATTTTTAGAAATGTCCAGCGATTTTCGTCCCTGCGATTTAAGTTATCCTTTAAGTTTACGCTTGGCGCAGAACGGTTTCCATCAGTTTGAATGGTACTTAAATGGACAGCGCCTCAATGAAAGTGCGGATAGTTTGATCTTGAATTTAAATAACGGGGGTTTGTATGAAATTCGCCTTGTAGCCACCGATACCCTTTGTAATTTCGTTTTAGAAAGGGAGGAAAGTGCTTTCATTTTTGATGAAGGTTTTAACTTGGAGTTGCCTAATATTTTTAGTCCCAATGGCGATGGCTTAAATGATTTCTACGGCGCTTTAGCAGATGAGCTAACCCTAGATTTTGTGGAAAATTCGAGCCTTGAAATTCGCGATAGGAACGGAATTCTAGTTTTCTCGGGTGATGGCCTAGAAAATCTTTGGGATGGGAAGTTTAATAATTTAGAAATGGCGAGTGGTGTATACTTTTATCTCTTCAATTATCAAGATATTTGCGGCAACATTAAGGATGCTAAAGGATTTTTACATCTTCAACGATAAATAATATTATGCGCTATTTTCATAATCCACGCTGCCAAAAAAGTAGAGAAGGCCTACAATTATTAGAAGAAAAAGGTCTGCAACCCGAAGTGGTGCTTTATATGACCGAGCCCTTGAGCCCCATGGACTTGGAAGATATTTTGGCTAAACTCGATATTGATGCGGAAGACTTAATTCGCAGCAAAGAGTCGGTTTGGAAAGAGGAGTTTAAGGATAAAGAATTAAGTGAAGATGAACTGGTTCTCGCCATGATTGAGTATCCCCAACTAATGGAGCGCCCTATTTTAGTGAATGGCGATAAGGCAGCCATCGGCCGTCCCCCCGAAAACTTATTGGAAATCCTTTAGTCGAAAGGCTTGTTGATGCCGTAAATACGATTGTTTCCCTCCATTAACTTTAGGGAAGCTTTGGTAACACGGATTTTTTCTCCACGCGTCTCCAAAAAGCTGCGCGCCTCAATTTGTGCATATTCGACGCATTCTCTCGGGATCACTTGGGCATGAAAAACGGTGAAGCTCGTGTCGGATTGGAAGTCGGCAAGCGACTGATTGGACCAGTGAATTAATTGATCATTCGCGAAATAGGCAATGATAAGTTGTGCCTGAGTTTCTGCTCTTGCTAACTCAAGGTCGAATTGGCTCAATATAAAATCTTGCTCGCCTTTCCAATCATTTTTTTCGAAGCTAAGTTCAATTTGGCCGCAGAATTCTTTTTCGCTACTGCAGATGCCAATTCTGGAGAGCACAGTTTCTTGAATGTAATTTTCGTTAAGCTCTGATTTGAGCGAAAAGTGTTCTAGACTAAACCCTAAATGATCTTCCTTGCGCATCAGGCGAAAGCCATAACTTTCTATTAAACTCCCTAAAAACAAAGGGGCCGTATGGTCACTCGCTAGCACTATTTCTTTAGAGGGAAAATCTTGCAGGTATTTTATTAACTCTTGCGGATTTTGATAATGGTAGTTTTTTGCACTTTCATAGGCGTCGAGCTGGGCGTAAAAATTCCATTTTTCTTTATCCAATTTTAAGATTAAAGCCGAATTGTCAAGGCCTTGCTCGCTAAGATATTCGCGGGGATATTTAAAGGTGCTTTGATAAGTTAAAGGATAATGCTGCCTATCTGCGTAAAGCGAATAAATACCAGTAGATAAAATTAGCAGAAAGGATAGCCAGTGCAAACGTATCTGCCGAAGAGCGAAAAGAGAAAGCAATAAAAGAGGCGCCGCGAAAATGAGCGTAGAATATTGGATCACGGGATTTACCGCGCGTGAGTAAATGAAACCGATTAAAAAAGTTGCGCCGAACCAAATAAGGCCTTGCCAATGCCTAGGCTTTTTAATCTTCCAAGGGGGGAGTGCAAGTGCGACGAGAACCGCCGCGATAAAGAGGTAAGAGAAGTGGAATATATAAGCGGCGTATTCTAAAATAAAGGCATCGCTTGGCTTGCCCAACCAAGATCCGACGCCGCCTAGAGAAAGTTGATGGAAGAAAATGCCAAGATGCGGTAGGTACAGTAAAAAAGTTAGCAAGCCGCATAATATCCATTCTGCCAGCGAGCGACCGCGGGCGATAAAAAGGGCGTGTAAACCCATTATGGCTACCACTAACAAAGCAAATTGATGGGTGTAGGCTGCGCCCGCCGCCGCCAAAGCAAAGCCGATTAAGTATTTAAAATGAGCCTCCTGATAAAAGTAACGCATCCAAAAGCAAGCACTTAATAAGCAGAAAAACAGGCCCACTTCGTAAGGACGAATAATTTGGCCATAATAGATGAAGTACTGACTAACCGCCATAATGGCCCCAGTGTAAATACCGGCCTCCACTTGATTAATTGTTTTTGCAATGGCGAAAACCAGTAGTATAGAAGCAAGAGCGAGCAGGCTGAAGGGAAGTTTTAGTCCCCATAGGCTGTAGTTTACCAGAGGAGCATAATAGTAAAGAAAAGTTTGCACCCCAGCGGGATGGCCCTCAATAAGAACCCCTTTTTCAATCAGTTCGGCAAAGTTAGAAAACTCCGTTCTATGTAATGCGCTTAGTTCATCATGCGTAAACTGCAACTGTGAATAATTCCAAAAAAGAGCACAAGCCGCCACCACAAGGATGAGAGCTTGGGCGATCTTATTTTGATGGAGACTAAGCTTCTTCATTTAAGAGATGAATTAAAAAGGCGTATTCCATCGCGGTCTCGCGCAAGGCTTCAAAACGACCGCTTGCCCCACCATGCCCCGTTTCCATATTGGTATAAAGTAAAAGAGGATTACTGTCTGTTTTGGTTTCGCGCAATTTGGCGCACCACTTAGCGGGTTCCCAGTATTGAACTTGCGAATCGTGCAAGCCAGTAGTTATTAATAATGCGGGATAGTCTTGGGCCTTTACATTATCGTAGGGCGAATAGGATTTCATGTATTGATAGTATTCCTCATTATTAGGATTACCCCACTCGTCGTACTCGCCGGTAGTTAAAGGAATACTTTCGTCGAGCATGGTGGTTACCACATCAACAAAAGGCACCGCCGCAATCATGGCGTGGAAAAGTTCAGGTTTGAGATTTATAACCGCGCCTATAAGTAGCCCACCAGCGCTGCCGCCTAAACCGCATAGCAATTTAGGACTCGTATATTTTTCTTTGATCAGGTGTTCTGCACATGCGATATAATCGTAGAAAGTATTGCGCTTTTGAAGCATTTTGCCGTCCTCATACCATTTGCGCCCGAGGTACTGTCCGCCGCGCACGTGGGCAATTACAAAGATAAATCCTCGGTCTAATAAGCTTAAACGCGTGGACGAGAAATTAGGTTCAATAGTATGACCATAAGAACCATAGGCGTAAAGCAAGGTTTTTTGAGGCTGTTCTTTTTTAAAGCAATCTTTGCGATAAACTAGCGACATAGGGATTTTGGTACCATCATGGCCATCGGCCCAAATACGTTCTGATTGGTAGAGATTTTCATCGTAGCCACCTACAACTTCTTGTTGCTTTAATAACTGCTTTTCTTGGGTACCCATGTTTATCTCCATCACGGCATTAGGGCTGGTAAGAGATGAGTAGGAATAGCGCAGATTTTCACTGTCGAAATCGGGGTTAATGCCACAGCCCGCAGTATAAGTTTCGCTCCCGAAATCAAGGTAATAATCGAGGCTTCCATCCCAACGCTTCACGCGTATTTTAGTTAGACCTTCTTTACGCTCTTCAATTACGAGGTAATTTCTAAAGAGCTCAATGCCTTCTAAAAATATCTCTTCGCGGTGGGGAATCACCTCTTCCCAGTTTTCACAAAGACTCTTGTAAATGGGGCAACGCATTAATTTAAAATTATCCGCCTGTTGGTAATTAGTGCGGATATACCAATACTCACCAAAATGAGCTACCATGTATTCTAGGTCTTGCTTGCGGGGCTGAATAATGCTGAAATCGCTCTCCGGCTGATTTGACTTGATAAAGCGGAATTCGTTCGATAATGTGCTGTACGATCCAATTAAAATGAAGTCTTCACTTTTAGATTTGTAAACGCTACAAACAAAGGTTGAGTCTTCTTCATGGAAAACTTCAAGGTCTTCAAAGGTGCCTTCGGTTTTACTGCCGAAGTGGTGGCGGAAAACTTTATTGGGTCTTAAAGTTTCATCCTTAGTAGTATAAAAAACATAGCTGCTATCGGCGGACCAGGTGCAAGAGCCGGTAGTTTCCTTAATTTCTCGCGTTAAAACTTCGCCACTTTCCAAATTTTTAAAATGGATGGTATAAATGCGACGGCTTAGGGTATCTACTCCATAAGCCAACCACTGATTATTGGGGCTAATGCTCAAGCCGCCAATTTGATAAAAACTATGTTTAGCTGCTTCAATATTTGCGTTAATAAGAATTTCCTCCTCACCTTGTAAGCTGCCCTTTTTACGACAATAGAGTGGATGTTCTTGTCCTTTGTTGTAACGGATATAATACCAGTATCCGTGTTTTTGATAAGGTACAGATTGGTCATCTTCTTTAATACGACCTTTGATTTCTTCAAATAAGGTTTCTTGCAAATCTTCTGTAACCTGCATAAAGTCTTTATGGTAGGCGTTTTCTTCTTCGAGGTAGGCAATGGTTTCTGCCTTTTCTTTATCTCTTAACCAATAGTAATTGTCCTCGCGTTCATCGCCATGAGTAAGCAATGTATGAGGTATTTTTTTCGCTTGAGGAGCGTTGCTTTTTAGTGAAGACATCGTTGAATTTAAATTTCGGCAAAACTACAGAGAAGGAAATACTTAAGGCGCATAATTACTTATATTGCGCAGAAAGATTAAAACAACCGATTATGACATATACGAAAGGAATGCTGCGCGATGATGCTTTAGCAGGTAAGGTGATTGTAATTACTGGTGGCGGGACGGGTTTAGGTCGTGCTATGGGTGAATATTTTTTAGAGTTGGGAGCCAAGTTGGCTATTTGTGGCAGACGAGAAGAAGTTCTGGCTAAAGCGGCTGAAGAAATGATGGCTGCCAAAGGTGGTGAAGTATTTTACAAGACTTGTGATGTTCGTAAATACGATGAGGTTGAAGCTTTCCGCGATGCGGTTTTAGAAAAATACTCGCAGGTAGATGTGTTATTAAATAATGCGGCAGGAAATTTTATTAGCCCTACGGAGCGGTTATCGCCTGGCGCTTTCGATGCCGTTATTGATATCGTTTTAAAGGGAACTAAAAACTGTACTCTTGCTTTTGGAAAAGATTGGATAAGCAAAGAACAAAAGGATAAGGTAGTATTAAGCATTACAACCACGTACGCCAATACAGGCTCTGCCTTTGTAGTGCCTTCAGCGATGGCGAAGGCGGGGGTTTCTGCCATGACTAGATCTTTAGCGGTAGAATGGGCACGCTATGGAATTCGTTTTAATGCTATCGCTCCCGGTCCATTTCCAACAGAAGGAGCTTGGAGTCGTTTGATGCCAGGTGATATTCCTGATATGTTAAAAGTAGAAAATCAAATTCCCTTAAAAAGAGCGGGGAATTTGCAAGAACTAGCTAATCTAGCCGCCTATTTAGTGAGTGATTTTGCTCCCTACATGAACGGTGAAATTGTAACTATTGACGGTGGCGAGTGGTTGCTGGGCGCTGGTGAGTTAAACTTTTTGCAAGCTGTTCCCGATGAAATGTGGGACTGGATTGGTGAAGCTACCCGCAAAGGAAAATAAAATGAAAAGTCAACAAAAAATAGGACCTATGATGCTTTTGCTCTTAGGTCTTTTTTCTTGCCAGAAATATGGTGCCCAAGAAAATTTCGACTGGCAAGGTCATCGTGGTGCGAGGGGGGAAGCCCCAGAAAATACCATTCCGGCTATGCTGCGAGCCATGCAGGAAGGGGTAAATACTTTAGAAATGGATGTGGTGGTAACTAAGGATTCGGTACTTATACTTTCGCATGAACCTTATTTTAATGAAGCCATTTGCCATTTCAGCGATAGCGATAGTATGGAAAACAACCTTTTTCATTTAAACTGGGAACAGATTAAAGAAGTTGATTGCGGATCCAAGCACAATCCGAATTTCCCTGGCCAAGAAAATGAATCGGTGGGGAAGCCACGTTTAATCGATGTTCTCAGCGCGGTGGAGGAAGCAGCCTTAAACCTAAATAGAAATAGTCCCAAATTTAATATTGAAATTAAATCTAGACCCGAATGGGAAGGAGAGTTTCATCCAGATCATAAGGTATACGCGCAGTTACTACTAGATTTTATTAAAGAATTAGGATTAGCCAAACGGGTCAGTATCCAAAGTTTTGATCCGAGGGTATTGCAGTACATTCATGCAAGGGATCCAGAAATTAGGCTGGTTTACCTTACGGAAGATGCTGAGAAAATTCCCAGTGAACAGATTAATGAATTGGGTTTTTACCCCGATGTGTACAGTTGCTATTACCCGCTTTTAAAAGAGCATCATCTTAGGCAGCTGCAAAGCCAAGGAATAGATGTTATTCCTTGGACAGTAAATGAAATTGAAGAAGCCAAGCGTTTAATAGATATGGGGGTAAATGGTATTATCACCGATTATCCCGCCAAACTTATCGGTGCTTTAGGCTCTTTAGATAAGTCTCAAACTGATTAGCCCTATCAATGTCACCCATACTTTTACAAACCTTAATGGTAAGCTGATAAACATCTTTAGCTTTCTTTCGGTCGAAATGATTGGCAATCCAAAGTAGTAGTAGAGATTCGGCTGCTTTAAGAACGGTGGCATCTTTGTTTTCAGAGAGCAAACGAGCTTGTATGATAAGTGCTTTTTCTTGTTCTTCTTTGGGTGCCAGCTTATAGTTTTTGTAGAAGTCTAGGTGGGCTTCATCGTTCCAAGCGCTGCGGTTGTACCAGTTTGTGCTCATTTTTTCAAACGTGCTAAGCCTTCCATGGCCGGTTTATACATGGGTAGTTGTTCGAGAGATTTGCGGTAGTCTTTTTCAGCGTTTAGAACATCTCCCATCATTTCAAAGCTAAAAGCTCTGCCGTAAAAAGCTTTGTAATTGTTTCTAGGCTGAGCCTTTAAGGCCTGTGAAAAATAGTTTCGGGCGTCACCGTATTCTTTTAAGTCGATAAAAATTACGCCTAAATTATAATAGCTATCACTCATTTTTGGATCTATCTGCGTAGCCTTAGTATAAGCTTCTATGGCTTTATTAATTTCGTTTTGTGATCTATAGTAAACGCCTAATTTATAGTAGATGTCGGGACGGTTTTGATCGATATCTAAAATGCGCTTGTAGTAGTAGGGCGCTAAAGTATCGCCCATTGCAGCAAGGCTAACGCCCATCATATCGAGAGCTTCGAAATAATCTTGTTTAAGCTCAATGGCCTTTTGAAAGTAATTAAGTGCAAGTGCGGTATCTTGTTTGAAGTTGCGAATTACAATGCCCTTATAAAAATAAGCAGGCGCATTATATTCGTCGATCTTTAAAACTTCATCTAGATATCGTAAGGCCTTTTCGTGCTCGTTAATACTTGCATACATCTGGCCCAGTTTTAAACGACAGTCAATAGCGCTAGGATCAACCTTGGCACAAAGCTCCCAAGAGTTTTTGGCCGCTCTACTCTGATTCTTTAGCATTTGAATATCTCCCATCAAAACCAGCATCTCTGGGTTTAGCGAGTCAATTTCTTTTAGTCTCTGTAAATCAAAAATGGCTTGGCGCTGATCGCTTTGGTTATAATATATTCTTGCACGCATTAATAGAGCCCGAACATTATTAGGCTCAGCCTTTAAGATAATATTGAGAGAATCTTCGGGGTTTACCTTGCTGATGTTTTTTGTTTCGTTACTATCGCTGGTTTTAGACAGCTTGCTATCTTCGGAAGCGACAGTGCCGGTGTTCGTGCAGGCTAAGGCGAATATTACAAGACCAAGAAGAGTAAGCGCTTTTTTCATAGATGCAATTATGGTCAAATATAGGGCTATAAAAAAAACCAGAGTGAGGAATCACTCTGGTTTTGCAAAATCTTAACTGTTTATTGCCGTAACAATTTTAGCTTCAATTTCGTCCGATAATTCGGGGTTATCTTCTAGCAATTGTCTTACCGCGTCACGACCTTGCCCTAGTTTAGTGTCGCCATAACTGAACCAGCTACCGGCTTTTTTAATAATTTCTTTCTCCACACCAAGGTCAATTATTTCTCCTACTTTCGAAATACCTTTTCCGTAAACAATATCAAATTCAGCTTGACGGAAAGGCGGCGCCACTTTGTTTTTCACCACTTTCACACGCGCTCTGTTTCCGGTTACGCCATCAGCATCTTTAATTTGAGAAATTCTTCTAATGTCTAAACGCACGGAGGAATAAAACTTAAGGGCGTTGCCGCCAGTAGTTGTTTCGGGGTTACCGAACACTACACCAATTTTTTCGCGTAATTGGTTAATAAAGATACAGCAGCAATTTGTTTTACTAATCGTTCCAGTTAATTTACGTAATGCTTGCGACATTAAACGTGCTTGTAGTCCCATTTTACTATCACCCATTTCTCCTTCAATTTCACTCTTAGGAGTTAGGGCCGCTACCGAATCCACAATAATTAGATCGATGGCGCCAGAGCGAATAAGATTATCTGTAATTTCTAGCGCTTGCTCACCGTTATCGGGTTGGGAGATGATTAATTCTTCGGTATTAATCCCCAAGTTTTCGGCATAGGTTCTATCGAAAGCATGTTCTGCATCAATAAAGGCGGCGATACCTCCTTGTTTTTGAACTTCTGCGATAGCGTGGAGAGTAAGGGTAGTTTTACCAGAACTTTCTGGTCCGTATATTTCAACTACTCGTCCTTTTGGATAACCACCTACACCCAAGGCTATGTCTAGGCCTAATGAGCCAGAAGAAATGGTAGCGATTTTTTCAATAGGAGAATCTCCCATTCGCATTACCGCACCTTTTCCATAGGTTTTATCAAGTTTGTCGAGGGTAAGTTGTAGGGCTTTTAGTTTAGCATCTTTCGGGTCACTCATGTGTCGGATCTTAAATTTTGGAGGACAAATATAGCCAACCCGATTCGGCTTTGATTCAAAAAAAAAGACTTACTCGTTTAAAAGTAAGTCTTAATTGTTTATTGCGGTTTTGAAACTAAATTAGTCTCTTAACTCTACAGTCTTTCCGCTTTTTGCCTCTAGCATTTCACGAAGTCTTTCAATCTCTGCAGTTGAGCGATTGCTAATTTCTTCTTGGAATGAAGTGGTAATATCTTCTAACTCTTCTCCACTAAAGTGAGAAAAGAAATGAACTGAAAATGCAGTTTTAAGACCACGATCTCCTCTTACAGAAATTTGTTCTTTTAAATACTGCGCTACTTGTTTTGGCGTGTACGCCGATTTAGGTACTCTAGACATGTTTAAGTGATATTAAATTAAATATTTAAATGGCCCTCTCCATTTAAACATGGCAGCAAATTTATATAAATTCGATAATAATTCTAAACAAAAAAGCTAAAGTATTTCATTATTTAAATCATGCTTAGTAACCAAACCTAATTTTTATGCTAATAAAAACCTACAGCAGTGCCGTCTATGGTGTTGATGCTTCGACGATTACAGTAGAAATAAATATTGATCAAGGAGTGAACTTTTATCTGGTGGGATTACCAGATTCGGCTATAAAAGAAAGTCAACATAGGATAGTGGCCGCCTTGAAAAACAATGACTTTCGCTGGCCAGGGTTTCGAATTACGGTAAATCTTGCACCTGCAGACATAAGAAAAGAAGGATCGGCTTACGATTTACCAATTGCAGTTGGTATTCTTGCAGCATCTGATCAAGTCTTTTTTCCCGATTTAGATTCTTTTATAATTGTAGGTGAGTTGTCATTAGACGGTGGTTTAATGCCCGTAAATGGTGTCTTGGCGATTGCTTTACAGGCAAAAAAAGATGGCTATTCAGCTTTGGTCCTGCCGGCGGTTAATGCGCGCGAAGCCGCGATAGTAGAGGGTATAGAGGTTTATGCCGCGAAAGATTTAAAGGAGACGGTAGAAATACTAAAGAATAAAAAAGGGTTTTCACCTATTAAAGTAGATTCAAGCAAAGAGTTTAAGCTACATTTAGAAAACCCGTCTATTGATTTTTCTGAGGTTAAAGGACAAGAGAATATTAAAAGAGCTTTAGAGATTGCCGCTGCAGGTGGACATAATGTTCTATTAATTGGGCCACCTGGTGCTGGTAAAACTATGTTGGCGAAAAGGATGCCTACCATTTTGCCTCCTTTAAGTTTAAGTGAGGCTCTCGAAACAACTAAGGTTCATTCTGTCGCGGGTAAGCTGGGAAAAAATGGTAGCATTGTATCCCAAAGACCTTTTCGGTCGCCTCATCATTCTATTAGCGATGTTGCCCTCGTTGGTGGCGGAAGCTTTCCGCAGCCAGGCGAAATATCTCTAGCAAATAATGGTATTTTGTTCCTAGATGAGTTGCCAGAATTTAAAAGAACCGTTTTGGAAGTAATGCGGCAGCCAATGGAAGATCGCAAGGTAACTGTTAGTCGCGCTCGGCTTTCGGTCGATTTTCCGGCTTCCTTTATGCTAGTGGCTTCTATGAATCCTTGTCCGTGTGGCTATTATAATCACCCAAATAAAGAATGTGTTTGTGGACCAGGGATGGTTCAAAAATATTTAAATAAGATCTCTGGACCTTTATTGGATCGCATCGACCTACATGTAGAGGTGACGCCCGTGGGAATTGAAGAAATATCTTCAAAGCAATTAGCCGAGAAAAGCGTGGTAATTAGAGAAAGGGTGATTAAAGCTAGGAATATTCAAAATGAACGATTTGCTAAGTTGGAAGGTATCCACGCCAATGCTCAGATGGAGTCTAAACAATTAAGGCAAGTATGTGAATTGTCTAAAGAAGGAATGGATTTACTGCGGGCCGCCATTGAAAAATTAAATCTAAGTGGCAGGGCTTATGATCGAATTTTAAAAGTGGCTCGTACTATCGCAGACCTTGATAATAGTAAGGATATTGAACCTAATCATCTAGCGGAAGCGGTGCAATATAGAAGCCTAGATAGGGAGAGTTGGGTGAATTAATTTATTTTTTTTCGAGTACTTGTAATTTTCGTGTCCTTTATCCTACCAATAGGGTAAATTTAAATCATGAAAAAAGTACTAACATTAATTGTTCTCCTGTTTACCGCTTTATTCGCATCTGCGCAAAGCGAAAATGAAAAATCTTTATTGTGGGAGATCTCAGGCCCGGAAGGCAAAGTATCCTATCTATTTGGAACCTATCACTTACTGGGATCTGATTTTATCAATGAAAATCCAACCCTTAGCAAAGTGTACAGTAATGCAGATAACATTGTGGTAGAAACAATTATTGACTCTGCGCTGCTGCCACAGATGGCGCAATACTCAATGATGCAGCAATCGATAAAGGGAATGCTTGATTCTGCGGATTATCTGTTGTTAAAGGAAAAGGTTGAGCCTTTGGTGGGTGCGCCAATGGCATTTCTTGATAATATGAAACCGATGGCGTTAGCCACCATTTTAACTTTGCAAATGGCTACTGCTGAAACTCCAGACACTTTTTTATTTGAAGGTATGCCCATAGATCAATTTTTTGCCTCTGACGCCAAAAAGAAGAACAAAAATATTCTTCCTCTGGAAACAATGTTAGAGCAAATGGAACTTCTTTTTAATAGTGAAACGGTGGAAGATCAATTAGAAGCACTGATGTATATGGTTAAGGAGCCGGAAGAAATGCAGCAAATGACTCAGAAAACGATTAAAGCCTACATCCAACAGGATTTGGATGCGATGGTAGAGATCTCAAATGATTATGAAGAAGACATGGGCGATATGACCAAATTATTAGATGAGAGAAATGAAAATTGGATTCCTAAATTAAAACCCCTACTGGCCAAGGGGTCTACCTTTATTGCAGTGGGTGCTTTGCATTTACCTGGAGAATTAGGCTTACTGCATTTACTGCGCGAGGAAGGCTATAAATTAAAAGCCTTGGAACTTAAATAGACTTTCTTGTGAAAGAAGATTTAGAGAAAAAATTTGTCGCTTTACTGGAAGAAAACGCTGGTATCATTTATAAGGTGACGCGCATATACGCCAGCAGTAGTGATGATGCTGAAGATCTGCGACAGGAAGTAATCTACCAAGCCTGGCGCTCTTACTCTCGCTTTAAAGGAGAGAGTAAGTTTTCTACATGGCTCTATAAAATTGCTCTGAACACAGCCTTAACGCATAAGGCTAAAGAAGAAAAACGTCGAACAGTTCCAGAACAGTCAGTAATTAGCAATAGCGAGGCTTTAAGCGATTCTAAGGAGTTACTTATTAAATATATACGTCAGTTTAATGATGCAGAGAAACTCATAATAATGCTTCACCTCGACGGATATTCTAATGATGACATAGCACTTATCGCGGGAATTAGTAAAAACCATGTAGCTGTTAAGCTGCATCGTATTAAAGAAAAATTAGCAGTAAACCTTAAAGAGAAAACTAATGGAAATTAAGAGCTCTTGGCAGGAAATGGACAAGGAAAAGAACCTTTTGCTCAAGGGAGATATTAAAAAGGGAATGCATCTTAAAAAAGAAGATGTGATTCGTAAGCTCAATAAAAGACTGGCTTGGAAAATTGCTTTTACCGCCATCTTTACCCCCTTCTATTTTCTGGCCATTATCATAGTAGCATCACTCATAGGCAAAGCTTTATTCGCCTTTATCGGTCTGTTTCATATTTTAGGCCTAGTCTTTTTTATAAGGCAATATCGGATTGCTAAAGCATTTGATCCGAGTCAAATGAGCGTGAAGCAAGTGTTGCAAGGTTACTTAGAGAATATTCACAAAACGGTACGCTTAGAAGAAAGAGCGGGTTTGTTTTTATACCCCTTTGCTGGGAGTGCAGGCTATGTATTTAGTTTGTCGCAGGCAGGAAAAATGAACGAAGCCATGGGGAATCCGGAAATTTGGATCATATTACTTGTAACCTTACTAATTATAACACCCCTAGCGCATTACTTGGCTAAATGGCTTAATAAAAAGACCTTTAAATCGTATACCGATCTTTTAGAAATGAGATTGGCGCAATTGGATGAAAATTAAAATAAGCCTCTGACTTTCGGGTCGGGGGCATTTTTGGTCCACTCTAATGGTCCATTGCAAAGAATTTCAATGAGCATGGTTTCACGACGATCACCAAAATAAGTCATCAAAGTTTTTTTCCAGTAATCATAATTGTCCTCATCATAATATTTACAGTCGTAACTGCAAACGATTATGTTCTGCTTATTGATCAGAATTATAGTAGGAGTAGCATACTGAAAGGTTCTAACCGGACGGGCAGCGCGAATACTCTTCCCCTCAATAAAATTGTCCATCCAATTTTTAAGTGCGTACTGACGATCTAGTTCGGTCTCGTAAAAGTAAAAGTTGAAATAAATTTTTCTTTCCGTGGTGTAGCCTAAGGTATTTTTAAATTCTTCCTTACTCTCTAAACGGAATTTATCACTCCACATAAAAGCTTCATCTTCCAGTCCACCCATTTCTCGGGCAGGAATATTTAGATAATCCTTTTTGTGACTATCGCCATGCATACTAACAAATAGGCTAATTTGACTTTTTAAACTATCGCTTAAAGCTTTGGTATTTTGTGAGAAGCCCGCAAGGGAAATTAAAATACAAAAAACTAAAAGGCTTATTCGTAAGCTCATATGGCAGATTGATTTTTAAAGATTTAAACAAAGGTCATTAATATTTTATTGTTGACAGTAGAGGCTAGCCACTATCTTAAACTTATTTTTGACCTATGGTCTTAAAAGCATTACGCTATTTCTTACTATTTAGTTTGTCTTCCAGCTTTTTGCAAGGGCAGATCGTGAATATTGAACAATTTCGAAGTAGTAAAGACACTAGTCATTGGAGTTTTAGCGAGCAATTCAACTTTGGTCTCCTCCAAAATACCCAACGCTTAATGAGTTTTAATAATAGCTCGGGCTTACAGTTTCAGCAAAAGAAATTCAGGTCTATATTTCTCACAAACTTCAGTTTTAGCAGAACCAATAATAATGATATAGAACGCAGTGGTTTTCTGCATCTGCGCTTCGAAAATAGCATTCGAAAATATTGGAGTCTCGAGTATTTTGGTCAAGCCCAGATGGATGTTCCACTTAAGATCAATCAAAGATACTTACTAGGTGCTGGCTTACGAGCCTCTCTGCACAAGCGCAAGAAATTGAGTTTTTATACTGGGCATTTACTAATGGTAGAATATGATGAGGAAATCGAAACGGGCTTACAGCATCAGGATTTGCGATTAAGTTCTTATCTCAATCTTAATTGGCATCCTTCGCAAGATTTTACTTGCTTATTAATTACTTACTATCAACCACGTTTAGATAAATTCGCAGATTATCGCATCTCCTTTCAAGGGCAGCTATCGTTTAAAATTTGGAAATCCTTGAGTTTCACCTTTAATGCGCAATATGCTTTCGATGCATTTCCCGTGGCTTTGCCCAATATTCCGCAGCAAACCTATAAGCTTAGCAATGGTATCAACTTCAAACTTTAGTTAATTGGGCTAGATTTTAGATAGGTAGCCAATCACCTTGTTTTATTAAGGCCTTTAGTTCGGGTGGCCAGTCGAGATTGTTTTCGGTAAAACGGTCTAACTCATCCCTACTTTTTGCCGAAAGTAGTTCATGTATTTCATCTAAAATCATATCACTTATGTAGATGGGGCTTTCTACTAAGTTTTCGCCTTTACAAATGGCAATAACTTGATAGTCATTAACTTGATTAAGATCCTTTCCGCTTAAAGTGCATTGCTGCTGCTGATATCTTTCGCTAGGGCTGATGCCACTAAGTGCTAAATCCATCATTTTTTCACGCATAAATAAGTCGATTCTTTGGCGAGATTCTTGGCTAAGTTCGGCCCGTGCACTTTCCATGCAAGGCATGCAAAGAGCAAAGTCAAAAAGTACTTGTGCTTCCCTTTGCTGGGGATAGTTTTTATAAACTTTTTGGATGCCGTAGGTGTCAACATCGCGCAGGTTTACTCCACAGATTTTGCAATGCTCATGGGGCTGCTTCGTATCTTCGGCGCAGAGGTTAAAAGGGATTTTGTTATTATCCATAGCGCTAAGGTATAATTAAGCTGAAAAGCACAAAATACTAGTTTATTGATTTTCTTTAGGGAGGATAATGGTAAAGCAGCTTCCTTTGTTTAAAGCGCTGCGCACAATGATTTCACCTTTCATTTTTTGTATAAACTCTTGGCAAAGTAAAAGCCCTAATCCCACCCCTTTTTCATTGGCGGTGCCCATCGTAATTTCACGGCCCTTGGTAAAAAGTCGCTCGAGTTGCCGCTTATCCATGCCTAAGCCATTGTCTTCAATTTCAATATGAATAGAATCTTGGAACTCATAAGATCGCAATTTTACCCAGCCATTTTGGGGGCTAAATTTTATGGCATTGCTAATAAGGTTGCGCAAGGTTAGTTCCAAAACTTGCTTGTCGGCTAAAACTTTTGGATCCTGATTATTAACTAATATATGGATGCTAATTTTCTTTGCCTTTGCCAGACTTTCCATTGTATCGTTAACGCGATCGGCAATTTCTTTAATGCTTACCCCTTCGATAGTATAAGCTTTGTCTTCGCGACGCGACCATTCCAATAAATTATCAAGCAGGGTGCGACTGCCACGTGTAAGTTTTAGTAATTCTTTTTGTAATTCTTTTTGGGTATCTGGGCTTATCTCATCTTGCTCCAGCACACTCATAAAGCCTTCAATGGCATTTAAAGGGTTGCGTAAATCGTGACCTATAATAGAAAAAAGCCGGTCTTTTTGCTCATTTAAATCCCGCATTTCTTGCAGCTGTTCTTGAATGAGTCTATTGCTTTGTTTCAATTCTTCTCCTTCGGCGGAAGCCTTATCTGCCATAGAGCGATAGGCGGCCATTAACAAGCTGAGACCAAAGTATAATACTGCTGTAAAAAGCAGGTAACCAATGAAATAAATAAAATGGAGCGCAGTTATTTCTTCACTTTTCAGAAAGATGAAATAAACCCCTAAAAGGGTGAAAAATAGGTAGTAGATTAATTTCCAGCGCTGATTGGGAGCGCAAAGTTGAGCAACAAAAAACCCGATTATTAGGCCGTAAAAACCAGGGCTGCTAATCCCCTTAAAGTAGCTAAAGCTTAGATAAGCGGTGAAACTAACGGATAGAACAAAAACCCACTGACTGTAAAGCGTTTTACCACGTTTGAAACCCAAATAATAACTACTGGCGAAAATTAAAGAAGAAGTGAGTAAGCCCAAAGCCAAATTGCTATTGCCATAGATGAAAATACTGAGGCATAATATCAGCATCGCCAAACTAGAGAAGAGGCTAAAACCGTTTAAAAGACGGCTTTCAATTGGCAGGTCTTTATTATTTCCAATTAACTTATTGAGCCAAGCTATGGTTTGCATTATTGCATTGCATTAAGTCCATAAAGTTACGCTTTAATGCCCTGAGGGCCATTATGAATGTAGCGAAAATAATTGCGATAAATTTTGATGGTAATCAGACTGAGAGCTAAGCAAAAAAATCCTCGCTTTGGGGCGAGGATTTTACTCTGTATAGAGGGGTATAGATAGGGACATGTTGCTTATCTAAAAAAGATTTCCCTTTTCGATGCTCAAATGTCCATCAATTGAGGCGCATTCTCTTTTAAATTCGATAAAGGGCTACATGTGTTCGTTTAAGGGTAGGGCTAATTTTTAGAGATCATAATTGTAATTTCACATCTTGCGAAAGCGCCTAAAACAAAAAGCCCTGTGCAATTAAAACACAGGGCTCTTCTAATCAATCGAAATAATATCTTCTAGTAGATGAATTGGCTTTTACGGTTACCTGCTTCATCGGTAAACCAATTGGTGTTTAGGCTTCCGCCAGATACGGCCCAAGTAGAGAAGTAGCTGTAAGCATCGTTTATAGGGCTGTATTCTACAGGGTAAGCAAAGCGTTCTGCAATGTTAATAGCCCATGGTAAACCGTTCGCCGTTTTGTAGTAATATTCGTTGCCGGCATCACTTGCGTCGGCTTCCGTTCCGAATAGATTTAAATCGGCTAAATCGGTAGGAGCTTTATCGGCTAAATGTATTTCACGACCTCTAGTGCCATTAGCAAAGATGAAGGCGTTGTAGGGAGGTAAGCCAATGTTGGCTTGTACTTGCGGAGTTTTAAAGTCGATTATATTACTCACAGTGGTAGGGGCAACGGTAGTTTCGTTTTTAATGGTATTGATGAATTTAGTGCCTTGATTTGGCATTACATTAAAAACATTATCGAAAGCTATAATTGTAGCGTTGGTTTGGCCTTGTTCGGTGCCATTGCCATTAAGACTAATGAGTGATTCTTGTAAATCTTGGCCACTTACCGTCCTGATGGCATTGGAAGCTAAGTTTTCGAATTCAAAGCCAAAGCCATTTTTAAAACCTGCTCCTACTGCTCTAACCGTCCAATCTGCTTCCACTGAAACCAGCTTGTTGTTTCCGTCTAAAATGTGGTCAACTTCATAGTCAATTACCATGTCGTTAAAGTCGTAGTCACCTTGTGATGGCCATAAATCTTCGTAAGCAAGTGATCCAGTATAAGTGTTGCGAATTGCGCGGCTAGCGTCACAAGGAAAGTCATCTGCATCATCGGATACCCCGTCGTTGTCGCAATCTGCCTTAGGAGTAATGGCAGGAACACCAGTTAAATCTATATTAGTCCAAGGATTAGCAGTAGCGTAAAAAATAAGATCGTTGAAGTCGTTGTCGCTGTGAGTGGAACGCGTTTGATCTTCAAAGCCATTGATTAAAAGTTCACGGGCATAGTCTACAAATTGAACGGAATGCTGACGTAAGTTCGCATTCGTTTCCATAGTGTTGAAATCGTTGCGAGAAAAGTATTTGGTGGCATTCACATCTACACCAGTGCCGTTGAAAGCATTTTGAAATAATACCCAACTAATGGTTTTACCGCCTTGGAAAGTTCCAAGTTTCACCTTATCACCGGCTTGTAATTTACCTTTTGATCCATCTAATGAAGCGTTAGGAAGAATAATGAAAATCGAGTCAATATCACTTTGATTTGCAGGTGGGTTGTTACTGTCGAAAACGTAGTAGGCAAGAGCGTTTCTGTAGGCTGCACCTTCTCCTAAAAAGGTTACCCAAACATCGCTGGTGCCAGTTAGTATCACATCAAGCTCGTTGCCAGTAGTTAATAGGTTTGGATTGCTATTAGGAATAGAAGTGCCTTCGGGTAAGGTCGCATTGATGTCGTTTAATAAACCCTGACCAATAGGGTCTTTGTCGGCTAGCAAATAGTTAGGAAGTCCTTCGTCTCTGCCCGTACTAAAGGTTCCCATATAATAGTAATTTTTGCTTATTGGGATAGGATTGGAGCTAGCGGTTTTTCCGGAGTTCATACTACGCGCTGCTGGAGTGCCTCCAAAGTTTAAGTTAATATTTTGGCTAGAAGGCACCAAGGCTTGGTTGTTGAAGCCGATGCTGTGTACTTGTACAAATATCTCTTCTTGGTAAGCGGGAATGCGAATGGGCATTTCTACCATACCGTCAGCGTCGCTAATTCCAGCGGCGATAAATTCACCCCCTTGATCAGGGCGATTGGTGTAAAAACTAACACGAGTGCCTGCAAGTGGCTGGTCTTTGAGGTTTTTCAAAGAAATTGTTGCTTCAATTTCTCTTGCAGTATTAAAGGAGAAATTCATCGGCACCACTAAACTTTCGATATCATCGCTTATGTTCGTGTTGCTGGCATTAGTCAAAGAGTTGTCTTGGTCCTTAGCACAAGAGAAGGCTAAAAAACTAGCGGCTATTAAAGTGGGAATTCTGTATTTCATCTGATTGATTATTTCGTTTCGATAGATCAAAAGTCGAAACTGAGCGATGAAATAATAGAAATACTCGATGAACGAGAAGATTTCTACGTTGAATCGATGATCTGTAATTTTTCCTCGATTAAGTTCAAGGAAAAGTGTGGTTCAGGATTGAGCTTTACTCTTGCTAGGCCAAAGCTCTTTAATAAAACTGCTTAGAAAACCTCTTATGGCTTCTGCATTTTTTGAAATTACGCTGGTAATTCCCATCTGCATAATACTGCCAAAAATTTGCTTGAAAGGATTGTGAGTGGAGCCGATAAATATTTTTTTAGAAAAGTAACCAGTTATCAAGGCGACAATGGTATCGAGACCGTCTTCTTTAAGATTCGGTTGATGAATTATTTCATCTATTGTACGTTTAACTAGGTTTAGCGGCTTAAAGTTTTCGGCAACAATATTAAATTGCACCTTAAGTTGCACTTCCTCTTCCTTTTTTATTTCTTCTAATAAGGCTATGGCTGCTTGAAGCTTCTCTGTTTCGTCAACTGTTTTCATAGTAGCTTAACTTAAGAGACTTGAAATGATAGAATTGCTAATCCGCTTTTTTAGGGATCGATGAAAGAATAAATAAACGATTCCACCGCAAAGCCCATAAAAGCCCGCCATGCAAAAAAAACCGTAATAAAGTTTGCCGAGTAAATCTCCCAGCCATAAAGCAATGCCAATATTCAGGAGGCTTATAAATGTACTCAACAGAATTATTGCTAAAGCACGCGAAGCTAGGGCAGACGAGATACTCGCAGTCTTACTGACTGTTTTTAGGCGGTATAGTTCAAAGTTAGTCTTTGCGTAATTCTCTGCTTTTTCAAATAATGGTTCTAAACCGAAGGCCTTGTTTTCCATTTCAAAATTTCAAAAAAAAGCACATTAATTTAGCTGAGGTAAATCAGGTAAATTAATGTGCCTTGTATTAGTTGATTAATCTAAAGGCTTTTCTTGGCTTATTTCCTCAACCTTCGATTTGGCTTTGTGGTAAGCGTGACTTACTTCGTCTTTCTCCTTCTCAATGGTGCTAGCAATTTCATCCATCAGATTTGAAAATTTCGTTTTTAGATCATTGAGGGTGTCGTTGCTTTTGTTGGCAATTTTAGACCTGGTCTCAGATCCTTTGTTGGGAGCGAATAAAACTCCTATTGCTGCACCTAGACCTAGGCCTGCTGCTATTCCGGCTAATACTTTTGTTGCGCTCATGGTTCTTGTTTTTTAATTTAAAAAGAATCTTACTGTGAAGTAAGGCTTAGCTAAAAATTAGCTTTACTCAACAAAGGTGATGCAGAAAACAGTCTTTTATGTTATATGCTGAAGGATGATTGTTGCACATTTCACAGATTGCAAATGCCTTTTAGTTTGGAGGTTGGAATTTTGTGAAGGCATTTGAGGCCTTTTAGTCATTTAGTTTTTAGACTTATACTTCAGTAAAAGACGAGTTTAAATCTTGAAATGTTAAAAAACATCCAATCGAGAGGGTGGCTAGGTACTTATTTACTGAAAATTCTATAGGAAAAAGTGAAATGGTTATTCGTCTCTTTGCGAGTAGAGACAAGGCTTTTGATCATGTTCGGTCTTTCTGCCAAAAATTTTGTTTAACATTTATGTCGAAACTCTAAACAAAATGTCTATCTTCATGTTTAACAATAAATTAACTTTTAAACAAAAATCATTATGTTGTTAGATGTACTTTCAATTCCAAAGGACGATCCCATCGCATTTACCTTTTTTACAGGTTACATGGCAATGTTAGCGGCCTCAGTTTTTTTCTTTGTTGAGCGCAGTAGCGTAGATGAAAAGTGGAAGCTTTCGATGTTAGTATCGGGATTAATTACCGGTATCGCCGCAGTCCATTATTATTACATGAGGGACTATTACGTGGCAACGGGTGAAAACCCAACTGCATTGCGTTACATTGACTGGACTCTTACGGTTCCATTAATGTGTGTGGAGTTTTATTTACTTACCAAAGCCGCAGGAGCAAAACTGGGCTTATTGTGGAAGTTGATTTTTGCTTCTGTATGGATGCTAGTAACAGGCTACATCGGGGAAGCTTTCAACCCAGAAGGCGGCAGTACTAGTCACTCAGTATTGTGGGGTTTCCTTTCAACCTTGGGCTACTTATACATTTTGTATACGGCTTGGTATGGTGAGGTAGCGAAGTTGGCGGCTAATAGTGGCAACGAATCTGTGAAGGTCGGTGTGCGTACTTTAGGCTGGTTTGTACTAGTAGGATGGGCCATCTATCCAATTGGGTACATGTGTATGCCTGGCGGCTGGTTAAATACTGGTTTAGGCTGGGAGTCTAGTAACGTGGACTTGTTTTACAATATCGCAGATGCGATAAATAAGATTGGTTTTGGTTTAGTAGTTTATTCTATTGCCGTTTCTTCTAAGAAGAAGGTAGCAGCTTAAGCACATCTTAACATAGTTACAAAACTAATTAAGGGTGCTGCTAACTAGTAGCACCCTTTCTATTTATGCTAAAACCAAGATCCCTTTTTATTTTCTTAAACGTTATCCTCTGGCTTTTGCAGCTTCTGATAGGGGATATACCGACGTGGATGCAAGTGTCTTTCGCTGCTTCTTTAATTGCGCTGGTCGGTATTCCGCACGGGGCCATTGACCATGTTTTATTTGTAAAGAATACCAAAGCTAGTCCTTTGTTCTTTTATGGATTCTACCTTGCATTGATAACCTTGATTGTTTTTATTTGGCTGTTGTTCCCGCATGTGGGTCTAGTTATGTTTTTAATTTTATCTGCCTATCATTTTGGGCAATCTCAACTAAGTTCTTATAATAAGATACCTGCTTTAATCAAAGCCCTTCTTTATTTCTTGTGGGGCAGCTCTATCTTGTCGGCACTTGTAGTTTATAATCAGCGCGAGATTTTCCAAATTTGTGGCGCGAGTCAAGATTTATTGCAGCTGTTGGTAGTTTTTCAGTCGCCTATATTTAAACTAGTGCTCCTTATCAGTACTCTCTGTTTTCTACTTTTCTTTGCTCGATTCGCAAGTAGAATCGGCTTGAAGAATGTTGCTATTGAGCTCTTAATCTTAGGCCTGATTCATTTGTCTTTTTTTACCCAATCTATCCTGATAGGTTTTAGTATATATTTTGCGACGCTCCATTCTATGGAGGTACTGCAAGAAGAGTTTGATTTTTTAAAGACCAAAATATTCAATTTCAATTTTGTTCAATTTATTTGGCTACTATTGCCTTATACTCTTCTTAGTCTTTTTGGTATTGCCCTGCTCTTGATGTTATCTTACTTCACCTTTCTGCCTATGAGCGGCACTTTGATTGTTTTTATTAGTATTTCAGCTCTAACATTGCCGCATTCGGTAGTGATGGAGCAATTTTATAGCGTATTAAGGAAAGGGCGAAACGCCTAGGGCAAAAGATTAAGGATTTTTTGCAAAGCCTCTATTGGGGATTTGACTTATTAAAGCTTCAAAGTCCAGTTCGGATTAAGATGGTTTCCGCTTTACTATAGCTTTCCCCATGTTCTAACGGCAATAATTTCAACGAAGACAACGATCAAGGTGATTAGTATAGACCTTAGCAATAGTCCTAAAAAATCTACATTACTTAGCCAGTGGCTTAAGATTAGGTAGTTCAGGATAAAAGTTAAGGAGCCCATTATGACCGTTCTTTTTAACATGCTTCTAAAGAGGTAATTTCAGGTTTATGTATTCAGCCTAATCATGTC
>JAGYKI010000018.1 GCA_018401735.1 Schleiferiaceae bacterium
GACTGCCACTAGTAGCGTTGCTATAGCTGGAAAGGATAAGATCGGGAACCCCGTCTAAGGTCGCATCGGCGCGGTAAGGCACAGGAAAAACATAAAGATCAACGGGGTGTTGAGGTGGGTACATAGTGTCTTGCACACCAAAGTAGGCCGAGTCGAGATCACCGGTGTTTGTGAGGGCCGACAGGTTGTTATAGCTTACGTTTGAAAGCAGTAAATCAGGCACTTGATTATTGTTTAAGTCCCAGGTTAAAAGTCCGCTACCCGCGTGCATGCTTGCCGAAGTTTTATTGCCACCAAGGCAAGCTCCTTGAGTTACGGAACGATAGAAGCCTGATTCTTCAAAATAACCCCAGCAGGCATCGCTTTGAACAAATTCCAAACCGCAATTAGTGCTTATGTTTTCGTGAAATTCCAGTCGTGTACCGCCATTCCCGAAGGTTAAGATGTCAATATCACCATCACCATCCACATCACTAATATCGGGCAAGTCGGCGCGAGAAACGTATAATTTAGAAGGGGTGGAAGTGGATTGATAGAGTGTTTCTAGTTGCAGACCGTTATTGGCAACGCTAAAGCTTAGTACCCCATTACTACTCGTGTTTTCATAAACCGTAATAAAGAGTCCGTCACTGTAAAAAATATCTTTTTTCCCGTCACAATTAAAATCGCGCAGCAAGAAGAAGCTTCCTTCGGTTTTGCTAAAAGGAAAATATTGAACGTATTCGGGGTGATATCGGTAGAGCGTGTCGCCATTAATTGTCTCATTAAGGAAGGGAAGAAGGCGAAAACCATTGCGATCGTAGGCCAAAAGGTCTTCCTTGCCATCAAAATTGAGGTCCATGGAATTAATTACAGGATAATTTAGTCCACCCGCCCAAGGGTTGCTTAGGCTGTCGATACCATGAAAAACTTTGGTGTTTACAATTTGCTCAAAGCTATAGCGGTTCTGGGCTATAGCCGAAAAAGAGAGGGCTAAAAACAGGGCAGCAGAGTAGGTCTTTCTCATGGTGGATTTTTATTTTTTGTAAAAATAGCGAAATAAAAAGATCTATTCTGTAATCATATAGTCATCGTTCATTGCTATTTATTCTGTGAAAAACTATATTTGCCGCCTTTATTTAAACCCAGTTGACTCATAAGTAATGCAGAATAAAGGAGTTATCCGATTGTTTGCCATAGTATTCGCTTTGGCTTGTCTTTACCAATTAGCTTTTACCTACGTAACTCGTTCAGTAGAAGGTGATGCCGATGCCTTTGCTCAAGGCGATTCCCAGTTACGCGAGGACTATCTCGACTCCATGAGGAATGAGGTAGTTTTTAACGTCCTTATTGACGAATTTACCTATTCAGAGGTGAAAGAGAAGGAGATAAATCTCGGTCTCGATTTACGTGGTGGTATGAACGTAATTTTAGAGGTGTCTGTGAAGGATATCTTGAAAGAAATTGCTAACAATACAAACAATGTAACTTTCAATGAGGCCCTTAAGTTAGCCGATGCCTATGCGGCCAACAGTCAAGAAAATTATCTAGATAACTTCTTTAGTGCCTTTGACCAAGTGAACACCGAAAGTGGTGCGAACCTAAATTATTCTGATCCTTCCGTTTTCGGAACCAAGGAAATGAATGATAAGCTCGGTTTTAGCGCAAGTAATGATGCTGTGAAAGCAGAATTACGTGACCAAGTAAACGCTTCGGTGGAAAATGTGTACACGGTATTACGCGCTAGAATTGACCAGTTCGGTGTGGTTCAACCTAATCTTCAGCGTTTAGGCGATGGTGGTCGGATTTTGGTAGAATTACCAGGTGTGAAAGATCCAGATCGTGTAAAGAAATTATTACAATCTACTGCAGAACTGGAATTCTACGAACTTTACGAAGGGGTGGAATTATTAAACTTCTTGGATCAAGCGAACCAACGTTTACGTGGTTTAGTTGAAAATCCTAAGGCAAATAAGCTTAATGCTTCTGCAGAGGAGAATAGCTCTGATGACTTTCTAAATATTAAAGGAGTTGAGGAAGGTGACGCAATGGCTGATGGTGATTCATCTGCCCAGAGCGATGCGGGAATTGATTCTTTACTAACTTCCGATACAGATAGTGTAAATCCTATCGATCAGTTTAATCCTCTATTTGAGGTAATGGCGCCTAATTACGATTTCGAGTCAGGTCAACCTGGTGTCGGCCCAATTGTAGGGTATACCACTGTGGGAGATACTGATAAGGTAAATGAATACCTTTCTAAGCCGCGTATTATGGCTTTATTGCCGGGTAATATGCGTGATTTGAAATTCATCTGGACGGCTAAGCCAACCGATGGTGGAATCATGTATTTGTTAGCCGCAAAAACTACACGTGAGGGTAAAGCTGCTTTAAGTGGTGATGTGGTGGTTGATGCCAAGCAAGATTTTGATGAGCGTAATCAGCCTGTAGTTAGCATGACGATGAATGCGAATGGCGCTAGCCGTTGGGCTAAAATCACCCGCGACGCAACAGGTGATCCTAGTAATCCCGACGATAACCGTTCCGTAGCCGTTGTGCTTGATAACCTAGCCTATTCTTATCCTCGTGTAAACGGTGAGATTCCTAACGGAAACACTCAAATTACTGGAAACTTCAGTGTGAATGAAGCACAGGATTTAGCCAATATTTTAAAAGCAGGTGCTTTGCCAGCGCCAGCGAGAATTATTCAAGCCGACATTGTAGGACCAAGTTTAGGTGCCGAGGCAATATCTTCAGGCCTTTGGTCATTTGTGGTCGCCATAATCATTGTAATGCTTTACATGATTTTCTATTACAGCGGTGCAGGAGCAGCCTCTGATTTGGCTCTAATCATTAACATGTTCTTTATTTTTGGTGTCCTCGCCTCCTTAGGTGCAGTATTAACCTTACCTGGAATAGCGGGTATTGTACTTACCATCGGTATGGCAGTGGATGCTAACGTTCTTATTTACGAGCGTATTAGAGAAGAATTAGGCAATGGAAAAGGTTTGCGCTTAGCCATTCAAGATGGTTACAATAATGCCTACAGTTCTATTATTGATGCGAATGTTACCACCTTTTTAACGGGAGTTATTCTTTATGCTTTTGGAACAGGTCCAATTAGAGGATTTGCCACAACCTTGATTATTGGTATTCTTACCTCTTTATTCTGTGCCATCTTTATTACTCGCTTAGTATTTGAAGCCAGATTAGCTAAGAAACAGACGATAAGTTTCTTTACCTCAATTACCAAAAATGCCTTCTCTAACTTCTCTTTCGATTTCTTGGCAAAACGCAAGATCGCTTACACTATTAGTGGTTTAGTTATCTTAACTGGGATTATTTCCCTTTCCACTAGAAGTCTAAACTACGGGGTGGATTTCGTGGGTGGTCGTTCGTACCAAGTGCGTTTTGATCAGGATGTGAATTCTGTAAATATCCAAACGGCTTTAGGCGACTTCTTCGTTAATGGAGATGGAACCAAGGTTTTTCCAGAAGTAAAAACCATAGGTGAAAACTCTCAGGTAATTATTACTACCAAGTTTAAGATTAACGAAACTGGCAATGAGGTGGAAGAGGATATTAAAACTCGTTTATACGATGGTTTGGCCTCTTTCTACAAAGAAGCGCCAACCAAGGATGCCTTCTTCTCTGAAGCAACGGGCGATGGGCAGATTGGAGTTGTAGCCGAGCGTCAAGTAGGACCTACCATTGCAGATGATATTAAGTCATCCGCACTATTGGCTGTTGTTTTTTCCTTAGTAGTGATTTTCCTTTACATCTTAATTCGTTTCAGCAAATGGCAATACAGTGCTGGTGCTGTGGTTGCGGCTTTCCATGATGTATTAATTGTACTTTCGCTCTTCTCCTTACTTTATGGATTCTTGCCTTTCTCGTTAGAGATTGACCAAGCCTTTATCGCTGCAATTCTAACGGTAATTGGTTACTCGTTGAACGATACGGTGGTGGTATTCGATCGTATTAGAGAGGATATTAGCATACATCACAAGAAGTCGCCGATACAAAAAATTGTGAACGATGCGCTGAACAAAACATTGAGTCGCACAGTAAACACCTCTTTAACAACCTTCTTCGTTTTATTAGTGATCTTCCTTTTCGGTGGTGAAGTAATTCGCGGATTTATGTTTGCCTTGTTAATTGGGATAGTAGTGGGTACTTATTCATCCTTATTTATTGCCACTCCAATTATGGTGGATACTTTAAAGAAGGATAAAATTAAAGACTAAGTCTTAGATTTATAAACGAAGCGCTCGGTAGAAGAAATTTTACCGAGCGTTTTTTTTGGTATAACTCCGTCATAAGCATTATTTATTAAGGTTTATAACTAAAGCTTCGACTTGCGCCTAATTTTCCATTAATTTTGAAAAAAATATCATTTTGCAATTCCATTTTCTGTTTTTAAATATTAGTGGCGGTGAGTTGGTGGTAGTTCTTCTCTTGGTTATTATGTTCTTCGGAGCGAATAAGATTCCAGAAATTGCACGAGGACTGGGAAAAGGTATTCGTCAGGTGCGAAATGCTACCGATGAATTAAAGCAAGAAATCAATAAAACCGACGAAGGCGATAGCTTACGGAAGTTTAAAGAAAAGATTGAAGCCGAAAAAAAGGAACTCGAAGACTTGGGTGGTTCAGTGAAACGTAATATTGGTCTGTAAGTAAGTCTATGCTCGACTATCTACTAATTTTTGGGGGTATCCTCCTTTTGTTATTTGGTGGTGATTGGCTGGTGAAAGCTGCTATTGATATTGCCTTACGAGCCAAAATCTCCCTATTAGTGGTGGGATTAACGGTGGTTAGCATGGCCACATCTGCCCCCGAGCTACTAGTGAGCCTCAATGCTGCCTTGCAGGGACATATGGATATTTCCTTTGGAAATGTAATCGGCAGTAATATTGCCAATATTGCTTTAATTTTAGGATTAACCGCGATGGTTTTTCCCATGACCGTGAGTGACAGGACGATGAAATTCGATTGGTCGGTAATGATGCTAATTACCCTGCTTTTGTTAGCTTTTCTACTAGACGGTGAATTAATATTTTGGGAGTCCTTAGTCTTAGTGCTAATCCTTGTTGTCTATAATGTTTATCAAATCCGCTCATCTCGCCGTCAGCAAAGAGAGGTGCAGCTAGAAGATGATCAAAAGCTTTTGAAACTTTGGCAAATGCTGGGTTATTTGGTAATAGGTATTGCCTCTCTGAAATTCGGGAGCGAGTTTTTAGTTAAGGGTGCCGTAAATTTGGCTACCCTTTGGGGGGTAAGCGAAAGAGTAATCGCCTTAAGCATAGTTTCGGTAGGAACGAGCTTACCAGAATTAGCGGCTTCTTTGGTGGCTTCTTTTAAGGGGAAGCAGGATTTATCTTTAGGTAATCTTATCGGTTCCAATATTTTTAACATTTTGGCAGTTCTCGGTTTTACCGGTTTATTAGTTGAATTGCCCTTAGATAGTGCTGCTTTACTCACGTATGATTTTCCGTGGTTGATTTTTATTAGCTTGTTATTATTCCCTTTTATGCGATATTTCAGTCGTGGAACAATCACGCGCGGTCAAGGATTCATAATGTTTAGCTTGTATATCCTCTATATTTTAGGGGTATTCTTTCTTTAATGCCGCATTTTCACTAACAACCCCCTATGTTAACAGGGGTGTTTAAATATTTTCGAAAATTCTTTGGAAAACAGCCTTGCTTTGTAGTTAATTTGCACAAAATTAATTCAGATGCCAACAATGCGTTTTGCGGCTGTTAAAGAAGCCGAGAAAAGACAAGCGATAGAAAAAGAATTCCCTTACCAGAGAGTATCGGAAATTTACGGAGAGCACACTTTCGGCAATAAGGCCATGAAAGACTATATGACTCCAGAAGCCTATAGCAGTGTGATTTCTGCCGTGAACAAAGGGACTAAAATTGATCGCAATATTGCCGATCAGGTCGCTTCCGGTATGAAAGCGTGGGCTATTAATTTAGGAGCAACCCATTATACGCACTGGTTTCAGCCTTTAACCGGTTCTACTGCTGAAAAGCATGATTCTTTCTTCGAGCCTACGGGCAACGGAGAAGCGATGGAGAAATTTAGCGGTGGTATGTTGGTTCAACAAGAACCCGATGCATCTAGTTTCCCAAATGGTGGTATCCGTAATACTTTCGAAGCGCGCGGATATACAGCTTGGGATCCTACTAGTCCAGCCTTTATGATGGGCCGTACTTTGTGTATTCCTACTGTTTTTGTAAGCTATACCGGTGAGGCTTTAGATAATAAAACGCCCCTTTTACGTGCTTTACAAGCGGTAGATAATGCCGCCACTCAGGTTTGCCAGTACTTCGATCGCAATGTGCGTAAAGTTCACGCTACTTTAGGTTGGGAGCAAGAGTATTTCTTAGTAGATACGGCTCTTTACCATGCTCGTCCTGACTTACGTTTAACGGGTAGGACCTTATTAGGTCATGCTCCCGCTAAAGGTCAGCAATTAGACGATCATTATTTCGGATCAATTCCAGAGCGTGCTCGTCATTTCATGCGCGAATTAGAGTATGAATCGTACCGTTTAGGAATTCCTGTAAAAACGCGCCATAACGAAGTAGCACCTAGCCAGTTCGAATTAGCGCCTGTTTTCGAAGAAGCCAACATATCCGTGGATCATAACTCACTGATGATGGATCTTATGGATAAGGTAGCTCGTCGTCACCACTTTAAAGTTTTATTGCACGAAAAGCCCTATGCTGGTGTAAACGGAAGTGGAAAACATAACAACTGGTCATTAGCCACTGATACCGGAATTAACTTATTAAGTCCTGGTAAAACGCCAAAGAGTAACTTACAGTTCTTAACTTTCTTTATTAATACCATAAAGGCGGTTAATGAGAACGCAGATTTAATGCGAGCTTCAATAGCTTCCGCTGGAAACGATCACCGTTTAGGTGCTAACGAGGCTCCCCCAGCTATCATTTCGGTATTTATTGGTTCGCAGTTAACGGCTACCCTAGATGCGCTTGAAAAATTAGAGAAGGGAAAATTAAGTCCTGAGCAAAAAACGGAGTTGAAGTTAAACGTAGTAGGTAAGATTCCAGAGATTCTTTTGGATAATACCGATCGTAACCGTACTTCACCTTTCGCCTTTACCGGTAATAAGTTTGAATTTAGAGCAGTAGGTTCACAGGCCAACTGTGCACAACCGATGACGATTTTAAATACCATCATGACGAAGCAATTAATCGAGTTCAAGACTACGGTTGATGCGCTTATAGAAGGCGGTATGAAAAAGGATGATGCTATTTTCAATGTATTGCGTGATTATATTAAAAGTAGTCAAGCGATTCGTTTTGAAGGCGATGGCTATAGCCAAGCTTGGGCTGATGAGGCAGAAAAGCGTGGTTTAAGCAATGTAAAAACTTCACCCTTAGCCTTAGATTTCTACGTAACTGAAAAGGCGGTAAGTCTTTTTGAAGAGATTGGGGTAATGAATCGTATCGAGGTGGAAGCCCGTCATGAAATCATGCTGGAGGAGTATATGCTTAAGATTCAAATCGAATCGAGAGTATTAGGGGACATAGCAGGAAACCACATTGTGCCCACTGCTATCAATTACCAAAACAAGTTAATCCAAAACGTAAAAGGTTTAAAGGAAGTGCTTAGCGCAGATGTGTTCCAAAAGTTAGCCAAAGATCAATTACAAATGATTGAGGAAATTAGTACGCACATTAGCACCATTATTTCGGAAAGAGAAGCAATGGTAGAAGAGCGTAAGAAATGTAACTCTATTGAAAGTGCCCGTGAGCGCGCGATTGCGTATTGCGATAATGTGATTCCTTATTTCGGGAAGATTCGTTACGCAGCTGATAAATTGGAGATGTTAATAGACGATGAATTGTGGCCATTACCAAAATACAGAGAATTGATTTTTATCTAATTTCTATTTGGTCTTAGAATTTAAAGAACGACTCGGGTTATTGCTCGGGTCGTTTTTTTTTTCAGAGAGACGGGAGACGTTTGAGAGACGAGAGACAAAGAGACGAGAGAGGGTTTGAGAGAAGCGAGAACCGAGAGCCGAGAACCGAGAGGGATGAGAGACGAGAGACAAAGAGACGAGAGACGAGAGAGGGATTTCGGTGGAGTTGGGGTTAGCGGTGAAGGAACGCAGGGAGCGCAGCGTATTCGCGGCGAGCGCGGCGGGGGTTAAAGACGAGAGAGGGTTGGAGAAGCGAGAAACGAGAGCCGAGAACCGAGAGAGATTTCGTTAAGGAGGGAATTTGCGGTTTTGAAGGTTTGAAGGTTTGGAGTTGGGATGTTTGAAGGGTAGGAGTAGCGATAAGCACCAGAGGTGCGACATCTCGATAGTATCATTGATAAACGATAAAACTAAGCGCCGTAGGTGCGACATCTCGATGGCGAGACGAGAGAGGGGTTGGAGAAGCGAGAAACGAGAGCCGAGAACCGAGAGGGAGGGGGGTGAACTCAGTGAAGAGCCGAGCCAAAAACCGAGAGCCGAGAGATGAAGGTGAAAGGAGGCAATCAAATAGCCATTGTAAATTTCTTGCATAAAAAAGGCCCTCAGTTTTCCTAAGGGCCTCGGTAAAAGGATTATTAAATAACGTGAATTCGACGTAAAATCAGGCCTCAGACCCCTTGTGAATAGTAGAATTCAAGCCTAAGCAGTGAAGCAATAGCGGGCTATTGCGAGATGCAAAGGCGCGGAAAGCCGCTTTTAGAAGGGGACTAAATTGATTATCCAATAAAAGTGAAAATACTTCATCTAGTTCATTTGCTATAGCCCGCTACAGCCGCACGATCTAGACTTGTCTTTTCTTTTTATTGAAAATCTCAGGCAATGATTTATAGTCGAACTCACGTTAAATAATGCCTAAAGAATAAATACTTGTACTACAAATAATTAACCGACCTTTGTGGCGTAAATTTTTAATATATTTTTTTTGACCACATTTAAATCACTAGGTTTATCAGAACCTATCCTAAAAGCCTTAACCGATTTAGGATTTGAAGAACCTAGCGCCATTCAGGCACAAGCCATCCCCGAACTATTAAGTGATTCGCGCGACCTTATTGGTCTAGCGCAAACAGGCACGGGAAAAACGGCCGCATTTGGCCTTCCTCTTTTAGAAAGAGTTGACTCCGAGTATCCACATACGCAAGCATTAATTTTAGCGCCTACGCGTGAATTAGGCCAGCAAATTGCAGGGCAATTAGAACTTTTTGGAAAATATCAGCCAAAAATAAACATTCTAGCTGTTTACGGTGGAGCTCCAATTGATGCACAAATGAGAGCTTTGCGCAAAAGCCCTCAGCATGTAATTATTGCTACTCCAGGTAGATTAATCGACTTAATAAATCGTCGTGCCATTGACCTGAAGTTTTTAGAATTGTTAGTTTTAGACGAAGCAGACGAAATGCTTAATATGGGCTTTAAAGAAGCCTTAGATGAAATTCTAACCTATACCCCTAAAGAAAAAATGACTTGGCTTTTCTCGGCAACCATGCCTTACGAAATCCAGTCTATGGTTAACTCCTATATGAATAACCCGATTAAAATATCGGTTGACACAGCGCAAAGAGTTAACGTAAACATCGAACATCAATTTGTTAGTGTAAATCACCGTCAGAAAACTGAAGCTCTAAAACGCTTCATCGACCTTAGTCCAGAATTAAGAGCGGTGGTTTTTTGTCGTACCAAATTAGATACACAAGGCCTTGCGGAAAGCCTTATGGAAGAAGGCTACCAAGCCGATTCTTTACATGGCGACTTATCACAAGCGCAACGTGATAGAGTAATGAAACGCTTTAAAAGCAATCAATTACCTATTTTAATTGCGACAGACGTAGCGGCCAGAGGTATAGACGTTAACGATCTTACCCACGTATTCCATTTTGCCTTACCAGACGATGCAGCCTATTACACCCACCGATCAGGCCGTACGGCGAGAGCGGGTAAGAAAGGTATTTCTTTGGTGTTCAATGGCCCTAACGACATGTATCGTTTAAGCCGTTTAGAAAAACAATTGGGAATTAACTTCGAAAAAGTTGATATTCCAGCTGCAGAAGACATCGAGAAAATTCGCATTGAAAACTGGGCACAAGACATACTTGCTCAGCCGATGAAAAAGAGAATTCCACAAGAAGTTTTAGAAAACGTAGAACTTTTATGGGCCAATCTTTCTAAGGAAGAAGTAATCGCTAAGATTCTTGGGAAAGAACTTGAAAAGCTAAACCTCAGAGGAGGCGAAGATCTTAATGCTAAAATGAGTACCGGTCGCGGAGGTAGAAGCGGCGGAGGTGGCGGTGAAAGAAGACGCAGCAGCGGTGGCGGCGGAGGTCGTTCCGGCGGATTTAGAGGCGATAGAGAAGGCGGAGGTCGTCCTTCCGGTGGTGGCCGTTCTGGCGGATATCGCGGTAGCAGAGACGGCGGCGATGGTCCATCTTTTCAAGGCAAGAAAAAGCCTTTTAGCGGTGGTGGCTCAAGCAGACCAAGTTCTAAAAAAAGAGGTCGTTCTTAGACTCTAAAATATAACGCATTTACAAGCTGATCTAAAGAAATTTAGGTCAGCTTTTTTATTTTAAAACCTGCCGCAATTAAGTCTTGCCAAAAATTAGGGTAGCTTTTTTTCACCACATCTGGGTCTTCAATTACAATTGGGTTAACTAAGGCCAAAGGCGCCAAAGCCATGGCCATTCGGTGATCTTTGTAGCTCTCAAACACAGGCTCATCCCAAGTATCAGCGCTTTTCAATAATTTCAAATAATCAGTTCCGATTTCCAAATCGGCACCAATTTTAGCTAACTCCTTTTGCAAGGCCGCTAAACGATCGGTTTCTTTAATTCTTAAAGTTTGTAAACCCCTTATATGCGCTTCCTTTAATACCGAAGCCGCAGCCACAGCGAAGCTTTGCGCTAGATCGGGATTCTGTACTAAATTAAGTTTAAGATTCGTGTTTATTGCTTCCGATTTAGAAAGACGGAACCCAGGACCAATAAAATGGGCATCTACGCCCAGTGGAGCAAATAGGTTGGAAAGCACCGAATCACCTTGCAGACTAAATTGCCGGAAACCTGGTAAATACACCTCTGCTTTTTGCGCTAAAAGTGTTATTAAAAACCAATAACTGGCCGCCGACCAATCCGGCTCGACCTTGAAAACAGCCTCTAAAGGCTGCAAATTCTCTACAGGTTTTATCTTTATTTCATCCCCTAAAACAATAACCTTAAAGCCCAGGCGTCGCATAATATTGGCGGTTAAATGAATGTATGGTGCCGAAACGGAAAAGCCTTTCAACCTAAGGATTAGGCCTTCTTGCAAGGCCGGCGCAATCATCATTAAGGCACTAATAAACTGACTACTAATGCGACTGTCGATTTCGAATTCTCCCCCTTTTAAAACCGCTCCCTTAATTTTTAAGGGCGGAAAACCTTCTTCTTGAAGATATTCAATGTTAGCACCCATCTGCCTTAGAGCGGAAACTAGAAGACCTATAGGCCTTTCGCGCATACGAGTACTACCATCTAAAATCCAAGTCCCTTCTTTTTGTACCGCCAAAAAAGCACAAAGGAAACGCATGGCTGTGCCAGCATCCTCAACATTAAGTTCAGTTTTAAAGCGAAAATTGGCTAAACAATTTTTTAAAACCGCGCTATCGTTACTACTAGAAGCGCCAGAAATTTCGAGCTCTGGAAAATAGAGTTCCCTTAAAATCAAGGCGCGGTTGGTTTCGCTTTTACTCCCCGGAATAGCAGGTTTAGCCCGGATTACCTTAGTAGGATGACTAATCTTAATCCGCTCCATTTACTAAGTTTTGATAGCTCCCCCAAAGGCTTTCAAATTCGATCTCGCGATTATACACCGCTTCACCAACGCCTTTTAGAAGGACCATATTTATCGTACTGCCGCGATTCTTTTTATCGCCCGAAACCAGTTTAAAAATGGCATCTCTACTTAGTTCGAAATTGGGCCAAGCATAGGCCTCTCTTAAAAAGTGCTGTATCATTTTCGCTTCCGCAGATGCGAAACCACAGTGTTTTACGGAAACATCTAAAGCCACCATCATACCTAAAGCTACGCAATGTCCATGGCTAAGGGGCGCTTCTTGCAGATGACTATAGCTTTCTAATGCATGACCAAAAGTGTGGCCGAAGTTTAAAATTTTTCGTTCACCCATTTCACGGGGATCGTTTTTCACTATGCGCTCTTTAATAGTAACACTCGCTTTTATCTGCGCTAAAGTGGGTAAGGGATGCCTCTTATCTAAATTCTTAATTTCCTGAAAATGTTGAGACGAAGCAATTAAGCCATGTTTAAGCATTTCGGCCCAACCAGACAATAATTCCTCATTACTTAAGGTTTCTAAAAATTCCGGTACAATGCCTATTAACTGCGCATCTGCGAAAGCACCAAGGCGATTTTTAAAAGGGCCGAAATTAATGCCGGTTTTGGCACCAACCGACGCATCGACCATAGCCAATAAAGAAGTGGGAAAGTTTATAAAAGGAATTCCGCGCATAAAAGTGGCCGCCATAAAACCGCCTAAATCGCTTACCACTCCGCCTCCCAAATTAAGGATTAATGAATGGCGATCGGCCTCCAACTCGGATAGTGAATGCCAAAGTTGCTCTAAAACTGATAAAGATTTAGACTCCTCGCCCGCTTCGATTTCTAAAATTTCGAGGGGAGGTAAATTGGAAAAATGCTGTAAAAACGAGGGGAGGCAAACTTCATGTGTATTCTCATCACAAAGAATAAAAAGCTTAGAATAATTTGCCTTCTGCAGAAGCGAATCAAATTTGCTTAGTGCCTTGCTACCAAAATAAAGTGCCATTCCTGAAATATTCGTTTGAAACTGCCGCCGCACAAAGGTACAATGTTAGAACTAGTAAGGAATAGATAAAGATTATTAGCACTAGTAAAATTGCCTTAGGCACAGATGATTTTTGTGCTTAGCTTCGTACTTTGATAGTGAAAGATACTTTAAGAAACAAGCCTCTTACTTTCAATGATTTACCAACACACACCTCTCAAAAACGCATTAAAATGGTAGATTTTAACGACACAAAAACCGCTTTCATCCTTAAATCGGATGCGCAGCTTCGCAAAGCTTACTGGCTGTTTAAATTAGTAGCCAATAAAAGCTTGGTTGGACTAGGAAAGAAAGCTTCGAGCTTGGCCATAAAATTAGGACTGCCCATTCGCACCGTGGTAAAACAAACGGTTTACGATCAATTTGTTGGTGGTGAAAGTATTGAAGAATGTGAGCCGATCATTAACAAACTGCAAGAATACAATGTTTTTGCCCTACTCGACTTTGCGGTTGAGGGGAAGGAAACCGATGCAGATTTTGATGCAACCAAAGATGAAATTGTACAAACTATAAAATACGGCGCCAAGCGTGATGGCATTCCTTTCGCGGTTTTCAAGGTTACAGGCGTAGCGGCATTCCCCCTTTTAGAAAAGTATTCGGCCGGAAAAGCCTTTAGCGAATTAGAAAGTCGTGCCTGGACACGTGCTAAAAATCGCATTGAGGAAATTTGCTACACTGCCCATAAGTTTGGGATGTGCATTATGATTGATGCTGAAGAAAGCTGGATTCAAAAAGCAATTGACGAAATGGCTTTAGAAATGATGCAGCGCTTTAATAAGGAACAGATTGTTGTGGTAAACACCTTGCAAATGTACCGAGTTGACCGTTTAGACTTTTTAAAGGAGAGTTATCAACTGGCCCAAGACACACAATTTAAGCTAGGAGTGAAATTGGTTCGAGGCGCCTACATGGAGAAAGAAAGACAAAGGGCGAAAGAATTTAATTATAAGGATCCCATTCATGCCAATAAGGAGGGAAGCGATACGAGTTATGATGACGGTGTCGAATTCGTGCTGAATCATTACGAAGACATACTACTTGTAGCAGGCAGTCACAACGAAGAAAGTGCGCGTAAGCTTGCCGAAAAGATGGAAGCCAAGGGCATTGCTAATAATCATCCAAATGTTTGGTTTAGTCAACTGTACGGCATGAGTGATAACCTCTCTTTCAACCTAGCAGCGGGAGGCTATAATGTGGTAAAATATTTACCTTTTGGCCCAGTAAACGAAACCCTCCCCTATCTTATTAGAAGAGCGGAGGAAAATACCAGCGCCGGCGGACAAAGCACGCGCGAGTTAGGTTTAATACAGCAGGAAATTAAGCGTAGAGGTTTAGACTAAAGTTCCACAACCCTTAATAGGGTGGCGGAAGAATCGCAGTTTTCAATAGTAAAAAGTTTGCCCTTAGCTTCCCGCTCCAATTCGAGTTGATAAACATTGCAGTCATTTTCATTAATGGTACTCGCGCTAAAATTAACTTTAGCAAAGTCCAGAGCGTAAGATAGCCCGCTGGTATCCAGCTCGGAGCGATCAATTTTTTGCTGCACATCTACCGAAAGGGTTAAATCTTTTTTGCGTAGATCCGACAGCACTCTATCGTTAGGAAAGTAACTGCACTGTATATCGCGATCACCAAAAATGAAATAAACCATGAGTACCCCTAGGCCCAAGCCGATAAAGTAGTACAGAAATTTTCTCCAAAGCTGCATAAGATGTATTCAAAGGCGACAAAGGTAGAGCGTGAGCGATTAATTTTAGTTAATTCGTAGACTATTTAATCTAGGATATGGAATTAGCAAAATTGGCCGCTGGAGACGAGCATTATAAAGCTTACGTTGGACCGCCTCTAAAATACGATTTGCTGGGTGCCTTGCAGTTCACTTTACTTTGCGCCGCGGGCTTAAGATCAACTCATAAAATTTGTGACATCGGCTGTGGCTCACTGCGCGTAGGGAAAATGCTTATCCCCTATTTAAATCCTGGAAACTATTATGGAATTGAGCCCAATCAATGGCTTATTGACGAAGCCATAAAAGAAGAAGTTGGCGCGGATCTAGTGCGGATTAAAAAGCCACAATTCATCAATGATAGCGATTTTAAAGTGGGTGCTTTTAATCAAGCCTTCGACTTTTGTATTGCTCAAAGTATCTTCTCTCACAGCAGCATGGCTCAAATAGAGCAATGCCTAAGCGAAGTTGCCCAAAGCCTGGCCACCGATGGCTTATTTCTGGCCACTTTTATTTGGGGTAAAAGCGATTATGAAGGTGAGAAATGGGTTTATCCTGGTTGCGTAGAATTTAAAGCTAACAGTATCAAAGAATTAGCTTGGTCTAAATTCGGATTAAAGATGCAACGCACTAATTGGCCGCATCCCAATGGGCAAAACTGGGTACTTTTTCACTTTCCTGGCAATGAAACCAAAGCTGAGAAAATAGCACATTTTAATCTCGGCCAATACGATTCTGACATCGAGAAGCCCAAAGCCAGTTATTCTATAAAGGGAAAGGTGATTTCTAAACTTTCGCGTGCCTTAAAAAAGTAAATCCCCCTCAGTATAAGGTAGGTCAAACCACTCGCCAATAGGCTTATTGGTTAAATTACCCTTATAGAGATATAGTCCTTGACGAACATTTTTATTACGATATAAAAGCTCGTCGACGCCCCCTTTTTCGGCAATATTTAAAAGTACTGGTGCCAAAATATTAGAAATCGAAAAGGAAGCGGTGCGGCTTACGCGAGATGCGATATTAGGAACACAGTAGTGAATTACATCATACTTGCGGAATACGGGCTGATCGTGACTGGTTAACTCGGAGCTTTCTACACAACCACCCTGATCGATACTTACATCTACAATTACACTGCCTGCTTTCATATTGCGCACCATCTCGTCGGTTACGACGCAAGGGGTGCGCCCGCTATCTGAACGAATAGCGCCTATTGCAACATCGCAACGCATTAAGGCCTTTTCTAAAATTTTAGGCTGAATAACGCAAGTGTAAATAGGCATGTTATTGAGCATGCTTTGCAGGCGACGTAATTTGGTTAAGGATTTATCAAATACCTTAACGCTAGCCCCTAAACCCAAAGCCGTTCTAGCCGCAAAGGTACCTACCGTGCCGGCACCAATAATTACCACTTCGGTGGGAGGAACCCCAGAAACGCCGCCTAGCATATAACCTTTACCATCATTAGCATTGCTAAGATATTCGGCAGCAATTAGAATGGAAGTACTGCCGGCAATTTCACTCATACTGCGTACAATAGGGATCGTACCTTCATCATCCTGCATGTTTTCGAAGCTCAGGGCTGTTACCCCTTTCTTCATTATTTTCTGGAAGTATTCCTTTTTTTGTGTTTTAAGCTGCAAAGCCGAAATCAGCGTTTGATTTTGCTTCATTAAATCGATCTCTGACAAGGAAGGCGGCTCGATTTTTAAAATCATATCTGCCTCGAAGGCCTCTTTGTGCGAGTATACAATTTTCGCTCCCGCTTCTGAGTAATCGCTATCCCTGTAATGCGCACTTTCACCCGCGCCTGTTTCAACAATTAATTCATGGCCATTATCTACCAAAAGCTGCACGGAATCGGGCGTTAAAGCCACCCTTTTTTCTTGTAAGCAGGTTTCTTTGGGAATAGCAATTTGCAATTGCTGTTTTGATCTTTGAACCTCTAAAACCTCTTCTTGAGGCATAAGTTCGGCCGATGAAAAACTTAAAAACTCAGGCTTAGACATGCTGATTTCTTATTTGAATGATTCTTTCAGAATGGGGACCAAGGCTAATGCTAAGCTGAGACCATTCTGACGGCAGTAAATTACGAATTTTATCGGGCCACTCAATCCAACAGCGTGATCCTGAAAAGAAATATTCTTCCAAACCCGCCTGAAAGGCCTCCTCTTCATCTTTTAAACGGTAACAATCGAAATGATAAATCTTACGCGATTGCGCATCTAGATACTCATTAACCAAAGAAAACGTAGGGCTAGACAATTCATTAGGGTTAACGCCAAGATGCTTGCATATAGCACTCACAAGAGTAGTCTTTCCTGCTCCCATCGAACCATTTATCAAAACAACTGGGTAATCAATTGCCTCTAAAATTTTGGGTACCGCTTCTGCCAAAGCGCCCATATCATTTGCTTTCAAACAAATTTCCATGCTGCAAAAGTACGCAATGGCAATGGCTCAAAAAGCGAATTTAGCTAGAGAAAAAAATTAAGACCGTGGCTTTAGGCTAATAAAAGGGATTATCATCTCTTCCAAAGATACGCCGCCATGCTGATAAGTGTTGCGATAGTATTTTACGTAGTGATTGTAATTATTGGGATAAGCGAAAAACAAGCTCTCCTTAGCAAAGAGGTATTCGCTGTTAATATTTTGCTTGGGCAAATAGATATCCTCGGGGTTTTTAACCGAATAAACATCTCTATTTTGGTAAGAAATTCCTCTACCGCTTTTGTAGCGTAAATTGGTATTTAAGTTTTTGTCGCCCACCACTTTCGTAGGATCCACAACATTAATAGTTCCGTGATCCGTACTTAAAATTACTGGAATATTTTTCTCTGCCAACTGACGAAGAATATCTAAAAGCGGGGAGTTTTTAAACCAACTTAAGGTAAGAGAGCGATAAGCCTTATCGTTGTCGGCTAGTTCGCGAATTACCTTCATATCGGTTTTTGCATGGGAAAGCATATCCACAAAATTATATACGATAACATTTACATCGTTATGCATTAAGTTGGCTAGATTTTCGCTGAGCTTTTTCCCGTAATTATGATTGGTTACCTTTTCGTAACCCACACTTAAATCAGCCAGCCCCAGGCGTTTAAGTTGATCCTTAAAGAATACATCCTCAAAATTATTCTTACCTTCATCATCCTCATTATCTTCCACCCATTTATCAGGAAAACGCTTCTTAATTTCGGAAGGCATTAAGCCCGCGAAAAGGGCATTTCTTGCAAACTGCGTGGCGGTAGGAAGAATGCTCCAATAAATGCGCTCGTCTTCTACTTTAAAGTATTTCTCAATTTCGGGTTGAATCACCTTCCATTGGTCATAACGCAAGTTATCAATTACTACAAAAAATTGACTTTGCTCTTTTGAAAGCTTGGGCTTTACCCATTCCTTCACCAAAGTATGGCTCATAACTGGGCTCTCTTCTTTCGTTTGAAAGAAGTCTTCGTAATTGCGTTCAATAAAACGGAAAAACTGTGCATTGGCCTCCTTCTTTTGTGAAAGAAGAATCTCATTAAGACTCTCATCAGCCAGTTTATCTAGCTCTAGCTCCCAATAAACCAAGCGTTTATATAAAGATTCCCATCCTTGATAATCGCGAACCATGGCCAGATCCATGCCGATTTGCCTAAACTCTTGCTGGTAATTGCTCGTTGTTTTTTCAGAAACCAAACGACGATTATCGAGATGCTTTTTGAGGGTTAGTAAAATTTGATTGGGATTAACCGGTTTAATCAGGTAGTCGGAAATTTGCGAGCCAATGGCATCTTCCATAATACTTTCCTCCTCACTTTTCGTGATCATCACAACAGGCAAGGTGTTTTGCATTTCCTTAATGCGCTGTAAGGTTTCTAGGCCGTCCATTCCAGGCATATTCTCATCAAGAAAAACCATATTGTACGACTTTTCAGCCACCATTTCTAAGGCTTCTTCGCCATTATTAATGGTATCTACAAAATAACCTTTCGCTTGAAGAAATAATATATGAGGTTTTAAAAGGTCAATTTCATCATCAACCCATAAAATTTGAATATTGTCCATACTTTCGTTTTCGGAATTATTTAGGCACGTCCACAATTATACTACAAAAGAAGTGAGCCACACCAATAAGCTAAAGATATTAAACGACCCAATTTATGGCTTCATTACAATACCAAGCGAATTTATTTTCGATATATTAGAACACCCTCATTTTCAGCGCCTGCGCAGAATTTCGCAATTGGGATTAACCTATTTGGTTTATCCAGGAGCTTATCATACGCGTTTTCATCACGCCTTGGGTGCTTTGCATTTAATGCAAGAAGCCGTTTCGATCCTAAAACGCAAGGGCACAGAAATCAATCCAGAAGAAGAAGAAGCCGTCTATCTCGCGATTTTATTGCACGATATCGGTCACGGTCCTTTTTCCCATGCCCTCGAAAATTCGATAATTCCCAATATTAGTCACGAAGACTTATCCTTGGAATTTATGCGAAGCCTTAATGAAGAATTTAATGGCAAATTAACTTTGGCAATTGAAATCTTTCAGAATAAATACCATCGCAAGTTTTTACACCAATTAATTAGCAGTCAACTCGATATGGATCGCTTAGATTATTTGCGACGCGATTGTTTTTACACGGGAGTAAGCGAAGGTAAAGTGAACTCCGAGCGATTAATTTCCATGCTCAATGTGGCCGATGATCAAATTGTAGTTGATGCCAAAGGAATTTATAGCGTAGAAAAGTTTATTGTCGCCCGGCGCTTAATGTACTGGCAGGTATATCTTCACAAAACTGTTTTAGGCGCCGAATACCTTTTGATTCAAATCTTGAAAAGAGCAAGAATGATTTACCGCGAAGGTATGGCCGCACCATCCGTTTTAAAACCCTTTTTAAGTGGGCAAATACCCAGCAATAAAATTGAATTAGTTAAGCTCTATGCCGGCTTAGATGATTACGATATAATGGCAGCTATTAAAGAATGGCGTTACCATGCAGATCCTGCTTTAAGTGCATTATGCCAAAGACTTTTAGACCGAAAGCTCTTAGGTGTGCAAATGGCCAAGGAAGCGTGGAGCGAAACACAGCTGGAAGAACTGCGACAAAAGGCGATTATTGAACATAATTACAGTAAGGAAGAAGCGGAATTTTTAATCTTTCAACAGAAGATTACAAACAATGCCTACAACCCTATTAAAGATCGAATTCAATTACTTTATAAGGACGGAAGCCTCGTAGACATTGCCACTGCGGCCGATCAACTCAACATTTCTGCCCTGACGCAAACGGTAGTAAAATATTTTTTATTCGCACCTAAAGCTATATTAAAGGCTTAACAAGCATTATTTGTACTTTTGACCCAATGGAATTTAGCGCGCAACAAATTGCCGATATGCTCGGCGGAACGGTAGATGGCAACCCCGATGTTACCGTTTCCAATCTTTCTAAAATTGAAGAAGGCAAAGCAGGTACTTTAAGCTTTCTCGCCAACTTACAATATCAAAAGTTTATATACGAAACCGAGGCCTCTATTGTAATTGTGGGTAATGACTTTAAGGCTGAAAAACCAATTGCTGCGAGTTTGGTGCGAGTGAAAGAACCTTATATGGCTTTCGCCAAATTGCTGGAAGCCTATAATAGTTTGCAACATCAAAAAACTGGCATTCATCCGCGATCGATAGTTTCAGAAAAGGCTCACCTAGGAGAGGATGTTTACATTGCTGCAGGTGTAGTTATTGGCGATGGCGTTACCGTTGGTAAGAATACCAAAATTTATGCGAATACGGTTATTGGCGACAACTGTAATATTGGCAATAATTGCCTCATTTTTAGTGGCGTAAACATCTATGCAAATAGCCAAATAGGTAATGAAGTTAGTTTGCATAGTGGCGTAATTATCGGCGCCGATGGCTTCGGGTTTGCCCCCAAAGGATCTGGTTACGATAAAGTGGCCCAGATTGGTAATGTGGTAATTGAGGATGGAGTAGAAATTGGCGCAAATACCACCATTGACCGCGCTACTTTAGGTTCTACTATTATTCGCAGAGGTGTGAAATTAGACAACCTCATCCAAATCGCCCACAATGTAGAAATCGGCGAGAACACTGTTATTGCTTCGCAAAGTGGCGTGGCAGGCTCGAGCAAGATTGGAAAAAACTGTATGATTGGCGGACAAGTTGGAATTTCTGGTCATTTAAAAATTGGTAACGACGTCAAAATCGCTGCGCAAAGTGGCATTGGTAAAGATGTTGAAGACAATAGTATCGTGCAGGGCAGCCCCGCATTTAAAGTTTCTGATTACCAGAAGTCTTATGTTTATTTCCGTAAGTTGCCGAGCATAATTCGCGACTTAGAAAAAAAGTTAAAAAATTAAATGAATAGCTATCAACATAGCATTGCCTCTGAGGTTTCCATTGCTGGCTTCGGCTTGCACACCGGAGCAGAAGTAAGTTTAGTATTTAAAGCGGCCGAAGTAGATTTCGGCATTGCCTTTAAGAGAGTAGACATTGAAAATCAACCGATTATTCCGGCGCATGCCCGCTATGTAACGCATACCGAAAGAGGTACAACGCTAGAAAATGGCAAGGCCAGTGTGAGCACCGTAGAACATGTTCTTGCAGCCCTTACTGGCTTATCGATAGACAATTGCCTCATTGAGGTTAATGGTCCAGAAATGCCCATTATGGACGGGAGTTCACTTCCTTTCGTAGAGGTTTTAGAAAAAGCAGGCATCAAGGCCCAAGATAAAGAACGTTCGTTTTTTGTAGTTAAAGAGCCTATTCGTTTTTACGATGAAAAAGAAGGCGTGGAAATAATCGCTTTGCCTGCTGAAAATTACGAAGTATCGGTCGTGGTAGATTACGGAACCAAAGTGTTAGGCAGTCAAACCGCTCACTTAAAAGATCTCAGTGACTTTAAAGTAGAGATAGCGCGCTGCCGCACCTTTAGCTTCTTACATGAATTAGAATATTTACTAGATAATGGCTTAATTAAAGGGGGAGACCTAAATAATGCCATTGTTTATGTGGACCAAGAAGTATCAGACGAAAAACTTCAAAAGCTGAAGAAAGCCTTCCATAAAGAAAGTGTTTCCGTTAAGCCTAATGGTATTCTAGATAACTTAGATTTACACTATCCCAATGAGGCGGCTCGCCATAAATTACTAGATGTAATCGGTGATTTAAGTCTTGCTGGAAAACCCATAAAAGGCAGAATTATAGCCACCCGTCCTGGCCACAAAGCCAATACAAACTTTGCCAAATTAGTAGCCCAAAAAATAAAAGACGATATGCGACGCAGCGATGTACCAGAGTACGACCCAAATCAAACGCCAGTTTATAACGTTACTCAAATTATGAACATTCTTCCTCACCGTCCACCATTCTTATTGGTTGACAAAGTGATGGAAATTAGTAACGACCATGTAGTGGCCGTTAAAAGCGTTACTATGAATGAGCCCTTTTTTACGGGGCACTTTCCCGGTGCGCCTGTTATGCCTGGTGTATTGCAAGTAGAAGCAATGGCACAAGCTGGTGGAATCTTAGCACTAAGCACAGTGCCTGATCCGGAAAACTACCTTACTTTCTTTTTGAAAATTGATAATGTTCGTTTCAAAAAACAAGTAGTACCGGGTGACACCCTTATTTTCCGCTTAGTAATGGACGAACCTATTCGCCGTGGAATTGTAAAGATGACAGGAAAAGCTTATGTAGGAGATAGCCTTGTTTGCGAAGCTTTAATGATGGCACAGATAGTAAAAGAAAAGTAAGATGAATCAACCCCTAGCATACGTTCACCCGAGCGCAAAAATTGCACCCACCGTGGTGATCGAACCCTTCACCACGATTCACAAAAATGTGGTGATTGAAGAGGGTAGTTGGATTGGTTCCAATGTTACCATTATGGAAGGTGCGCGCATTGGTAAAAACTGCCGTATTTTTCCGGGCGCCGTTATTTCGGCTATTCCTCAAGATTTAAAATTTGAGGGCGAAGATAGTACCGTTGTTATCGGTAATAATGTTACTATTCGCGAATTTGTAACCATTAACCGTGGCACTAAAGCCTTAGGTAAAACTGTAATTGGCGCCAATACCTTAATTATGGCTACTGCTCACGTTGCTCATGATTGCGTAATTGGAGAAAGCTGCATTATTGTAAATGGTGTTTTACTAGCAGGCCACGTAGAAATTGGCGACTGGGCCATAATCGGTGGACTTTCAGCGGTACAACAGTTTACCAAAATCGGTACCCATGCTTTTGTTGGAGGCGGATCTTTGGTACGTAAAGACGTTCCTCCTTTTGTTAAGGCAGCGAAAGAGCCTATTTCTTATGCCGGTATCAACTCTATTGGCCTGCGCCGAAGAGGATACACAAATGAGAGAATAAATTCCATTCAAAATATTTATCGTATTCTTTTTCAGAAGAATTATAACGTAAGCCAAGCTTTAGAAATAATTGAAACCGACTTTGAGGCTACCCAAGAAAGAGATGAGATCCTCACCTTTATTCGCAGCTCCCAAACGGGAATTATGAAAGGATTTCGTTTGGAGTAATGCGAGTAGAATTTAAGGATGCACAAAGAAGCTTTGGCCCTCAAATAGTATTCGACAAACTAAATTACAGTTTTGAAGAAGGCTCTAAAACCGCCATTCTTGGTGGCAATGGTAGCGGGAAGTCTACTTTATTAAAATGCCTCTATGGCGCATTAAGCCTAAGCAATGGCGAGGTAATTTACCAAACCGTTCTCAAAGACCTTAAAGTCCAAGAAGCCGTAAATAAAATTAGTTTCTCTGGCCCCTATTTCGAATTAATTGAAGAACTGGAAGCCTTAGAATTTTTAGAAACCTATCAGCGCTTTCGCAGATTGCTAATTAGTCCGAAAGATATTCTTCATCGGGCTTATCTTGAGAAATCTTCCCGCAAAAAGATTAAGCAATTTAGCTCTGGCATGAAGCAAAGACTGCGCTTGTCCTTAGCACTTTTCAGCGCAAGCGACATGGTGATTTTGGATGAGCCTACTGCCAATTTAGACCCTCAAGGAATAGAATGGTATAAGGAGCTTCTTCGCAGCGAATTGGGTGAGCGCAGCCTAGTGATCGGCTCTAACTTTAGCGAAGATGAAATTTTCCTTTGCCAGGATAAGCTTAAGATTAGCAATTTCAGCCAAGGCTAATTAAAGCATCGCCCTTGTTGAAATCCTTATAATTCTGTAAAAAATTGCTCCAGGCAGATGCCCAAAATTCTGTTTCACTTTAGCAGTTCAAAAGCTTACTTTTGCCTCAGAACATAATAAAGCTATGGCAGATACTTCAGATATCCGTAATGGATTATGCATTACATTTAATAATGCTCCTCACCAAATTATTGAATTCTTACACGTAAAGCCAGGGAAAGGTCCTGCTTTCGTAAGAACCAAATTACGCAACCTGGATACGGGAAGAATGATCGATAATACTTTCCCCTCAGGAAACAAATTAGAAGTTATTCGAATTGAAAACAGAAACTACCAGTTTTTGTACCAAGATCCTTCCGGTTGGCATTTTATGAACATGGATGACTTCAACCAAATCACCATTGCGAAGGAACTTATTAATGCACCCCAATTCTTATTGGAAGCAATGGAATGCCAAGTACTTTTCCATGCTGATGAAGACCGTCCATTGGTATGCGAACTACCCCAAAAAGTAGCGTTAACCATTACCTATACCGAACCAGGAATTAAGGGAGATACCGCAACGAACACCCTTAAACCTGCGACCGTTGAAACAGGCGCGGAAATACGCGTTCCTTTATTTATTGCTGAAGGTGAAAAAGTAGTGATTGAAACCGCTACTGGAGCATATAAAGAGCGTTACAAAGAGTAAATGGACTTTCCCCAGGTACATACTTTAGCCGAATTGGCTCAGCTTTTAAACTGCGAATATGATGGCCCTGCTGACCATCAAGTTTGGGGTTGGAACGAAATTCATCGGGTAAGGCCAGGAGATTTAGTATTTGTAGATCATCCTAAATATTACGACAAAGCCTTACATTCTGACGCAACCACAGTTTTAATAAATAAAAAGGTGGCGGTTCCAGAAGGTAAAGGGATTTTAATTAGTGATGACCCTTTTAGAGATTTCAATAAACTAACGAACCATTATTTCCCTTTCAAGGCGAGTGAACGAGCGATACATCCCAGTGCTAAAATTGGGGAAGGTACTATCATTCAGCCCGGTGCTTTTATTGGCGAAAATGTTGAAATCGGGGATAACTGTATTATCCATGCTAATGTTACTATTTACGATCGATGCAAAATTGGCAACAATGTCGTTATACACGCTAATAGCGTGCTAGGAGCCGATGCCTTCTATTATAAAAATCGTGCAAGTGGTTTTGACAAGCTTTTAAGCGGTGGGATTGTAGTATTAGAAGATCGTGTAAATATTGGTGCCTCTTGTACCATTGATCGCGGAGTTAGTGCTGATACACGCATAGGCGCTGGCACTATAATCGATAATTCGGTTCATATAGGCCACGACACTCTAATTGGCAAAGATTGCTTATTTGCTGCGCAAGTGGGTATTGCGGGTTGCGTGGTAATTGAGGATAAAGTAACCCTTTGGGGGCAAGTTGGTGTTAGCTCCAATGTGAGAATCGGTACTAAGGCAGTGGTTTTAGGACAGTCAGGTGTTTCTAAATCTTTGGAGCCCGATAAGACTTATTTTGGATACCCAGCCGAGGAGGCTCGGAAAAAATACCGTGAGATGGCCTCCGTACGTATCTTGCCCAAAATTATTGAACAGATAACTATTACGGAGTAAAACGCCAAGCGCATATATTACCAGGCATAAAAAAAGGGGAGTCTCACGACTCCCCTTTTATTTTTAAAGAATTTTTCCCTAGTGGAAAGGACAAACATAATCTGTAGCCTTTTGGCTTACGATGATGGCAGTAATGTCATTGTCTATAGTACAAGTACGTGCTACTTCATCATAGGTAATTGCATCGACATTATCTTTAATGGCGATTAAAAATGGCGGTAAATCTGGAACCGTCATGTCTGCACTTACATTATCGGTATTTAATAATTGCTCGTTCTGAGAAACAACATAAGTAATACCCATATCTACCGAACGCATACCTTCACCAATAAATACCTGCTGACGAATACGGTAAATCGCATCTAACAAAGCATCGCCACTTAGGCCAGCTAAATCAGCAGCGGTATAGGAAGTTCCCGAGACGCTAGGAATGGTAACTGGACCACCACCGCGATAAAGAACTAAACCCGCTATACCATCAACGGTAATGTCAGTACTATCTGGACGAGAACCTGGTTCACGCTGAGTACGATCTTCGGCTCCATCATCTACAGTAATAGTGGGACGAGTAGCTACCAAACCAATTAAATCGGTAAGGGTATTAATGGCGTCCCCATCGCTTCCTTGCGACTGCTGAGCTTCAGCTTTGATCAAATGCGCTTCCTCAATTTTCAATAAAGGAATTTTAGAATCTTCGTTTCCTGAGACCACCACAAACTTAGGGTCTAAAAAGTCTAAGCTTGGTAGAGGTTGTAAATCGTCGAAACTACCACGATCGTACAAAGCATCCTGCAAAGCGTTTACCGTGTAATTATTGCTATTACTGTTTCCTCTTGAGTTTTGAGGATCGAAAGTAATATAGCGAACGAAGCCCGCGCCTGCATCCGCAGCGATGGCTGCATCAGCAGCACTAGTCGCCGCTACAACATCACCCTTAAGGTACTGTGCTCTAGCGATACCTATTAAAGCCCCCACATTGGCATTGGCATCATTACTTTCGGTAAAGTATTGGATGGCCGCATCTAAATGCACCTCACGACTAAGAACCGCGCCACCTGCTGAACCTGGCAATTCTTGGTAGTACATACCCGTTAATAAATGTGACAAGGCGCGGAAAAATAAAAATTCCGAACGCTGAACATCTGTTGCATTGGCATCATTAGGAAGAATTTCTTCCAAACCGAAAATGGCCATCTCGCGCAAGCGCGCAATGTGAAATTGGCTATCATCGATATCATCATCCTGATAATCTACATTTAAACCATCTAAAAACTGGTTAAAGAAAGTTTGAGTGTTGACGTAGTTATCAGATACAATTTCAGATATGATTAGGTTATTATTAGCAGTAACTGCCAATTGACGTTCCATACCCCAATACCAAGCTTCCGCAGAATTGGGCTGACCAATCAAAGCATCTTCCGATAAATTTGGGTTAACAACATTGGTTGGATCTATTGCTTCGCAGCCTGCAAAAACCAATGCTGAAGCTGCTAAAATTGAGATTTTTGAAATTATCTTTTTCATTTTGCTTCTTATTAAAGGTTAACGCGTAAAGAACCTAGGTAAATTCTTGGAGCAGACTCTGTTCCAAAGCCGAAACCACCACCAGCAAATCCACCTTGAGAGCTGATACCTGAACCAGTAACATCTGGATCGAAGCTTGAACTTACCCAGTTAAAGGCATTTTGAACGGTGAAGCCTAATCTTAAATTTTTGATTCGACTATCTAAGAGATTACCAAAATTATACTCCGCGCCAATGGTGCGAACTTTAACATAATTGGCATCTTCTACCCAGTATCCTGCTAAATCGAAGAATGAGGTAATACCTCCATCGATAACGGCTTGTGGAAAACGATCTTCATCGTTAACACCACCGAAGTAACGTAACACGTCGTCTACATTTACCCCTTGTCCACCAAATTGATAATCACCATTTAAGAATAGAGATAGCTTGTTATTCCAAGTATAATCAATACCGAAAGTACCAAAGGTTGGTGAGAAGGTAGTTCCCAAATAAGCGTTACGATTTACCTCGTAGTTACCATTAGCATCTTGCACTACTTGGGCACCACGTAGGTAGCCTAAAGGCTGTCCTGCATTAACAAATGAACCTAGGAAAGTAAAACCACCTACGGCAAATTCTGGAGCACCACCAGTACTTACAACTTCGTTTTCATTGTAGTTATAAGAAACTCGACCGTTTAAGCGGTGTTTCTCATTACTAATAATACTAGCACTTAAGGCGATTTCGTAACCTTTGTTTGAAATTTCTCCCACGTTGGTTTCTTGCGCTGCTTGTCCAGTTGACGGAGCCTGTGGAGGAGTAAATAAGGCTCCTTCGGTTATAGTGTTATAATAAGTAAAACTAAGCGTTAAGCGCTTGAACAATCCTAAATCAACACCAAACTCAGTCGTTTTCGCAATTTCTGACTGAAGATTTGGGTTACCCGGATTAGAAAAAGCAAAACTTTGTAAACCATTATAAGGATTGGCTGCAAAAGTTAAATCATTGGCAAATGGAGTAGGGAATAAAGAAGCTTCTCCGTAGTTCGCACGGAACTTCATAAGAGTGATGTAATCTTTCGAGATATTATCTCTAAAAAACTTCTCATCAGAAATAACGTAAGAGGCACCCAATTTTAACAGTGGAATTAAGCCAATCTCCTCACCGAAAGCGGTGTTACCGTCAAAACGTAAACCAAGGTCTAAGAAAATTTTATCTTTCCAACCTACGTTTTCTGCTACATAAATACCATAAGAAGTTACGGTATTATAGAAATCCTGTACGCTTTGAGCAGCCGAGTTGTTAATCGACTCAGAACCATCAGGCACTCCAGTGGCACTAATTGCCGTTTGGTAATCATTTGAACGGAAAACCTGCCCACCTACGGTAGTTAAGAAGTTGAAATCACCCCAATTCTCTTCGTAGTTTGCATTTAAGTTAGAACTTAATACTAAGAAATTACGCGAGCTTACAGAGATATACCCTTGATCGGTAGTACCTTCCGCCCAAGCACCTTTAGAAATCTGTACCGCATTAGTGCCTAATTCTTGCTGCTTAGAATTACGGCTATCTAAACCAATATCGAATGAGATAATAACTTTGTCGTTTACATCATAAGTAAAGTTATTCGCTACATTAAATCGATTTACTCTTTCGGTAATGTTGGTCAAATCCCCTTCTTCCTGCAGTTGATTGGTTAAATCGGTGATTTCTTGAGCACTTAAAGAATCAAGATTTCCGTAAGAGCCGCCTTCTAAGTTACCGAAACGTGCGAAACTGGTATTCGCATTATAATCACGAGTAAACTCTGAATTTGAATAAGCAAGGGAAGCTGAATAGCGCAAGCGATTAGAAACTCTTGCCGCTACCGTAGTACGGAAATTACGACGAACTTGCTCGTTCACTGAATTAAAGCCATCGTCTTGGTATAAGGAACCTGAGAAGCTGTAATTAAATTCATCTGTTCCACCTGAAAAACCTAAACGGTAATTTTGAACCATTCCTGGCTGGAAGATGATGTCTGCCGTTTTATCCCAACGCAAAAAGTCGGCAGTACCCACCATTTGTCCTACTTGAGATTCAAAGAAAACAGAAGCCTTTCCCGCTTTTCCTCTTTTAGTAAAGATTTGTAAAACACCATTAGCCGCATCAGCACCATACAAGGTAGTAGCAGCTCCACCAGGTATATACTCGATACGATCGATATCCTCCATGGGAATATCTGCTACAGCAGAAGACTGCGCACCACCAGTATTAAGACCTAGGGCAGCGTTTGAGTTAAGGTTATCTACCCTAATTCCGTCTACCATAATTACCGGAGTGGTATTGGTATTCGCTGAAACTGGTCCGCGTGACCGAATTATGGATGCAGTACCTGGCTGCCCCGAACTCAACTTAATTTGAGCATTAGGTAATTTTGACTGAATGAGTTGGTCCAACTGCATGGCAGGAGAATTTTTTAACTCTTTCGAATCGATAGAGGAAACAGTGGTAGAAATTCTTTTTCTACTTACTCCCACACCCTGACCAGTTACAACAACTTCATCTAAGGTTTCTTGAGACTCTTTCATGTAAACATCAACTGTGGCATCTGAGCCCACCCGACGTTCTTGAGTTTCAAAACCAAGTGATGAAATTACTAAAACCGCATCTGAGCCTGATACCGAAATTGAAAAAGCTCCAGCGGCATTGGCAGCTGTACCATTTTTGGTACCCTTCTCAATCACTGAAGCTCCTGGAATCGGCTCTCCTCCGGGGCCTTTAATGGTCCCTTTTACCGCACGAGATTGGGCAAAACCCAACTGTACGCATAGTGCTAACAAAAGTGTTAGCACTGCTTTGGTTGTTCGCATAGCTTTTATTTATTGGTTATCCAGTATCAAAAATGTTAAAAATTTATTAATAAACAAGACTTGTTAATTAACATTTTGGTAACAACCAGCAGAATATAGCCCACAAAGAACCTTGTACCCCCTGATTTATTGATACTTAGGCCACTAAAACAAAATTGGGTTTATTTTTTGCGATACTGGTCGAAGTACACAATTAAAGCAGTAAATCCCCAAACAGGCAGGGACGCTTTATCCATATCTAAGAAATTATTGAGAAAACCATGGGTCCAATAGGTTATAATTCCCATTAACGATGCTAAAACTAAAACCCTCTCGTTAGGGTCATTAAGTTTGTGATAGGTTTTAATTCCCGTTAGGACGGTATAAAACACCAGCAACAAAACTAGTACTAAACCTAAAACACCCTGCTCGGCCAAAGGACCAATATATTCGCTGTGGGCATTTCCCATATCCCCGGCGTTGGTACTAATTATCGTTTTTTCAGAAGGCTTCTGAAAAGGAGCATAGACAAACATGTAGGTGCCTGGGCCGTAGCCAAATATCGGTCGCTGCTCAAACATACGGAAGGCCGACTTCCAACGATTAATCCGCTCCATATTGGAAGCATCAGTTGAAATGTTACTAATGGACTCCACGTGTTCGGTTAAATTATCACTACTAGTGGTATCATTCTTTTCAAACTTTTTTTGAATATCGCCCCTAAAGTAAAAGAGCACCCCAAAGAAGGCAATGATCATTAAATAGAAGATCTCGCGGCGTAAGCGCATCCAAATCATTAAACCGGCTAAACCTGCTGCCACTAAGCTAACCCAGGCAGCGCGGGTGTAAGATAGAATCACCCCCAAAAACAAAATGGTTAAAAGGGTGCCAGCCAAAAACTTCTTGTTCAAATTCCATTTAATGAAAAAAGTAAAGGCAATCGCAATAGGAATATACATCGCCAACACGGCTCCGTAGGAAGTGTGTTCTTTAAAAAAGGGAAACATTACCCATACGGAAGCATCTTTGGTGAAACCCCACTGGGCGTGCACCACAATAGTATAAATAACCACTGCAGACAGCGGAATTAAATACAACCAGAAAAATAAATACACTCTTTTCGGGTCTTTAAACAACTGCGACATGAAATAAAAGAAGACCGTTATAAACCATAGGCGCGCCAGAAAATTCTTGAAAGACACTAAAGGCATCTCACTAGTAACCGTGGTTACTAGCATCCAAAAAAGACTGGCAATAAGCACTAAGGAAATTGGGTGCTTAACGATCTTCAAATCGAAATTCCCCTTATAAATAAGCTTTGCAAAAAAGAGGAGCATTATGCCAAAAAGCAAAGGTTCAGTGGGTAAGGTAAAGCCCACATGTAGATCGGGATGGAGATAGAAAATACTTAAAGGCGTACTAAATATTATAAAGTACAAAACCTTATCTAAAGCTAAAAAGACTAACGCCAAGATTAAAAAGGCAAAAGGTAAAAGCAGCATCCAGTACACCTCACTAATAATAATGAGCACATTAAGCAAAGCCATAAATAGCCCCGCTCCCATTACCCATCGATTTGCTTTATTAGCCAGGAAGTTATTCAATGAAAGAGCTTTTTACTTGCGCGATTTACTAATCGTATCCCAAATTAAAATAGAAACCAAAGTAAAGGTAAAAGCGCCCAACATTGAAAGAGCTACAATTAACCAACGCACTGGATATTTCTTCTTCTCAGCAGCGTAAGCATTGTTTACTTTAAAGGTGGCGGGTAAGCTTTCTTCCACATCTACTTTTGCTTGATCGTAAGCAGTTTTCAACTTCACTACCTCCTCTTTTAAATAGGTAAGTTGATCTCTTAATGAAACATAGGTACCCCCGTACTTGGCGAGCGTATCTAATTTCGCTTCTATGGCGCGAGCCGCCGGATCATTAACCCCTTTTTCAATTTGCGCAGTGGCTAACTGTTCACTTAAAACAGCCGATTGGGTTTCGTAATCGTGCACGCCTTTGTAGCGTAACTCGGTAAGTGAATCTTCCAAACCTTTTAGGTTGCTCTTGAGCGATTTATATTCACGATCAATAATTGCTAGACCTTGTAAAGCGCGCTCTTGCTGGATGCGGTTTTTAACCTTATCAAGCTGAACTACAATGTCATTCGCAATTAAGGCTGCCGTATCTGCACTCGCATCTAACACACTTATTTCCACACTCATAAACTCAGTGCGACGAAAGGAAATATTAGAACTATAGGTTTCATACAACTCCGTTTTAGCATATTTCCCTTTAGGGTCCACATGGTAATGCTCCAATAAATTGTATTTCTGAATAATGCTATCGCGAATTTCGTCGGTATTTAAAATTTGGAGCAGCTGCTCTGCTTCCTCTTCTTTACCGAACTCTAAAATATCCTGTCCGCGCGAAGCGAATTTCTGCGGAAGCAGGGCTTTCGATAAGCTATTGGTGGTAGAAGGAAAAACCGTTACGGTAGATTCGAACTGCGGTTCTACAAAAGATGGACTGCTAAAAACAGCAGCCAATACGGCCGCAACAATTGTTACGATTAGTAGAGGCTTACGCCAGTTGAATAAGTAAACAATAAGATTAGTAGAATCAAAAACCTGATCGGTGTTCTGAGTATTTTCCTGCATTTTCTGCTATTTAAGGCGGCAAAAATAACAATAAATGCTTGGCCTTAACCTACTTCTGATTAGGCTTTATTAGCAGAAAGGCATCTTTTAAAGGCAAGAGCCCTGAAGGAAGAGCAAGAACCGCAATAAAGCCTCCTATTAATAGACCAAGTTGCCACCAAATTAAGGGTAGATAGATACTCATTAAAACGCTTCCGCCAATAGCAAAAGAAGAATAAAGCGTTATTCGCAACCAAAACTGAAAACCATATTTAAGCTCTAAATTTCTAAAGCATAAATACATCTGCACTAGCGCGGCAATAGACTGGGTAAGCACCGTCGCCACTGCGGCCCCAAGGGCCCCGTAGAAGGGAATTAAAATTAAATTGAGGATCACATTTAACAAAAAACCCATAAAAGCGACCTTATTTAAAAGTTTCAAATCGCCTTTTGCCGTAAGCAAGGTGCCAAAAACGAAGGTGGTACCAAAGGCCAGAGAACTAAAAAGTAGAGCCTGCAAAACCGGAGCACTACTAGCGCTATGATTATCATAGAGCAAAGCCATTAGTTCAGGGGCGGCGAAATAAGTGGCGACAGAAATAGCCAAACCCATCACAAACAATAAGCTAAAAGCCAGCTTACTTAAGGCGGCAACTGATTCTTTGCGAGCTAACATCCCCGAGAACATGGGCAATAGCAATACTGAAAATAAATATGCTGGTTGATTAATGGCATCTAATAAACGAAAAGCCTGAGAATAAATTCCGTTTTCTAAATCGCCTACTAACTGCTGTAACATAACCGAATCTACCCGAGTGTAAAGGGCCATTAAAAAAATAAGCAGCGCGTAAGGATAACTACTTTTTAGGCGTTCTACAAATCCTTTTAGCTGCAGTTTGGGCATTATTCCTTTCACTCGTGGGTAGATGAGCAAGAAAGCGAGCAGAGCGGCGAGCCCAAAACTTAGGGCCTGCAATTTGGCAAACAGCTGAATGGTCATTTCCAAAGCATCACTAAAGTAGAGGACATAACCCGCCAGAGCAATCATCAATATTTTATCAACCACGCTCATCAGGCTGTCGTATTTAAAAAGCTGTAAACCCGCTAAATGGGCCCTGAAAAATAGAATTAAGGAAGAAAAAGCTTGACCCAAAGCGAGGTAAAGTAAAACCGTCCACTCTGTGCCTAAATAACCTAAAAAGTTACCCAGCACGAGCGCGGCCAAAAGGTAAACTAAGGCCAAAACCAATTTCAATAGTATCAGATCCGAAAAATGAGAAGCCACTTCCTCGGGTTTGCGAGAGATGCTACGATTGCTGTAATGTGCTAAGCCTAAGTCTAACACAATATTTATGATCATGCTGAAACTTAAAACGGCGGCGTAATAACCATAGGCCTCTCCCCCAACCCTATTCTGTACTTCTAGGTCGATTCCAAAAATCCACAGGGGCTTTACTAAAACATTTACTAGGAGCAGTAAAAATAAACTGCCAACAAATTTCTTTTGCATATTATTCGCGCTGCGAAGGTAATCATTATGACAGGCTTATCTTTGCGCTGTGAAAATTGCTGTAAATACCCGTTTGCTTATCAAAGACAAACTCGACGGCATCGGCTATTTTAGCTACGAGGTGCTTTCGCGTTTGGTGCAAAATCACCCTGAGGTGGAATGGCTCTTTATTTTCGATCGGAGCTATCCTAAGGAATTCCTTTTCGGACCGAATGTTAGCGCTGTACAAATCGGTCCTCCTTCGCGGCACGCGGTTTTATGGTGGATCTGGTTTCAACTCAGCATACCCTTTATCTTGTGGAAACACAAAGTTGACCTTTTTCTATCCCCCGATGGTTATATTCCTACTTGGGGTAAAACTCGTGCTCTGCCAGTAATTCACGATATTAACTTCGAACATCAAAACCATAATCTCGATCCCGTATCGGGCGCTTATATGCGCTATTTTTTTCCGCGTTTTGCTCACCGCGGCAAAAGAGTAGCTACCGTATCCGAGTTTTCTAAAAAAGATATTTCCGCTTCTTATGCTATCGACGCGGCTAAAATTGATGTGGTTTATAATGGCGTAAGCGATAAGTTTAAAGCTATAGATTTACCAAGCATTGAGGCTCAAAAAGAGCGCTGGGCTAATGGTACCAATTACCTAGTTTTTGTAGGCTCCCTTAATCCCCGCAAAAACATAACCGGCATGCTAGAAGCCTATCAAATGTATCGCCGACAAGGAGGTCAGGCCAAATTCATACTGGCCGGTGCCAATATGTTGGGAGCGAAAGAAATCGAAAAGCGGCATAGCCAAAACCCTTTCCGTGAGGATATTATTTTTGCGGGCCGCTTGGCCGAAGAAGATCTTATTCCCCTTATTGGCGCGGCACAAGCCCTATGTTTCGTCTCTCATTTTGAAGGTTTTGGTATCCCCATTTTAGAAGCATTTAAAAGCGATTGCCCGGTAATCACCGCAAATAATTCCGCCATGCCCGAAGTAGCAGGCGAGGCCGCTTGGCTTTGCGATTCTAACAATAGTGCAGAAATTGCTCAAGCGATGTTGGAAAGCGAAAAGGAAGAAATTCGCCAAGACTATATTAAAAAAGGGCGCGTTCAAGTGCAGAAATTCAGTTGGGAGCAATCGGCTATGATGATGTGGAGTAGTATTGAAAAGTGTTTTGTAAATGACTAAACTGAAAGGCCTCCTCAAAGCAGGACGATTGGAAGCCGGTTGCGATGAAGCGGGTCGAGGCTGTTTGGCAGGACCAGTATTTGCCGCTGCCGTAATTTTACCTGCCAATTTTCGCTCGCCCCTGCTTAACGATTCGAAGCAAATCACCGAAAGTAATCGCTTAGCCTTGCGCTTGCTTATTGAAAAAAAAGCCATCGCCTGGGCTGTGGGCGTGGTTACTCACGAAGAAATTGATGCCATTAATATTCTGCAAGCTTCCTTTTTAGCCATGCATCGTGCGGTAGATCAGTTGCCTACCAAACCAGAGATTTTACTAATTGACGGCAATCGCTTTAAAGCCTACAAAGACATTCCGCACCAATGCGAAATTAAAGGAGACGGTCGCATTAAAAGTATTGCCGCTGCGTCCATTCTCGCAAAAACTTACCGCGATGAATACATGGAAAAGCTGGCACAGGAATATCCGCATTATCACTGGCAACAAAACAAAGGCTATCCTACAAAATCACACCGCTCCGCCATCAAAGAACATGGAATCAGCCCTTACCATCGTAAAACTTTCCGACTTCTTCCTGGCTAAGGTAAATCGTCTAATTCTTAATACTTTTGCGCAAATTCTCTTTACATGAAACTGCGACATTTATTTTTCTTAGCGGCTGGTCTGCTTGGCAGTGCGTGTAGCACCGAGAAGGTTGAAGCAACCAACCTCTACCAACTGATACCCAGCAATACCGTGTGGTTAGCGCATGTTAATGATTGGTCTAAAGTAGAAAAAGCGGCCCGTAATTCTCGCGTTTACGAACATCTAGACAAACTGCCTTCACTGCATCAAATTAGCAGCAATTGGCAGGATTTAAAAAACACCTTACCCAGCGATAGTCTCGCCCTTTTAAAAGACTTCCCCGATGCGCTTTTATGCGAATCTTTAAGTGGTGCAGAAAAATACGATTGGCTCCTAATCGCCCCTAAAAATGATCTTAAATTTAAGACTTGGCAAAAATTATTAGCAGCACATTTTGAAATTAGCAGCAGCGATTATACTGGCAAGGAAATCTTAAAATTAGAAAGTAAGTCGAAATTGGTTTTATACCTCCATTACGATAAAGATTATCTGCTTGTTTCCCCCAGTCGTATCCCCATCGAAAACAGCTTGCGCCAGATAAGCAACCCAAATAATTGGACCGACGACCTCAACCTAAAGAACCTCCGCCAAACCCGTAATAACAGCGCGGTAGCTAATATTTTCATTCACTTAGAATTAGCAAACGACTACCTTAAAGCACTTTATAAAAATGCGCAATTTGACTATCTGCAGCATCTAGGCGATTGGGCGGTTTTAGATTTAGAAGCAGAAAAACAAGATCTCATTTTAACTGGACTTCTCAATCACCCGCAAGAAGGATTCAATTACCCCGAAGTTTTTAATGATGTGCACAGCGACAATATTGATGCCTCGCAAATAGTACCACAAAACGTCGCCAGTTGGATTCATCTCAATGTGGGGAATATTGGTCAGTATGATCGCAGCTATCAATCTTATTTAGAAGCCAACAGTCTATTGGAAAACCACCAAAGCTTGGTCGCAAAACTGCCCGCCGGCAGCACCGATAAAATTTTGGGCATTATCGACAATGAAATGGGTGTTTTTAGCGCAGGGCGCAGCAATGCCCTAGCTTTTCACTTTGCCTATTTCAACTACCGCGACGAAGAATTATGTAAGGAAAGCCTAGAATCTTTAGCCGATAGCAACTTTATTGAAGGCTATCGCGCTCATATCGTTAGAAGGATAAAGCCGCTTAACCTCTTACCTCGCCTTTTTGGCCGGCTTTTCGCCGAGATGCACCAACCATTCTACGTGCTGCATAATAACTTTGTAATTTTTGCGGAAGACCAAAATGCACTCAAGGTACTTTTAAACGATTTATTGGATGATAAGCGCCTCTATAAATCCTCTTCTTACCAAAATCTCGTTAACCAATTACCGGGTAAAAGCCATATCCAAATTGTTACTGGTTTCCCCGAGTGGCTGCCCAATCAACTGCCGCAGCTAAAGAAAAAAGCCGCCCAAGAATTAGAAGAAAAATTAGATAGTCTCAGCGAAATTAAATGGGGTATTTTACAACTTCGGGTAGACGATAAAAAAAGCTTTGTAAGCCTACAATTGCGCGAGGAAAAAGCCATAATCGAAAAAATTAGTCGCCAGTGGACTACGCAATTGGAAGCCAAACCTAAAGGGGAACCGCAGTTTCTTACAAATCACCTTAACCAGAAGTACGACATTGCCTTAAGCGACGAAAATAATCACCTCTATCTCATCTCCCGTAAGGGTGAGGTTTTTTGGAATAAAGCTTTAGATGGCCCCATAATTGGCAGCATTCGCCAGGTAGATATTTACCGCAACAACAAGCTGCAAATGGTTTTCAACACTGCAAATACCTTGTATGCGGTAGACCGTTTGGGCCATGACGTAGAGGGATTCCCGGTGAAATTACCAGCGAAGGCAACTGCTCCGCTGGGCGTTTTTAATTACGATGAAGCGCGCAATTATCGCCTTGTGGTTCCTTGTGGAAAAAAGCTTCTCAATTACGATGTGGAAGGCAAGCCTGTGCAGGGTTGGGACTTTAAAGAAGCCGACGATGAGATAATTAGTGAGCCGCAGCATTTCAGCGTAAAAGGCGCCGATATTATTGTCTGCCTCAGCGCTACTGGGAAACTTTATCAATTAAATCGTCGCGGCGAAGAACGCTTTGTGATTGATCAAAAAATTGAAGAATTAAAAACCAGTTTCTATCTAAAAGAAGGCGAAAGCCTGAAAGAGTCGGAACTAATTGCGGGCAGTAATTCCGGCAAAATGTATGTGATTAATCCTCAATCGAAAGTAGATGCGGTTTACCTCGACGAGGGTCATCCTGCCGACCACCTCATTTATTTCGAAGGCCGCTATATTTTCAGCAACGATGAAGAGCTTTTTGTAAAAGATGAAAAACGCCCTTTCAAAGCCAGCTTCGAATCGGATATAAAGGTTAAACCCAAGGCTATGCTGCAAAACAACCGCTTTTACGTGGCCGCTTTCGCAGAAGGAGCGGAAGAAATTCGCCTCTTTAATGAGGAAGGCAAATTGGTAGATGGCTTCCCTGTTTTTGCGCAAGGGCCTTTCGACATGGGATCACTGAACCGAGATAACAATCTCAATATTGTTACCTACAGTAATGATGGCACGGTAATCTGCTACAAATTGCAGTAGTTAACGCAGCTCTAAGCGGGTTCCTACTTTAGGTTGCTCGCCTACCTTTAAATCGTTGCGGCGGTACAATTTTTCGAGACGCACTCCAAATTTTTGGGAAATAGCATACATATCCTCGCCATCTTGTACCAAATGAAAACGATGTTCTCGGCTGGCACGACGGCGTTTGGGTTGCAGGTAAATTATTTGTCCATCCTCGATAGCGGCATCGTAGCGTAAGTCGTTATAATCTAGTAAATCCTCTGCCTTACAATCGGCAAATTGGGCAATGCTTTCGAAGCTATCACCGCTGCGCGCAACAATGTATTTCACTTTATTGGAACTGAGTTTTACTAAATGCTCATCTGCGAAAACGGCCGCCTCACCCGCAATGGGCGGAAGATCTTTAATACTTGCATCGATTTTATCAAAGCGATGTAACTCATAGCGTTCAATAAGATCAATTAATAAATCGGCGTACTTTTTATTGGTGGCATAGCCCGCTTTTTTAAGACCTTTAGCCCAAGCTTTATAATCGGTGGGGGACTCTTCAAATAAAAAGGCGTAGCGGGTGCGGGTGCTTAAAAAAAGGGAATGATCGCGAAAACTCTCTTCCGCATTTTTATAGGAACGAAAGCACTCCCCTTTTTCATCATCGTCGGCGTAAATCTTTCTTCCTTCCCATTCTAAATGGCATTTAATGCCAAAGTGGTTATTGCCTTCGGTTGCCAATTTACTGCGTCCGTTGGCCGATTCTAATATGCCCTGCGCCAAGGTAATACTGGCCGGAATTCCATAAGCCTGCATTTCTGCTTGCGCTACCTTATGCCACTTTTCGATATACACTTCGCTAGGCGATTGCGCCGAAAGAGCAAAGAATATTACACTAAATACGGCGGTAAGTTTAAGCTTCATAATTTATAGTTTCAAGGTTTTTGGCACGCAGCCTATTATTCATTCCTGCTATACCCTGCAAGCCACCACTGTGCATCGCGAGTATTTTCGATCCAGCGGAAAACAGGCCTGCATCAATATCCTGTAAAAGTCCAAAAAACATTTTTCCCGTATAAACGGGATCCAGTTTTAGCGCGTATTGGGCCTGAAAAGTGTTTAAAAAAGCAACTAATTCTGGGGTGATTTTTCCATAGCCTCCAAAGTGGTAAGGGTCGCGCAAAATTAACTTTTGCTGCAAAGCGCGCAAGGAGATTTTTTGCGATTGGTGGTTTTCAAAATAGGCCAAGAGCTGATTAAAAATAGCCGGCACTAAAAACTGCCCGCCTTTTAAAGCAGGATAGAGTAACAGCTTTTTCACCCTCGTTGAAGCCAAAACCCCAGCCGCCGTAGTCCCCGTGCCCCCTGCTACAGCCCAATAATCAAAATCTTCCTCTACTTCGCTAGTGATTTCTAAACAACCCTGCAGTCCCAGTGGGCCTTTACCCCCTTCGGGAATAATATAAACCTGAGGCATTAGCAAGGCCAGCGTTCGTAAAAACTTAGGGTCATCTTTGGTATCGTACTGCTTACGCGAGATGCCTTCAATGCGCATACCTTTTTTCAGGCAAAATTCGAGGGTCGGGTTATTTATCATTTCCTCTTCCCCTCTAATTAGAGCATGAGTAGGAATGCCGCAAAGGTCGCCCAAAGCAGCCGTGGCTGCAATATGATTAGAAAAAGCACCACCGAAAGTTAAGATTTCACTTTTGGCACTTCTTTCGAAAGAAGCCAAATGATGTTTGAGCTTGCGCCACTTGTTACCGCTAATTTCGGGATGAATAAGATCATCGCGCTTCACCCAGAGTTCTACTCCTTTTCGCTCCAGCACAAATTCGAGGCGCGAAGCCTTAGTATGGATTTCCCACATGGCGGCAAAGCTAAGGAATAGGGAGGGTTGATCATTAGAAAGAAGATCACAAAACTACCACTCGACTGCCGATCTTGTAAATTTATTTCTAACTCTTCTTGATATTCAGAAAAGATTACTACCCGATCGTATCCCACTCCTTAACTTAGCTCGCGCTTAATGGAGAGGCTATTTATCAAACGAATTGCCAGCGATATTCAACCGAAGTGAGGTTAATACCGATCAATAATATGTTTAGGCGAAATACCGTATTGCTTTTTGAAATTGGCGGAAAAGGTTTGACTGCTATTGTAACCGACCTCCAAACAAACTTCGCGGATGGATAAATTACTAGCGGGATTGGTAAGCATATCGTAAGCCTTGGCTAAACGGAGATCGCGTAAATAATCGGAAAAAGTCATTTGTAGCTCATCGCTGAAATGACGTTGTAACCAACGCGGGCTTACCTCGAAGCGCTCGGAAAGCTTATTGATACTAATAGCTTTATGAACATTTTCTCGCACATAAGCCATCACTGCTTGAAAGAGATTGAGTTCTTGCTTCTTGTCTTTATTTAAATCGGCATCTGCGAAAGCGGAAGTACCTGCTAATAAAAGCATGGTTTTGTTAAGGATTTTAAGTACCAAACTTTCCGCTAGAAAGAGATTGTGTACATCCTTATCGAGGGGTAAATATTTTAACTGATTAAAGAGAGCTCCTAAAAATTGATCTTCGGGACGATGCACAATCATTTTCTCCTCGTTAAGTCGACTTATAATAACCGAACTGCTGGCAAATTTTTGCAGAATTCTTTGTAGCACCTTATCATTAAATGAAATATTTAAGGTTTCATAGGGCTTAGAAGATTCGATTAATTGATAGCTTAAATCGCTATTCTGCCGATAAATTACAATGGCTGGGGCTTGCACGCGAGCTCCTTCTTGACCATCGCCACGGTGAAAATTAAAGGCCCCTGTAAAAATGTAACCCACCGTAAAAAGCGGCTCATCGAGCTTCAACTCTACATTAACATCATCCTTCAGGGAGGCTTTGGTCCACTTAATGGTATAGTTACCAATGCCTTGCACCGAACTAACATCAATCCTCCCTAAGCCTTCTTCTTCAAAAAAGGCCCGATACTCTGATAAAAACAGATCGTTAGCGCTTTTAAAAGCCTCTCGATGTAGAGTGTTTTTTCGGAGCACACCCGAGTACTCTTCCCAACTTAAACTCTTCATACCCTTATTCCATTTGCACAAAGTAAAGAAAAACTACCAAGGCAAGGATTAAAACACCTCTTGGCATTATTGTATTTTTGGCAAAAAAATAAATGCCTCAGTTAAATCCTGAAGATTTTTACTACTCCGAGGAAGGTTTTATTGTTTTCACCAAACAGTACCACCTAAAAAGAGGTTATTGTTGCCAAAGTGGTTGCAAGCATTGCCCCTACGGATTTGATAAAAAAACAGGAAAATTTAAAAGATAATTATGCCTACCCGCACTTTACTAAGTTTTAAAGAAGCCATTTTACAAGGGATCCCTACCGAAATGCCCGCTGCTAAAAGCCCCGACCCCAAGTTAAGCCATGCTCCCAAGCGAAAAGATATTCTTTCCCTGGAAGAAAAAGAGCTGGCCCTAAAAAACGCCCTGCGCTATTTCCCCGAAGCTTGGCATGCTGAATTGGCCCAAGACTTTGCCGCCGAATTGAAAAACTACGGCCGTATCTATATGTATCGTTTTCAACCCGATTACGAAATCAAGGCGCGACCCATTGCCGACTACCCCGCCAATTGTCAGCAGGCAGCGGCCATTATGCTGATGATTCAAAATAATCTCGACCCTGCCGTGGCGCAGCATCCGCAAGAGTTAATTACCTACGGAGGTAATGGAGCGGTCTTCCAAAACTGGGCGCAATATCTTTTAACCATGCAGTATTTGGCGGAAATGCAAGAAGACCAAAGTCTGCACATGTACAGTGGCCACCCTATGGGATTATTTCCTAGTAGCCCCGATGCGCCGCGGGTTGTTGTAACCAACGGCATGGTGATTCCCAATTATTCCAAACCCGACGATTGGGAGAAATTTAATGCCCTCGGCGTGAGCCAATACGGACAAATGACAGCGGGTAGTTATATGTATATAGGACCGCAAGGAATTGTGCATGGCACTACCATAACAGTAATGAATGCCCTCCGTAAAGTAGGCGCTCAACCCGATAGTGGTGCCATATTTATTACCGCCGGTTTAGGTGGCATGAGCGGTGCCCAGCCCAAAGCCGCCAATATTGCGGGCTGTATTTCTATTACTGCTGAAGTAAATACGGCGGCCAGCCGTAAACGCTATAAGCAAGGCTGGGTAGATGAACTTATTGCCGATATCGATGAATTAGTCACTCGGGTAAAAGTAGCGAAGAGCAAAAAAGAAACCGTTTCCATCGCTTACGAAGGTAATGTGGTAGAAGTGTGGGAAGCTTTTGATACCGAGGGAATATTCGTGGAACTTGGTTCCGATCAAACTTCTTTACACAATCCATGGGCGGGCGGTTACTATCCCGTGCAATTGTCTTTTGAGGAAGCCAATGAAATGATGGCTAATGACCCCGACCAATTTCACCATCTGGTGCAAGAGTCTTTAAAAAGACATGCCGCCGCGGTTAATCGCCACTGCGAACGAGGCACCTACTTTTTCGATTATGGTAATGCCTTTTTACTAGAAGCGAGTCGCGCTGGCGCAGATGTAATGAACCCCAACCCTACTATTGGTCACGAGTTTAAATACCCCAGTTATGTGCAAGACATTATGGGGCCCATGTGCTTCGACTATGGTTTTGGTCCTTTCCGTTGGGTTTGTGCAAGTGGCCTAGATGAAGACTTAGCGAAAACCGACGCCATTGCCGCAGCAGTATTGAAAGAAATTGCTTTGGAAGCGCCCGCCGAAATCAAGCAACAATTAGAAGATAATATCCGCTGGATTGAAGCCGCCGGAGCAAACAAATTGGTAGTAGGCTCTAAGGCGCGAATTTTATACGCCGATAGCGAAGGACGTATAAAAATTGCCGCTGCTTTTAACGCCGCCATTCGCGCAGGCATAATTGGCCCGGTGGTTTTAGGACGCGATCATCACGATGTTAGTGGCACCGATTCGCCCTACCGTGAAACCTCTAATATTTACGATGGCTCAGCCTTTACGGCAGATATGGCCATCCATAATGTTATCGGCGACAGCTTCCGCGGCGCTACTTGGGTAAGCATCCATAACGGCGGCGGCGTAGGCTGGGGCGAAGTAATTAACGGCGGATTCGGCATGCTGCTTGATGGCAGCCCAGAAGCGGACCAGCGTTTAGAAACCATGCTGTTATTTGATGTAAACAACGGTATTTCGCGTCGCAGTTGGGCCCGAAACGAAGGGGCGGTTTTCGCCATTAAAAGAGAAATGGCTCGCAATCCCAAACTGAAGGTTACCCTTCCCAATGAGTCGAATACTTCATTTAAAGGACTATTTGATTAATCCGAAATCTGCTTTTAAGTCTAAAATTAAAATCGCAGAATAAATCATAAATCTAAGGCGCCATCCGCGCCAATGATGGTGTACTAACCGCCCCAATTGAGGGCGGTTTTTTTATGCTCTGCCCCGAAATTACACTTAGCTAAAGGGTTAACAACTAGACCTCTCTATTTTTTGAAGATTAGTCAAGCACAATAAAAAACCTGACTCAGCTCCAAAATTGCAATTCTTACCCCACTTTCTCCCACCATACAATAAATAATTATATTCATTTGTTTAACAGATAGTTAAACCACTTTAACTAAAGTTAACTATTGACAAATTTTCACAATTTATCAACATCGTGGTAGTTTGTGGGCTAAAGTGGGACAATATTTCTATTTTTGAAAACACAAGCACAAGAAGGCTAAAATGCTGAATTTGATAGGAGTACATGATTGTAAGTTAGATGCAAAAGGGCGTGCCGCCATACCGAGCGCGCTCAAAAAGCAGCTGCTTGCCTCTATGGAGCAAGGCTTCATCCTAAAACGCAGCGTTTTCCAAAACTGCTTGGAACTCTACCCCATGAGCGAATGGCAAAGAACCATGGCGAAAGTGAATCGCTTGAACCGCTTTGTAAAAAAGAATAACGATTTCATTCGCATGTTTACCGCAGGGGTAAAAGTGGTAGAAGTAGATGGCAATGGTAGAATTAACATTCCCAAAGACCTGATGATTTTTGCCAAATTAAAAGGCGATATCACGCTCGCCTCCACGGGCGGATTCATCGAAGTATGGGATAAAGCCCAGTACGAAGCCACGATCAACAATCCTGAAATTGACTTTGGCGCCTTAGCCGAAGACGTAATGGGCAGCCTAAATGATCTGGACGATGAGCTATCATAAGCCTGTACTTTTAAAAGAAAGCGTAGACCTTTTGGCTATCAAAGCCGATGGTATTTATGTAGACGTGACCTTTGGTGGTGGTGGACATTCGCGTGAAATCCTAAGTCGTTTAGGGGAAGAAGGGAAATTATTCGCTTTTGACCAAGATCCCGATGCTAAAAACAATATTCCCAACGATCCGCGCTTTACGCTGATCAGTTCTAATTTCCGCTATCTCCAAAAAATGTTGCGCATGCAAGGCATCACTTCCGTAGATGCGATTCTAGGAGATTTTGGGATTTCCTCCCACCAGATCGATGAAGGGGAAAGAGGTTTCTCTTTGCGTTACGATGCCGCACTGGATATGCGCATGAACCGCAATAAGGGCCGTAGCGCTGCCGACGTACTTAACCAATCGGATGAAACCGAATTGATTCGCATCTTAAAACAATACGGAGAAATACCTCGTCCGCATTTAGCCGCGCGTGCCATTATTAGCAAACAGCCTTTAGAAAGTACCTTTCAGCTGAAAGCGGCCATAGAAAATTTAGCCCCGCGCAATAAGCCCGGACAATATATCGCGCAGGTTTTTCAAGCCATTCGTATCGAAGTAAACGAAGAACTAAAGGTAATTGAAGAATTACTGGAACAGTCAACTGCGGTTTTAAAAGACCATGGTCGCATCGTGTGTATCTCTTACCACTCTTTGGAAGATCGCTTGGTGAAGAATTATTTCCGCGGCGGACATTTCGACGGAAGCATGGAAAAGGATTTCTATGGAAACCTAATCCGCCCTTTGGAACCGATTACCCGTAAGCCTCTCATTCCTAGCGACGAAGAAATTAGCATTAACCCACGTGCCCGCTCTGCCAAAATGCGAGCGGCCGAAAAAATTATAGGGGAAAATGACTGAAACTAAAAAAAACAACCGCTTTAGCACCCTTCTTACTGGAGGGTTTCTGGTAAACCCCAAGGTGCTAAAACATTGGCCTTATATCCTTTTCCTCTGTGGCTTAGCCTTAATTATGACCACCAGCAGTCATAATGCCGAGCGAAAAGTACATCGCATCGCCGAACTGCGTCGTGAAATGAAAGAATTAAACTCGGAATTCATCGATACCCGCTCGCGCTTAATGAACGAATCGATGGAGAGTAAAGTGATTGAAAAAGTTAACGCAGCCCATTTAAATCTGCAACAAGGCAAACAACCGCCTAAAGTAATTAGGGTAAAAGATTAGAAGACTAGATGTCCGAAAACAAAGCCATATTAAGTAGAGCCTTTCTAGTGTTTATACCACTGGCCCTCTTAGCTGTGCTCATATTTACCAAATTATTAAGCATCCAATTTATTGAGGGAGAGGCTTTACGCGAACGTGCCCAAAAAGAGGTGGTACGCGAAATGAACATCCCTGCCGAAAGAGGAAACATCTACTCTAGCGACGGTAAATTACTCGCGACTTCGGTACCGGTTTACAATTTACACTTCGACCCTGTGACGGTTGAAGAGGATCTTTTTTTTGAAGAGGTATCTGCCTTGAGCAAAAGCTTAGCCGCCAAATTTAAGGACCGGACCTGGGCCAGCTGGAAGAATGATCTAATTAAAGCCCGCAACCAAGACCAACGTTATTTCCCCATTGGCAAGGATCTCAGTTACCTAGATCTGCAAGAAATTAAAAGCTTCCCCATATTTAATGCGGGTCGATTTAAAGGCGGCTTAATTATAGAACAAGAGAATTACCGCAAAATGCCTTTGGGGAAAATTGCCGAGCGCACCATCGGTCGAGAACGTAAAAGTTTCGCCACTGGTTTAGAAGGTGCTTATTCCGCCTATCTCAAAGGCAAAGACGGTAAGCGACTGAAACAAAAAATTGGCAACCAAAACTGGAAGCCCCTAAACGACCAAAATGAAGAAGAGCCTGAAAATGGCCTCGATTTAATTTGCACCATCGATAGTCGCATGCAGGATATTGTTCACAATGCCTTGCTTGCCAGCCTTGAAACTTATCAAGCCGACCACGGCTGTGCCGTTTTAATGGATGTGAAAACGGGCGCTATCAAAGCCATCTCCAATTTAGGCATTACGAAAAATGGTACTTACTTCGAGAAGCGTAATTACGCCGTGTGGGAAAGCACCGAACCTGGCTCCACCTTTAAACTAGCCGCTGTACTCGCTCTTTTCGAAGATGGATACGCTGACCTCAACACCCCTGTTGACACCGAAAACGGTATTTACGAATACAAGTCTTCTTTAATAAAAGATAGTAACGGCAAGGGTTATGGCAAAACAAACTTAAGAGAAGCCTTTGAAAAGTCGAGCAATGTGGGCATTGCCAAAACCATTATCGACCACTACGCCAATCAGCCCCAAAAATTTATCGACCGCCTTTACAGCATTGGTTTGCACCAATCGCTAGACTTAGCTATAAAAGGCGAAGGCAAGCCGCGCATTCCCAAAACTAGCGATGCCGATTGGAGCGCTATTTCTCTACCCTGGATTAGCTTCGGCTACCAAGTGAGCTTCACCCCCATGCAGCTGCTTACCTTTTACAATGCCGTAGCCAATGATGGCATTATGGTAAAACCTCGATTTTTAGAGGAAATTCAAAGTCACGGACGCAGCGTAGAAAAGATTGAAACCGAAGTTTTAAATCCTGCCATTTGCTCGCCCGAAACCTTAGAGAAATTGCAAATTCTACTGAAAGGAGTAGTGCAAGACGGCACCGCGCAAAGTGGCAAGTATAGTATTTGTGGCTTAGCAGGAAAAACAGGAACCTGTCAACTAAACTACTGGAAACAAGGTACTAAAGATTATCAAGCTTCTTTTGCTGGCTACTTTCCCACCGACAAGCCGCAATACTCCTGCATTGTGGTAGTCAACAAACCACAAGGCTCTTATTACGGCAGCACCGTGGCCTTCCCCGTTTTTAAAACCATTGCAGAAAATATTTACCGCAACAGTCCCCAAGAAGTTAATACCGCCCCCGCTAACAGCTTTGCCAGCCTCAGCGCTGATGATGTACAAATAATCGATGCCGAAAGATTGAAAGCCATGCCCAATTTGAAAGGACGTAATGGCTATCAAGTACTGAGTGAATTAGAAAACGCTGGCTTCAAGGTACGCATCTCCGGTAACGGAAAAGTACAATGGCAATACCCTAGCGCGGGTACGGAAATAAGTACCGAACAACTAATTGAATTGAAATTAGGATGAAGCTATTAAAGGATCTTTTATACGGTGTTTCATTGCTCGATACCATCGGGACTACGCATCTTGCGGTAAGCAAAATCACCTTTAATTCTAAGGAAGCTAGCCGTGAGTCATTGTTTGTGGCTATTATTGGCACTCAGGTAGATGGCCATAAATATATTGGCGCCGCTATCGAAACGGGCGCGCGCGCTATAATCTGCGAAAATCTTCCTAGCGAAACCGCAGAAGGAATTACGTATATCCTCGTAAAAGACAGCCACGCTGCTTTAGCCAAAATTGCGAGTAATTTTTACGATGAGCCTTCTAAAAAATTAAAGCTAATTGGGGTAACGGGCACCAATGGCAAAACCACCACCAGCACCCTTCTTTATCAGCTCTTCACCAATTTAGGTGAGAAAAGCGGCTTGCTTTCTACTGTTGATATTAAGATTGGCAAAGAGAGTTTTCCCGCCAGCCACACCACTCCCGACCCTATTCAAATAAATTATTATTTGAACGAGATGGTGAAAAATGGCTGCAAATACTGCTTTATGGAAGCGAGCAGTCACGGTATCGCTCAAAAGCGCACCTATGCCTTGCATTTTACTGGTGCGGTTTTCACCAATATCTCCCACGATCACCTGGACTACCACGGTAGTTTCGAAAACTATATTAAGGCCAAAAAAGCCCTCTTTGATAATTTACCCAAGACGGCTTTCATGCTTACCAACGGCGATGAGCGCCACGGCATGACCATGGCCCAAAACACCAAGGCCAAGGTTCGCACCTACAGCATTAGCAACGATAGCGATTACAAAGGGCGCATCTTGGAGCACCAATTAAATGGCATGCTAATTAAACTGGGCATGCATGAAGTGTGGACCAAATTAATCGGCACTTTTAATGTGTACAATCTATTGGCTATATACGGAGTAGCAATAGAATTAGAAAAAGATCCTTTGCAAGTAGCCACCGCTATTAGCAGCTTAAACTCGGTTGCTGGGCGCTTTCAGTACATTCAAAAGAATGACTTAACTGCCATTGTAGATTACGCACACACGCCCGATGCCTTAGAAAATGTATTAGGCACCATTGCTAAGATTCGCACAAAAAATGAGAAGGTTATTACGGTAGTTGGCTGCGGTGGCAACCGCGATACTACCAAACGACCGATTATGGCCAAGGTCGCTTGTGAAAATAGCGATCAGGTTATTCTTACCTCAGATAATCCCCGCTTTGAAGACCCACAAAGCATTATTGATGATATGATGACCGGTGTAGAAATGCATCAGAGCCATAAGGTGCTTTGCATCTTAGACAGGGAACAAGCGATTAAAACCGCCATTCAATTAGGCCAAAGCAAAGACATCATTCTGATTGCTGGCAAAGGACACGAGACTTATCAAGAAATTAAAGGCGTTCGGAAAGACTTTAACGATCTCACCTTAGCCCAAGAAATGTTGAACCAAAAATATCCTAGCTAATGCTTTATTACCTCTTTAGCTATTTAAACAGCACCTACGATTTACCAGGAGCAGGCGTATTTGAATTCATCACCTTCCGGGCGGCGATGGCTTTGATAAGCTCTTTACTTATTTGCTTGGTTTTCGGAAAGCGCCTAATCAACTTATTACGTGCCAAGCAAGTAGGCGAAAGTATTCGCGACCTTGGTTTGGAAGGCCAAAGTGAAAAAGCCGGCACACCTACCATGGGTGGCTTAATCATTTTACTGGGCATCTTGGCCCCGACCTTACTCTTCGCCAAACTAGAAAACATTTACATCATCCTTTTAATCATCACCACCCTTTGGATGGGCGCGGTGGGTTTTTTGGATGATTACATTAAAGTATTCCGCAAAAACAAAAAGGGTTTACCCGGCAAGTTTAAGGTAATGGGGCAGATTGGCTTAGGCTTAATCGTGGGTTCCATTCTTTACTTCAACGATAATGTAACCGTTAAAGATCGCCTTGCTTCGGCACAGTTGGTAGAATTAGAATCGGGCGTGCGTCAGCAAACCTTACCGCTTTACGCAGATGCGCAAAAATCACTGAAGACGACTATTCCTTTTGTAAAAAACAATGAATTTGATTACCATTCATTATTGAACTGGATAGGTCCCGAAGCGAGTAAATACGCCTGGTTAATTTTTATTCCCATTGTAATCTTCATTATTACCGCCGTTTCCAATGGTGCGAATCTCACCGACGGAATTGACGGTTTAGCCACGGGAACCTCGGCCATTATTGCCATTGCTTTAGGTGTTTTTGCTTATGTATCTGGCTCCATCATTTTTGCCGATTACCTCAATATTATGTACATCCCGAATACGGGTGAAATGGTGGTGTTTATTGCGGCTTTTGTGGGTGCCTGCATCGGCTTCCTCTGGTACAATACCTTCCCCGCCCAAGTATTTATGGGCGATACGGGTAGTCTTACCATTGGCGGTATTATCGCGGTATTCGCTATTGCTATTCGCAAAGAGCTGCTCATCCCCGTGGTTTGTGGCATTTTCTTAGCCGAGAACATTTCCGTGGTACTACAAGTAAGCTATTTCAAATACACCAAAAAGAAATTTGGAGAAGGCCGTCGGATTTTCCTTATGTCACCCCTCCACCACCACTACCAAAAAAGAGGCTTTCACGAAAGCAAAATTGTAACTCGCTTTTGGATTGTAGGCATCTTCTTGGCCGTAATAACCTTTGTAACTCTAAAACTGCGCTAATGAGTACGATTCTTAAAATAGCAGTTTTAGGAGGCGGAGAAAGCGGCGTGGGTGCTGCTCTTTTAGCTAAAAAACTAGGACATCAAGTATTCTTAAGTGATGCGGGTATTATTAAAGATAAATACCACCGTCAGCTTAGCAATGCCTCGATTGAATTTGAAGAGAGTCAGCACAGCAACGAGCGCATTCTTGCTTGTGACCTGATTATTAAGTCACCAGGCATTCCAGAAAAAGCGCCTTTAATTCAAGCTATTCGTGCCGCTGGCATTAGCTTGATTTCTGAGGTAGAATACGCTTATCGCTTTTGCAAGGGGAAAATTATTGCTATTACGGGCACTAATGGTAAAACCACCACCACCAAACTTTGCTATCACCTGCTTAAAAACGCGGGGCTAAAAGTGGCTATGGTAGGTAATGTAGGCGAAAGCTTCGCTGCTGCTGTCGCAGAAAACGGCTACGACTATTATGTAGTGGAAATTAGCAGCTTTCAGCTGGATGATATCGTGGACTTCAAACCCTTCATCTCCATCATTACCAATATCACCGAAGATCATTTAGATCGCTATCAGTACAACATAGACCTCTACGCGGCAGCGAAATTAAGAATCTTCGAAAACCAAGATGAGAACGACCACTTCATCTACAATGCCGACGACCCTTTAAGTCAGAAGTATATCAAAACCAAAGAAATCAAAGCGCAGCAATACCAACTCTCACTGGAGAAGCCGGTAGAGCAAGGTGCATTTTTAGACGACAATAACATTTTCAAAATAATTCTAAACAGAAAAGAGGATATGGATATCAATGAACTAGCCCTGCAAGGCAAACACAACAGTTACAACAGTTTAGCTTCGGGTGTAGCGGGAAGATTACTCAACATTCGCAAAGAAACCATCCGCGAAAGCATGGCTAATTTCGAAAGTATTGAGCACCGACTAGAACCCGTGTTACAAATTTATGGCATCAACTTCATTAACGACAGTAAGGCCACTAATGTAAACTCCACTTGGTATGCTTTAGAAAGCATGAAGGAACCTACTATTTGGATTGCAGGAGGTGTTGATAAGGGCAACGATTACGCTCAACTTTTGCCCTTAGTTAAGCAGCATGTAAAAGCCATTATTTGCCTAGGTACCGATAATTCAAAACTACACGCCGAATTTGACGGTGAAGTAGAAATGGTAGTCGACGCAGCCGATATGGATGAAGCGGTACGCATGGCCTATAAGATTGGTGCCAAAGGCGATAATGTTTTATTAAGCCCGGCTTGTGCCAGTTTCGACCTATTCGAAAATTACGAAGACCGTGGTCGCCAATTTAAAGATGCGGTAAGAAATTTATAAGCGTGAAATTTAAGCTCGAAATAAAAGGAGACTCGACCCTGTGGATACTTACGGCCATCTTGGCCTTAGTAGGCACCATTACGGTATATAGTGCCAGTAGCAACTTGGCCTTTAGTGGCGGAGCTAGCACCCTTGTGGACTTAGCGAAGCATCTCTTTTTTATTGGAGCTGGTTTTGGACTGATGTACGCCGTGCACCGAGTAGACTACAACTTATTCGGGTCTTTTTCACGACTTCTGCTTGTTCCAGTAGCCCTATTATTAGTTTACACCTTAGCCAATGGGGTTAACGTTTCGAATGCTTCACGCTGGATACGCCTGCCCATGGGGCAAACTTTTCAAACCAGTGCCCTCGCTAGTGTAGTTTTAATCACCTACTTAGCGCGCTATTTAGCCTTAAGAAGCAAAGAAGAATTACGCAGTTTTAAAGCGACTTTCCTACCCCTAATCTTTCCAATCCTCTTGGTGGTAGGATTAATTTTGCCCGCAAACTTTAGTACCGCGGCCTTAATTTTTGGCGTGAGCTTTTTATTGTTATTTATGGGCGGCTATGCTATTAAAAACCTTTTCATTTTAGCGGGAAGCGGCTTGGTGGCCCTTAGCTATTTTTGTAGCCTTGGTTTACGCCTTCCCAATATGAGTAATCGTGTGGCTACTTGAAAACGCGTATTGAAAGTTTCTCCAGTGGTGATTCAGCCGAAAACTATCAAGTAACAAAGGCAAAAATGGCTATTGCCGAAGGTCAGTACTTAGGTAAAGGCCCAGGTAAAAGCGCCCTTAAAAACTTCCTTCCGCAGTCCAACTCCGACTTTATCTTCGCGGTGATTGTGGAAGAATGGGGTACCCTAGGCGGCGGACTTATTATTGTGGTTTTTATTTGGATTCTCTTTCGCTTCCTACGCATTGCAAACCGAGCGAAGACGAGTTTTGGATCCCTGCTCAGCTTGGGCTTAGGATTGGTCATCTTGGCGCAAGCCTTCGTAAACCTAAGTGTGGCCGTAAACCTAATTCCCGTTACGGGACAAACCCTGCCTTTGGTTAGCAAAGGAGGCACATCCATTTGGATGACTGCCATTGCGCTCGGCATGATACAAAGTGTGAGTCGTGGTAAAAGCCAATCGAACAGTAGCCTAGACGATGAAGCTTTGAATATGGAAAGTCCAAGTGAAGAAATACCCGCGCTAAAACCCGAAAACCTGAGCCATGTCTAACTTGCGATTTATTATAAGCGGAGGTGGTACGGGTGGGCATATATTCCCCGCCATTGCCATTGCAGACGAATTAAAAAAGCGCTTCCCTTCGGCGGAGTTTCTTTTTGTAGGCGCTCAAGGCAAAATGGAAATGGAAAAAGTTCCTCAGGCAGGCTATGCTATTGAAGGGCTTTGGATTAGCGGTTTGCAAAGGAAAATAAGTCTGGACAATTTAAGCTTCCCCTTAAAGGTCCTAAGTTCGCTGTGGAAGAGCCGTCGTATTTTGAAAAAATTCCCTGCCGATTTTGCCATTGGCACCGGCGGATATGCCAGCGGTCCTTTATTGTACGCCGCGGCCCAAAAAGGAATTCCTTGTTTGATTCAAGAGCAAAACTCTTACCCTGGAATTACCAATAAAATTTTAGCGGCGAAAGCTTCATCTATTTGCGTGGCCTACGAAAATATGGAGCGCTTTTTTCCTGCCGATAAAATCACTCTTAGTGGTAATCCACTCCGCGCCAATCTCACCCGTAATTTACCGAGTAAAGAAAGCGCCAGCCAAAAATTAGGATTAGACCCAAATCGAAAAACCTTACTCATTCTTGGTGGTAGCCTTGGTGCCCGCCGCATCAATGAATTAATTGCCGCCATTATTAATGATTTGACAGAGCAAAACCTGAACATCATCTGGCAATGCGGAAAACTCTACTATGAAAGTCTGAGCCAACAGTTTACGCATCTTGCCCCCGAGCACCAATTACACGCTTTCCTAAATAATATGAACGAGGCCTTTGCTGCCGCAGATTTAGTGATTAGTCGTGCCGGAGCCAATACCCTGAGCGAATTAGCCGCCTTAGGCAAGGCCAGCATTTTAATTCCTTCACCCAATGTGGCGGAAGACCATCAAACGAAAAACGCCACCTATTTAAAAGATCGTGAAGCGGCCTTGCTTTTTAAAGAAAGCGAAAGCCCCTCCGAACTATTTAAATTATTAAGCGATTTACTGCGCGCTGATAATGAAATTAAGAAACTAGAGCAGAACATTTTGAAGCTCGCTTTGCCACAGGCTTCGGCCACTATTGTTGACGAAATCGATAAAATTCTGAACCATGCTGAATAGTAATAGCATTTTCTTTTTAGGCATTGGAGGCATCGGGATGAGCGCCTTAGCGCGCTTTTTCAAAAGTTCGGGACAAGCTGTTTTTGGCTACGATCGGTTTCAATCGGAACTGTGTAAGCAACTGGAAAGTGAAGGCATGAAAATTCACTACGAAGACGATATTAAGCTACTTTCCAAAAAGATTGACCCCGAAAATACCTTGGTGGTTTACACCCCCGCCATTCCAGCCGACAATTTACACTTGGCCTATTTTACAGAAAATGGTTTCAATTTAATAAAACGTGCCCGTCTTTTGGGCGAAATCGCTGCCGAGCAAAAATGTTTGGCTATTGCTGGCACCCACGGGAAAACAACCACTTCTACTCTATTAGCCCATTTATTTCGAGCCAATGGTAAAAACATTAGCGCCTTTTTAGGCGGCATTAGCACCAACTACCAAACCAATTTTTGGGGCAGCCGTAAAACTGAAATCTTGGTCGCTGAGGCAGATGAGTACGACCGAAGCTTTTTAAACTTAAAGCCAGAAGCAGCAGCGATAACCTCCACTGATGCCGATCATTTAGACATTTACGGGGAGGAAACTTCACTAAAGGAAACTTTCAAAACCTTTGCCGATTCAGTTACGGAGCTTTTACTAATACACGAAAACTCAGGATTAAGGGAAGGCTTACGCTATGGCCTTTCGGCAGATGCGCCTTACCGTGCGCAAAACATTCGTATCGAAAATCATCAATACACTTACGACTTGGTTTACCCGCAAGGGCAAATAAACGATATCAAACTAGGTCTTCCTGGGCGTTATAATGTAGAGAACAGTGTGGCTGCAGCAGGTATTGCCTTGCACTATGGCTTGAGTGAAACAGAGGTAAAACTAGGTTTAGAAAGCTTTAAGGGCGTGAAACGTCGTTTTGAATACCATATCAAGCAAGAGGATTTGGTTTATATTGACGATTACGCACATCACCCGAAGGAGATTGAAGCTTTGGCGCTTTCCATTCGCGAACTTTATCCTTCCAAGAAAATTACGGCTATTTTTCAGCCGCATTTGTTTAGCCGCACCCGCGATTTCATGCCGCAGTTTGCCGAAAGCTTAGGTCTTTTTAATGAAGTGATTCTTTTGGAAATCTATCCCGCGCGCGAAAGACCGATTACCGGAATTACCTCTGCTGCCTTATTAGAACTAATCCCCGGTGAAAATAAAAGTTTGGCCGCCCGCCAGGAGATAATCAACCGCTTTAGTAAAGAAAAGCCTGAGGTTATTTTAACCATTGGTGCTGGCGATATTGATCAACTGGTGCCTAGTTTAAAAATGAGTCTGCTTAAATGAAAGGATCTAAATCCATATTATTTTGGTTAGTAGGGCTTTGCCTTTGGATTATTATGCTCAGTTTAGGGCAAAGAGAACAGCCGTTAATTAAGGGAGATAAATATCATATAGAATTCATTAACAGACCTTTAAACTCCTTTATCAGTGTAGAGGAAATGGCCAAGGAACTGGAGATTTTACGTATCTCTTCCGAAACTTCGGGCCTAGAGGAAATTAACATACAGCTGTTAGAAGAAAGCCTTGATAATCACCCATCTATACAAAAAGCGGAGGTATATTCGAATTTGGACGGAACTCTGAATATTGAAATCTGGCAACACCAACCCTTGGCGAGATTGATGACGGCGAAACGTTCTGATTATTTAATAAGTAGCGGTGAGTTAATGCCTTTGAGCAGTCATTTTAGCGAGCAGGTTCCCTTGGTTACGGGCCCTTTAGCCTTTCATCAAAAAAAGGAAATTGCTGCCTTTTGGCAAGTACTAGCGACCAAAGCTGAATTGAAAAATATTTTTAGTGGTTTGCATTGTATGGCCGATAGTAATTGGGTACTATATCCTGTAAAAGGTGATTATCGCGTAGAACTTGGCAAGGCCAAAAACATTGAAGCGAAACTGGAAAACCTGAAAAACTTTTTCAAGTTTTCGGGCAAGATGAAAGACATACAGAAACTAGAATCTATAAATCTAGAGTTTAATAATCAGGTGATCTGCAGAAAAAAACAAATATGAATCCGGACGAAATTGCGGTAGGTTTAGATATCGGTACTACTAAAATCGTAGCCATGATTGGTCGTAAAAACCAATACAATAAGCTCGAAATTATTGGTACTGGAAAAGCGCGTTCTCAAGGAGTGCAGCGTGGAGTTGTAACCAATATTGTGAAAACCATCGAGTCTATTAAAGAGGCGGTGGAAGAAGCCGAAATGCAGAGTGGCATTAACGTTTCTGAGGTGGTGGTTGGTATTGCAGGTCAACATATTCGCAGTACCCAACACAGCGATTACATTAATCGCCAAAATGCTGATGCAGTAATTGACGATCAGGATTTAAAGGAGCTCATTGACAATGTGCACAATTTAGTAATGCTCCCTGGCGAAGAAATCATTCACGTATTACCGCAAGAATACAAAATTGATGGACAGCCTGATATTCGCGAGCCCAAAGGAATGTACGGCAGTCGTTTAGAAGCAAACTTCCACATTGTGGTAGGGCAAATTAGCTCGATTAAAAACATTGGCCGTTGTGTGCGCTCTAGCGATCTTAAAATCGCCAGCATCACCTTAGAACCCCTAGCATCTGCACAAGCGGTGCTTTCGCAAGAAGAGAAAGAAGCAGGCGTGGTACTAGTTGATATTGGGGGCGGAACCACTGACGTTGCTATTTTTAAGGACGGTATTATCCGTCACACGGCAGTAATTCCTTTCGGAGGTAATGTTATTACCGAAGATATCAAAGAAGGCTGCACCATTATCGAAAAGCAAGCAGAGCTTTTAAAAATCAAATTCGGATCGGCTTGGCCGGGTGAAAATAAAGAGAATGAAATCGTAAGCATCCCGGGGTTACGTGGGCGCGAGCCGAAGGAAATTTCTATGAAAATGCTTTCTAAAATTATTAATGCCCGCGTGGTTGAAATAATTGAGCAAGTGTATGTGGAAATCAAAAACTACGGCTACAACGAAAATAAAAAGAAGCTGATAGCAGGCATTGTTTTAACCGGGGGCGGCAGTCAACTAAAGCACATCAAGCAGCTGGTCGAATTTGTAACCGGCATGGACACTCGCATTGGCTATCCAAACGAACACCTTGCCAGTCCTAGTAGCGAAGAACTTACCTCGCCTGCCTATGCAACGGCAGTAGGATTAATTTTAGAAGGTTTAGAAACCCAACTAAGCCGTCGCCCTAGAAAAGATGATGAAGAAGAAATAGCTAATGCAAAAGCGGCAAAGCTAGCGGAAGAAGAAGCTAAAGCCAATCTAGAAAACTTAGTGGTGGAGGAAAACCCACTCGAAATAACGCAGCCCGAAGAAGCGGCTCCTGCCAAGAATTTAGAAAACGATAAAAAAACAGATAAAAAACGAGGTTTCTTCAGTAATAATGTGTTTGAAACCTGGGCCAATAAAATTAGGAATATCATAAACGAAGACCTGTAAGCAACATGAATGAATTAAACAAAGAAGATATGATGCCCTTCGATTTACCCAAAAATCGCTCCTCCGTAATAAAAGTTATTGGCGTTGGCGGCGGCGGTAGTAACGCGGTTAATCATATGTACGCTGCCGGAATCAATGGAGTGGACTTTGTAGTTTGCAACACCGATTCGCAAGCACTTGAAAACAGCCCTGTTCCTAATAAAATTCAACTGGGCCTTAGCCTTACTGAAGGACTAGGTGCTGGCGCCAATCCCGAAGTAGGTGAGCAATCGGCGGAAGAAAGTATTATTGAAATCAGCAAAATTTTAGAAAGCAGCACCAAAATGGTATTTATTACCGCGGGTATGGGCGGTGGCACAGGTACCGGTGCCGCTCCAGTGATTGCTAAAAAGGCAAAAGAGCTAGGCATTCTAACGGTGGGTATTGTTACCAGTCCCTTTAGCTTTGAGGGAAAAGTACGCCAGGAACAAGCGGAAAAAGGTATTGAAATACTCCGTCAGTGCGTAGACTCTTTGGTGGTTATTAATAACAATAAACTGCGCGATGTTTATGGTAATCTTGGCTTTAAAGCTGGTTTCGCTAAAGCCGATGAGGTATTGGCCACTGCCGCTCGCGGTATAGCCGAAGTAATTACCCATCACTACACGCAAAACATTGACCTTAGAGATGCCAAAACAGTATTGGCCAACTCGGGCACGGCAATAATGGGTGCGGCAAGAGCATCCGGCGACAATCGCGCGAAAGAAGCCATTAGCGGTGCTTTGGATTCTCCCCTATTAAACGACAACCATATTCGTGGTGCGAAGAACGTTCTTCTACTTATCGTTTCGGGTCGCGAAGAAATTACCATTGATGAAATCGGTGAAGTAAACGACCACATTCAGAATGAAGCGGGTGGTAGAGCCAATATTATTATGGGTATCGGTGATGATGAATCATTAGGTGATGAAATTGCCATTACCATTATTGCCACGGGCTTTAATGCCGAGCAACAATCTCAAGTTATTGGTAAAAGTCCTGCAAAAATTGTTCATCCTTTAGAAGATGATCAGGCTATTAGTACATCCTTGTATAACAAGCCGGTTACCATGGACGATGATGACGATTTCTTATTGGACTCTGAACTAGAACGCGCATCTGCCGAAGAGCGAAAGCAAGCCCAACAAATTTATTTGTTTGATGACTATGAAGAGACCAAAAGTGAAGAAATAAAACCCGCAAAGGAAGAAACCCCTCAGGAAAGAGAGGAGGAAGTAGTTCGTTTTAATTTAAGCGGATTAGAGGATGAGATTCACCTTCCTGAAAATCCCCAAGCGGAAGCATCAGACTATGAAATTTCCAATGAGGAAAGCACTCCTAAAGCCAACCAAGTAAACGAAAATCCCGAAATTTCCACCTGGGCGGAAGATGATGAAGCCTTTGGGATTTTTGAAATAGGCGACCTTCCAAATAATAGTATTGAACCAGAAGAAAAGCCCATTAAAGCAAAGCATGAGCCTAGCTTTAGCCCGAAGGAAGACTTTCATAGTACTTCTGAAGAAAAGGAAGTCCCTGAGTTTAGAAGTAAAGAAAATGCCCAAGAAGAAGGTCCTAAAAAGGTAGTTTTCAACCTAGACGATTATAATGATTTAGAGAAGAAACTCAATCAGGCGGAAGCCCCTAAAGCGGAAAAGCCGAAAGTTAAAGAAGAGGAAATCGATCGCGATCTTCAATTTGAAGTTCGTAAAGCACCTGAAGGTTCTGTGCGCAAGCGTTTGGCCAGCAACCCGATGGAAAGCAGTATCGAAGAGGGCATGCGCTTAAGAGCAGAAGAGCGTCGCGCCAAGCTTAAAGCTTTCAACTATCGCTTTAAAAACAATCCTCATAATATTAATGAGACCGACAATGAGCCGGCTTACAAACGTCACGGCATTAATATTGAAAACAGCACCAGCAGCAGTGATCAAGTGCAAGGCCGAATGACGATAAATCAGAATGAAAACGGAACTGATTTAAAATCGAACAATAGCTTTTTACATGATAATGTAGATTAAAAGCTAGCCTTCCCTTAAAACCGCCTTTCGAGGCGGTTTTTTCTTTTCTAAACCTATCTTTGTTAAAATTTTTACCATGAGTTTAAAAGATCAAATCGCCACACAGCTGAAAGATGCTATGCGGGCTAAAGATAAAGTGAAGTTAGAAAGCCTACGCAGTATTAAGTCGGCTATACTACTTGAACAAAGCAATAAAGGAGCTGGCGCAGAGCTTAACGAAGAAGAGGAAATGAAAATCCTTATCAAATTACAAAAGCAGCGTAAAGACTCTATGGACATTTACCTGGAGCAAAAGCGTGAAGATCTAGCCGCCGAAGAAGCAGCCCAGTTAGCAGTTATTGAAACCTTTTTACCGAAGGCCATGAGCGAAGAAGAATTAGAAGCCGCTCTAAAGGAAATCATCGCCGCCCTTGGTGCCACCAGCGCGCAAGACTTCGGCAAGGTAATGGGTAAAGCCAGTAAAGATTTAACTGGCAAGGCCGATGGTAAAACCATCTCCGCCAAACTAAAGAGTTTATTGTCTTAATAGACTAAGCACAAACAGAAAGGAACCGTCTCAAACTAGAGGCGGTTTTTTTTTTGCGCCTATGGTGATCGCCTTTTGTTAGATAATTCTATTTTTAAGCGCTAATTGCACTGCCTCTAACTTACTATGCACCCGCATTTTCTGGTAAATGTTTTCAATGTGTTTCCGCACCGTGGAAGGACTAATAATTAGTTTCTCGGCGGTATCTTGATAGTTACGACCAGCGCTGAGCTGTTCTAAAATTTGAATTTCTCGGGGTGTTAAATTAAAGTCTTCCGCGGGGCTGTTTTTTAATAAACTTGGGGCCGAGCGAATAATTCGCAAAGCTTTATAAGCTATTGCGGCCGACATGGGAGCGCCTCCTTCCAACACCTCATCTATGGCTTGATGCAGGCGAGCAGGTTTTTCATCCTTCAGTAAATAGCCGTTTGCCCCGGCCATGATCGCTCTTAGCAGAAAATCTTCATCATCGAAAATAGTACTCATCAAGACCTTTATTTGTGGATTACTCGCCTTAATCTTTTCCGTCGCCGTAATACCATCCATTACCGGCATATTGATATCCATTAAAACAAGATCCACCTCGGGGTTTTCCACAAGTTTATCTAAAAACTCTTGGCCATTAGCTGCCATCCAGCGCACCTCAAAGCGAGAATCTAAACTAACCTTCTGTGCCAATGCTCGGGCTATGCGATGATTATCTTCAACAATAACTACTCTAATCTGCATCTGCGCTCTTTCTGATATTATTAACCTTGGCTATCAACTCATCTCTTTAAAACTTTAGCCTTCCTTTAAACTTTCAGAAGATTCCTAGACCTTCTTGACCATTTTCTGAATGAAAATATTATTGGGCAGGGTAATTTCCTGATTTTCTGCCGTTTTTAGCGTGACAAAAAACAAACCTATATCCATCACCTTGCCTTCCACTTCATAGTCTTTGCCCTCCATAATAATTACCACATCATCAATGCGCACAGAATGCGTGAAGAAAATTATTACACTGGAGGTAATATTAGATAAAATCGACCATTGCGCAAAAAAAGCTACGCCAACCACTGTAAGTATAGAACCTACGTAAGCCGCTAAGTCAGATTGATTGACCCCCCAAATAATAAGCAACAGGGCCACACAAAGCGTAATTAAAATGAGCTTGATCGCCTTTCTAATGATAATCCCGCGCGACTCTTGAATTAACTTTTTAGACAAGTTTTTCGCAATTAACTTATTAGAAATCCCGCGCAGTAGCAGATATATCACTAAAATGACGAAAGTTTCTATTATTTTAAGATAATTAATCTCCATTTCGACGAATCATTAGGTTTTTGAAATTCTTAAGAATTGGCGACCTCACTTAGCGAAGAATCCAATTTAACAACTACTTCGATGGAACAACCTTGGCCTAACAAAGACTTTAAGCGGAAGCTTGCACCAATATCTTTAGAGCGCTGCTCCATATTACTCAAGCCATATCCTCTTCCATTTTCAGAAAGATTCATACCCTTGCCATCATCCGAAATCTCTACCAAAAGACTGTCATTTTCGGTAGACAATTTTATTTTAAAGAAATGGAAATCCGCATGCTTTATGGCATTATTGGCCGCCTCTTGGCAGATGCGAAACAAGGCAATAGTTTGATTAGGACTGAGCACTAGATTTTTCTCACAGGTATTTTCGATAGCCATAATTTTACCAGAAGCATTGGCTCGTCGAAAGAACTCCTCCAGTTTTGCTACCAGCATGTTCATGTCGATTCCATCAACATTCATAGCCCAAATTGTTTCACGCAATTGATGCATAGTGTCTCGAGAATGGTCACTTATATTTTCGAGCAAGCTGCGTTTATCTTTTTCTTCTTCTTTAAAAGCAAGCTGATCGATATTACTACCAATAATGGTCAACTGAGTACCAATATGATCATGCAAATCTCGAGAAATCCGTAGGCGCTCCGCCTCCATTCTTTCTCTTAGCTCTGCCTTAGCGCGCTCTTGCTTTAAAAGCGCCTCACTTTTCAAACGCGCTTCCTTTAACTTTTGCTGGCGGTAAATAAATATTGCGATTATCAGGATAATGGTAATGGAGAAAACCAGGAGAATAATCCACTGATTTTTTTGCCGTAGCCTCAACTGCTCTTTAGCTAGCTGCGCTTCTTTTTCGGCAATGGCTTGGTCTTTTTTAGCCGATTCGTAGCGGGTCTCTGCATCGGCTATAGCTTTGCTTTTAGTTTGATTAAACAGGGTATCTTCCAAAACGCGCAACTTATTGCTGTAGCCAAGACTTTTCTTATAGTCTCCTTGCAATTCAAAAAAGGTTTTAAGCCGTTCATATATCTCCGCCCTTAGAGCGTTGAACTCATATTCGTGGACAATGCTTAATGCCACATTAAAAAAACGCAAGGCCTTGTCGGCTAATTTTTGTTGTTGATATAACAAGGCCAAATTAACATTTGCGAGAGCTAGTGCGGAGTAATCATTTAGTTTTTGATCAATTGCCAGCGCTTTTTGATAATAAAGTTCGGCTTCTGCAAAGCTTCCCTTTTCTTTATAGATACCCGCCAAATTATTATAGGCGCTCGCGATGCCTGCATCATCCTTAAGTTCTAAGGCAATTTCTAGGGACTTTTGGTAATAAACCACTGCCGAATCATATCTCCCAAGCATTTGATTAATTCCGCCCAAATTATTGTAGGCCTGTTTCACGCCGAAGGAATTACCCATATTTTCATGGACATCTAGCGCAAGCTTTATGTACTCGAGGCTCTTGTCATAATCTTGTTGATAGTAAAAAATTACCCCAATATTATTATAAACCTCTGCTCTACCGGCATCATTACCTAACTGATCTTCGTAGCCAAGGCTTTCAAAAAAGTAGTTTAAGGCTAGCGGATAATCGCCCCTTTGAGTATAGATTAAAGAAATATTGTTGGTAAGCTTTGCTAAACCCTTTAGGTAGTTTAGCTCTTTCGCTAAGTTGAGGGTTTGATTATAAATTTGCAGGGCCGAATCGGAGAGCGACTTCCTTTGCAAGTAATTAGCCCATTGATTTAAGGCTTCAACGCGGTAGGTTTTATTTTTTATACTCTCGCTTAGCTCCAGTGACTTTTGCACATAAAACCAAGCCGAATCTTGATTCTGCACCGACCACTCCGAGCATAAATTAAGGTAACCATCCAATTTGCTCTCGGCAGATGCCTCTTTAAGCAAACGCTTCCTCAGGCTATCTAAGTCTGTATGGCCCTGTAAATGTAAAGAGCTAAAGATGACAAACAAAAAAAGAATTCGGATCCTAAGCATAAATTAAAATTAGCTAGAAGAATCTTGTTCCTCTTAGTGTATAGAGATTAGTACTCTACTTCAAGTTCAGCCAAAATCATTTCTTCTCGCACTGCAAAAAAGTCCAGCGCCATATCATCATGCCAAGCTTTGTAATCCGCCATGGCATCTTTTGCGTCTGCTAAATTCTCTTGATCTTGGTAGCGTGCTTCTAATATTTCTGCCGCTGGGCGCAATTCCTCGTCGATTGATCCGTCAATTTCTTCAATAAAACCAAGAATAAAATCTACTAAATCCTCATCCCCTTTATAATCACCTACCTCTTCGATCTCGGCCTGAGCTATTCTGATATCTTTACGTAAATCAGTGATCACCTTACTAAGCGTATCGGTTCTATTTTCATCTACAGCTTTAAAAATAGCCAATAAGTGGGCATCCACTCGATAATAAATTAAGGCGAGATCGCGGGTATACATGGTGATATCGTCTAAGCGCACGGCCTTGTTTATTGCAGCCGTATCACGACGTAGGTCTACCTTATAGGTCTTCGCAAAAAAGTCTTCCGCCTTTTCAATTTTAAAGTTAGCATCTAGTAATTTAACCTCTGCAACACTAGACGCTTCATAATAAGCCTTGAGTTTTTCATACGAAGTATACTTATCGGCACTTAATTCTTGGGCTTTACCAAAATCAGTTGAATAAGCCTCAATATACATATCAATAGCCGTCATATATTCTTTCCATAGCACATCGTCTTCATTATAGGCACCTACACGACCCAGATCGCGCTTAGTTTCTTTAAGTTGCTCTAAAACCATCTCGCGAAACTTAGCCACCATTCTTTCATCACTGCCCTTGGCTACGGCCTCTAGGTAACGCATATTTTTAATATTTAAGCGTCGACTTTGGCTTTGAAACTCGCGATAGTAAGTGCGAGCATCTTTGTAGCGTTGCGCTTCTAAAGTAGGTAAAGCAATGAATGTTAACAGTAGAAATACAAAAAAACGTTTCATGAATTTTTTTTCTTAGAATCACAAAGATAAAAGAAGCGCGCATCTACACGACAATAAGTATAAAAAATCCCGCTAACTAATTAAAGCTAGCGGGATGAAATATATGAGGGTAATTAATACTCTCTTATTACATCATACCAGGCATACCGCCACCCATGGCTGCTGCCGCTGACGCAGCGTCATTAGCGCCCGGAACTTCCGTAATTGTTGCCTCGGTAGTTAATAACATACCTGCCACAGAAGATGCATTTTCTAAAGCCACACGAGTCACTTTAGTAGGATCGATAATACCCTGCTCGAACATGTTTCCAAAGCTTTCCGTTTTAGCGTTATAACCGTAGTCTGCTTTTCCTTCTTTTACTTTGTTTACAATAACACTGGCCTCTTGACCGGCATTAAAAGCAATCTGACGCAATGGCTCTTCGATAGCACGGTGTATGATACGAATACCGGTGGTTTCGTCTTCATTATCACCGGTCATTCCTTCAAGCACAAGAGCAGCGCGCACTAAGGCCACACCACCACCAGGTACAATCCCTTCTTCAATGGCCGCGCGAGTAGCAGCAAGAGCATCGTCAACACGATCTTTCTTCTCTTTCATTTCTACTTCACTAGCCGCTCCTACATAAAGAACTGCAACACCACCAGCTAATTTAGCTAAACGCTCTTGTAGTTTTTCTTTATCGTAATCAGAAGTAGTGGACTCGATTTGCGCTTTAATTTGATTAACGCGAGAAGAGATATCATCCTTACTACCTGCACCATTTACAATAGTAGTGTTGTCTTTGTCGATACTTACTTTTTCGCAAGTACCTAACATGTCCATAGTGGCATTCTCTAATTTAAAGCCACGCTCCTCAGAAATTACCGTTCCACCGGTTAAGATGGCTAGATCTTCTAACATCGCTTTACGACGATCGCCGAAACCGGGAGCTTTTACCGCTGCAATTTTCAGACTACCACGAATCTTGTTTACTACCAAGGTAGCTAGAGCTTCGCTTTCTACATCCTCGGCAATAATTAATAAAGGTCTGCCACTTTGAGCCGCTGGCTCTAATACAGGAAGCAATTCCTTCATGTTACTAATCTTCTTATCGTAAATAAGGATTAGTGGTGACTCTAATTCAGCGATCATTTTTTCGCTGTCGGTAACGAAGTAAGGCGATAAATAGCCGCGATCGAACTGCATACCTTCTACTACATCTACGTAAGTTTCGGTACCCTTTGCTTCCTCAACGGTAATTACACCTTCTTTCTTAACTTTCTTCATTGCCTCTGCAATAAGAGCACCTATGGTACTATCGTTATTCGCAGAAATGGAAGCTACTTGCTCAATTTTATCAGAACTATCGCCTACTACTTGGCTTTGTGCGTGAAGGTTTTCGACAACAGCCTTAACCGCCTTGTCCATACCTCTTTTCAAATCCATAGGCGCAGCACCAGCAGCTACGTTTTTCAAACCTTGGTTAAAAATTGCTTGCGCAAGAACGGTAGCGGTAGTAGTACCATCACCTGCGATATCCGCAGTTTTACTAGCTACTTCTTTTACCATCTGAGCACCGATATTCTCTACTCTATCTTCTAGCTCAATCTCTTTTGCTACTGATACCCCGTCTTTAGTTACGTTCGGTGCACCGAAAGATCTTTCAATAATCACGTTACGACCTTTTGGTCCTAATGTTACTTTTACTGCGTTGGCTAGTTTATCTACCCCGCGCTTTAAGCCATCACGTGCTTCTAAGTTAAATTTAATTTCCTTAGCCATTGTTCCGTTATTTTTTAATGATTTGTTTTGATTAATTAGGCCATTACAGCATAGATATCCGACTCACGCATGATCAGGTAATCTTTACCCTCATGTCTGATTTCGGTACCACCGTATTTACCATAAAGTACAACGTCACCAACTTTAACGGTCATAGGTTCGTCGGGCTTGCCAGCACCAACTGCTACTACAACACCTTGTTGTGGTTTCTCTTGAGCCGTATCAGGAATAATAATACCTGAGGCAGTGGTTGTTTCAGCCGCGCTTGCTTCCACTAAAACGCGATCTGCTAAAGGTTTCAAATTAATTTCAGCCATTTTCGACTTATCTGTTTAAGTTAAAATATTGTTGTTCTTGTCGGTTGCCAATAGTCACAAAATATGCCAGTCACGGTTTAAAGCAAATTTGTCAGGAAAGCGCTAAAACTTATTTATTATAGCTGACAAGCTGGTAATTTCATTCCATTTAGCCTGCCAAAATTTACCATACTGTGCCAACAAATAGCAACAAATAATGGTTATCTTAAAAAATCAATTATGACACATCTTAAAGAGGGCGACAAAGCGCCCGATATTAATGCCTTAGACCAAAACGGGAATACAATTAAATTGAGTGATTTCAACAGCAAAAAAGTAATTCTTTACTTCTATCCGAAAGACGACACCCCAGGTTGCACTGCTGAGGCTTGTAATTTCCGCGACAATTACAGTCTCTTGCAAGAAAAAGGTTTTGCGATTATTGGCGTAAGTGCCGATGACGAAAAAAAACACCTTAAGTTTAGCACGAAATACGAACTTCCCTTTCCGCTCATCGCCGATACCGAGAAAAAGCTAATTATGGATTATGGGGTGTGGGGTTTAAAGAAGTTTATGGGACGCGAGTACGACGGTATTCACCGCGAAACTTTTGTAATTAACGAGGATGGAAAGATTGAGAAAATCTACCTGAAAGTAAAAACCAAAGAAGCGACGGAGCAGATACTAGAAGATTTTGGTTAACCAAAGTACTCAAACAGAAAAGGGCTGCATGAGTAAGTCATACAGCCCTTTTTTCTATTGAAATTCTATTTTAACCTGAGTTCGACTATAAGTCATAGCCTCAGATTTTCACTTTTATTGGAAAATCCATTTATGCCCCTTTTAAAAAGCGGCTTTCCGCGCCACTG
>JAGYKI010000019.1 GCA_018401735.1 Schleiferiaceae bacterium
TTAATTTCTCCGGGAATTGACATCAGTACGGTAACCAATCCTGAACTAGAGTATCACTACCACATGTTTGGTGCAACCATTAATAAGTTGGTGATTTACGCTGAGAACTCTAGCGGTACGAGAACAGCTATTGACAGTTTAATTGGCGCCCAACAAGTGGCTCAGGCTGATCCATTTGTTCGCCGTTCGGTATCCTTAAGCTCTTTAACTACAGGAGTATATAAGTTTATCTTCGAAGGTCACCGCGGTGCCTCTTTTACCGGGGATATGGCTATTGATGATGTAAGCGTTCAGCAGGGTGCAAGCTGTGCAAGACCATTAAGTCTTAACACGAGCCCGATCTCTACGAATTCTGCGGTGGCACGTTGGACACCATCTGGTAGCCTAGCGTCTTACCAAGTAGAATACGGTTCAACGGGCTTTACTTTAGGTACAGGCACTAGTTTAACTAGCACTGCTGATTCATTAGTAGTAACTTTTCCAACTGCTAATAACCTTTGCCAAGAAATCTACGTGCGCGCTATTTGTGCGCCGGGTGATACTAGCCTTTGGGTAGGTCCAACTGTTATTTGTCCTACCGCAAATCTTTGTGATAGCATTGATCAGTACAATGCGAGTTTGAAACTTTACGATCAATCGGCTCTATTTGTTCCTTGGGCAGGTAACGCAGGTGATGTAGAAATTTCTACCGCGCAAAGTGCTTCTTCGCCGCAGTCTTTCCGCATTCACGATGGAGGAACCGCTGGCTTCTCAGATTTAGTAGCTTTATTTGATACCATTTCATCTGGAACTTGGGAAGTAGCTTTTGATATGTATGTACCTACAGGAAAAGGGGCTTACTTTAATATCCAGCAAAATTATATTGGTGGAACAGCCGGTAACCTCTGGGGTGGCGAAGTTTACTTCCTTTCCAATGGAACAGCCCAAGCAGTATATACTACTGGTTCAACCTTAGCAGGATCATTTAACTATACTCAAGGCCAGTGGAATAGTATTGCTACCATAATTGATTTAGACAATGATAGTATTTGGTTTGAGCTCAATGGTGCATCTACCACAGTAGGCTATACCTATTCGAATGCCAATGCGGGAGGGCCATTACAGTTTAATGGTGTAAACTTCTACTCGGGTGTTTTAGCGGGCAATACTTACTCGGTGGAGTATTTTGTAGATAACTTCTGTGTTAGTCCGCGTGCTAATTCTTGTCCAGATCCGACCAACTTAGTGGCAACCGCTAATGTTGCTTGTGATAGTATTGAGTTAGACTGGACGAGTAATAGTGGTAGTTCGGTATTGGTTTACGGAATAAGTGGTTTTAACCCTGCTACGGGCGGAACAACGGTAAACAATATTACCGCTCCATACTCGGTTACAGGCTTAACAGCTAATACAGCCTACGATTTCTATGTTTCTGACATCTGCGGAAGCACCACCAGCAATGCCATAAGTATTACTAATAGTACGGCCAATGCGCCTCAGCCAGTGGCTAGCTTTACTATTGATAGTGCCATTGTGGGTGGAACTTATCAGGTTTACCTAGATGCATCCGCTTCTACCAATGCTAATTCTTATCAGTGGAGTTTTGGTAACGGTTCTAGCAGCAGCGCCATTATTGATACAATGATTTACAGCGGTAATGGTAACTATACCATCACCCTTATTGTTACAAATGCATGTGGATCAGATACCGCTACTTTCACTACTAATGTGAATATTGGCCTAAATGAAAATGCTTTGGTAAGCAGCCTAAGTGTTTATCCTAATCCAGCTCACAAGACGCTTAATATAAGTTTCCGTGAAGTGGGAAGTGCCGATGTTCAAATCGTTTTACGCGACGCTCAAGGCAGAAGCGTATTTATAATGAACGACCTAATGCAAAGTGGTACTTATACCAATGCTTTTGATGTATCAGACTTAGCTAGTGGTATTTATATGCTAGAAATTAAATCCGGTTCTTTAACGGCTCATCGCAGGATAAGTATCAAATAAGATTCAATTAGTAATACTTAAAAGCCGCTCAGAAATGGGCGGCTTTTTTTTGAAATTGATTTTAAAAATTTAGCACTAGGATTTTCTTTTTCACCTCAGGAAGGCTGAACTTTGCCCCATGAGTTTTAAAGTAGGAGATATTGTAGCATTCTTAGATGAAGAAGGAACGGGAACCATTATTGCAATAAAAGGCGATATGGCGGAAGTGGCCTGTGATCATGGCTTCGATGATACTTATCCACTCAGCAGCTTAGTCTTACGTAAAGCTATACAAGTAGGTGAGGTTATACAGAAGGACAAGCCAAATAGCGCCAAAATAGTAGGCGCTGGAAATAAAATCACTAAACCCGGTTTTTTGGAAATAGACCTTCACTTTGAAGCCTTAGTAGATTTCCCTAAAAACTTTAATGCCCACGAAAAGTTGCAGATTCAGCTACGGGAATGTCGCAAAACCTTAGATAAAGCAGGCAGAGCGGGAATTAAAAAGGTGGTGCTAATACATGGAGTAGGGCAGGGGCGATTAAGAGAGGAGATTTACTCGATGCTCGAAAGAATGGATAAGATTCGTTTTTACGATGCCAGTTATGCTCAATACGGAAAAGGAGCAACAGAGGTGGAGCTGCTATAATTTGACTTACTTTTGCAGCGAAACAGGCCGCCTTATCGCTCCAATTTATTGGGGAGGAAAGTCCGGACAACATAGAGCACCGTGCTTCCTGAAAGGGGAGGATCTGCGTAAAGCGGAGACAGAAAGTGCCACAGAAAATATACCGCCTTCACCAGTTAGGCTGGTTTAGGTAAGGGTGAAATGGTGCGGTAAGAGCGCACCGCGTTTTTGGTAACAAAAACGGCAGGGTAAACCTCGCGGGTTGCAATGCCATGTAAACTGAGGATTGAGCGCTGCTCGCGCGATCTCAGAGGGTAGGCAGCATTAGATAAATGATAAGGGTTTTTAACAATTTGGTTTACCAAGGGTTAAGAATACAGAATCTGGCTTATAGGCCTGTTTTTTTTTATGATTAAGAAGTATCGGCAAATAGTAAAAGAAAAAGGCTGGAAGGGCTTAAGGCAAGAAGCCGGATGGGGAGTAGTGTTACTCCTTTTCACCTTTTTTTTAGTGAAGGGTTTAATCTGGCTTGCGATATTTTATGGGCTTGTTAACCTCGGTTCGGATTAGAGACCTTCTTCAATCTTTCCATCCAAATCCAATGAAAAAAGGCCACCCATTGGCGACCTTTTACAATTTATTAGAAGAATTTAGAGAAGTTTAAGCCTCTACCGTTTCTTCATATTCGGATAAGTAACGCTCGGCTTCTAAAGCTCCCATGCAACCAGATCCAGCAGCAGTAATGGCCTGACGGTAAATTTTATCTTGCGCATCGCCAGTAGCAAACACACCCGGTAAATTGGTGCTAGCCGTACCAGGCTTAGTTTTTAAATAGCCAACTTCATCCATATCGAGCTGACCTTTAAAAATATCCGTGTTTGGTTTGTGACCAATAGCAACGAAAAATCCTTCTGCTTCCACTATTTGTTCTTCACCAGTTTGATTATTTCTAACCCGCACGCCACTCACCGTTTTCTCTCCCAATACTTCTAAAGTATCGGTATTGTACATAATGGTGATATTCGGCGTGTTTTCAACGCGCTTAATCATAATTTGTGAGGCACGCATCGCATCCTTACGCACTAAAAGGGTCACCTTGGGGCATAATTTTGATAAATAAGTTGCTTCTTCGGCCGCAGAATCGCCACCACCTACTACCACTACATCTTTACCCTTAAAAAAGAAACCGTCACAAATCGCACAAGCACTAACGCCGTGGCCCATCATTTTCTTTTCCGATTCTAAACCCAAATATTTGGCGGTAGCTCCCGTGGCAATAATTACCGTACGAGCTTCAATTTTAGTGTTTTCGTCGATGGTAAGTATATGACTTGCTCCAGGAATTTTGCTAAATTCTGTTTTGGTAACCATTCCAAAACGAACATCTGTTCCAAAACGTTCTGCTTGCTTTCTAAAATCTTCCATCATTTCGGGTCCCATAATACCTTCTGGGTAACCGGGGAAGTTTTCAACGTCGGTAGTCGTAGTTAATTGTCCACCTGGCTCTAGGCCCGTATACATGATAGGTTTTAAGTCGGCACGTGCCGCGTAAACGGCCGCAGTATATCCTGCGGGTCCCGAACCTATTATCACACATTCGTGTTTTTCCATTTCTAAAATTTTGAGCAAAGTTAATTTATTAAAGCGGCTCTAGAAGCCACTTTTGTCACCTATCTATATTTCTATAGATGCGCTTTTAACGTAGTGTCAGGATTAGGTCATTTTGGTGAACCATTGCATTAGCCTTCAGGGCTATTCGTTCTATTTCTCCCGCAAAGGGTGCCAAAATAGTACTCTCCATTTTCATCGCTTCGATAACAAAAAGGGGCTCATTTTTTTCTACTTTCTGCCCTTCTGCAACCGCAACACTTACCAATTTCCCTTGCAATGGCGCGCCTATATCCTTATCGCTACCAATTTTTTCGTTTACTACTTCGTTGGAAGAAATGCTGTTGTCTTTTACCTCTACATGGCGATTTTGCCCATTGAGCTTAAAGTAAACATGGCGGTTTCCGTTAGGATAGGGATCATTTACACTCAAGAAGCGAATGAGAATGTTTTTCCCCTGATCAATTTCTACCATAAACTCTTGGTCTGGCTGCATACCGTACCAAAAAATTAGACTAGGAATGCGCCAAACTTCGCCGTAGGAATCTTTAAAAGTGGCGTAATCCTGAAAAACTTTTGGGTATAGTTTATAGGAAAGGAAATCAAGAAAGCTATAACTCTGCCCAAAGGTATTTCGAAATTCTGGAAACTCTTTATCAAAGTCAATGGGATCCAAATGGGCATTCGGTCTGTCGGTATAAGCCTTTTCGTTTTTAAGTACCGCTTTTTGAAATTCTTTTGGGAATCCGCCGAAAGGCTGACCTAAATCGCCTTTAAAAAAGCTAATTACCGAATCGGGGAAGGATATCTCATCCGCTTTCGCTAAGATGTCTTCCTTCGAATAATTATTGGTGGTCATAAACATAGCCAAGTCGCCCACCACTTTAGAGCTGGGCGTAACTTTTACCACATCCCCCATTAGCTGGTTGGCATCGCGATAATTAGTTTTGATGGTATTAAATTTATCTTCGATGCCCAGTCCTCGCGCTTGCGGTCTAAGGTTGCTGTATTGCCCGCCGGGAATTTCATGCTCGTATAATTGCGCCGTTCCTGATTTTAAACCCGACTCAAAAGGATAGTACCAATCTCTCACATCTTCCCAATAATTACTAAATTCATTGAGGCGACTGAGGTTGATAGGGTTTTCTCTTTCATGCCCTTTAAGGCTGGCTACCAGAGAGTTGAAATTGGGCTGGGAAGTAAGCCCGCTCATCGAGTCGATGGCTACATCCACCACATTAACGCCCGCTTCAATCGCTTTCAAATAGGTGGCCGATTGCATGCCAGAAGTGTCATGCGTATGCAGATGAATAGGAATGTCAACAACCTTTTTTAATTCGGTAATTAAGGTATGAGCCGCATAGGGTTTTAGTAAACCCGCCATATCTTTAATGGCCAAGATGTGAGCGCCCATATCTTCAATTTCCCGTGCTAAATCTAAATAGTATTGTAAATTATATTTAGGATGCGCTTTCGGATCGCTGATATCGCCAGTATAACAGAGGCATACTTCTGCCAGGCCTCCCGTTCTCTCTCTTACCGCTTGCGTAGAAATTTTTAGTTGCTCGGTCCAGTTTAAAGAATCGAAAATGCGGAAGATATCGACACCAGTTTCCCAAGATTTTTCGATAAATGATTCTACTAAATTATCGGGATAGGCTTTATAACCTACCGCATTACTCGCACGAATGAGCATCTGCGTAAGCACATTAGGCATGGCCGCGCGTAAAAGCCTCAGTCTTTGCCAAGGATCTTCTTTTAAAAATCGTAGACATACATCGAAAGTCGCCCCGCCCCATATTTCCATGGAAAAGAGTTCGGGGAAGTTTTTCGAATAACTCTCGGCTACTTTAAGCATATCAATAGTGCGCATACGCGTGGCAAGTAGCGATTGGTGCGCATCTCTAAAAGTGGTATCGGTATAATAGATCTTCTTCTCCTTGGCCAACCACTGACTGAATTTTTCAGGACCTAATTCGGTCAGTAGATTTTTCGTACCTGCTGTGTGAGCTGAGTGTTTATCAAAATCGGGGACTTTTGGGTTGCGGAAGCTCCGGCTAGGGTCAGGTTTTTTAACTTCGGGATTACCATTTACGATGAGGTCGGCGGTAAAGTTTAGAATGCGTGTTCCTCGGTTTCGGCTAAGCTTGAGTTGCATTAACTCGGGATGCTTTTCAATAAAGCTTACCCTTTGCAATCCTGCTCTAAACTCGGGATGTGAAATCACGTTCTGTAAAAAGGGAATATTGTTTTTCACACCTCGGATACGAAATTCGGACAAGGCCCTTTCCATGCGGCTTGCCGCTACATCAAGACTACTTCCCCAAGCCGATACTTTGGTAAGCATGGAGTCGAAAAAAGGCGAAATTTTCACACCGGGATAACTACTGCCTTCGTCTAAGCGTATGCCCATTCCGGCGGCATTTCTATAAGCGATGATGGTGCCATAATCAGGCATAAAATTATTTTCAGGATCTTCAGTTGTGATGCGGCATTGAATAGCGAAACCATTGAGTTTTATTTCCTCTTGAGCCGGTATATTAAGCACGGATCCGTTTAAAGACTCACCTTCGGCAATTTGAATTTGCGCCTTCACCAAGTCGTAACCCGTAACCTCTTCCGTTATGGTGTGTTCTACCTGTATGCGTGGGTTAACCTCAATAAAAAATATGTTTTCATCCTTATCTACCAAAAACTCGACGGTACCCGCATGGGTATAGGAAACGGCTCTGCCAATATCAAGGGCATATTGGTGTAAAGCTTGGCGTGTTTTATCACTTAATGTAGATGCGGGAGCGACTTCCACCACTTTTTGAAAACGCCTTTGCACGGAACAATCACGCTCATGCAGATGCACTAAATTTCCGTGTAAGTCTCCCAGTAATTGTACTTCAATATGCTTGGGGTCTTCCACGTATTTCTCTAAAAACACGGTAGGATCTCCAAAAGCTTTAGCCGCTTCACTGGCCGCTTCATTAAAGGATTTTTTTAGTTCATCTTTACTTCGCACAATACGCATTCCGCGGCCACCGCCACCCGAAGCGGCTTTTAAGATCATGGGGAATCCAATTTCATCTGCAGCAGCGAAAGCCTCGTCACTATTTTGCAAGTTACTAGCACCTTTAATTATGGGGACATTTACTTTTAAAGCTAATTCCTTTGCAGCGATTTTATTTCCCAACTGTTCCATTATTTCGGGCGCGGGTCCGATGAAGGTTATCCCTTCTTCGCGGCAGCGACGGGCAAACTCTATGTTTTCACTAAGGAAACCGTAGCCGGGGTGGATGGCATCTATCTTTTGGTTGCGGGCAATTCGTAAAATCTCTTCAATGTCGAGATAAGGTTTTAAGGGTTCCTCGTCAGGACCAATTTGATAGGCCTCATCTGCTTTATAGCGATGTAGCGAATAACGGTCTTCAAAACTGTAAACAGCAACGGTGGTAATTTTTAGTTCGCTCGCGGCACGAAATACCCGAATAGCGATTTCTCCGCGGTTCGCAACAAGTAGTCTTTGGATGGATTTAGTGGGCATAAAGGATGGTTTTTTTGCTGCTCTCAATTTACGGATTTTCCCGCCTTTGTTCGAAAGATTTAGGAGGAAATTCCTGGAAGAAAAAGTCTGAAATTGACTTCCCTACTTATTTCATCCGCTATCTGCTTAATTTGGGTATCTGTTGAAAACTTGATATATTTTTTCGGATAAAACGGAGGCCCACCTAAATTTATCATTACATTGTGTTTATCATTTCGCTGACTAAAAATGCAAATTCTACCATTTGTTAGGAGACTATCAACCAGTCTCTCGATAGTATTAATCTTTAGCCTTTATCAAAGTTCAAAGGCTCAAAGTGCTGCGCTCAGAGATGATATTCAAAATCGAAGGATTGCCCTTGATACCGTAGGTCCAGATAATCAGGTTGTTATTTTAAACGACCTGGCTCGAATGTATTCGTCCTTCAACATAGACTCTTCCAAAATAGCGCTTAATAAAGCGTTGAAAATTGCACGTGCTAATAAGCTTGAAACTAGATTAGCAGACATTTATAATAGCTTCGGAATTTTAAATTATATCACCGGAGAATATGATACTGCAATTGCTTTTTACAATAAGGCATTAAAAATAAATTTAGACAATTCCTTGGGTGCTGGGGTTGCACGGAATTACAGTAATTTAGCAAATGTCTACTTTTCTAGAGGGGACGCCTTAAGGGCGGTGGAAAGCTATTTAAAGGCTGAGCGTTTTGCAGAATCTATTCAAGACTCGACCACCTTAGCTGATGTTTACAATAACCTAAGCCAGTATTATTTGGCGGTTAATAACCTGGTAGAGGCAAAAAGGTATATTGATAAATCTATTATTCTTGATGGCGGTAAAGATTATATTGACCTTGTTGCGCAATACAGTAACCTCGCCCTTGTTTATATAGATATGGGTCTAGAGGATTCGGCCCTTTATAATTACCATAAAGCGTATAATCTATGTGTTCTTCATAATTTAGTAGACTCTAAAGCATTGATTTCAAATAATTTAGGTAAAATATGTCTAAATAAGGGATTGATAGATTCGGCCTACTATTTTTATGCACGAGGTTTAGAGGAAACGCAACCTATTGATTTTTATAACCAAAGTATAAACTCCTATAATGGCATTGGTCGCGTGCAGCTAAAGAAAGGACAATACGAAGAGGCACTGGCTAATTTTGAGAGGGTCTATAAAATGGCGGTTGATTTAAAGTTGAAAACGGAAGAAGTAGAGGTGCTTTTTTTATTAGCCAAAACTAAATATTACCTTAAAAATTATAAAGAAGGTTATGAAGATTTTGTTAATGCTTACAATTTAAATGATTCCTTAAATAGTCAAGATCAGGTCCGTAAAATGGCCGAATTAGAGCAGCGCTATAAATTTGAGAAGATTCAGGCCTTAGAAAAGCAAGAGAGTGATTACCGCGAAGCAGAGCTTCGAAACGAGATAGATGACCAGAGAATTAAACAAATTTTAGTGGTAATTTTTCTGTTGGTAACTATACTATTGCTTAGTTTAAATATTTATACCAGGCGAAAAAATAACAAACTTTTAGTCTCTAAAAATTACCGCATTGAAACTCAAAATAAGGAGATTTCAAAGCAAAAAGACGCCCTTGATTTACAGCACCAAAATCTGGAGGAGTTAAATGCCTTTAAGGATAAAATTTTAGCTGTTTTTGCTCATGACTTACGCAGCCCTCTTTCGTCTATACAGGGTTTATTGGAATTAATAGGAGATGCTAACTTAGATGATTTAAAGCTCTTTCAAAGCCTAACCAAGAAGCTCAATGGGCAAACTATCATTTTATTGCAAAACTTGGAAAACCTTTTGGCTTGGTCTAAAATACAACTTGGGGCAAAGGAATTAAATAGTTCGGTGCTTATTCATGACGCTGAGAAGGAAATACAATTGGTAGTTGATTTATTTCAGCCATTAGCTGATGAAAAAGAAATAAGCATAAAACTTTCGGTGCTTGAATCTAAGGGTGCAAAGTTAATGAACTTTGAAGTGGCACGTTTGATTCTAAGAAACTTTATTTCAAACGCCATAAAATACAGCGAAAACAAGTCAGAAATTCTAATTAGCACCGCCTGTGAAAATCAAGTTTGTCATTTTAGTGTAAAAGATTCTGGCTTAGGAATCGACGATAATAACCAGCACGATATTTTTAGCGAATCTGTTAACAGTACTTTAGGAACAGGAAAGGAAAAAGGCAATGGTTTAGGACTCATGCTTTGCTCTTATTTTGTGAAAAAAGCAGGCGGTAAAATTGGTTTCGAAAGTACCTTAGGCGAGGGTAGTAATTTTTGGTTCGAGCTACCTTTGGAGGCACAAAATAGTTAGTCATTAATAGGTATCACAAAAAAAAATCTGAAGCTGATCCTAAATTCGGCTTCAGATTTTTTAGTTTTTCCAAAATTGTAGAAAGCAGAATTTGGCTAAAAATTCGGCTTCAACATGTATTTCAAGTAGAAGTCTTCAATTACGTCCACCGCCTCTTCGGCCGTATCTACCACCTTAAAAAGATTTAAATCCTTCTCGGCAATATTGTGCTCCTTTTCCAAAAGTTGCTCTTTAATCCAATCTAGTAAGCCACCCCAAAACTTACTGCCTACCAGAACGATAGGGAAGCGTCCGATTTTTTTAGTTTGAATTAAAGTAAGAGCCTCAAATAATTCATCTAAGGTTCCTAAGCCACCAGGCATAACAATAAAGCCTTGTGAATACTTCACAAAAATCACCTTGCGCACAAAGAAGTAGTCGAAGTCTAAGCTTTTATCACGATCGATATAGGGATTAGGCATTTGCTCGAAAGGCAGATCGATGTTTAATCCAACCGAATTACCATTTCCTTCTTGCGCACCCGCATTACCAGCCTCCATAATCCCTGGCCCACCGCCGGTAATAATTCCAAAGCCCGATTGGGTTAGGCGATACGCAATATCCTTCGCCAGCTGATAATAGGGATTATCGGGCTTGGTGCGAGCTGATCCGAATATACTTACACAAGGCCCCATGCGGGCCATGCTTTCGTAGCCATTAACAAACTCGCTCATAATTTTAAAAATCCCCCAACTGTCGTTGGTGCGAATCTCATTCCAGCTTTTCTGTTCAAAAGCCTTATTTACTTTTGGATCTCTTTCCTCCATAAATTTTATCTCTGTAATTCTATTTCTAAAAACTTAGCAGTGTAACTTTTCTTGTCGGCTACCATTTGCTCAGGAGTGCCTTCAAAAACAATTTTACCTCCTTTTCCTCCGCCATCAGGACCAATATCCACAATGTGATCGGCTAGTTTAATCACATCCATATTGTGCTCGATAATTACCACGGTATTGCCACGATCTACTAGTTTTTGTAGCACATCCATCAAAACGCGTACATCCTCAAAGTGAAGCCCAGTAGTTGGCTCGTCCAAGATATATAAAGTTTTGCCTGTATCGCGCTTGCTTAATTCGGTTGCTAATTTTACCCTTTGAGCTTCACCACCAGAAAGGGTAGTAGATTGCTGACCCAGTGTGATATAGCCTAAACCAACATCCTGCAAGGTTTTTAGTTTGCTGTAAATTTTAGGGATACTTTCAAAGAAGATAACCGACTGATCAATGCTCATATTTAGCACATCAGAAATCGATTTTCCTTTGTAGCGGATTTCTAAGGTTTCACGATTAAATCGTTTACCCTGGCAAGTTTCGCAGTTCACATAAACATCGGGAAGGAAGTTCATTTCAATCAGGCGTAAGCCAGCACCTTCGCAGGTTTCGCAACGTCCGCCTTTCACATTAAAGCTAAATCGCCCGGGTTTATAACCTCTCACTTTAGATTCGGGAATTTGGGTAAACAATTCGCGAATAGAAGAAAGTACACCCGTGTAGGTGGCAGGGTTGCTTCGAGGGGTGCGGCCTATGGGACTTTGGTCAATATCAATAACCTTATCAATATTCCCTAAACCATCAAGTTTAGTGTAGGGAAGGGGTTCTTTAACTGATTGGTAAAAATGCTTGCTAATGGCTGGGGAAAGTGTTTCGTTGATTAGCGTCGATTTCCCGCTACCCGAAACGCCAGTGATTACTACCAATTCTCCCAGTGGTAATTTTAGATTAACTTTTTTAAGGTTGTTTCCCGTTGCGCCGCTTAGTTTTATAAAATCACCATTGCCCTTTCTACGTACTTTAGGAACAGCAATTTCACGTTCACCGTTAAGGTATTGGGCAGTCATGCTTTCGCTAGATTGGATATCAACAAGACTGCCGGCTGCTACAATTTCACCCCCGTGAATTCCAGCGCCTGGTCCAATATCAATAATATAATCAGCTTCTTCAATCATATCACGATCGTGCTCAACCACAATTACCGAGTTGCCTAAATCGCGCAAATCTTTAAGCGATTTTATAAGCTTTTCATTATCTCTTTGGTGCAGCCCAATGCTAGGCTCATCCAAAATGTAAAGCACATTAACTAATTGTGAACCAATTTGTGTAGCTAAACGAATACGCTGCGCTTCCCCGCCCGATAAACTTTTGGCCGAGCGATTAAGACTCAAATAACTTAAACCAACATTTAGGAGAAAGTTACTACGCACCGCTAATTCCTTAATTATCTCGTGACCGATTTTCTTTTGGTTTTCGGTCATGTCATTCTCCGCTTTCGCCAGCCATTTATGTAAACTATCGATATCAAAACGGGCTAGGTCAGAAATGTTTTTTCCACCAATTTTAAAGTGCAAAGATTCTTTGCGAAGTCTATCTCCCTTGCAATCAGAACATTCTACTTCATTCATGTAGCTTTCCGACCAGCGCTTTATGCTGCGACTTTTCGCCTCTTCATTTTGACTTTGAATAAAGTTTACGACGCCTTCAAAGTTGAGACTGTATTTGCGGGTGATGCCAAGAGTTTTGTTTTCTACTTCAAAAACTTCATCCGCTCCGTATAGCACTACATCTAAACCTTCTTTGGGAATGTCTTTGATCGGCGTATTAACGGAAAACCCATAGCGGTCGCCAATAATCTCAATTTGATTGAAAATCCAGCTTTGCTTATAATCGCCTAGTGGTTCTAATGCACCATTCTTAATTGTTTTTCGATCGTCGGGGATAACCTTTTTAAGATCAATTTCATTTACCTGTCCCAAGCCATTACAGCGCGGGCAAGCCCCTTTCGGAGAATTGAAAGAAAAAGTATTCGGCTCCGGTTGTGGATAGGCGATACCCGTGGTAGGGCACATTAAATTTTTACTATAGAAAGCCGCTTTTTCTTGGTCTTTTTCCAAAACCATAAGAATACCATTTCCCTGTGATAAAGCGATATCTATGGACTCTTCAATGCGCTTGGCATCTTTTATATCCACTTTCAGTCGATCAATTACCACTTCAATATCGTGGGTTTTATAGCGATCCAAGCGCATACCAGCGCTAATGTTTTGAATCTCGCCGTCTACCCTAACTTTTAAAAAGCCCTGCTTGGCAATTTGGCTAAAGAGCTCGCGGTAATGCCCCTTGCGAGAGCGAACCAAAGGCGCGAGAATGCTAATGTTTTTTTCTTGATATTTTTCAATCAACAATTCTTTAATCTGCTCGCCGGTATAGCTAATCATTTCTTCGCCCGTATTATAACTGTAGGCAGTAGAAGCGCGGGCATAAAGTAAGCGGAGGAAATCGTAAATCTCGGTGACAGTTCCAACCGTAGAGCGCGGGTTTTTACTCGTGGTTTTTTGCTCGATAGAAATTACAGGACTAAGTCCGTTAATTTTATCGACGTCTGGTCGCTCCAAGTTGCCTAAAAACTGGCGAGCGTAGGCCGAGAAGGTTTCGATATAACGACGCTGACCTTCGGCATAAATGGTATCAAAAGCCAATGACGACTTTCCACTACCACTTAAACCAGTAATTACCACTAGTTGGTCGCGCGGTATGGTTAAATCAAGGTTTTTAAGATTATGCACTCGTGCACCAAGCACTTCGATTTTTCCTGACTCCAAAAGCGAGAGATTGAAATTAAGGGCAAAAATACCGCCTTTTTAACCACTTACATAGTAATAAAGTTTCTCTTTTATCATTCACTTTAAACTGTGGATTACTTCTTAGCAAATATTAAATTGGCATGAAAGGAGTCAATACCTTAGGGGCCACTATACAATTACTTATGCGAGGCTTATTTATCCGGATCATTGCGGTCTATTTCGGAGTGTTAATGTTTGCTCATGGGCAGATGAATAACGCAGTATTTATGCAAGGGAAGTCGGCCTGGGTTGATAGCCTAATGGCAAATATGACCTTGGACGAGAAAATAGGGCAACTTTTTATGGTGGCCGCTTATTCTAATAAAGGCGAAAGCCATCAAAATGAAATTCTGAATTTAATTAAGAATGAAAATCTAGGAGGTCTTATATTCTTTCAAGGAACCGCGCAGCGCCAAGCCGAATTAACCAACTTTTATCAGCAAGCAGCAAAGGTACCTTTAATGATCGCTATGGATGCCGAGTGGGGTTTAGCGATGCGCCTGCCCGAAACTTTTAAATTTCCATGGCCCATAACCGTTGGGGCCATTAGCAACGAAAAATGGGCTTACGAATATGGAAAAGCCATGGCTGTGCATTGCAAGCGATTGGGAGTACATATTAATTTTGCACCTGCAGTAGATATTAACACCAATCCTTTAAATCCTATTATTGGTGCCCGCTCCTTCGGTGAAAACCCGCAAAAAGTAACAGAAATGGCTACTGCCTTTATGAATGGCTTGCAGTCGGAACACGTACTTGCTTGTGCCAAGCATTTTCCTGGTCATGGTGATACCGATAGTGATTCACACAAAACCCTACCAACGGTTTCACATGATCGTAGTCGCCTAGATGCCATAGAACTATATCCTTACCAAAAATTGGCAAAAACTGGTTTAGGAGGCGTAATGGTAGCGCATCTAAATGTGCCTGCCTTAGATGCAAGTGGCAGACCCAGTTCCCTTAGTAAAGATATTGTTGGTCTTTTAAAAAACGAATTAGGTTTTGGTGGTCTCGTTTTCACAGATGCTTTAAATATGCAAGGCGTGGCGGCGAACTTTGCCCCTGGTATGGTTGATTTAGAAGCCGTTAAAGCCGGTAATGAAGTATTAGTCTTTTCTCAAAATGTACACCTTGCCAAAGAAAAGATTTTAGCCGCTTTACAAAACGGCAGCTTGGATACAGCGGAAATTGAGAAAAGCGTTCGCAAGATTCTAATGGCTAAAAATTGGTTTGGGCTTTCGCAAAAGAAATACGTAGAGCCGAATAAAATTAATCAGGACCTAAATACCATTCAGGATGAGGTGCTTAACCGTCGCCTTTTCGCTGAAGCCACCACCTTGTTAGTGAATAAAGATAAAACCTTACCGATACTCGATTTATCCAGTAAAAAGATTGCTTGCATTACCGCCGGCGTAGAAGAGGGTTCGGTATTTCCAAACACCTTAAAGAAATACACACAAGTAGAGCACTTCTCCTATTCAAAAGGAAGAGAAGAAGAAATTATCGCGGCTTTAAGCGATTACGACTATGTTATTTTTGGACTGTATACCAGCAATGCAAACCCTTGGAAATCTTACCGAATTAGCGATGAGATAAAGCGTTTTATTCGTCGGGTTTCTTTGCAGAACAAATTGATAATTGACTTATTTGGCAACCCCTATGGATTAATTGATTTTCCCGAGGCACGCAAGGCTGAAGCCTTATTGGTTTCCTATCAAAATCATTCGGATGCCGAAAGTATTGGTGCGCAAATAATTTTTGGTGCACTAGGAGCAAATGGACATTTACCCGTTAGTGCGGGAGAACCTTTTGAGCCCGGTTTCGGATTGAACACCGAAGCTATTGGCCGAATGGGTTTTGCTTTACCTGAAGAAGTGAATATGGATGCCACGAAGCTGGCGGAAATCGATAATATCGTGGAAGAGGCCATCCGCCAACGAGCAACGCCAGGGGCCCAAGTATTAGTAGCTCGCCACGGCAAGGTGATATACAATAAGGTTTTTGGTACCCAAGATTATTCCGCTAAACACCCCGTTGGCTTTGAAGACCTTTACGATATTGCCAGTATCACTAAAATCGCAGTTAGCGTTCCCCTTTTAATGAAATTAGTAGAGGAGGGTAAAATCAATTTAGATAAAACCTTAGGGGATTATTTATCAATTACCAAAGGGACCAATAAAGAAGACATGGTTTTGCGGGAAATTTTGGCTCATAAAGCAGGACTGCAGCCTTGGATTCCATTTTATACTCGAACCTTAGAGGCAGGAGGATATAAGAAAGGCTATTACAGTAACAGACGCGATTTTAATTTCCCTAATGTGGTCAATGAAGGACTTTACAGCAGCCGCTACATTCGTGATACGGTAATTCAGGTGGTTCTCGATTCTAAATTAAGAGATACACGCGACTACAAATATAGCGATTTAGGCTATTACCTCTTTATGGAGTTAATTGAACAAGTTGAAGGTCGTCCGATCGACGAATTGATTCACGAGTTTTTGTATGCACCTATGGGAGCTTTTAGTTTAACCTACGAGCCCACCAAAATATTTCCAATGGAGCAAATTGTTCCCACTGAAGACGATAAGGTATTCCGCAAAGCCATGGTTCGCGGTTATGTGCACGATCAGGGTTCTGCTCTTATTGGCGGAGTGGCAGGGCATGCCGGACTATTTGGCAATGCGAATGATTTGGCCAAATTAATGCAGATGTACATGCAGAAAGGAGAGTACGCGGGTATTCGCTATTTTGATTCGGTTACGGTAAATGAATTTATTCGTTGCCAATATTGTGATGAAAAAAACCGCCGTGGGATAGGCTTTGATAAACCTCAATTAGGGGGAGCTGGGCCAACTTGCGGTTGTGTTTCGGATAAAAGTTTTGGACATTCTGGCTTTACCGGTACTTTGGCTTGGGCCGATCCAGAAGAAGAAATTGTCTACATCTTTTTATCCAATAGAGTATATCCCGATGCTGCCAATCAAAAACTTTTAAGTCTATCAACACGCACGAAAATTCAAGAAGTAATTTATGAAGCGATTAATACAGAACATTCTAGCACTAAGCTTTTGGGCCTTAATCCTTAATCCTAATCACGCATCTGCGCAAGCACAAAAAGCGGAGAAAACCTATAGTGATACTACCGTGGTAGAGTTTTTTCCCAATGGAATGCCTTATGTAATTAGTACCTATAATAGCGAGGGTAAATTAGATGGCCCTAAAATGGAATTCCGTCAAACCGGCAGCATTACCTACTTAGAGAATTACAAAAACGGAGTATTAGAAGGTCAGAGCCTGAAAATTTCCAACCGTGGCAAAGTCACGGAAAAGAGCAATTATGTAAACGGGCAGTTAGAAGGCGAATACATGAAGTATTATGGCACTGGCACCAAACAAGAAAGCTCTTATTTTAAGAATGGCTTACGCGAGGGGAAAACCATTTGGTACTTTACCAATAATAATATGAGTACCGCTATGAATTATAGCGCAGGACAATTAGCCGGCGAAGCCAAAACCTACTATCAAGAAGGGGCAATAAAAACTGTCTTCAATTATGAAGAGAATCTCCGCGAAGGTTTATTCCGCGAATTTTACGAAAGTGGAAAAATTAAAGAGGAAGGCGAATATCAAAAGGATTTGAAAACGGGTAAGTGGATAACTTACGATGAGGACGGTAATGTGATTAAAACGGAGAAATACAAAAAAGGAGAACTGCGCTAGTGAATATAGGAATTGTAGGCTACCCAACTTACGGAGGAAGCGGGGTAGTAGCCACCGAATTAGGAATGTACATGGCCCGCCAAGGGCATAAAGTTCATTTTATTAGTTACAGTCAGCCTGTACGGCTCGATGTTTTGGAGCCGAATATTTACTATCATGAGGTAAATGTTCAGGATTATCCGCTCTTCGAATACCAACCTTACGAGTTGGCCCTAAGCAGCAAAATGGTGCACGTTACGTTGAAGTATAATCTCGATGTTATTCATGTCCATTATGCCATTCCACACGCGTATGCGGCTTATATGGCTCGTCAAATTTTGAAAGAACAGAATTACGATTTACCGGTTATTACCACCTTACACGGTACCGACATTACGCTCGTAGGGAAGAATCCTAGCTATCGAGAAGCGGTGAAATTTAGCATCAATCACAGTACCGTGGTGACCTCAGTAAGTGAGAGCTTAAAGCAGGATACCATTTCTTTTTTTAACATTAAACGCGAGATAGAGGTAATCCCTAATTTCGTGGATTTATCCCTCTACAAGCCCGATGAAAGCTGCAAAAACAACTTTGCCAGCGCAGGAGAAAAAATCATCACTCACGTTTCTAACTTCCGTAAAGTGAAGCGCATTCCTGATGTGATTACCGTTTTTGATCATATTCAGAAAAATATGCCCGCCGTACTGTTAATGTTAGGCGATGGCCCCGAAAAGGAAATAGCGCGCAAACAAGCACAAGATTTAGGCATTGCTGATAAGGTTAAATTTCTAGGGAAAACCTCCGAAGTAGAGCGTATACTCTGCATTTCCGATTTGTTTTTACTGCCTTCAGAAACGGAAAGTTTTGGCTTAGCGGCCTTAGAAGCAATGGGGGCAGGTGTACCCGTTGTGTCTTCCAATACCGGAGGACTAGAAGAAGTGAATCTTCACGGTATAACCGGTTATACCGCTGCGGTAGGTAATACTGATGAAATGGGTAAAGGTGCCGTTCACATCTTAGAAAATGAAGAGCGCTTAATGGAGTTTAGACAGCGCGCCCGCCAACGGGCTGAGCATTTTTCCATTCATAGTATTGGCCCGCGCTATACCGCTTTATATGAGAGAGTTATTGCTCATCAAAAAGAGTTGAATGGCTAAGCTTAAAGTGCAGCGTTTCGATAGAGCTGATTATTTTGGCGATTATGTATTTTACATAAATCGTAAAGAATGTGCACGTATTCCCTTTGGCCAAAGTTTTGAAATTGACTTAGAGCCTGGTTATTATCAGATAAATATTGGCGGTAAGTGGGGATTGGAAGCCGAGGCTTGGTTTACCATGGGCGAGCATCGCAAAGGTTTTGTGGTGGAAGCGCACTGGTTAAAATCGCAGGAAAGGAAATGGCCGAAATGGTATCAGCTAAGCCTGCTAGAAAAGCCTTTTATTCAGTTGCCCCTTGCGGGAGAAGTGCAGCAATTAAAACGCAATTACCAACAAGGTCTCATCCGATCCTTATTATTTTCCCTCTTGGTTTTCGCCTTCTTAATCTGGCTTTATGTGCTTGCGCAAGAAGAGCAAAATGAAATATTACAGCTGGCTGCCATTTTAGGATTACCCTTTATTTGGTTCGTTAATAAGGGCATGCGCATGGCGATGTTGAAGAATACCCCGGAGCGGCTTTAGGGCAGTATTTTAATGCAAATCGAAAATGGGCGCCTGCTATTTGTAAGGGATGAGCTCTCTTGTTAAGCCCTCAATAATTTGTAAATCTGAGCGAATCATGTTAAATTAGCACGTGTGATTAATTAATTATTGTAACGTGTAATGAATACGAAGCTCACTTTAACAATTGAACAGGCTGTTATTGAAAAGGCGAAGCTCTATGCCAAATCTAAAGGAAGGAGTTTGTCGGATTTGGTAGAAAATTACCTTCAGCTTATGATTGAGGATAAAGAGGTTCGGCCTCTGAATTCAGCACCCATAGCATCATCCTTACGAGGTAACTTTAAGGCCCCAGCAAGCTTCGCGTATAAAGAGGAGTTAGCAAAGGCTCTAAGCCAAAAGCATTTGTTGGATGAATAGACTTCTAATTGATACCGACGTAATCGTAGATTTCTTTTTTGATAGAGCTCCTTTTGCAGAGCATTCCGCACAAATTATAGCACTCTGTGAGGCGCAAACAGTAAAAGGTTATGTAAGCCCAGTAATAGTAAGCAATTCCTATTATCTATTGCGGCAAACAGCTCGTCACGAAAAGGTTATCGATAGTCTCAAGCAACTGTTAAGCTTTATACATGTACTGCAAATGGACAAGGTTGTGGTGATGAGCGCCTTAAACTCAAAGTTTAAAGACTTTGAAGATGCCTTGCAAAATTTCGCAGCCACTCGCAGTGGTGAAATTGATGTAATAATTACCCGTAATGTAAAAGACTATAGTAAAAGTCAAATCGCTGTATTAACGCCAGAGGATTTTATTAAATCGCTGGAATTAAATGGATGATTAAACGGCTTATTAGATTTTAATTTGCTCGCCAATTCGTCATATTTTTCAATTCACCCCCCAACCCGTTTCACGGGATATCCTTTCTCTTTCAAAAAACTGGTGATTTTTTCGCGCAAATTTCCTTGGATTATAATCTCACCATCCTTTACCGAGCCACCGGTAGCACAATAATTTTTTACCTCTTTAGCTAAGTCTTTCAGTTCATCTTCCGAGCCAACAAATCCTTTAATTAATACCGCCACTTTTCCGCCGCGGCCTTTCTTTTCAAGATGAGCTTCCAGTGCTTGCTCCTGTGGCGCCAGGCCTTCGTTGGTATTCTCATCTTCTGCCCAAGAGGGGGCAGATCCAGTAGAGTAAACCATGCCTCCTAAATCGGCGAGGCTATTTAAACTTTTCTTCTTTGCCATTATTTCAATCCTATCTCGCGTAAGCGTTCATTTAAATATTCGCCGGCGGTAATATCCTCGTATTGTTTCGGGTTGTTTGGGTCAATGCAGTTTTCCAAACAATTTAAAGGCATCTCTGAGCGAGGGTGTAAAAAGAAAGGAATACTAAAGCGGCTACTGCCCCAAGCTTCTTTCGGAGGATTTACAACACGATGCGTGGTGCTGCGCAGTTTATTATTGGTATGCCTTTGCAGCATATCGCCCACATTCACAATAATTTGTCCAGGCAAGGCGGTAACACCAAGCCATTCTCCCTGTTTGTTAAGTACTTGCAGCCCATCTGCAGAAGCGCCCATTAAAAGCGTAATTAGGTTAATATCCTCATGTTCGGCGGCCCGCACCGCATCTTTCGGTTCTTCGGTAATGGGTGGGTAATGTATGGGACGTAAAATACTATTGCCATTATGGATGTGCGCATCAAAGTAAAACTCATCCAATCCTAAATATAAAGCCAGCGCTCGCAACATGTCTCGACCCGTATCTTCTAGCGTTTGGTAGGCTTCTTTGCCTACCGCGTTAAAGCGTGGCAGTTCAGCCACCTCTACATTGGCGGGGTACTCTTTAGCAATGGGATCATTATCTTCCACGTATTGTCCGAAATGCCAAAACTCCTTTAAGTCGCCCGTATTGCGGCCCTTGGCATGTTCCTTTCCAAAACCAGTATAACCGCGCTGTCCGGCAAGTCCGTCAATTTCATATTGCTTTTTTTGCCTTTCTTCCAGTCCGAAAAAATGCTGCACTTCCTGATAAAGTTCCGCACTTAAAGCATCACTTAATCGGTGATTTTTTAAAGCAACAAAACCAATCTCTTCGTAAGCTTTTCCTAAGTCTTGCACGAAGTTCGCTTTTCGCTGTGCATCACCACTTAAAAAATCAGCTAAGTCAACCGAGGGAATACCAAGTTTTTCGGACATTTTATTGAAATTTTCACAAAGGTAGAGAAAAGCATTAATCCGAAAATAGTATGGAGCAAGTGCTTTTTAACAGCTGCTTTATTTCTGCAATTCTTGTTTTTTAAGGATTAGGATTAAGATAAAAAGGTATTTTTGGAGCCCTCAAAAAGCACAGCATGAAATTCAACCGCAAAGGTTTAAGCGATACCCAATTAATTGATTTTTATAAAGCCATTTTAAAACCTCGTCTTATTGAGGATAAAATGCTTATCACGCTTCGTCAGGGTAGAATATCGAAGTGGTTTTCGGGCTATGGCCAAGAAGCCATTTCTGTTGGTGCGGCTTTGGCCATGCAAGAGGATGAATTTATTTTACCCATGCACCGCAACTTGGGAATGTTTACCACTCGTGGGGTGCCTTTAGATCGTCTATTCTCTCAATTTTTAGGAAAGGCCAATGGCTTTACTAAGGGCCGCGATCGCTCTTTTCATTTTGGCACGGTAGCGCATCATTTAGTGGGAATGATTTCGCACTTGGGTCCTCAACTTGGTATTGCCGATGGCATTGCTCTAGCCCATAAATTAAAAGGTGAGGATAAGGTTTGCCTTGTTGTTACGGGTGATGGTGGTGCCAGTGAAGGTGATTTTCACGAAGCCTTAAACGTGGCGGCGGTTTGGAAATTACCGGTAATCTTTTTGGTGGAAAATAATCAGTGGGGGCTAAGTACACCCAGTGATCAACAATTTGCATTTAAAAGTTTTGTCTATAAGGCCATCGGCTACGGCGTAAAAGGAAAGAGTATTGATGGCAATAACCTTTTAGAGGTTTTCCATACCATCCAAGAGATTTCCGCAGAAATAAAACAAGATTCCGTTCCCTTTATCCTCGAGTGTCGCACCTTTAGAATGCGCGGACATGAAGAAGCTTCGGGCACCAAATACTATCCCGATGGCTTACAAGACGAATGGTCGGAAAAGGATCCGGTAGAGAATTACCGTGCCTTTCTAATCAATGAAGGCATACTAAGTCCTGAGGAAAATGAGACCCTTACCAATGCGATAAAAACCGAAATCAGTTCGGCATTTGAAGAGGCTTATAAAGAACCTAAAATAGAGTTTAATGAGGCCGAGCAATTCGCCGACTTATTCGCGGAAAACCCTAATAGTCCTACTTTGCCAGAAGGTGAGATGCGTGAAATGCGTATGGTAGATGCTTTCCATAATGCCTTAGATCAGGCCATGGAGCGTCATCCCCAGTTGATCTTAATGGGCCAGGATATTTCTAAATACGGCGGGGTTTTTAAAGTAACAGAAGGCTTAGCTGATAAATACGGGGAAGACCGCGTTCGCAATACACCTTTATGCGAATCGGCTATAGTTGGTTCGGCCTTAGGCCTTAGCATAGCCGGGTATAAAGCGATGATGGAAATGCAATTTGCCGACTTCGCCACCGAAGGCTTCAACCAAATTGTTAATAATCTCGCGAAAATACACTGGCGTTGGGGACAAAATGCGGATGTAGTTATTCGTATGCCAACCGGTGCTGGTGTAGCGGCAGGTCCTTTCCACAGCCAAAGTAACGAGGCTTGGTTTAGCCATGTCCCCGGACTAAAAATAGTCTATCCTGCCTTCCCGCAAGATGCTAAAGGTTTATTACTTAGTGCTTTAGAAGACCCAAATCCAGTAATGGTTTTTGAGCATAAGGCGCTTTATCGTTCCATTTATGGCAATGTAACTGAGGCCTATTATACCACGCCCATTGGTGAGGCACGCGTAGTGCGCGAGGGCACTAAAGCGAGTATTATTACCTATGGCGCTTGTGTTCACTGGGCGCTAAACCATGTGGAAGAAGAGGGTTTAGACGTGGAAATTGTAGACCTGCGCACCTTAATGCCATTAGATAAAGAGAGTGTTATTGCTTCGGTTAAAAAAACTGGCCGTGCTCTTATCCTTACGGAAGATACGCTCTTTGGCAGCATAGTAAATGATATTGCCGCTATTCTCACCGAAGACGCTTTTGAGTTTTTAGATGCTCCAATTAAGCGTGTAGCTAGCTTGGATACGCCTGTACCTTTTGCCGCCGAATTAGAAATGGGATTTTTAGGAAAAGATCGTTTCAAAAAAGCCTTACAAGAATTATTGGCCTATTAATTCCCCGCTACTCATCAGATTTAGCTTTTTTAAAATGATCAGCGGTTTTAAACTGTGAAAGTCTTTCTTTGCTGTAGGTTACAAACGGATTTTCCGATTCACCACTTGCTTCTAAAAAACGCTCATAGTACTGCTGGGCCGATGTTTTGTCTGCAAATTTTTCGTCATAAGATCTAGCTATATAATAAAACATAAGTGGATCCTTTTTAAAGTAAAAAGACTCTTTAAAGGACATCAAAGCAGCATCGTAGTCTTCTAAATTAAAGTGGTTAAGACCCATGTAATAATAGTAGGAGCCAGATTTGCCGGAAATGGCTTTTTGTAATGCTTTTTTAAAGGCTTCTTCACTTTTGGCATATTGTTTAGTTTCAAAATAGGCGAGACCAAGATAGTTGTAGGTCAACTCGCTTGGGTCTTCTTTCATTCTCATACGCTCTAAACAATGAATACTCGCCGCATACTTCTCTAAATGAAAATTGGCAATACCCAAAAGCTTTAATTGATAGGCAGTCGAGTCTTTACTGATGCGGAAATTTTCCTCAATATATTCTTTAACAGTATTATAATTTTCTTGTCGATAAGCAGAGTTAGCCCCTAAAATTCGCAAGGGAATATTGTTAGGATCCAGTTTTAAGGCCAATTCTACCAGACTATCGGTAGCAACATAATAGCGCACTTCTAAATAAATCTTGGCCAGGCCAAAAATCGCCTCCACATCATTGGGACTATAAGTTAATGCATCCTGATAGCTAAACAAGGCCCCTTGCACATCGCTTAATTGCAGGGAAATTTGCGCCTTTTGCTTGTGATAATAGGCATTGCTTCGATCGGCCTCTAATAGCTGTTGGTAGAGCTTTAAAGCCGGTTGATAAAGTCCTTTGTTTTTATAGAGGCTAGCTAATTTTACCTTAGCAATATTATGGCTATCGTTAGCAGCAATTAGCGCTTCGTATTGTTTTTGTGCCTTTTGGCTTTGGCCTAAATTCTCATAACAATAGGCGGAAGTGAGCAAATAATACTCCGCTTGCTTATCATGGGCATATAGTAGGTTGAGGCTCTGGAGGGCCTGGTCAAACTGCATTAAAGCTAATTCATTTTTTAGCTCTTTTTGCAGGCTGTCTTTTTGTGCTTTCGCAAGATGCGCAGGAATAATGAGACTGATTAGGAGGCAAATTCGCAGCATGAAATACTATTTACTACAAATTAACTAAAATTTTAGTTGAAAAATATTCTCTGCAAGCAAAAGTATTTTTAGTCGGGACTATCTCTTTCATCAATCGCTGGCTCGCGGATGAAAACTAATAATAGTATCTCTTAACTGCTGCTGGCTGAGATGGGTGTATATCTCGGTGGTGGTAATGCTTTCGTGGCCGAGCATGTCTTGCACCGCGCGTAAATCGGCCCCGTGTTTCACTAGGTGAGTGGCAAAGCTATGGCGAAAGGTATGGGGGCTAATTTCTTTGCGGATGCCCGCTTTTATGGCGGCTTCTTTAACGATATTAAAAATCATGGCACGGCTTAACTTCTTTCCCCGGCGATTGAGAAAAAGAAAGTCTTCTTGGCCACGCACAATTTCTTGATGTATGCGTACTTCCTTGCGATACAACTCGATGCGCTTTTGGGCCAAAGCATTAATAGGAATTAAGCGCTCCTTATTTCCTTTACCATTTACGCGGATAATATCTTCTTTTAAAAAGAGATCAGAAATACGCATATCGGTTAATTCCGAAACCCGCAAGCCACAGCCATAGAGGGTTTCTAAGATCGCCTTATTGCGCATGCCCTCAGGCTTACTGAGATCCACCGAATTAATCATGGCCGCTACTTCTTCTTCTTCTAAATAAACTGGCAGTTTGCGACTTAAACGCGGAGCATTGAGCAGTTCGGCGGGATTGCTATCGCGATAGTCTTCTAAAACTAAGTATTTGTAAAAACCCTTGAGGCTAGAGATAAGCCGGGCTTGACTATTAGCACTAATCCCTTGTTTTGAGAGATGCATCACTGCTTCTTCCAGTGCTTTTAAATCCATATTTAAGGGCATCCAACCTTGTTCTTCACTAAACTCTGCCAGTTTAAAAAGGTCGCGCCGGTAGGCCTTTACCGAGTTTTGCGCCAAGCCTTTTTCAATCTTCATATAATCGCAAAACTCTTTAATGGCGCTGCTCCAGTTCATTTAGTACTTTTGATGCCCTAAATGTACTAAATGAAAATTGCCATCATCAACGGTCCTAACCTAAATTTGCTAGGTAAACGCCAACCCGAAATTTATGGCGGCCAAAGTTTTGAGGAGTACTTGAGTAAATTACGAGCATCCTTTAGTCATTTAGAAATCAGCTATTTTCAATCCAATATAGAAGGCGAATTGGTCAATGCCCTCCATCAAGCGGCTGAAGATTCGGATGGTATTATTCTCAATCCCGCTGCTTTTACTCACACTTCGGTAGCTTTGGGCGATGCGGTGAAAAGCTTAAACTGTCCTCTTATTGAAGTGCATATCTCCAATATCTTTCAAAGGGAAGAGTTTCGCCATTTTAGCTATGTGTCTAGTGGCGCCAAAGCGGTAATTTCGGGAATGGGCTTGCGATCTTATGAATTGGCTTTGCGGTATTTTTTACCGGCTTAAAGCTTTATGTCTTTAAAAGTTTTGCGCTTACGCAGATAAAAAGCCGCGACAATACTTTTCGGGTAAACGCCTTTTAATGATCTTAAAGGGGCCGATTTCCGCTTTCTTTTCTCAAGAAACAGGGCATTGAACATTCCGTAAAAGGCAAAATGCGCTCGTAATATAGCCAGTAGTAATTTCGGTTTCCCAGAAAGGAGAAAACGAATAGCCGATACTCCATCTAAAACTAGACGGGCTAAAATAGTAGGAATCGCGTGGCTATGCGGTAGGTTTAAGAAGAGAATAATTAAGCTATTGCGAAAATTGAGATAGGTTTTTTGAGGCGAATACGATTCTAAAGTGGCGCCCCCTAAATGGTAAACTTCCGAAGCGGGCTCTACCGCTACTTTAAAACCTGCTAATTGCAATCGCCAGCAAAGATCAATTTCTTCCATGTGGGCGAAAAGCGTTTCATAGAGTTTTCCTACTTGCTCAAAGGCCGATTTCCGTACTGCCAAACAGGCACCGGTAGCCCAAAAAACTTCTTGGTAGTTATTGTATTGTTGCTGGTCTTCTTCCAAATGATCGAAGATTCTACCCCGACAAAATGGGTAGCCTAAAATATCGATATAACCACCGGCAGCGCCAGCGTACTCGAAATGTTGGGGGGATTTCAAATCTTTAATTTTGGGCTGTAATGCCGCTAGGGTCGCATCTGCTGTAAAGCGAGAAAAAAGAGGTTCTAGCCAATTGGGACTAACCTCTACATCGGAGTTGAGTAAGATTACAATTTCTTCTTCAATATGTTTAAGGCCCTTATTATAACCACCCGCATAGCCATAATTATCGGCTAGTGCAATGATTTCTACTGCTGGAAATTCAGCCTTAGTATAGGCAATAGAATGGTCGCTTGAATGATTATCGATAAGATAAACTTTGGCTAGGGAAGAGCTGTGCTCCAGTACATTAGCTAAAAATCGTTCGAGGAGTTTTTTTCCATTCCAGTTAAGAATGGCAACCGCAATGGGGGCATTAGGCATGTTTCCAGCGTTTATGACTCCACAGCCAATTGGGTGGGTCTTTTTGTATTAATTTTTCCAAAGCCCGCAGGTGGGTATTGGTAATCTCGTAGGTTTCTGTTTGTTGAGGCTTATCGAAAAGCAATTGCGCTTCTATTTCGTAAAAACCACGTTTCACGCGGATGATGTCGATAAAGACTACCGCTAAATTGCACTTCTTACTGAGGTTTTCTACACCTAGATGCACGGGGGTAGATTGGTTTAGAAATTGGCCACGGTACTTAATCTTACCTTTATGTGGACTCTGATCGGCCATAAAAACATAGAGGGGATTAGGATCAGGGTTATTTAACATAAAGGGGTAAGTATCCGCCATTTTAAAAAGTTGCAGGCCGAATTGCTCTCTAATTTTAACTATAAGCTTATTAAAGTGTGGATTTTTGAGGGGGTGATATACCGCATAACAATTTTGAGGTACTACCAGAGGAATGGCCATGGCAGTCCACTCGAAATTAGTATGGTGCCCCATTACCATAATTAAGCCTTTATTCTGATCGTAAAGCTTTTGGAAGACCTCGGGGTTACGCAGCACAAATCGCTGGCGCATGGTTTTTTCGGAGATGCTAAGGCTCTTGAAAGATTCAACTATTATGTCGGCAAAATTGCGGTAAAATCCTTTTTGGGTCTTGTACTGTTCTTTCTGCGACATCTCTGGAAAGGAAGCTTTTAAGTTTCGTTGTATAACTGCGGAACGATATTTTAAAACAGCCCCTAGTAGCCAAGCGATAAAATTGCTAAGCCTATAAATGAGACGGAAAGGTAAAAAGGACACGATACGGCCAAAGGCCACCGCAATCTTGTATACGATCATGCCGCAAATTTAGCGGTTTATCCGGTCTGCACCAGTAGTACCTAAAATGATGTTTTGATTGGTACGCGAACCAAACTCACGCGCATTAGGATCTGTATCAGGGTCAATATTCCCTGGTCCTCCGTAGGCGCGGAAGTAAAGGTCACGTCGCCAATCGCGGCTTTGCAGTTCACCCAGTGCGGTAGAGTGGATTAACTGAAACTCTTGGGTAGAGGGTTCAAACTCACCAAAAACAAACATCTTATTATTTTGAGTAACCACAAAGTCGCTTTGCACTTTGTTGTACTGCCAAATGATGTAGGCGGGCATATTGGGTTCCATGGCTCGGTGTTCTTTTTGGTCGGGTCGGCCGTACATTAGCCACACTCTGCCGCGGTCTGTTTTATAGCCCTGACGTAAGCCACTACTAAAAAGTTGATTAGTTTCTTTCACTTTACGATGGTAGGTTTGCCAAGCTTGGTCGGGAGCGAGCGGTTTACGATTACGCCAGAAAGCCAAAAAATACTGTTTTAGCATTTGTTCATCGGCTTGTGCTAAAAGATTATCCTGACTAATCTGCTCCCTTTCGGAAGAAATAGGGTAGAGGTATTCTATGTATTTATAAACGCTGTCAAGGTTACCCAAGAAGTCAACAAAAGTACCCGTGTAGTCCTCCGCTTCAAAACTACCCGGGAGGACCTCACCCTCTGCATTTTTACGGTAAAAAAATGTTTTGTGTTCTATAATTTGTTCACCCTTTTGATTGAGAGCTTCAATTACCAAGTTGTAATTACCACTGGGAAGTTTTTCGATATTAAAAGCGTTTAAGACAGGTATAACCGGAGCGGCCGAACTTTTAATAAAGCCTGCGTAGTTATTCAGTTTGTTACCGGTACTTTCATCTTGTAAGTAATAGCGCAAAAGAAATTTGCTTCCTGCTCCTAGTACCTTATCCAAATTATAAAGTTCGTTATAGAAAGAAAGTTGCTTGGTGCTTTCAGGGAAATAAGGCGTGCCACTACTAATGGTAGGCACTAAGGCATAGCCGGAACGTAGATAGGAGTTTTTGGGAGCCTCACTGGCGGGAGCAAAACTTTCGAGAAAAACGATTTGGGAATGATCCGCTTCTTCTTTATCAATGGTTAAAATGATATTGCGAGAAAACTCGTATCGTTCGGTGGTGTCGTTAATATCTACAATCTGCAATTGCATTTCGTAGCTTCCTTGGTCCAGCAGAAAGCGCTGTTGGTGAAATAATACCTGATTAAGGTTATTGGTATCTGGGTAAGCAGGACTGAGAATACGGAAGCGGTCACCCGTTATAATTTTACCATCTTGGAAAACACTTACGGTCACTTCTAATCCACCATTAAAAGTAGACTCCTTTCTTACATAGTCGAGACTATAACTATCAATGCCAAAGTACAGTTCAACGTATGATTCGCGTTGATCGGTCAGAAATTCCGAAACCGAGATATATAGGTTAGTTTTTTTTGCTGACACGAAGAAGCTGACAAACAGCAAGATAAATACTTTGCGCATAGAGTATATATTTCGAAGTAGAAGATTATACGAATATAGACAGAAAAAGAGGCTTAAGGTTGTTTGTAGAGCTAAAAATAATTTTACATTTGCATCCCCTAAAGAAAATAGGGCATTTTATTGGAGAGATGGCAGAGTGGTCAGATGCCTCGGTAAATATTTGAAATTGAGCATATTGGAGAGTTAGGTTCAAAACCCTCTCTCTCCGCAAGAATCCCGCACAGCGTAAGCTGATGCGGGATTTTTTTATGCGCCTCGATTCTGAGCCTCAGCTCAAGAGAGAGGCGCATAAAAAAATCTCAGGACTTTGAGCACAGCGAGAAGTCGGGATTCTTGGTGATGGTACCCCTTTAGGGAAGGGCGACCGCAGGGAGCCAATCCCTTTTTAAGATTTGAGACTTGAGACCGCTTCGCTGTGGGATTTGAGAAGGGTTTAGGCAATTAATTTAGATTTTGATTCCTATGCTCAAGTGAGTTTGCGCCTAAAAAAAACAAAAGCCAGAGCAAAGCGAGACATTGGGATTGAGCAGCTTTACCATGTTATTAAAGTGGGCTATGCCATTGGCAGTGGTAAATTATGATAAATTAGCTGCTACAAGCAGATTGCGATTATCCGCGAATGCCATTTTTAGGCACAAGAGCTATACTCGCAGCCACTAAGAGGCTATCCTGTTTTGCCTTTTCAAAACCAATTTTCATGCAACGCAATAAGAACTTCTTCCGTTACGAGCTTTTAAAACTAGCCGAATTACAGGGAGATGCGCCCCTTTTTTTTAATGGGATTTATAAGCATGCTGATAATTCAGCTTGGGTGACTTTATCGACTATTAAATTGTTTGATAGTGCTCCTACTAAAATGCTTTGCAGTCATATTAACTTAGAACGTGCTGAAGTGGATCAGTATCTTAAGCTTAGTGCTGAAGAAAACCATAGGAAAATCTTCTTCTTGGGAAGAATAATGACCTACCAACACTTCGGAACAGTGCGTGGCGGCATAAGCTTAATTCGCTTGGAAAATAGTTTAGTTCCCATTTGGATTAGTAAAAGTAATATCGAAGAGAATCGGGCAGTGGCAAAGCGCATTAAGTTAAGCTTGCCAGTCTAAATTTTAGTATTTGGGTATTATCTTCCACCGCTTAAACCAAAAAAACAGCAGAGCATGAAGATTAAAGCGATTCACCTTTTCTTAGGATTAGGAATTTTAGCGATGGGAGCTTGTAAAGACGACGAGCCAGCAACAAATCAGGGTGGTAACAATGGAAATTCTGGTCCCGAAGGTTATAGTCTGGTATGGTCGGATGAATTTGATGGCCAATCAATCGATCCTAGTAATTGGGTTTTCGAAACGGGAGACGGAACGGACTATGGCTTGCCTTCAGGATGGGGAAATAACGAATTACAAATCTATACTAATACCAGCGATAATGCCCGCTTAACCATCGATGACGGTAATGATGTTCTAGCGATTACCGCGCTAAAAAATGGCGAAAATTATACTTCGGCTAAGCTTACTACCGAAGGTTTACGTAGTATGCTATTCGGACGTTTAGAAATAAGAGCTAAGGTTCCGAGCGGCAATGGCCTTTGGCCGGCACTTTGGTTATTGGGAGAGAATCGCCCCATTATTGACTGGCCAGGCTGCGGGGAAATTGATATTATGGAAGTCCTCGGTCGTGAGCCTTCTAAAATGTATACTACCTTACATTATGTGAAAGCAGGTAACACTAAGGGCGAGTTGCAACAAGTTCATGAACTAAGTACGGGCGCCAATTTCAGCGATGAGTACCATGTTTACGGTTTAGAGTGGACGCCTACGAAAGTGCAATTCCTTTTGGATGATGTGATGGTCTTTGAAGAAAGCATTAGCGCTGATATGAAAGAGTTTCAACGTCCTTTTTATGCTATTCTTAATTTAGCAGTAGGCGGCTTTTGGCCGGGTAACCCCGATCAGACCACCGTTTTTCCAGCCAATCTTTTTATCGATTATGTGCGCTATTATGCTATCGATAATTTAAGTATCCCTAATCCTCCAGTGCTTGATCCCAACGAAGAGCGGCTAGGGCCAGTATTGGATACGAACTTAGCTAATGCGGCGATTAAAGAAGGCTTTTCCGCTTTTGGAAATGCCGACATGACCGTTTATGGAGCAGGAGGGGAGCCAAATTTACGCTTGTCGGATACGGCAGTAGATGGAGACTTTAGTCTAGTTTATGATTTTCCTGGTGGTAATTGGGGCGGAGCTTTTATTGAGCTTGAGTCGCCCAAAGATCTTTCAAGCTTTAGCAATTTAAGGTTTGCTCTTCAAGCATCTGCGAGTTTAGACAATGCAGAAATTAAGTTAGAAGGACTTACCCAGCAAACCAGTGATGTTGTAATGCTAAAAGATTATACCGCCCTGCCACTTAGCAACGGTTTTGTAGAATACACCATTCCTTTAAGCGACTTCACCAATCTGGACTTAAACTCGGTGCGTATTCCTTTTGCTATGTGGAACGCAGTAGATGCCGCGGGAAGCTTTAGTCCCACTACGGTTTATGTTGATCAGGTATATTTCGACTAAGAACAAAAGAAAAATAGATCAAACAAAGAAAGATCCTCACATAGAGGGTCTTTTTTAGTTTGAAGTACGACTTATCTGGTTAAGAAATTTTCAGAGGAAATAACTTTTCAAATTTCACCCATTCGACCTGATAGTTTTTAGCAAAATAAGCAGCAGCATGTTGGTTAGCGCGCATTTCATAGGTCTGGAAGCGATGCGGCTTCGGGTTTATCGCATCTGCTTTAAGCTGCTTAGCCCGAGCAGCGCTAATTAAACTGGGAAGGCCAATTAGAGGTAAATAAAATAGTCCGTAAATCTTACTATCGAAGCTATGCCCAAACTCGTGCATTAAGAGAGGGTCAGCCAGTAATTTTTGGCGGAATTCAACATTAATAACGTCATCTATGGCAATATAAATAAATGTAGCGAGAGACATACCGCTGCGTTTCAACTGTTTTTCGCTCGTACTAAAAGTAGCGCCATCAAAATAATCAACGCGCTGAATAAATCCGAAGGTATTGAGAGTTTGTGCCCAAATATGGCCGATTAAATTTTGGGCAAATTCCCAACTGTGGCGGCTAGTGCCTTCCCAAAGACCTGCGTAAAAGCCTTTTCTTTCACTGAGGTAGAAGTGCCCAACCAAAAGTTTTAATGCATGGGTGAGTTTGGTCCATTTTCCATGCCTAATTCCTTGAAGAATCCCAGCGATAATTCCTAAACTAGCCAAGGCTAAGTTTAGAAAAAGGTAAAAAACAATTAGCTCCGCAACGATTCCGCCAATGAGCGGCAGTAAGGCCATCATTCGATAGACTAAGGCTAAGATCAGTCCCGCTAAAAAGCTTTGTACGCATCTACGGTAAGTGAAAGACTGAAAACCCATGAGCCCCATCAAGATAGGAGCAATACCGAAAATAATTGCGGTAAATGCCAAAGGAAAACAGAAGGTGCTTTGAAAAAGGGCCTGCATTTTTTAGGGAAAATCTGTCGTCTAAATTAGTTTGGAAAAGTTTAGCTTTCTTATTCGGGTCAAGATTCAAAAAAATCAAAGCTCTCAGGCAAAAGCATGAATATTTTTTTAATCCTAAAAAGAGTAAATAAGGACTTGATCGTAAATAAGTGGATTTTAGAATGACCCCTCCTATTGCAACGGCCTCCTTGAAATCAGACCTTTATACAAAATTGCAGGCCTTTTTGTAGAGCAGCTGTTGCTACAGTCGTTTGCCTTGCTAATTAAATTAGGTCCTAAAACAAAAAGTGCTCAGCAAATGTCTTAAATTTAGCTTCGCAAAATTGTAAATTCTTCTTTGCGCATTGCTAATTTGGTAAGCACCGCGCTCTCCTTAAAGCTCTGCTAAGCCAAGAAGGAATGAGACTTAAAATGCGAGTGCTTAACAAGTTGGTCTGTCCCCGCTGCTGAATGATGAAAGTAATAATTGAATGAAGAAACTCTTTTTGGTCTTAAGTTTACTATTCGCAGTTCATGCGGAGCTTAGGGCGCAAAAGCTTTTTAATGTAAATAAAGGGCAGAATTTAGAATCGGTATACGGGGGAGTCGGACTAGAGGAATCGCGTGATATTATTGATTATCAAGAAGGCTTTATAATGGCAGGCTGGCAAGAGGTTTCAAACAATAATAAGCCCCTTTCGGTAGATGCGTCTTTATGGATATTAAATCATGCGGGCTCTGCTATCGTTTCCAAAACTTATGGTAGTCCACACTATGCCGAAATAGGAGAGGGCCTGGCAAGGGCCAAGGATCAAATATTTTTAGCTTATCGTAAAACCACCGAGGAAAATAGCTTAGCCAATGTTAGCGCGAGCGATTCCTTGTTTGTTCTCGGTTTGGATTCCAAAGGGGAAATTCTTTGGGAGTTTAAACATGGTACGAAAAACTGGGGTTTCGCACCCAAAGATATTTTGGTGGATAGCCGCGGTGATATCGTGGTTTTAGTCAATAGTATTAATAAACAGGCGATTGAGGGAAGCTCTATTCTGAAATTAAATACACAGGGCAAGTTCCTCTATTCATCAGCTATTTATGCTGGTGAGGATACCCTTGGCGCTAACGCTTTTGAATTGATGGAATATGCTCCCAATCTCTACTATACCATTTGTAATGATTTATCAACTCAATATCCTGCTTCTGTACTTTTTGATGGACAGAATAGTAAAAAGCTAACAAGTCACCCTCATAAAGAAGCCAAAAATGTTTTTCTCTTTGGCTTTGATATCGATAAAGACCAAGGATTCATTTATTCTGCGGGCTTCTCAGTTTCATCTGGCGACACCAATGCCTATATCGCGATTATTAACACTTCTTTTGAAATTACCAAAGAAATTAAAGATGGCAGACCCGGAATGGAAATGCTTAAGGATATTGGTTTAAGTGGTGAAACTTTAATTGCGGGCGGCTTAAGCAATTTTGAAACGGAAGGCGGTTTAGATGTAATTATCTACCACATTAATGCCCAAGATTCGATTGAATTGATTGAAACCATGGGCTCTAAATTTAACGAAACAATAAACCATATGCGCATTCTTAAAGATGATCCGCAAGTTTATTTCACCGGACAATTAATGCAACTGGGAGTGGAAGAAGGCAATGCCTATTTGGGCGGACTGATTGCCTATTCTGAAGAGGTGTCTTCCGAAAGCTGCTTGAATCCGCGTATTGCTTATGTCGATAATTTATTTACTCGCAATCCGAAAACCAAAGAAGTTAACGGCACCACTGCTTTATTAACCAATCATGCGAGTTTTTTTCAGACGGTAAATCAGCATAATATTGAGTATGTAATTCTCTACGGTGCAGATGCATTAATGAATCAATGGTATTTGAATGGTGCGCAAAAATCGGGCGCACAATACGCCTGTGTCTTAGAACTGCGCAATTTACTGAAATACGCCGCCGATAATAATGAAAGCGTGCGTTTTGGCATGGCGATGGGCGGCTGGAAACCCATGTATACTAACAGCCTTATTGTAATTGATGATATTATCGCGCCGATATCTTATTTAAACCTTACCAGTAACTCGGGCAAGCTGTCTTTTTTTGTTTTAGAGGATGAGTTTTGGAACCCCGGCGGCAACCGCGAGGTAGATATCGCCAATGAGGCGGGTTTCCGATCGTCTCCACGCGTACAAGCTTTATTGGGCACGGCTTCTTTACCCGCCTGGACCGATAGCACCACTTTTATTGATGATTTAAATACCTTGGATAGTAGCGTTTCGGATGCGGCGAAGGCGGAACTTTTAGGTTATTACTATTTTAAATTGCAAAGAGAGCATTTGAGCTATTTGCGCGATTTAATGCAAATCAAAAATAGATCGGCCAATATTCAATTTATTGGTGATTACATTGGGGCCATAGAGATAGACTTGCCGCAAATAAGTTTTTGGAACGATAATAAAAATTACTATTTCCATTATAATGTAAATACAGCGGCACCCAATTACACTCGTACCACCGAGGAAGCTCAGCGTAATTTAATGGCCGATAGCATTAAAACGCATATTGGTGTGGATGGCGTTTTTTTAGCTAATTACGTTTTCGCTAGCAGCGATAGCGCAACTATAGATTACCGATATACCAGTACTAATCGAAAAACCGCTAGAACCTTAGAGGCTTTCATGCAAATTAGTCCTAACCGAAAATTACCTTTAATTCCCATATTAAGTGCAGAAGATGCCAATAATTGTAATCGCGATTCATCTTCGCGTGGCTTTTTAGGCAATTGGTTGGGCGGCCCTAATAGTTTGCAAAGTGCCGAAATGCAATGGATGAACCAGTATAGAATGGCTTATGATGGAAATACTGCGCCCAATTATAATTACTGCCCTACTTGTGCTACTGGCGTTGAAGTGCGCGGCATGTGCTGGTATTTGCTTAATTGTGTCGAAGCCAATCATGCGGTGGTTCCTCCTTTTTCCGATTATGGTTTATCGCCTTGCTTTGCGCCAAATACGCATGTATTTTTTGGTCAAAATGAAATGGCTGTTAATTGGAGTATTTACCCGAATCCAGCGGAGGACTTTTTAGTTATAAATCCACTCAATAGAACCGACCAAAATTACCAGTATCAACTTTTAGATATCAATGGCAGAGTTCTTTTAAGCTCTGATAACCTGCTAGGCACGAGTAGATTAGAGCTTAGTAGTCTAGCTCGCGGAGTGTATGTTTTAAACCTCCGAAGGGGCAATAATTTTAGTTCCTTTAAAATTTTACATTAAGGCTTAGGCGCTAGATTTTTAACGATGCTGATCGATATAAATCATATTGCCGTCAGGGTCTGTTAAAGTAAGACTAGCTGGACCACTAGAACTGGCATCGATCGTGGGACTGGTGGCGATACCATCTGCACTTAGTGACTGCTGAATGGCCCTTATATCATCAAAGCTTTCGACGTTTTTACCCTTCTCATCCCAACCAGGATTGAAGGTGAGAATATTTCCTTCAAACCTGAGGTCGATGTAAAATTAGGTCTCAGACCTCTTATAAATAGTGGGTTTTAAGCCGAAGCGCTGAAGCAATAGCGGGCTATTGCGAAGGGCTAAGGCGCAGAAAAACGCTTTTTAGAAGAGGCTTAGCAATTTTTTTTCAATAAAAATGAAAATCCGGCTTCTAGTTCATTTGCTGTAGCCCGCTACAGCTGCACGATCTAGATTGGTCTTTTCCTTTTCTTGAAAATTTGAGACGATAATTTTACGCCGATCTCAGGTTTCAAACATGCCTTGGAAAAGACCGATAAGGGAGTTTTCATTTTTCATGATGAGGTAGTTTTTGCTGAGGTCACCACCGAGAACGCTAAAGCCGAGCTTTTCATAAAAGGCTTGGGAAACTTTTAAATCTTTAACACTGAGGCTTACGGAAAAGGCACCTAATTTCATGGTTTCATTTTTAATATTATTGGTCTGAGCATCTGCGAAAGCGGATACACTTTTAAGGCTAAAACCCATTGCAATGGCTAAGCTAAAGCCAATAAATAAGAGCGTCAATTTTTTCATTAGGATTGGTCTTTTGTATGTTTCTAAATTAATTTATCATCTCTTGCTTTCGCAGTGATTGAAATTTTTATAATTTTACCTCAGATTCTGAGGTATGAAAAAATCCTATATTAAAGGTTTTTTAGAAGATATTATTCTCCATTTAATTGCTCAAGAAGGCGAAAGTTATGGTTATGCCCTCACGCGTTTGGTAGAAGAAAAAACCAAAGGCATCATTACCTTAAATGAAGGTGCGCTTTATCCTGTCTTGCACAAGCTAGAAAATGAGGGTTTACTAGTAAGTGAATTTAAAGATAGCGGAACTCGTCCTCGCAAGTATTACCGCCTAGCGGCCAAGCCAGAAGCGAAGGAAAGAGTAGAGGAGATGGCGCTTTCAGCGAAAGCTTATATAACTGCTTTAAACGGTTTATTTAGTTCTTAATGGAAATACAAAAGGAGAGAACAGTTAGCCCCGAAGAATTACAATTCATCTTTAACTTCTGTAAGAAGAAGGATATTTATTATGTAGATCTGCGCATGGAATTGGTGGATCACCTTGCTAGCCGCGTGGAGGATATTTGGGAGAAAAATCCACAACTTAGTTTTAAGGATGCATTCCATAAGGTGTATAAGTCTTTTGGGATTTTTGGGATGTTAACTTTGGTAGAAGAGCATTCTAAAATTGTTACTAAAAAGTATTGGACACACACGAAGCAGGAGTTTAAGCATTGGTTAAGGCCGCCGCAGATTTTTGCCACAGTCCTTTTTATGTTGCTCTGCTATTTGAGTTTAAAAGCACTACCAGTTTTAAATACAATCATATGGGGTGTAATTTATGTAAGTGCTTTATCTACATTTATTTACATGTTTATAAAAGCGAAAAGGCTTTCTAAAAGAATATCTGGAGAGAAGTCGATGCTACTCGCCAGTTCCCGTTATTATTGGTGGTTTTTATACTATCTCCTAATCCTGCCTGGGCAATCGCAATTTGCTGCTGACATGACTTTTAATTTTTCACCGGCACCAATGCTTAGTGAAGGTGGAATAATATTCACCTCCGTGTTTTTCTGCCTTGCCCTTATCTATAGCGTGGCCAATCTTAAAATGTTAGCCCTGGCGGAAGATCAAGTAGAGAGTTTAAAAGAGAGGTTGAGTTTTTATCGGGTTTAAATCCTAGTCTCCTGATTACTCAAACATTAGGGTCCTAATTTCCTTAAACCTAAAAACATAATCCCTTCATCGAAAATTATGGGCTGCTCGTCTGCTATTTAAACATCTTAGCAAGATAATCCAGTCAGATGAAAAGATTTACTATTCTCGTACTAGTGGTTTTGGGCTTTATTTTTAGTCCACTGCAAGCCCAATTTAATTTTAGCGCAACTGGTCTTAATGGCGTTTCCATAACTAATCCCACGTCTTTAGATTTTGGTCCTGATGGGCGACTTTACGTCTCGGTACAATCTGGCGAAATCTATGCCTACACCGTGCAAAGGCAAAGCGCCAATAGCTATAATATTATCGCCACCGAAACAATTTTATCGGTGAAGCAAATCCAAAATCACAACGATAATGATGGTGCCTTGCATAATGTAGTGAAGCGCCAAATCACTGGATTAATGGTAGATGGAACCGCTACTAATCCCATTATTTACGTTACTTCCAGCGATTACCGCATAGGCGGTGGTGGTGGCGGTTCGGATATTAATCTGGATTCTAATTCGGGAATAATTTCACGCTTGGTTTGGGATGGTAGCCAGTGGATTAAAGTGGATTTGGTTCGTGGGCTGCCTCGCTCGGAAGAAAACCACAGCACTAATGGGCTGCAAATCGATAAAATTAACAATATTCTTTACGTTGCATCAGGCGGAAACACCAATGCTGGCGCACCCTCGAATAACTTTGCTTTCCTAACTGAGTACGCATTATCTGCCGCAATTCTATCAGTAGATCTAAACGATATCAATGCACGTCCGGTTTTAACTGATGCCCTAGATGGCAGCCTCTATATTTACGATTTACCCACCTTAGATGATCCTACTCGTGCCAATGCAAACGGTATCGACGATCCCAATCAGCCTGGTTATAATGGTATTGATATCAATGATCCTTTCGGGGGAAATGATGGTTTAAACCAAGCCAAGTGGACCACCAATAGCCCCGTGCAAGTCTATGCCACTGGATTTAGAAATGCTTTTGATGTGGTGCTTACGCAAGATGGCAAAATGTACACTTGGGATAATGGCGCGAATCAAGGTTGGGGTGGACATCCCGCTAATGAAGGCGTGGGAACTGCTACCAATAATTGGGTAATCGGTGAACCAGGTTCTACGGGACCCGGCCCCAACGACGATAAGGTGAACAATAAAGATGGTTTGCATTTTATTAGCGGTCAAGGTTATTACGGAGGACATCCCAATCCGGTTAGAGCGAATCCGCTTGGAGCAGGATTATTTACCCACGATCATGCTAATGGCGCGGGTGGATTAAATGGTGTTTGGCGTCAAGCTGTTACCGGAAACCCCGCTACCACTTTACCAGTCGATTGGCCTCCGGTTGATCCCAGTTTGGCCGATCCCATCGAAGGCGACTTTCAAAATGCGGGGGTGGATGATCCATCGCTTTTCACCATTACGGCCTCTACTAATGGAATGGCTGAATATACCGCCAGTAATTTTAGTGGACAAATGCAAGGTAATTTGCTGGCAGCCAGCTTTAACGGGAATATTTACTCGGTTAATCGTAATGCGCAAGGCAGTATTAATAGCGCATCTGACGTAAGTGTTTTAGCCACAGGCTTTGGTGCGGTGCCCCTAGATGTGTGTAGCCAAGGCGATAACGATATTTTCCCCGGTACCATTTGGGCAGCCACCTACGGTTCCAATGCCATTACCATTTTTGAACCGCAAGATTTTGTGCAATGCTCGGGGGCAGATGACCCCACCATTGACGAGGATTTAGATGGCTATTCCAATGCCGATGAAATTGCCAACGGCACCGACCCTTGCAATGGAGCTAGCTTTCCGGCCGATAATGATAAAACCTTAATCAATGGTTTTAAGGTAAGTGATCTTAATGATCCCGATGATGACGATGATGGTTTAAACGATCAAGTGGATTTTTTTGCCTTGGATGCCAGTAATGGTACTACTCTTAATATAGCTTTCGATTATCCACTGCTTAACGGTGATCCGGGCATTGGTTTGTACGGCCTCGGTTTTACGGGCTTTATGAGCAATGGCATTAACGATTATTTAGAGCTCTATAAAAATGAAGATAATAGTCCTGTAGAAATTATCGCTGGCGGAGCAGTAGGCTTACTTTCCTTCAACAATGCGCCTGCGGGTTCTCCTTTTGGAGCCAATAACGATTTGAAAAATGGTTTTCAATTCGGCGTGCAAGTAGATCAGCAAACCTTAGCCTTTGAACTAGAAACGGCGATTTTAGGTCCGCTTTTTCAGGCCAATCCCCAAGGTGATCAGTTTCATGCTTTTTATATTGGAACGGGCGATCAAGACAATTACATCATGATCGGCGCCAATGCCAATCAGGGTAATTTGGTGATGAGCGTATGGCAGGAAGAAAATGGCCAGTTAATCCAAAGTGATTTCCCACTGACGGGACTAGCAGCGGCTTCGGAAATTAGTTTCTTTTTAGAGATCAACCCATTAAACCAAAGTATTCAGCCGAAAATTGATTTTGGTAACGGTGTGCAAAACTTGGGAGCGGCAATTACTTTTCCAGCTTTTATGCAGACGATTTTTAGTTCCAATCAGGCTTTGGCAGTGGGAGTGGCTACGGGAAAAGCTTCCGCAGACCCCTCATTTAATGCTACGTACGATTATATTAAAGCGAATTTTACTCCCAATACCTTAGCGGGAGAATGGACTTATATTAATGACGCATCTAGCTGCCAAGCTTTAGGAAACAGTGGCTCTTGTCCTCAAGGCCGCCACGAAGCCGCTTATGTGCAGGCAGGCGAATACTTCGTGCTTTTGGGAGGACGAGAGCATGGCTCTAATGTGAATCTCTATAATCCAACCACCGATACTTGGACAGCGGGGGCGTCGCTAGGTTTTCCTTTGCATCACTTTCAGGCCATTAGCCATGAAGGATTGGTTTATGTAATAGGTGGCATGACGGGTAATTTCCCCAACGAAACACCGCTCGATCGAATTTATATTTACGATCCCTTGGCGGACGCTTGGCACCAAGGCCCAATAATTCCCCAAAATAGAAGAAGAGGCAGCGCGGGTTCGGTGGTGTACCAAGATAAGTTCTACTTAATTGGCGGTATTCAAAACGGGCATACTAGTGGCTGGGTGCCTTGGTTCGATCAATTTGATCCCGCAAGCAATACTTGGACAGCCCTTAATGATGCGCCTCGTTCGCGCGATCATTTTCACGCCAGTTTAAAAGATGGTAAACTCTACGCGGCCGGTGGAAGAAACACTGGTTTAACGGGCTATTTCAGCGATAATATTGCGGCGGTAGATGTGTATGATTTTAATACCCAATCTTGGAGCACCTTAGCTAATAATTTACCCAGACCAGTAGCTGCGGCTAGTACTGCTATTATTGGCAATGAATTATTAGTAATAGGAGGAGAAGATACCGCAGCAACCGCGTCTAATCTTACCCAAGCTTTAAACTTAAGCGATTACAGCTGGCGCCTACTCGATTCTTTAAACGAAGGTCGTCACGGAACGCAAGCGATTGTTAATAATCAGAAAGTATATGTGGCCTCTGGTTCTCCTGTAAAGGGCGGCGGACAATTACTAACGCAGGAAGTATTTAGCTTCTTGGCTAATCCTAGTTTACCGCAGTTAAACGCTAGCATTAAAAGTAACTTAGTACTAGCCGCAGCAGTCGATTTCGGAACTATTGCGGCAGGTCAATCTGCACAAGCCACTATTTGGTTGAAAACCAAAATGGTAACCAAGCGATTTTAATTGATTCCATTCTTTGGCAGCAGGCTACTTTAGGTCTTAATGCCAGCATTGCCGCGGGATTACCGTTGCACCTAGGCGCAGGCGATAGTATAGCCTTGACTATTAGTGCGGCTTTGAGCGCATCTTTTCAAGACAGCCTGCAAATTTTTAGCTCCGCTAGTAATTCTTTGCAGAAACTTAGCGTGAAAGGGCAAGTGGCTATTTCGCAAGCGGTTTTAATTAATTGTGGTGGACCGGCCTTTACCACTGCGTCTGGCGAAGAGTTCTTAGCTGATCAATATTTTGCCAATGGCTCGCAATATCAAAAGGTTCAGCCAATCAGTAATACTAACGACGATGATTTATACCACAGTGAACGCTACAATACTAACTTACAATATTCCATTCCGGTTGATGCCAATGGTAGCTATTTGGTAGACTTGCATTTCGCCGAAATTTACGCCCCTAATTTTTTTACCGGTGCAAGGGTTTTCGACATAAGACTGGAAGGTAATTTAGTGGAAGCGGCCTTCGATATTTTTGATACCGTAGGCGGCGCAGCTGCATTAATTAAAACTTATTCGGTAGTAATTAACGATGGTTCTTTAGAACTTAGCTTAGAGTCTTTGGTAGAAAATGCCAAAATCTCTGCCATCGCAGTTCGTCCTGCTGCCGCTCCTTTATTGTTTAATCCAAGCAGCCATCATTTTCAGTCTACGCCTCTAAGTGCCACCGATAGCATCAGCTTGAGTTTGGTAAACAGCAGTGCCAATTTGGTTTGGGTAGACTCGGTTAAATTAATGGGCGCTCATCCGCAAGATTTTAGTCATAACCTTAATGCCAACACGGCTATCCCAGCGGCTTACACCAGCAATTTTACTGCGTATTTTCAACCTCAGAGTAGTAGCCCAGTAGTGCGTTCTGCTCAGTTGCAAGTGTATTATGATGGTGGAAACATACCAGCGGTTCTTAGTTTATCGGGTGAAGCGGCTTGTCCTGCAGCGGGTCTATCTTGCGATGATGGCGATGCCAGTACGATAAACGATACCACCGATGGCCATTGTAATTGTGCCGGAACTACTTTAATTGCTACTCCTTTCAGTCTTCATATTAATGTGGGTGGTCCTGCTTATACCGCCGCTAATGGCGATCTATTTAGCAGCGATCAATATTTTTTAAATGGCAGCACGGCCGGTGCTTTGCAAAGTATTGCTGGCACAGATGATTCCACTCTTTATTCCAGCGAGCGTTGGGCGGCCAATTTGGCCTATGCCATTCCTTTAACAGAAGCGGCCGATTACCGCGTGACCTTATATTTCGCTGAAATTTGGTCGGGCGCATTTGCTCCTAACAAGCGTGTTTTCGATCTAACGATGGAGGACTCATTGTATATCAATGATTTAGATATTTATAATGAAGTAGGTGCTAAAACCGCTTATCAGTTAACCTATACGGTAGCTGTAAATGATGGCCTTCTTAATATCAATACGCAGGCCTCGCTTAATAATGCTAAGCTTTCTGCGATAAGCATCGAAAAAGTGATTAGTACACCTTCTGCTTTACCATACCTATCTGCGGCAGCGCTAAATTTCAATAGTAACATTAATGCGAGTTTAGATAGTGCCTTAGTTTATTTAGTGAATCCCGATACAGTCATATATCCTATCGATTCAATTTTGGCCTCAGGTGCAGATACGGCTGCATTTAGCCTGCAAACAGCTAGCAATATTTTGCCAGGGGGAGATAGCCTCGCCATGTGGCTTTACTTTAATCCTATTAATTTATTATCAGGCACTTATGTCGCGAATTATGCCATCTACCTAAGTGGTGTAAATACGGCTTTAAGCCTAGATGCGCAGGCCATTATAAATTGTCTTCCTACGGGAACGCCTTGTAATGATGGCGATGCGAATACCATCAATGATCAGGAAGACGGCAATTGTAATTGTGTAGGAACGCCCAATCAGCCCCAAAGTTTTAGTCTGAATATTAATGCCGGCGGTCCTGCTTATACCAGTGCTAACAGCGGAAAGGTTTATATGGCAGATCAGTATTTCCAAGGCGGAATTCCAATTAGTACTAGCGCGACGATTGATCAAACTACCGATATGCCATTATACCAAAGCGCTCGTTTGGGTAAAAATATGTCTTATCTTATTCCGCTTCCGCAAGAAGCGACCTATCAAGTTACTTTGCATTTTGCGGAAATTCAGAACTATTTAATGCAAGCAGGGAGAAGGGTCTTTGATATTTCTGCCGAAGGCGTTTTGGTGATTGATGATTTGGATATTACCAATCTTGTAGGCGGCAATCAGGCTTACTCAATCACCTTTAGTGTAGAGGTTGCGGACGGAGAATTAAATCTCAACACCGCGGCTAGCGTGAATAACAGTCTTATTTCGGCAATAGAAATTAGCAGTGGTACTGCGCCACCAGCGCCCAGTCCCATTTTGGTAGCCCTTAGCTCGGCGCAAGTTTCGCTTAGTGCCGCTCAAGGCCAGATGAGCAGCATGGATTTTTACATCTATAATAATGACAGCATAACTCGCAGTTTAGACTCACTGTTATGGTCGGCCCAAAATGCGGCCTTAAGTCTAAATATTGCGCAAGGGCAAAGCATTGCCGCGGGCGATTCGCTTTTAGGAAGTTTTACGTATCAGGGTAATTTGACCGATGTTTTGGGCAGCAGTTTAGCGCTGCGTTATTACTTAAATGGCGACAGTTTAAACCAAAGCATCGATTTGCTCTCTACTTGTCCAGTGGCAGGTAGCGCTTGCGATGACGGCGATTCTACCACCCTAAACGATATGGAAGATGGTAATTGCAATTGTGCCGGGAGTCCCATTGTAAACCCCAATCCAAATTTCAGTCTTAATATTAACTGCGGTGGTGCGGCCTACCAAAGTGCAGCGGGAAAAAACTTTATTGCCGACCAGTATTTTCAGGGCGGTTTTTCTTTAAGTTCTTCGGCCACCATTGCCAATACCAGCGATGCTAGCCTTTATCAGAAATACCGCATTGGCAAGAATATGTCTTATGCCATTCCGCTGCCTACGAGTGGCGAATACGAAGTGACCTTGCATTTTGCCGAGTTACAGAATTACTTAATGAAGCCGAATGCCCGTATTTTTAGCATTAGTGTGGAGGGTCAGGCCCAGATCAGTAATTTAGATGTTTTCTCGTCTGCCGGAGCAGGAGCAGCGGCACATACCGAAACTTTTACTGCTTTAATTACCGACGGTGAGTTGAATATAAATACGGCCGCTAGTAGTGAAAATTCTATACTTTCGGCTATTGAAATTACCGCTATGGGCGGTTCTGCCAAGCGCGGTTTAGTAGCCGATGCAAGCGCGGTTGAGGTCCAGGCATTACGTTTAGCTATCTACCCAAACCCGGCGCAAAATGAATTATTTGTGGAGGCTAGTGCAGCGATAAAGCAAATACGCATTCTTTCTTCCGATGGCAAAATACTAAGGCAAGAGCAAGCCAATGCAGTTTCGATGATGACATTAGATTGTGGTAATTTATCGAGCGGATTTTATCTACTGCAAGTGGAAACCACCGAAGGTTTAATGACCAAACGTTTTATGAAGGATTAACGAAAAGGCCGCATTTACCCTCATGTTTTGAACCTAATGGTAAAAAGAGAAGACAGGTATGGGTTCTTAAGCGGGAGCAGCTATGGCTTGTCGCTTTTCGATGGATACTACCGAGCTGTCGCAGCTCACTGAAGAGAAGTGCCTCCTTTTTCAGGGTTCGTGGTTTAGGAGCCTATGGTTTCTCTATTATAGTTTCATCCCTAAGGGATTCATAGCAATTTGTAGGATTAGAATCCATCTCAAGATTTATTTTCCCAAACAAGAAAAGTCCTAGCGGGCCGACATCTCGATAATAATCTCGCAGCCTGTGCTAGCCTCAGGCCCTAGGTTTTTGAAACGCGGATGAACGCAGATTTAGCGGATGTACATGGATCCATACGCATTATAAATGCCAATACCCGTTGACAACCAAATATCAGACAAACGAACGGTAAGAATCGAGATGTCGCACCTACAGCGCTTGGGATTTCTTGATATCATTTTGCTATCGAGATGTCGGCCCTACAGGCCTTTTATTTTATGGGCTTTAGATTTGAGGTCCTGTTTGGGGTAAAAAAGATTAGAAATTTGGTGTCGTGTATCGAGAGTTCGCAGCTGTCGCAGCTCATTTAATTGCATTTAGGTACAATTGAATTTCTAATAATTTCCCTCTCCTCGATTCACTTCTTTTCCCACCGAAATACTATCGAATTACAATTCTTGCCTTCAAGAGCCTCAGGCCCCAGGTGGGCGATTTTTAATTATAAAAACGATTCCATCCCTTTATTGCAGGAATCAATCTAAAATCTCAAAGCACCGCGGTCTCCAGTCTCACAGCGACAGCGGTCTCAAAAACCCTTATTCCAATTCTATTTTATCAATGAGGAGCTCAAAACGCTCCTCTTTTTTATTGGCAATTAAAAAGGTAAGTTCTTCAATACTGTCTTTATCGAAATTGTCCATATCTAAAAAACGCCCTCGAAAAGAAGGACGCATGTCTTTCAAATCGACTTCTACCGTTTGCCATTCAGTTTTAGTGGAAAAGGTGTAGATATAAGAGTAATAATCGCGACTGTTATGTTTGATGCGCACTTGGTAATTTTTACCATCTCCTTTTACACGTAGTTTTAATTTGCTAAACCCTACTGTACTCAGTTCATCGAAATCGTAGCGCAAGGAGGAAAAGCCACCATTGTTTTCGAGGGAAATCTCACCCCAAAAACGTCCGTGTCCTTCTTCGTTTAGAGCAAAATTGCCCGCGGAGAGTCCACCCATAACGCCGTCATCAACAATGCGCCAGTTTTCGGTATTGCTATTTTTGTTGAAGTCGAAAATAAGGGCAGGGCTGCTGATCATGCTTAGAAAGAGTATTGAGCTGAGTAATTTCATAAATATGTTGTTGCGTGATGAATGATTCTTGTCATCATAGATAAGTAGTAAAACCCAAGCAAGCGTTTAATGTTTTGCAAGGGAGTTTAGAGATAAGTTTTAGAAATTCTATCTTGCTAACTCCATTTAGACGAGACCTACCTTATGATAAATCCACATTTCCGTACATTTTTAGAGCAATTTCCCGAATTAGATGAGGCGCAGATTGAAATTTTGGCCGAGTATATTCCGCACCGTGAATTTAAAAAAGGCAGTATTTTACAAAAGCCAGGTGAAGTGCCCCAAGAGTGTTATCAGGTAGTGCAGGGTTTATTGCGAGAATATCGATGGGAGGACGGAAAGGACCGCACTTTGGCTTTTTACGATGAGCAAAAAGGAACGGTTTCATCTGAGTACTTTGTGAGCGAGAGCCCCGCTGAAAGTTATCTCGAATGCCTCGAAGATAGTTTGCTGATTGTGGGCACAAAGGATATAGATACCGCCAATTATGAGAAGTTTCCCATTCTGGCGGAGATCAGTTTTAAAATGATGGAACTGGATCGCAATGCCCAAAAAAAGGATTTCAGCAATTTTGTAGGAGCGGCACCTATTGAGCGCTACCGTCTCTTTTTAAAGAACCGTCCCGGTTTAATTCAACGCGTTCCTTTGCATCAAATCGCCAGTTACTTAGGCATAAGGGCCGAGTCGCTTTCGCGGATCCGTAAACGGATTTTAAAGGATGCTTAGCCAATTGAGTTTATACGCTCTAATGATGTTAAATATGCGTTTGGTTTTAACCAAAGAACCAAGGCTAGGCCCACTTCGCCTAAAATCATTGGAGCCATAAAAAGATTAGTCAAATGCGGTTCCCAAGTGCCAAAATAGCTGAAGTTATGACTTAAGCCGTGAATTAATAAATAACCGATTGCTCCTAAGAAAAGCATTATTTTAAGAAAGCTGTAAAATTTTGAACTGTGCGGACTAAGCCAAGCAAGTCCGCCTAAATGCAGTCCAAAAACGATAAGTCCCAAAGACCAAAGTCTCTCAAATTGATGTATGAATTGGTAGATAAATCCACTTTCTATTTCTTGCGCATCTAGCGAAAGCGCCCCAAAAAGTGGGATAATAGCAAAAAGCAAGATAGCAGAATAGATAAAGCGCAGTCGCGCGGTAATGAGTCCTAAGCTAGAGTTTAAAGCACGGTAAATTTTGAGGAATCCCCAAGAGGCCAATACATCACAAATTAAGATACCGACCCACGCGCTTAAGGCAAGGAGATATTCGCTGCGATGCGTTACAAAGTAGGAGTTTAATTCCTGCGCATCTAGCGAAAGCGCGGCTTCAAAAAAACTGAGCATAGCGACTACAGCAAGCAATGCCATGACAATAATACTAAGGCCAACGATTTTGGAATATTTAAGATGGGCGTGAACAAAACTGCTGTTAACTGACATGGTTTTTCCTTAATTGATGCGGCAAATGTAAGCCCAAGGAACGGCCAAAGACCTTGACGAAAGTCAAGACTTTTCACCAGCAATCGAGATTCGATTTAGCAATTTACTCGTAGCGTAAACTTTCGATTGGATCTAAGCGGCTGGCTTTTAAAGCAGGGTAGAAACCCGATATTAGTCCTACTGCTAAACATAACACGGCCGATAAAAGCATCCAAGTCCAAGGAATAATAAAGCTACCCCCAATACCGGCCGATACCGCATTGCCAATAGCAATTCCGAAAATGATACCGCCTAAGCCGCCTATTAAGCAAATAACTATGGCTTCGGTTAAAAACTGGCTAAGGATAGCTCTGCTTTGGGCGCCTACTGCTTTACGTATTCCAATTTCGCGCGTGCGTTCGGTAACGGACACGAGCATGATATTCATTAAGGCGATAGCGGCACCTAATAAGGTAACCGACGCAATTACGATAGCTGCAAGGCTAACATATTTAAGGTTGCCAATAAGACTTTCGCTGAGGTTATCACTGCGAATAATAGCAAAATTATCTTCCAATTTCGGCTTAAGTTTACGCACCGCCCGCATGGTGGCGGTAGCTTCCGAAACCACTTCTTCTAAGTTGAGACTTTCGTTGGCCATTACGTTAACAGCAAAACTTCTGCCTTGCGTAGCATAAAGCGACCGCGCTTTGGAAATAGGAATAAGTACTGATTTATCGCCACCAAAACCAAAGGAATTTCCTTTCTCGGCCAAGGTGCCAATTACACGAAAGCGGGTACCAGCAAACTGAATGACCTTTCCGACCGGATTTTCTTTGGGAAATAGATTACGTACAATTTCTTGTCCGATGAGAACAGTGGCATCCGATTGGTCAATATCGTTTTTAGTAAAGTTTCGACCATCCTCCAATTCGTAACCACCGGTTAAAAGATAGTTTTCATCAACTGCCATTACCGCAATATTGGGATTGGTAGCTTTGTTCTCGTATTTCACCTCGGCCACGCCAGTAGCCATAAAAGAGACACTGGTTTTCGCCTTTTCGCTAGGCATTTTGTCCTTAAAATTGAGCGCCTCGTAATAGCTGATATTAGGATAATATTTCGGCTTTTCGCCACCACGACCAATGCGAATATTGGGACTACGGTTTTGAATGGTAAAAGTATTGGCTCCTAAAAGTGCAAATTGCCCAGTAAGCGATAATTTTATCACGTCAATCGCCGTTAAAATGCCCACGAGCGCCGTTATGCCAATGGCAATAATTAGGCTGGTTAATATGGTGCGCAGCAGCTGAGTTTTTATAGATTGCAGCGCTATTTTTAGATATTCGAAAAACATGGCTTTTTGCATGGCACTAAATTACAATATATGAGTGGCTCGGAAGAGAAAGTTTCTACGCAAAATAATATTCAGCAAGCTATTCCTCCTGAAGGCTCTTTGGCATTATTAGCTTTAGGAGCAATAGGTTTGACCGCTTGGCGTCTAGCGAAAGCGAATGTTGTGCCCAATGAATAACACGAAATGCTTGCTAATTGGCTGGGATGCAGCAGAGTGGGAGCTGGTAGATCGCTACCGAGCTTTGGGTTTTATGCCCAATTTAGATTTGCTTTTAAAAAGTGGAGTCGGGGCTAATATTGCGACTTTACAACCTGTGTTAAGTCCTTTACTTTGGACCAGTATTGCTACGGGTAAGCGTCCGCATGAGCACGGAATTCTCGGTTTCGTGGAATGGCAAGGCCAAAAAGTTATTCCCGTTCAGGGCAGTACGCGTTGTAAAAAAGCCTTTTGGAATGTGTTAGAGGAAGCGGGCTTAAAAACCCAAATTATTAATTGGTGGCCCAGTCATCCCGCAGAACAAAGTGGTAAACTCAAGGTCTCCAATCAATTTTGTGAATTTCCGCAAGAATTGACAAATTGGAATTTAGCTTCTGGTTCTGTTTATCCGCCAGTTTTGCGGGAGGAGATTACCACTTTGCGTATTGCTCCCCAAGAATTGACGCAAGCCCATTTGCAGCCCTTTTTCCCCAATCACAGTTGGGAAGATTTGCAGACGGACCCCATAGTGGCCAATGTGGCTCAGATTTTAGCGCGATCGGCCTCAGTGCATAATGTTATTACCAAGGCTTTGGAAAACGATGATTGGGATTTTTCGGCGGTTTATTTAGAGGCCCTCGATCATTTTGGACATATCGCCTCTCAATATTTAGCGCCGAAATTAGAGGGGATTAGTGAAGAAGATTTTAGAAAATACTCGGAAATAATTCCCGCCGCTTACCGCTGGCACGATATGATGCTTGGGCGTTTGATGGAATTAGTAGGCCGCGATTGCCATATCCTAATTCTGTCCGATCATGGTTTTGAAGTTTCTACAAATCGCACAATAAATCTCCCCGATCTTCCGGCTTCGCCCGCTTTGGAGCACCGTCCCTATGGTTTTTTCGCCGCCTCTGGTCCCCAGTTTAAACAAAACACCTCCCTTTACGGCGCTAGCCTTTTGGATATTGCGCCCACTATTCTCCAGCTCTATAATTTACCCTTGGCGGAAGATATGCCTGGTCGCGCATTATTGGATTTATTTAGGAAGGAGCAAAAGCCTAGTTTCATTCCAAGTTGGGAGTTGAGTGGTCCAGGCCCTAGTTTTATGACTGGGGAAGAAGGCAATCAACAAGCTATTTTACAGCAACTTGATGACTTAGGTTATATCGACTTAAGCGCTACGGATCAGGCGCAATTAATTAAGGAGGAATGGGAATACAATCGGCTTTTAAGTTTATATGATGCAGGTGAGTTTCAGACCGCTTGGCAAGGCTTTAAAAAGAGTTTCCTGAGGAAGCAGGATTTCCGTTATTTAAATTTAGGGGCCAAATTATGCCTAGAGCTGAAGGATTTAAAGGCCTTTGAAAAGTACTTTGCTACTTGGCCAAATTCCTTCGCTACTTCTCCTTTAGCTTTGTATTTTAAGGCTTCGGCCGCTATGCTAAAAGGCGATTTTGCTTTGGCGCAGAAACAGCTACAAGAGATTGAGCAGGCAGGTTTAGTTAGCGCCCAGGTTTATTTTGAGATTGGTCGCACGGCTTTCCTTATGGGGGAGCTTGGCATAGCAGCAGAATACTATGAACGTTGCTTAAAACTCAATCCAAAATACAGCAGCGCTTTAACGGGGTTGGCTGGGGTAAAGGTAGAGCAGCTGCTTTACGAGGAGGCTATTCAGCTATTGCAAGAAAGTATTTCTCTACGATTTTTTCAACCCCATGCCCACTATTTGTTAGCTATCTGCTTTAAGCAAGAAGATGAACTAGAGGCGGCTTTACAAGCTACAAATATTGCTTTAAAACAAGCACCAAAGCATAAGAAAGCGCACTCACTTTTAGCACAATTACAACCTTCCAAACAAAAAAGTAAGGCTTCCAAAGAAATTATCATCGTAAGCGGTTTCCCTAGAAGCGGCACCAGTATGATGATGGCCATTTTAGGAAAAGCGGGTTTTTCATTAGTACAGGATGAAAAGCGAATAGCGGATGAATCCAATCCTAAAGGATATTACGAATATGAGGGGATTAAGCATCTAGCGGAAGCGCCCGATAAATTTGCCGCAGAACCGGGACAAGTGGTTAAAGTAGTGGCTCCTTTATTACGGTATTTACCGCCCGAAAACACCTATCGCATCCTTTGGATGGAACGTCCGATCATAGAGATTATAATTTCCCAAGAAAAAATGAAGGGGAATAAAAGCTTACAAAATTTCCCCTATCAATTGGCAATGCAAATGGAGGAGGAACAGAAGAGGGTTTTGCAGTGGATTGAGGCTCAGGGAAATATGAGGGTGGAGAAATTCGTTTATCAAGAATTTTTAGTGAAACCGGAGCAGTTAATGAAGCAGTTGGCGCGCTATTTAAAAGGCGATTATAATTGGCAAAAAGCCACTGCTGAAATTGATACGAAGCTATATCGCAGTAAAATTGGTTAAGCCCGAAAAGATTTGCGACTTTTGTCGCTTTAAGTATTATGAAAAAAGAAACGAGTCACTCAGAAGCCCTACGTTACCTTTCGGTAGCTGGGGGCGTACTAGCCCTAAATAGTGTTCAGGCCCAGATTAAATATGTGGATTTACCTGACACCACCCTAAATACTAATAATGCCTTTTTCGATTTAAATATTGATGAGGATACTTTAGGCGTGGTAGATTATCGTTTCATTCAATACGTTGATTCCGGAGCCTTTAATATTAACGGCAGCTTTATTCAGGCGGTTAGTAATGCGGGTAATTCGGTTTTAGGATTGGATTATGCTAATTACGCCTATCCTTTTAATCTTAGTCCGGGCGATAGTATTGGTCCGAGACAAGTTTTTAAAGGTGCAGGTGGCGCCAGCGCTTTCGGGCAGCTAGCCTTAACGGTAGATGGAGTGTCGTATCCCAACGACAAATTTAAAGGAGCGGTTAATGGCCTGATTGGTTTGCGTTTTCGTGCCGATCGCGCTGATACCATTCGTACCTTTTATGCTTGGATTCGCGTTGAAGTAGCTGCCGACAATAAGTCGATGACTATTAAAGATTTCGCTTGGAATGAAGCTTATGGTGATGGCATTAAAGCGGGCGAAGGTGCTCCCTGGATTGGTGAACAAGAAATTGAACTACCTTCTAATTTAAAGCTTCAGCAATTAGCAGATTATTTGCAAATCAGCTCGGCTGAAAAGCAAGCAAAACTTAGTTTCTACAATTTACAAGGATCGCTGATTGACAGTCGCCAGATTGAAAAAGGCGCGCAAAAGCTTAAACTCGATTTTCTACCTCAGGGAATATTAATCGCCCATTTAGAAGACGGTAGCGAGGAAAAGCAGATTAAGGTATTGATTTATTAGGTCTACTGTCTTGTCAATTTTTTTAACCGGGTCAAGTAAGATTGCTCATAATTTCTTTTTAAGCTTTCCGATAAAAAAGAGCGACTAATTAAGCTTTGGACCTCAGTCTTTTTGGATATTAAAAGCGAGAAAATGGCATTAATAGATTTTGCATTTATTCCCGCCAACTCGCCCAAAGTATAAAATTGCTCGTGGACTTTTCCTTTTGCGTAAGTTTCTGGCAGTAAGCCTTCTTCCAAAGCAAAGTCATTGTCTGAAATATGCATGCGACTATTCAACAAATCATAAGCTGGGCTCAATTTATAATCTCCAAACTCTGTTTGGACGAGGGAGAAATTCTTAAAATGGGCGTCTCCATTAGAAAATAAATAATTGAACAAGATCAGCTTAAAAAGCTTTGGTGCTTCTACATTATAGGCGGGTACATATTTTTTCAATAGTTCTAATAGCTCAAGGTAATTACCCAGGTACTTATAGTTTTCGCCGTGAGTTTGCGGAGTTCTTTGCGCTATGGAGGCAAAATCTTCTTGGGCTCGTTTATTACCCTCTGCATCAACATCAAATCGCTTAGTTATATAGGCTGGCTCACTATTACTAAAAAAAATGAGCGCGTTCTCAGCTGTTTCAATACTATATACTTGTTGCGCAATTTGCATAGTTAAATGCTCGTTGGCTGGCATCATATCAGAATTCTTACCCATATTGGGGATGGGTTTTAGAATATAATCACCTTGCTCACCATATTTAGTGAGACGAAGTTTGTTTTTTTCCAGTAAAACGGAAAACTTCTCCTGTACCCCCGAGATGGATATCCTCATTCTATTTTCCTTAAAAAGTATATCCGCCACATCGTTTGATGCGGGAGACTCATAGGGTAAAACATGACTCACCTTTCTCCCCATAAAAACACGTTTCAAAGCATTGGTGGAGTAGGAATGATGTCCCTCTTTTAAGGTGCTAGGGCAGCAATGTATATCCTTCAGCTTCATAACTTATGCCTTATAATTCTCACCGCACCAATGGTATCATAAGCGGCGGTATTTAATAATAAGCCGAAGTAATCCTTTGT
>JAGYKI010000002.1 GCA_018401735.1 Schleiferiaceae bacterium
CGCAACCTGTCATCAAATTTTCTTGGCTTACCAGCGGAAAACTCTTCTCTCAGGATGACCGTGTTCCCAGTAAGTTTTAAGATCGCAATAACCCACCACTACCGTCATTCCGAATTTGTTTCGGAATCTTCTTTATTTGAAAAACAATTACAACCAAATCACCTACGATGAAAAAACATTAATCCAAACGCGATCCAATCTCAAAACCCAAATCGCTATACTCACCACTATCTCCTTACCTTTGCCGCGTGGAAAACAAAAGAGACATACGCGCCTTAACGCGCGAGGATATAGAAAGCTATTTTACTGAAATTGGAGAAGCTCCTTTTAGAGCCAAACAAGTGTATGAGTGGCTTTGGAAAAAAGGGGCGAAAAATTTCGAGAGTATGACCAATCTCTCCCTCCCATTACGTGAAAAGCTGCAAGCCAATTTTGTGATCAATCATATTCGCGTAGATGAGATGCAGCGCAGTAATGATGGCACCATTAAAAACGCCGTACGCCTCTACGATGGCAAGGTGGTAGAGTCGGTTTTAATTCCTACCGACAATCGCATTACTGCCTGTATTAGCTCGCAAGTGGGCTGCAGCCTCGACTGTAATTTTTGTGCTACTGCGAATTTAAAACGCATGCGCAATCTTAATCCCGATGAAATTTACGACCAGGTGGTGGCCATAAAAAATGAAGCAGAAAACTTCTATGGCCGTCCGCTTACCAATATCGTTTTTATGGGCATGGGCGAGCCTTTAATGAATTATAAAAATGTTTTAGAAGCCATCGAAAAGATTACCTCTCCCGATGGCCTGGGTATGTCGCCCAAACGTATTACCGTTTCCACGGTTGGTCTGGCCAAGATGATTCGCAAATTGGCCGACGAAGAACCACGCTTTAAATTGGCGCTTTCCTTACACTCTGCCCGCGATGAAGTACGTGACAAAATTATGTCCATCAACCTAAAAAACCCAGTTGAAGAACTAAGACAAGCCCTTGAATATTGGTATTCGAAAACCAAAAGTAGAGTCACCTTAGAATATGTAGTTTGGCGAGGTATTAATGATCAAAAGATTGATATTGACGCTTTAGTACGCTTCTGCAGAAGCGTACCCTGCAAGGTTAACTTAATAGAATACAACCCGATAGACGACGGCATTTTTCAGCAAGCCGATGAAGAAGCGGTTCTTGCCTATGTAAAAGCTTTGGAAGCGGCCGGCATAGTTGCTACCATCCGTAAATCGCGGGGAAAAGATATTGATGCCGCCTGCGGACAATTGGCGAACAAAAACGAATTGGAAATCTTTAACTAAGCATAATAATCGTCAAAATTTTTGATGATTATATTTTACGCCAATTCTTGTACTTAGCTTACCTTTGAAGCGCATGCAGAACCTTAAAGCGATACAGGCACCCATCCACTCAGAAATGAAGGCTTTCGAGCCCAAGTTTCGCGACTTCATGGCTAGCAAGGTGGCCCTCCTCGATCGCATTACCTACTATATTGTAAAAAGAAAGGGCAAGCAATTACGCCCTATGTTGGTGTTTTTAAGCGCTAAACTGCATGGCACTATCGACGAAAGTAGTTATCGTGGCGCGGCCTTGGTGGAACTAATGCATACCGCCACTTTAGTACACGATGATGTAGTAGACGATTCCAATATGCGTCGTGGCTTCTTCTCTTTAAATGCCCTTTGGAAAAATAAAATTGCTGTTTTAGTAGGCGACTATTTGCTCTCCCGCGTTCTTCTACTTTCCGTAGAACACAAAGAACACCAGCTCCTCGAGTTAATTAGCACCGCTGTACGCGAGATGAGCGAAGGGGAACTTTTACAAATTGAAAAGGCACGACGTCTCGATATCGACGAAGCCGTTTATTTCGATATTATTAAGAAAAAAACCGCCAGTTTAATTGCCTCTTGCTGCGCTGTTGGCGCCGCCTCAGTAAAAGCCACTGCCGAAAGCATTGAAAATATGCGCCTCTTCGGGGAATATTTGGGTATTGCCTTTCAGATTAAAGACGATCTTTTTGACTTTCAAAAAAGTGGTAAAGCGGGTAAACCTACCGGCATTGATATTAAGGAGCAAAAAATGACCCTACCTCTTATTTACGCGCTTCGCAATGCCGAAAAAAGCAATAAGAAGTTTATGATTAAAGTGGTGAAACGTTATAACCACGATCGTAAAAAGGTAGAGGAAGTAATGTCAATGGTGCGCCACTCAGGCGGTATTGAGTACGCCGAGCAGCAAATGTTGCACTATCAAGCTCAGGCTCTAAAGATACTTGATCAATACCCTGAAGGTGAAGCAAAAAAAGCATTAGTGGCTTTAACTGAATATGTTATAAGCCGAAGCAAATAACTACTTTTGCTCCTTCAAATAACCAACAATTTATTATTTACATGGATAATATTCAGGAAATCAGCAGCTCCCTGCTAGACATGGCCATTAAATATGGCACTTCATTGATTTTAGCCTTACTCGTCCTTTTTATTGGGCTGGCAATTATCAAGCGCATCACTAATGTTACGCGTAAGCAAATGGTAAAAAGGAATATGGACGCCAGTTTGGTTCCTTTTCTGATTTCAATTATAAATAGCCTACTTAAAGTTTTATTGGTGATTTCCGTAGCCACTATGCTTGGTTTTGAAATGACCTCTTTTGTAGCGGTATTAGGTGCTGCAGGTTTAGCAGTAGGTTTAGCCTTGCAAGGAAGTTTAAGCAATTTTGCGGGTGGAGTTTTAATTTTAATTTTAAAACCTTTTAAAGTAGGCGACTTTATTGAAGGTGGTGGCGTAGCGGGAACGGTTAGAGAAATTCAAATCTTTTACACCTATTTAACCACTCCAACCGGTCAAGAAATTATGGTTCCTAACGGTGCCCTTTCAAATAACAATATCGTTAACTACAACTTCAATCCTACCCGTAGAATTGACATGACCTTTGGCATTGGCTATGGCGATGATATTGATCAAGCTAAAAGCATTCTTCACCAATTATGCGCCGAAGAAAAACGCTTTTTAGCCGATCAAGGCATTAGCATTTTCGTAGAAGCCTTAGCTGATAGCAGCGTAAATATTCGCGTGAGAGGCTGGAGCAGCACTGACGATTACTGGGGTATTTTAGGGGATTTCAACGAAAAAGTTAAAAAAGCCTTCGATGCAGCGGGTGTTGGTATTCCCTTCCCGCAAATGGATCTTCACTTGGTAGAAGACAAGACTAAATAAGCTGCATTCTGCCCTAAATTAACGTGAGTTCGACCTGAAATTAGGATTACAGATTTTCAATATTAGGAAAGAACTAAAGGAGTCGTTTATGGCTCCTTTTTTATTGGGTAGGAGTGCTTAGATTTGCAGCAATGATTAGCCAAGAAAGCATCCAAAAAATTCTCGACACTGTTCGCATCGAAGAGGTGATTGGCGATTTTGTCACTTTAAAAAAAGCAGGCAGTAACTACAAAGGACTCAGCCCTTTTAGCAATGAAAAGTCGCCTTCCTTTATGGTCTCTCCTGCCAAGCAAATCTTTAAAGATTTCAGTAGTGGCAAGGGCGGCAGCGCAGTTACCTTCTTAATGGAGCACGAGCAGTATACCTACCCAGAGGCCCTCCGCTTTCTGGCGAAGAAGTACAATATCGAAATTGAGGAAACCGCCCAAAGCTCAGAGGTTATTGCCGCACGCGAAGAAAGAGAAAGTCTATTCTTGGTTAATGAATTTGCTAATAAGTACTTTCAGAATCAACTTTGGGAAGATCCAAAAGGACGCAGTATCGGCCTCAGTTATTTTCAGGAACGCGGCTTTAGCGACGAAACCATTAAAACTTTTCAGCTCGGCTACAGCCAAGATGGTTACCAAGTTTTTACCGATTACGCCTTAAAAAACGCGCATAGTCTCGAATTTTTAGCCAATGTTGGTCTCACTAAAGTAGATGGCGACCGCAAGCTTGACCGTTTTAGGGGACGCGTAATGTTCCCCATTTTATCACATACGGGTCGAGTATTAGGCTTCGGCGGACGTATTTTAACCAAGGACACCAAAGCGGCTAAATACCTCAACAGTCCCGAAAGCATTATTTACCATAAAAGCAAAATTCTTTACGGAATATTCCACGCCAAAAGTCATATTGCTAAGGCAGATGAGTGCTTTTTAGTAGAGGGCTACACCGATGTAATCAGCCTTTTTCAGGCGGGTGTAAAAAACGTAGTAGCCAGCTCTGGTACTGCCCTTACGGTAGATCAGATCCTACTGATAAAACGTTTCACCAAAAACATTACCCTTCTCTATGATGGCGATCCCGCTGGTATCAAAGCCAGCTTACGCGGAATCGATCTTATTTTAGAACAAGGCATGAATGTGCGGGTGGTTCTTTTCCCCGATGGTGAAGACCCCGACTCCTATTCTAAAAGAGTGTCGGCGGTTGAATTAAATAGTTATCTCGCCGACGAACGCACGAACTTTTTACGTTTTAAAGCTAAGCTTTTATTAGACGAAGTAGGCAACGACCCCTTAGAGAAAGCCAAGGCGGCACGCGAAATGGTGCAAAGTATTGCCCTAATGCCAGATGAGTTAGACCGCACGGCCTTCATCCAAGAAACGGCTCGCATTCTCGCCATGGAAGAACGCATTCTTTTTAGCGAATTGGGGCAAATTCGTTCGCGCAATATCACTAAAGCAGACGAACAAGCAAGACGGGAGAGTCGTCCACAGGCGGGACCAGGCGAAGCAGAGGCTGTCGGCATGCACGTAGTAGAATCGGTGGAACCGGTTGCCACTTCAATGCTTTACCCCCAAGAAGAGGCTTTATGTTCCCTCCTTCTCAATCACGGTGAAAAGGAATTCGTATTTGATGAGCCCGACGAAGAGAATGAAAACCCCGCCGCCGAAAGTATCGCTGCCTATATTTTATCCGAACTAATTAGTGATGGCTTAGAAATGGATGAGCCTCTATTTCAGAAGGTTTTTCAGCATTTTTTAGACATCTATAATAATGAGGAACAACGCATTGCTAAGGCAGAAGAGTTTTTAAGAGGCGGCAATAAAGATTTAATGCATAAGGTGGTCGATCTCATTTCGGAAGAACCCGCCCTGCACGATTGGAAACGCAAGAAAATATTCCCTCCCGAGCCCGACGCGCACCTGCGTATTTTTACCATCGAAGCGGTGCTGCGTTTTAAAGAAAAGAAGATTGCTAACCTAATTAAAGGCGTCCAAAAAAAATTACAAAGCGGCGAAAAGGTGGATATGAGTGATCTAGAAACGGTAAAAAACCTCACCCTACTGCGAGTGGAAATCAACAAAAAGTTGAAACGGATTTTATAAACTGAATTTTCTAAAAAGCAAAGTATATAAAAGGTTGTACCTCGGCACTTAAGATTTGATAGATCGCTAAAGTGGCCGCAAAAGCTAGTAGGAATAAAACCCACACGGGTGCTGTACTCACGGCCTTACGAAGATTTGCCTTATAAATGCTGGGAATCCAATGAATAAGGTAGCCCGAGATGAGCACTACAAAATATTTCCAGTTCGAAATAAAAACCTCATCCACCGTCGCCCAACCAAAATCATTGGGAATTTTCGACAAAATTTCAATGGCCCCATCCCAAGTAGGAGAGCGGAACCAAGCTCTCGTGAAAGTGATGAAAACGAGTGTTAAGGCCAAACCTATACTGCGATTGTACCAACGGGATTTATCCGCCCAAGGGGATATTTTCTTCCAATTCTTATAAACTACCAGTCCTATTCCATTTAGAGTTCCCCAGGTAACAAAGTTCCACGAGGAGCCATGCCACAGTCCTCCAAGTACCATGGTTAGCATAAGATTGATATTGGTATTGACCCAACGCTCAGCATTACTATTATAGCGCATCAGAAGGTAAGCAATTACAAAAATTCCCGCTAAAGCGATGGACAAGATCAAGCTGCCTACTACCAAAGAAATCATCACCAAAAAGGACAGAACGATAAAGTAAGAAGCCAGCGTTCCTTTGCGATTTCCACCGAGCGGAATGTATAAATAATCTCTTAACCAGGTGGAGAGAGAGAGATGCCAGCGACGCCAAAAATCGGCTACCGATGAAGCTTTATAGGGACTGTTAAAGTTTTTAGGAAGGGTAAAGCCTAGTAGCATGGCAATGCCAATGGCCACATCGGTATAACCCGAGAAATCGGCATATACCTGCATGGAATAGCCAAAAAGGGCGCTCATCGTTTCGAAACCACCATAAAGCTGGGGATTATCGAACACACGATCAATAAATTGTACCGCGAGATAATCGGCCAAAACCAACTTCTTCACCAAGCCATTTAATATCCAAAAAACGCCTAAGCCCGCGCGCTCTTTACTAAGATTGTAGGGCTCATAGAGCTGGGGAATGAATTCGGAGGCACGCACAATGGGACCCGCTACCAATTGAGGGAAAAAGCTAACGTAAAAGCCAAAGTCTAAAATATTCTTTACGGGCTTCACATCACCACGGTAAATATCCACGCTGTAAGAAATGGTTTGAAAGGTGAAGAAAGAGATTCCTACAGGGAGTAAAATTCGGTCAAAAATAAAGTTGGTACCAATCGCTTCATTGGTCCAAAGTGCAAATTGGTTAATTACCTCCCACTCTATTCCCGTAAGGCCCTGAACAAAATCGGCCACGAAATACGCGTACTTAAAATAGCCTAAAACAAAAAGATTAACTACCACGCTGAGCCCCACTAAGGCTTGTTTTTGCCAATTTACTTTATTGTGGTAGATGGCATGGCCTATGAAGAAATCTACGCAAGTGGAAAAAAGGAGTATTACTAGATAAAAGCCACTGGTTTTGTAATAAAAGAAAAGAGATACAGCAAAAAGGAATACGTTTCTACGTGCTGTGTGCTTATACACTAAACTATAGCCCGCCATTACTAAAGCAAAGAACACCCAAAAGTAGAGCTGCGTAAAAAGCAAAGGACTATCTGCTTGATACGTAAACCACTCGAGTATGTCCCAGCTTTGCATCATGGGGTTAAAGACTTAAGATGCGTTTCGTATCCTTCCCAAATAGACCAAAACAAAAGGTCGGAGTTTAGTCGATAACCGGCATTGGTAAAGTGAATTTTATCTGACTTAGCTAAGCCATGCTCCTGCCAAACAGCGATACTATTTAAACCGCCCATCGTGCCAAACAAATCCCACAAGGCTGCATCGTGTTTCTTACTTAAAGTTTGCATTACCTCAACCACATCTAAGGCGTGCTTATTAGGTATTCGGCGCTTGTAATAACTATCGTTATTGGTCATGAAAATAAACTCACAATCAGGATTAATCTCGCGAAACCAGTAGACCAAAGAATCATAACGCGCTTCGTAGTCTGCCGGACTCCATTCGCTATCCGGCTTATAGGCATCATTAATTCCTAGTCCAAAAATAACCAGATCGGGAGCGACGTAACGGCCTTGTTCTACGAAGTTTTCACTGCGGAGAAAGCTTTTAGTAGCCGCTCCATTTACCCCAAGCGCATGATAAACCAAACCACTTTCTGGGCGCACCATCTGAATACCTTGCAAGGTATAGCGGGACTCACCATTCTCTGGAGCAATAAAGCGGACGCTGATCGAGTCTATTAGGGTTTTAAAAAACCAGCGACGAACGCCAGCCATGCTATCCAAAGCGATACTATCGGGTGTTGGACTACAAACAGGAACCAGAGTATTGGAAGCCATATGCTCAAAAAAGCGTATCTCTGTAAAGGCATAAGCCTCACCCGGACTGGAAAAACTTTGCAATTCAAAACCAGCATTGGTATCAAGGGTTATCGCATCTATACCACTAAAACCCCACGGGCAGTTATTTTTAGGCAGGGAATTTCGGCATCCTTCCCAAGTACCAATTTTGTTTACTTTAATATTAGCCGGCATATTGGTATTGGCTAGGCTATGCGGAAAAAAAAACCCGCGTTCTACGTTTAAACCGGGTGCTAATTGAGCCAAATTCATGCGCAGGGTATGGCTTAAGGTTCCGCCTTGAACATGCGAGCCGCCCATGTGAACAATATTAACCTTCCCTTTTTTCTCAAAAATCACCTGATCCAGTTTTGTGAAAAAGCCCTGCAAAGCATTAGCGTCGCCAAAATATTGGAGGTGACTCTTACTGGTATCTAAAAAAGAATATTCCCAGGCCAAATCGTGCATTTCTTTCTGTCCAAAAACTAGAAGCGTTTGTAAAATGAAGACTAGACTAGTTATTTTTCTCATGAGGTGTTTCTTGTTTTGAAGCGGTGTCGATTGCTTGCTCTGCCTGCTTGACTTGCTTTGCTTTGAGGGCTAAAATGCTATCCGCTTGAGCTTTTTCCTGGCCCGCAACTAGTGCCGCTTCATGCTTTTTATGAGCGATATATTCGGCTTGCAAATGATCTAATGCAGCGGCTAGTTTATAGCCCACGTACTTGGCTCCGGCAGGTGAAAAATGACAATAATCTTTTACGGCTAAGGCTGGCTCTTCTTTCTCTACCCAGCGAACCATAGCGCCTTCTCCACCCATAACATCGTGCAAATCCCAATAAGCCACACCTTTGGCAAGCATTTCATTTCGCAGGGCCAACTTTAAGACTTTAATGATGGGATAGCTGCGCATCTTGAGTCCACTTTTAACAGCCATATCCGAAGGACCGATATAGAGTATCGATGCCGAAGAGTGCAAACGTTTGATGTGCGCCACTTGCGCTGCCGCTGCTTTGGCAAAACGCTCGGCATCGGCCGTGTCTTTCAGATAAGGGACGGCATTGCCACCATACTGTAAGATGACTAACTCATAGTTTTCGCGCAATAAAGTGGCTTGGAATTGTGACCGATCTAATTTTCTAAAAATCATTCCCGAAGCACCGCGCATCGCAACATTATCTACCCAAACTCCACTAGCACTTTCAAAGGAAAGGCCGTAAATACGCGGACTCTCCTTGGCTTTTAATACGAAGGAAAATTCGTCAGACTGTGGCACATTAATAGGTATAATATCTTCGAAATCAGCTGGAATAGAATGAGAAGCAAAAAGAGTATCTGCCACGAAAACATCTACCGAAAGTGGCGTGTGGGTGGACAAACTCATTTTAACTTTACTAAAGTCACGCGCCAGTTGATAACCCCAATTTCTCTTTTTAAAAGTCACGCCACCTTCAAAGCCCTCACCTTCGCTAGCCGGCAAAAGGGTTGTGAAAGAGCCTAAATGTCCATAACGAGCGTCTTTAATATTGGTATCGCGTCTGCCAAAAGCGGTTTTACGCGCTAAACCGTAGGAATTTATAAAATCTAAGGAAGCAGGCATTACCAATGGCTCCAGCGCTACGTAGCCAAAGCCTCTGCCCCCGAAGCGTTTTTGCAATACATCTCGAAATTGCATGGTAATGCGATCGCCTTCAATTTGCGAATCGCCGTAATGAATAACGCGTACAGAAGCTTTTTTACCCGCTGCTAAAGATTCGAGTGCCTCAAAAAAATGACCCAAAGCATCTAGCGCATCAACTTGAATTAGCGTGTCCAAAACTGGTTTTTCAAATGCAAGCCTTGCGAGGCTATCGGCCGAATTTTTCGAGTTGGATGAATCGGCTGAACTCGCTTTAAAAGCTTTCGCATCCTTGGGGTGTTCAGACCAAAATGGACCAAGCAAATCCTCGGGAGAAAAATAGCCTAGCTCAAAGGGACCAAGAATCCACTTATCCTTTGGCATTAGTATGCTTAAACCTAGCATTAAGCCAAAAAGAGCAACAAGAAACCCTAAAAATTGCCTTGGTTTATTCATACCCTACAAGGTGCTAGGGTACTTTTCGGGACTATAATCTCTGATGGATGCCGTGTAAATTTTAAGGATTTCTCCCGGCTTTATCACGCCGTCCACTTTATTCCAAGCTTGAATGTAATCCGCACTTACTCCGGGAAATTGTCTGGCAATACTCCAAAGGGTATCACCAGATTTCACCTTATAACTAATAGAATGACCCGTGGCACTAGTGCCATCTACCGGGACGTTTTCCTGAGGCGCTTCTTCCTTTTGCTCGGTCACCTCAACAAAGGCAGAAGCCACTTCTTGGATCTCTTTTGCCTTTTTTGAAGGAACCCAAATAATAAGTTTTTGACCGGGATAAATATTATCGTTTTTAAGTTGATTCCATTTGCGCAGTTCACTTAAACCTACTCCCATCTTAGCACTAATTTGCCCCAAAAAATCACCACTCCGCACTGTATAGTCAATCGCATCATGTGTTTCCGGGTCGGGATGAAAAGACAATAGCTGCTTTTTACGCATTTCATAATCCTCTTTTAGCTTTTGCTGGTAATCCGCGTAGGACGTCGTTAATGCTAACCAAGTTTCGCTGCTAGGATTCCAAGTAAAGCCATAAAGCCCTGCTCCTTTGGGGAAAACATCTTTGGTAAAATGTGGGTTTTTGGCTTTAACCTCATCCTCTGACTGGCCAAGTTCTTGCGCTAAATCGGAGAGTAAAATTGCTCCACTTTGATTAATTACGCTTTTAGAAGGCTTGTTAGGCTTCCATGAAAAACCGCGAAAACTGGCTGCGGCCTTTTTCCCTTTAACGGGATCAAAACGTTCGTCTAAATTTCGGTTAATGTTTAAACCCATGCGCAGCGCTTCAACCCGGGTAAGCGCATCGATTTTATTAGAACCCCAACCTGCTGCTGCAAAGTGATAGGGCGTGGCTATAAGCTCCCAAGACTTATCCGAAACAAAGCTTTTATTTGCAAAGCGATCTTGTGCTTGCGCAGATGCTGCACCAAGTAGGCCAATCGTTAAAAAAAAGATAAAAAGGATTGAAATACGCATAAGCCCAAATATAAGGTTTGGAAGCGCCAAATTTATTCTGCGCTCGAATAGGAACATCCAAGTTTTCCTCATTTTTTTGTGAACAACTCGAATGGTTTTACAGGCGACATTTCAAGTGAAAAAAAACAATACGGTCACTATAATACTTTATAATGATCCGTATTGTTCTTGTCTGGAATTAGGGAAATGATTGCTTTTTGAAGGCTATCATCTTAGGGTCCCTATCCATAGCACCTCAAATCTATTTGAGGTGCTATGTGGAGCGGCAGTCAAAATTTTTTCCTTATCCTCAATCCTTAAACAGCCAAAAACGATTTTAACCTGAATTCGACTAAGATGCCTCCTTTGACGCATCTTCCGACAGGTACATCATTAAGGGAAAGAAGATGGTAAACAGTAAAACGCCCCACATTCTTTCGAACATAGATTCGGTTAAAAGGCAGAGAATTAAAAAGAGTAGATTCATCAAATTGAGGTAATCTCCTTTTTTCCAGAAAGTAAAAAGGTAATAAAAGAGGCTAAGCATTAATAAGGTAAAACCGAGTGCGCCAATAGCAATAAAGGTTTCCAAATATTGGTTATGCGCATTATAGCGTTTCTCGAATCCTTGCCAAAACTTTTTGGCACGATAGGTTTCTATTAAGGCATCACGGTTGTTGCCAAAACCCGTTCCGATCCAAAAATTATCGGCAATTAATTCTGTGGCACATTCCCATTCTGCCAAGCGATAGGTGGCACTATTAAAATCATCGCCCGAAATGTCGTAGCTGAAATCCGGCAGTTGTAAATAGCGATCGCGCAAGCTTTCTCCGCCAAAAAACAAAAAGGCCACCAAAGCCACTATTGGCAAAATGGGTACTAATAAAAGTTTATAGCTGCGACTTTTAAAAGCCCAAAATACTAGGGCCAAAGGAAGGAGGATTAAAACTGCCAAAAGGTTAATTCGCGCCTGCAAGAGCAGCATCATAAAAAAAAGGAAGGAGGCAAGTACCAAATATAAAAAGCGTGACTTTTCCTTCTTAAAGAAGAAATACAAAGCAATAAATAGTCCGATTCCCAAAAAGCTAGCAAAGTAACCAGGGTGCATTATTGGCTCCGCCAGATGGGTATATAAAAACAGATATTGCTTAGATACCCCATCTTGCGCAAGCTTATACAAATGCCCCTGATCGAGACTACGCGCAGCCGCATATATAAGGGCAATTAATGAAGCCAATATTGTGCCCAGCAAAAATACTTTGAGGGCTTTATCTTTAAAATTTGGAGGGTAGAAACGCGCGCTTAGCCCTAGTAATAGAGGCCCTAGCAAAAAAGATGACTTGGTTTCCAACATAGGAAGTGCAGCATCGACATTATCGGACCATAAAAGTGAGAGCCAAGAAAAAAGGTAAAAGAGGCTGGGCAGAATAAAGATAGGGGAAGCAACTGTTCTTAACCAATCGGCCTTTTTTGCTAGGGAAATGGTTAAGAGAAATAAAAGCAACATTAAAATATTGGTCAGCAATTCCTGCCCAAGCGATAAAGACATTAAAAGCAATAGCATTAAGCTTCCAAAATGCTTGGTTGACAATTTTGCTTTATAAATGTGGTTTATAAATCCCAAGTTTCTTCTGTCTCTTTAATTATAAAAGGCAACTGCGACAAAGCTATTGCTGTCAAAGATAGGCCGATAAAAAGAAATTTGGCTCTTAAGTAATCATTAAGAAAATAACAACTCACAATAAACACAATGTTAATGGCCATTAGAAGCAGGCTTGCTTGGGCATGGCTAAGACCAATATCCAAAAGGGTATGATGAATGTGATTGCGATCGGCGGCGAAGGGAGATTTATGGAGAATAAATACGCGCAGAAACACCACCCTTAATGTATCCATCAGGGGAATTATAAGCACCGAAAAACTAAAGACCATGGCGTCGATTTTAAGGAGAACAACCTGCTCTGCCCGCTCATTAACCTGCAAAAAGTAAATAGTGAGAATGGCGGTAAGAAAACCTAAAATCATCGAACCCGAATCCCCCATAAAAATCTTTGCTTTGATCAAATTATAGGGCAAAAAGGCTAGTTGCGATCCGGTTATAGCCAGGGCAAGGATTAAAAACAAATCTTCTTGAAAAAAGGAAAACCACAGCGCATAGGTACAACTAACAATAATCCCGATACCCGAACTTAATCCATTTATGCCATCAATAAAGTTAAAGGAGTTAATAATGCCTAAGAAGAAAATCAAACTAAGCCCTACGCTAACAACATAGGGCAACTCGTTGATACCATAAAGACCATAAAAGCTTTCTAAACGCACATTTCCCTGTAACACTACAATGCCAACTGCCAATAGCTGACCGAGCACTTTCTTATAAGGCACCAAAGGATATAAATCGTCTTTTACGCCTGTAATAAACAAAATAAAAAGCGCCACTAAAACCGAGTTCAGGGCCGGATTAGCAAGGTGAGCGGTACTAAAAACAAAGGAGATTATCATGCCGCCGAAAATGGCCATCCCGCCTAATGGAGATATCCTTGCCGCGTGTTTCTTACGATCGTCGGGAAGATCGTACAAGCGTTTCACTAAACTTAAGCGAATTATAGCGGGTATCGACAAGTAGGTAATCGCAAAAGCTAAAACCAAGGCAATTAAAGGGGCGAATGTTTCTAGGATATTAGCCATAATGGTAACAAAGGAAACTAATTTTTCATCATTATGTGGAAGCTATTTTTTTAAGCATCTTGGGCGCTAAGGCGCAACTTATACAACTCGAAATCGAATTCAGAAAATACTCCGAAAGCACTAAGCTCATCGACAACAACATGACTCATTCTGCCAGCGTTTACTTTAGTATGCTCTTTAAAACTACTTAAGGTAGAAGCCATTATTCCTCCTGCTGCACGGTATAAAGCCTCTCTTTCCAAGCGGGTAAATTTTTCTTGATCTAAAATGGCACTCAAACTATGTCCATTATGGCGATAATAAGCCTTATTATCGGGCCTTACGGTTAAAACCGAATCTGACTTAAAGAGATGCAAAGTGTTCACCGCATCATCAATTATAGAAGCTTCAGTAAAAGGGTAATCGAGAGTGAGCGTAAGTACATTTTCAAATTGCCAACCTTGCTCTTGCGCGTCATTAACCGCCAAAGCAACGGTTGCGCCTAAGGTTTGATTGGGGCCTGCTAATTGCGCAGAGCGTTCTAAAACTTTAACGCGCGCATCGTTCGAAAAAGCCTTCAAAGCGAAAGCGATAAGATCGATATCTTCACTAATTATATACACCACTTTAGTAGTATTGGCCTTAAGAGCTTCTGCCACTCTCCGCTCTAAAACAGTGGGTTGATCGCCCATTTTTAGTAAAGGCCAAGACTGTTTTTTAAGGCGCGTATTACGAGCCGGAATAACCACTAGAGTAGAATCGGCCATTTCCTCTTTATTCAAAAATGTCTCTTTAATAGCGCGGCGCGTTTCTAAAATTCGCTCTTCGTTGGTGGTTAAATTTTGACCGTGACGGCGATAATAAAAAAGCGGACTATTGATATTACTTACCGAAAAATGGGTGATAAACTTGAGCCATAAATCGTAACCATCTTGGCAGGTGAAGCTCTCATTATAACCGCCAATCTTCTTTAAAAAGCTCAGTCTTATAATGGTGCAAGCGCCATGCGCAGGCTGATCGTAGAGAGAAACTTCTTTCTCAAAATTATGACGACGTTCTTCGCCGGTGATATTTCCCGTAGCGTCTACATAATAATAATCTGGGAAAACCAAGCCCAGCTCCTCATTGGCTTCTAAAAGAACGGTCATTTTCTCAAGTGCCTCGGGTACTAAATAATCATCGGCATCCAAGCGCATTAGGTATTTCCCCTTGGCCACGCGCATGGCTACATTATTAGTGATATTTAAACCTTTATTCTGTTGATAGATAATCGTTACCCCTTCTAAAGGGCGGTACTGCTCAATAATTTCTTTGCTATTATCGGTCGAACCATCGTCTATAATTATCAGCTCGAAATCTTCTAAAGTTTGATTTAAAACACTGGCTACACTCTGCTCGATAAAAGAGCCATAATTATAATTGGTGATATAAACCGACACTAAGGGACTGTCTTTTTTCATGTCCTTTCCTTTAATACTTTGGCAGGAATACCGCCTATTACTTTATAATTTTCGGTTGATTTAGTAACCACAGCATTACTGCCAACCACTACGCCTTGACCTAATTCTACACCTGGCAAAATCACCACATGCGTTCCCAGCCAACAATCTTTTCCGAGCTTTATGGGCGCGTGATCATAACCTTGATTTTGCACATTAAGCGAGCGATCTTTAAAACCATGCATGCTTGTTTGCAAATAAACAAAGCCCGAAATCAAACTCTTTGCCCCCACGTGAATGGAATCGCCACCGTTAAAAACCGAGTACAAACCCACTCGCACGCCCTCCTCCAAATGCAACTCCGCTTTATTAGTAGTTAATAAGCGTACTCCGCGATCTATGCGGACATTAGAGCCAATCTCAATTTTAGAGTTTTGATGCACCCGAATTTCCACATTTCTACGCAACTCAACTTGGCTACCAATTTTTAAAGTTGCCCCGCGATCAATCATAATCCTGGGAATAGAATCGCAGCGGAAACCCGTCCCGAAGTGGACATTTTTACCCGCGTAGAAAAGTCGCGTTAAAGCCGCGCAGAAATGCGGACGAAAAGTGCGGATATAATACTGAGTAATTCTCATTCAAACATATCAAAGCTAAGTTTTTGATGCGCCTCTAGGGCTACCAAAGCTTTTTTGCCAATTAATTTATCAAAATCGCGCGCGTCTATACCGTGGTTTGGACGCAATACCGTTAAATTTTTGTCGCTTAAAATCTCACCTGCTTGTATCGCTTGCGCGGGATAAACTGCACGGCGAAAAGAAAGCTCATGCCCATTATCAAGTTCAATTTGCGTTGGCAGCTTTTGTGCCGAACCCTGTAAACTTTTAATGAGAGCAATTTCTTCAATCAAGGCTTTTACTTCCTTAGGAGTTAAGGACACTTTATGATCGCGAAAAACCTTGCCCTCGCGCGTATCGGTGAAATGAAATTCCAAAACTTCAGCGCCCATTGCCACAGCGTAATTTAAAGCTGCCGAACCTTCGGTATGATCCGAATAGCCAATGGTTAAACCCGTTAATGCACGATAGCGCTGCATCACATTTAAATGAGCATCAGCGGCATTAATAGGATACATACTGGTGCACTGCAAAACCGCCAGCATTTCTACGTTCTTGTAATTAGGATTAACATTCTGAATAAATTTCACAGCGTCAATTACTTCTGCTTCCGTAGACAAGCCAGTGGAGATAATTAGTGGTTTCCCTAGATGCGCAGTTTCCCGTAAAACCGGGTAAGCTGTTAAGTCGCCGCTGCCAATTTTATAAACAGGGATGTAAGGATCAATCCAAGCCATGGCGCTTAAGTCCCACACCGATGAGGTGTAGCGTAAACCCGCATCCGTCACCATTTTAGCGAGTTCTAAATGCTGCTCTTTCGCTAGTTCGAACTTTTTAAAATGCGCATTGCGCTGCGGACTTTCTAAGCGAGAAACAAGGGAGTCGCCCGTATATATTTGGAATTTAACCATGTCCACATCACAGTCGATAGCAAGCTGTGTAAGATGTTTAGCATATTCAAAATCGCCCTCGTGGTTACCGCCAATTTCGGCGATTAATAAGGGGCCGTGCTTACCTTGTAAAGGATTGCTCATAGTTCTGATATAAGTGCAATAATTCTTTTAGACCTAAATTCGTGTGAGGCAGATTAGCCTGCCGCATCATCCATTCTGTACGTTTAAAATCTTCAGGCGTATCCAGTGCCAACTGCAAACCCGCTGCTTCGGGAAGCTCCGTATTCATCTGAAAATAATACGACCCCGAGTTTAGCCTTTCATATACTAATGGCATCACGTGTTCTGTATAAAAGGCATCAGCCAAAATTTCGGGTAGCAAATTCGCATAATAACTTGTGCGCACTATTTCCACGCTCATCCCTTTGGGATAAGTACGGTCTTTAACGTTGGAGATAAAATCGTAATTCCCACTTTGGGAAAGTAATAGCATTTGTTGGAGTAGATAAAGATCTAAAAAGATATTATCGCCATTCATTCGGCAGAGATAATCGCAATTTAATTGCAAGCCCGCGAGGTAAAAACGCTCCGCAACCTTGTCTAATGAACCGCGATAAACCGTAATTCCCTGCTGTGCCACAAAATCAGCCAATGGATCGTCGCTACTTTCGCTACTGGTCGCTAAAATAATTTGCTCCGCTGGCACTAACAGCAAGAGTTTTTCAATGATATATACTATTGACTCCTTCCCTATTATTTGGCGTAAGGCCTTACCGGGTAAACGCGAAGAAGACATGCGCGCTAAGAGTACTATGCCCGTTTTATTTTCGATCGCCAATCTTTTTTGCAGGCGTTCCGGCCCAAATTTCATTAGGACCGATATCCTTGTTTACTAGAGAATTAGCAGCCACCACGGCCCCATCTGCAATAGCGACCCCTTTTAAAATGGTAACATTACTAGCCAGCCAAACATCATTTCCAATTGTAATCGCTTCACTAGAATTCGCTTGCTGATTTATCCGTTCGCCCACTTTAATAGAATGATCACTATCCACCAAATAAACAAAAGGTGCAATAAGGCAATCATCGCCGATACTTATTGTGCTGGACGCAAAAATAAATGTGTGATAGCCAATAGTGGTGCGCTTCCCAATTGTAATTTGGGCCTTGTCATTACATGCACAAATCCGTGCACCCTCCTTAATTACCGCCGCTTCATCGACCGAAATATTGGCGGGAAAGCGCATAAATTCTACGCGCTTGTCTATCCAAACACCTTTACCGAGCTGGCCCAATTTTGCACTTAGCCTGAAAGCACGCCATCGGTTTAAAAAAGTAAATTTAAGATGCTTTCGCAGTTGGCTCATATTAGTAACTGGCTAAATCGCTTGGTTTTGTTTGCTTTCGCAGATGCTAAATAAGATGAATTTTACCTAAAATAAAGAGCAAAAGTAAGCTATCTCTCATGCACTACCTTATTCTTACTTTTGAAGCTAATTTTCAGATGTGCTAAACAAAGATAAGATTAAGCGTTTTACCGCCGAGAATGCCCTTTTGGAGCAATTCATGTTTCACTTTTACCGCCTTCGTAATGCCAAGGTATTTCAACAAGAAGTTGACTTAAGGCGAGATCTTAGCCTTTTTGACTATCAGCGTTTGAGCGAAAATTTACCCTACGCCCCTAGCGAAAGGGTGATTGATAATAATTTATACGGTTACGCCCGCTATCTAAAGGAGTTCGCGGGGATTACGCAAGATTTGAATGCCTATATGGAGCACGGCTTATTCTTAGGCCGAATCGTTCACCAAGATCAATATCACTGGCATTTCCCGCGTATCGTTACCATGAGCGAAGGCCGAAAAACCATCTTAAAAGATAAAATTCCGCAAAAAGAAAGTATCGCCGTTGGTCCCTATATACATTATGCCTCTAGCTTTTACAGAGATGCACAAATGAAAAGCCTAAAGGAAAAACTAGGAAAAGTTCTTTTAGTTTACCCTTTCCATAGCATGAAAAATGTAAGGTCGAGCTTTAACGATTACGACTTAATTGAGGAGATCAAACGGATAGGGAAAAACTATGACTCGGTTTTAATATCGCTTTACTATTTGGATGCTTTAGATAAAGATAAGCAGGAAGCCTATGCTAGCGAAGGCTTTCACTTAGTAAGTGCTGGCCATAAATTCGATCCTAATTTCGTGGCGCGTCAAAGGGCCCATATCGAGTTAGCCGACTTAACTATGAGCAACGGTATGGGTACCCAAACTGGCTTTTGCATTTACCTCAATAAACCCCATTACATTTTTCAGCAAGACATTAATCAACAAGCCATTAGTAAGCAGGAAAGCCGGCGTTTTAATGCTAATTCAGCAGGAAGCGATAAAGAATTAGTTGCTTACCAACGAAGCTACTTTTCGCAATTGTTTAGCGAGTTGCGATCGGATATTAGTGAACACCAACGCTCTGAAACCGCCAAATTCTGGGGCTTTGAATCCATTAAAAGCAAGGAGGAATTACGCGCTATTTGGCCGGGATAGCCTTGTTTTTCGCTTTATGGAAAAAGTAAAGCGCACTAATGGCCAGCAAAGCCTCTACGCTTAATTTGGCCCAAGCCGCCCCCAGTAATCCCGCGTAATCAATTAAAAACCAATTCAGCAAAACCGAACCTAGCCCACCTACCAAAACCACCCACAAATTATAGGAGTCGGCTTTTAAAACCATCAAACCCTGTTTCATGGCAAAGTGACTAAGCGCGGTGAGGATAAATATGGGGGCCATTAGCTGCAAGATGGGCACCACGGAAAGGTAATCGTCGCCAAAAACCAGATTCACAAAAAACCGCGGCCAAATCATTAAAATCGCTGATGCAAAACCAGTAATCACTAAAGTTAGCAACGCAAATTTGCGACGCTCTTGATAGAATCGCGCTAGATCTTCTTTGGCCAATTTAGCCAAATATGGAAAAAGTGCTCCGCCAATAGGTGTAAAAAGAAAGCTCTGTCCCACTACTATCAGCTTCATGGCTGCGGAAAACAATCCCAACTCTTTTTCGGGTAAAAGAAAAGCCAGAAAAATGATGATTCCAAAAGTATAAACCCGTGTAAAAAAGTGGGAGAGGAAAATATAAAAACCGGAACGCAAATAGGCCTTCACCAAGCGACTAGCCACCTTATGCCAGCGTAAGAGTGGGTAATGTTTATGGGCGTAAACCAACGTTACCAGAGAAGCTGAAATTTGTGCAAAGGAGTTAATACCGCATACTAGGTAAAAATCCTCTTGCTCATGCAGAAGGGTAAAAATTAAAATAGCCGCCATCAGCTTGATGCCAAAATTAGCTCCTGCCACTGCGCCCAGTTTTTGCCGACCCTGAAATAAGAAATCGGGATACAAACCCCAACCAATCACGAAAGGAAAGGCAAAGAGCATAATTTTCCACTCGATGCTGTATTCGGGAACAATAAAAAGCAGGAGCACAAAAAGTGCAGAGCTTAAAATTAACAAGAGTAGCTTGGCCTGCATTACAGTAGAATAAACCACTGAAATACGACGAAAGTCGTCTTTCAATTCGGCGATTTTCCGCGTAGCCGTAAAAGTAAAGCCATAGGTAACTATGGCAGAAAAGAAAAGCACTGTAACGGTGGCAAACTCAATACGGCCGTAATTTTCGGGACCAACAATGCGGGTAATATAAGGCAGAGTCACCAGGGGCAGCAAATAATTAGCTGCCTGGGATATGCCTAAAAAACCGATATTCTTGCCCAGCTGTAGGTTCATTAACTGCTTTTTCTAATGCCGAGGTAAAAAACCTTAACCAACCAAGGCGGCGATAATCGCACAATTGCTTTGGTGGTAAAATGAAAAAGATAATGCCAAGGTTTTAGCAAGCCCATGCGATAAAGCTCATTTATCTCCCTCAGCTCATTCTTAAAATACTTTAATCCCCGCCTACGTTTGGTAAAAAAAGCTTCCCCCGTGCGCGCCTTCACTAATACCTCTTGAATATTGGCCGTTTTATAACCATTCATAATAAAGCGTGCCCACAGTTCGTAATCGTCACCCACTGCACCATAGTCTTTATAGCCTCCTAGCTTTTCTAGAGCCGACTTGCGGTACATTACGGTCATGTGATTAAAGGGACAACGCCAGCGCGCGTAAGCTTTAACTTCTGTATCAGTTTCTGGCAAACGACGAATACCCTTAGCATTCGCCATATTCTCATCATATTCTTGAATCCAAGAACCAATTATACTTAAATCGGAATCAGACTTTAGGAGGGCAATTTGCTTTTCGAAACGATCACTCAAGCAAATATCATCAGCATCCATGCGGGCTAACCATTCGTGCTTTGCTCGGGCAATTCCCGCGTTTAATGCTCCCGAAAGTCCTTGATTTTTTTCTAAAATACACCAATTTAAAGCTGGTAATTTCGCTTCCCAATATTTAGCCACTTCCTTTAGCTGGGCATTAACGGGTCCGTCTTGTACCAATACAATCTCATCTACCGGAAGGCTTTGTATCGCTAAACTTTCGAGGGCATCGTGCAAATGCTCAGGAAGGTCGCCTTGGTAGAAAGGAATTATCACACTAAAGGCCCAGTTACTTTTCACTTAGGTAGATGCTTTCGCTGTATTAATTTGGTTTCCAAGCTTTAGTTTCAGCTCGATTCCTACCTAAGGCCTTATCGGGTATGGCTATCATAATAAAGAAAACCGAGTAGAAGAAACTAAAAAATACCACTCCAGCTTGGCGCTGAAGCATGCTCTCTGTAAAAAAGCTAAAGGCGCAAATTAGCAGAAAAAAGCCTGCTTCCGTTTTGTAAGGATGACGCGCAATTTTAAAAAGGGGATAGATGAATAAGGCCACTAAAATCAAAAAGGCAAAAACACCGTTGGCCGCAAAAGTTTGCAAGTAAGAGTTGTGGTAGTTGTAGCGCATTTCATAGAGCTGATAGGTTTGATGTCCATCCCAAAAAATTGCATCCACCTCCTCTAGTTTCTGGTTTAAAGCAATGTCTTCCGCGCCTGTGCCTACTCCAAACCAAAAGTTTTCTGCAATCACATCTAGACCCGAGCGCCACAGAAACTTACGGGGATTCGTCTGCTTATTTTCAATCATTCTCTCGTAAGAACGCAGCTCGTTGTAGGTATCAACTAAGCGACTTCTACTGCCGGGAAAAAGCAGTAATAAGCCAAAAAAGGCTACAAAAAATGCCGACAAACTAGCTCTTGCCTTCCAAGGCCCCATGCGCTTACGCAGATAAGCATAAAGGATGAGCACGTTAATAATAACAAAAACTAAATATTGCATGCGCACGGAAAGTAGAATGATGCCAGCAAATAAGAGAAGTAAAGCTAAAATATTCAGTGCACGGGATTTATAAACCGCTTGATTTTGAACGAGACGATGTAAAATTATCACATAGGAAAAGCTTAAGTATAAACCCATATAATGCGGAGGAACTAAAACCAAACTCAGTAATTCGGCGAAATAAAACACTTCCCCATGAGCGCCATTGTAGTATCGGTAGATGGCAAATAAGAAGGATGCCACTAGCATTAATACATTGGAGCTTACAAAAACTTTAAATAGTAGTTTGAGACTTTGCTTTCTCAGCCCTATCGTGGTTGAGAGTAGTAAAGGCCAAACGATAAATGGCACCTTAAGCAGCAACTCCTCGGCTGCTTCATTAGGACGAGAGGAAAAGAGAGCGCCCACGCCTAATAAAAGGTAAAGACTAAAGAAAAGGGCGACGTACTTATTGGCAGACAAGCGAGTAAGCTTAGCTTTGAAATCGGCTGAAATTAGCCAGAACAGACCAGCTAGCATCATGCCTAAACTTATAGGCAACCACTTTAATTGCCAAGGCATTAAAACGGTAAAGTAAAGAAGGCTAGCATAAAATAAAAATTGCACGCCTGATGTACCCGCAAATTTCAATTTCATTTTTCCGGGCTCAAAATTCCTTGATAAGCCTCCTTATCCTTCAGATAAAATAAGGCTTTTTTAATATCCATATCATGATTCAAAGCATTCTCTAAACGGCCACTTTCGAAATAATAGCGCGATACTATTTCCTCCTGTAAAAGCTCTTTAATAATTTCCTTATCGTGGTCAAGCTCTAGTGACTTTCTTTTTTCGTAAGCCTTTTTAAGATCTGTTAATTCTTGTGCTAACTGCTCTTCAAACTCTTCTTCGGCAGCCACCTTTTCTAGGTTGTTAATTATCCTACCTGTGCGGGTGTCAAAATCAAATTCTCTCTTGGCCAGCCATTCTTTAAAGCTATTAAAAATAGCATCATCTACTCGGAAATCTGCTGCCGAAGCTATGGTTGGATGCTTAAAGTAAAAGTCTGTGGCAAAATCAAAAAAATGTAAATCTCGAAATAGTGCGATAATGAGCTCCGTAGCCTCTGGGCTCTCGGTTTGTATATCTGGATCTATACCTCCACCATCGTAAACCACACGACCGTTGTTGGTTGTGTAGGCATTACGCAAAGAGTCGGGGACTTTCGTTACGCTGCCATCATCAGCTCTTTCGGCATAATCAATCGCTTGAATTAGCCTGCCGCTAGGCGTATAATACTTGGCAATAGTAACTTTTAGCTGCGCTCCGTATGGCAACATGCGCGACTCCTGCACTAAGCCTTTCCCGAAAGATCGTCTGCCGAGAATAAGGGCACGATCATAATCTTGCAAAGTTCCTGCTACAATCTCAGAGGCCGAAGCACTACTCGAATTGATTAAAACTACTACCGGGATTTCGGTATTAAAAGGGCGCTTCTCGGTTTTATAGGTTTTTTGCCATTCCTCTATTTTCCCTTTGGTTTGCACAACCACTTCCCCCTTAGGAATAAATAAGTTCGTTAGGTTTATCGCCTCCACCAAAAGTCCACCCGGGTTGTTTCTTAGGTCTAAAACTAGTCCTTTAATTTCTTTCTCCTTGGCAAGGTCTTCCCAAGCTTTGCGTACTTCGCCACTCGCGTTTTGCGTAAAGCTGCTCAGTGATATATAGGCGAAATCATCGCCTAAAAAGCCAGCAAAAGGCACAGAACTGCGGTGAACCTTTTCGCGCTCAATGGTCTTTGCGATTTTTTCTCCCCCTCTTTCTATTTCTAATTCCACTTTAGTACCAGGAGCTCCTTTTAAAATTTCGGATATTGTTTCTATCGAGCGATCTTCAATTGATTCACCGTCAATGCTCAAAATAACATCACCCACTAAAAGTCCCGCTTTGGCTGCTGCAAAATTTTCGAAAATTGAGGTGATAATTACTTGGTTAAGATGCTCTCCCACGCTAGCTCCCACACCGGCATAGTCTCCTGTCTGTTGAATTCTAAAATCTTCCACCGATTCCTCAGGAATGTAATTGGTATAGGGATCTAAAGAAGATAACATCGAATTAATGGCCTCTTCAGCCAATTCTCCTGGCTGGGTATCGTCTACATAATAAAGACTAACTTCTTTGAAAACGCTGGTGAAAATATCCAACTGTTTACTTAGCTCGAAGTAGTCGGGCGTATAGGAAAAGCTTAAAATTAAGGCCGCTCCGATGAGTATGCCGCTGAAAAGCTTGGGTATTCGTTTAAACATCGCTAAAATCTATGTTGCTAAGTTAGGATAAAAACGAGGCTTTTCACGATAGATTGTTAAGCTCTACCAAGAGCTTTTTTAAAGTGGCTTCAATTTCTTGAAAGTCATACTCCTGCGAGGTATTATACATCAAAATCAAGTGTAAGGACCTACCCTCAAAATCAGCAAGAAGATGTTTATTTAAGCGATAAGCTTCAAGCATCCGGCGCTTTATTCTATTGCGATCTACTGCTTTAGCGAAACGGCGCTTGGGCACACTAAAGGCTACTTTATGCGGCAGGGTATCGCCCGCCGGGAGAAATTTTAGGGCAAGAAATTTTTTACGGATAAACTTCCCTTCATTAAAAAGTGTCGTAATTGACTGCTTACTTTTTAATCTCTCATTTTTCGTAAAGCTTTGTGGCATAAAAAAAGGCCGTGATAACACGGCCTAAATTAGTAAGATATTTTATTTCTTGTTAGACTCCTTTATATAATCCTCCAAGGCCATTGTCATAGATGGGTATTTAGGATGTGGCGCTTTAATATTAACCGTTAATCCTGCTTCTTCAATGGCTTTATGCGTGGTTGTTCCAAAACCTGCAATTAAAGTTTGCCCTTGTTCAAAATCGGGAAAGTTCTCGTAGAGAGACTTAATACCAGATGGACTAAAGAATACCAAAATGTCGTATTTAACATCCGCCAAATTAGTTAAGTCGCTACTTACCGTATTGTATAAAACCGCTCTAGTATAGTTAACCTTAGACTCTTCTAACACCTGAGGTATGGCCGGCTTTAAAGAATCGGAAGTAGGCAAAAGATACTTTTCTTCCTTGTGTTTCTTGAAAAGCGGTGCAAGATCTCCAAATGTGCTTTTGCCAAAGTAAATTTTGCGCTTACGGTAAACAACATACTTCTGTAAATAGTAGGCAATAGCCTCACTAGTACAAAAGTACTTCATGTCGTTTGGCACAGCAAAGCGCATTTCCTCCGCTATGCGAAAATAATGATCTACCGCATTACGACTGGTAAGAATTACGGCAGTATGATTCGCCAAATTCACCTTTTGCTTGCGCACTTCAGCAACATCCACACCAGCAACATGTATGAAAGGTATAAAGTCGATTTTCAACTTATACTTCTCTGCCAAATCAAAGTAGGGCGAGTTTTCGGTTTGTGGTTCGGGTTGCGAAACGAGAATTGATTTTACCTTCACGGTTATACTTGTTTTACACCCCTACTAATTATCTCATTTTCAATATCCTAAACTAAGAAAAGTAAATACGAAATAGGGATTATTTCCAGCGCGCAAAGGTATAAAATAAAATAAGTAATTGGGACACCTATGCGAAAGGTAAATACACTTGTTTTAAAAATCGCCACTAACAAACCTAGCACAAGCACAACTATTAATAGCCACGCAGAAAGGATGGGCCAGGGTCCAAAATAAACAAATAGTGATAAAAGGGCTGTTAAAAGGGCGACCCAGTTAAAATGGGCTAAAAAAATATTTTGAGCCGCGATCAATTCTTCTTGGAAGCTAAAAACCCAACCAATTATACTGGCCATAAAGCTTTTAAAAACCAAAAAAATCGTCGTCAATAAGACCATCCGTAAATATTCAGCCCAACCGAAAAGAAAAAAGGCACTTAAACTCGTACCTGAAATTAGCTTAGTCGCAATAATAGCCAAAGGCAAAGCACTCACTGCCGAAATTAGCAGGAGAGCATCGGTACTTAAGCTGCGCTTATCTTGGTTAAAACTAAGTGCCAGATCATTGCCACCAGCGCTAAAAAAAATAAGTAGCAATTTTTGGGTTCTTAGCGCATTAACGAAATTAGCCAGCACCAAAAAGGTACTGGCTAATATGCTTATAATTATTACCCAATCGGTGCTACGGCTATTTACCAGAATCTCCATTGGGCAAAGATAAAATCAATCCTTTAGCAACTGCGCACTAAAACCCTGCGAATCACTTAAAATGTATGTTCCCTTAGCTAATGCGGACACATCAAAGCGAAAGTGATTTTGCTCCAATCGTTCCCCTTGCCCTAAATTGAGGACAAGTTTACCGCTGAGATCCGTCACCTTAAAGGGTGCTTTTAAACTGCTATTTGCACTTAAAACAAAACGGTCTTGCACAGGATTTGGGTAAATACTAAGTTTAACTGTAGAGTCCTCATCTATACCAATGCCACTTGTAGCCTTATTCAGAACCAAATTATTCGTAACAATTACATCGCCATTAGTACTTCCTGTATTGTCGGAAAAATTAACCGCCACGTAAATAGTAGTTTGGTCTGGAGCCTGACCAGCATCCCAGTCAAAAACCCACATATTTCCGCCATTCGCTCCATTTCTTCCCGCGCTAGTATGGGTAATATAACTGTTCGTCTTCCGGGTATCTGTTGGGTCCGTCACGATGATATTACCTTCAAAACCAGAGGCACTTTCCACTGAAGCAGAAAAACCTAATTCATTGCTACCCGTTCCGCCATTATCAGCCATAATGGTAACTTGATAAATTGAATCTGCTTTAAAGCCAGCGGAAGGAATATTAGTGGTGATACTAACGGTTTGGCTGCTTGCATTAGGGCCATTATGACAACCTGCTCGGGCACAAGTGTTATTATTGCCATTAGGTCCTCCACTGCTGCCCGCAGGGGCGCCACTAGAGTTGGTGAATGCATCGGTCACAATAAATGCGCTTAGCGCAAAACTCAGAGTAAATAATAGGTAGTTCTTCTTCATATTTTTTTTTTTACCATTAAAGTTCTAAATGTATGATATTCGATATAATCGTATAACTACATTTGTAAAAAATTGATTAGATGGCAAGTGATTTATTTGAAGCACCCGACTATTACCAAATAGACGATCTTTTACAAGAAGAACATATTTTAGTACGAAACGCAACGCGCGACTGGGTTAAGAAAGAGGTTAGCCCAATAATCGAAGATTATGCTCAGAAGGCGGAGTTCCCAAAACACCTTATCAAAGGTCTGGCTGAAGTCGGCGCTTTTGGACCCTATATTCCCGAAGAATATGGCGGGGCAGGATTGGATCAGATAAGCTACGGCTTAATGATGCAGGAAATAGAACGTGGCGACTCAGGGGTTAGATCTACCTGTTCTGTGCAGTCATCTTTGGTAATGTATCCCATCTTCGCCTACGGAAGTGAAGAGCAAAGAAAAAAATACCTTCCTAAATTAGCTAGTGGAGAGTTTTTAGGCGCTTTCGGTTTAACCGAACCTAATCACGGCTCAAACCCTAGTGGAATGACTACCAATTACAAGGACATGGGAGACCATTATCTTTTAAATGGTGCTAAAATGTGGATTTCAAATGCACCCTTCGCAGATATTGCAGTTGTATGGGCAAAAAATGAGGAAGGCCGCATTCATGGAATTATAGTGGAAAGAGGTATGGAAGGCTTCACAACGCCAGAAACCCACAATAAATGGAGTTTACGTGCTAGCGCAACAGGTGAGTTGGTTTTCGACAATGTGAAAGTTCCAAAAGAAAACTTACTACCCGGTCGTAGTGGACTAGGCGCTCCTCTTAGCTGCTTAGATTCTGCAAGATATGGTATCGCATGGGGTGCATTAGGCGCAGCTATGGATTGTTATGATACGGCACTTCGCTACGCGAAAGAGCGCATTCAATTTGGCAAGCCCATTGCGAGCTTCCAGTTGCAGCAAAAGAAACTAGCAGAAATGATTACCGAGATTACAAAAGGTCAACTTTTAGTTTGGCGCCTAGGTGTTCTTAAAAACGAAGGTCGCGCCACTACGGCCCAAATCAGTATGGCTAAACGCAATAGCGTCGAAATCGCTTTAAAGATCGCCCGCGAAGCACGTCAGATACTAGGTGGAATGGGCATTACAGGCGACTATTCTATCATGCGACACATGATGAACCTGGAATCAGTGGTTACCTATGAAGGAACACATGATATTCATCTTTTAATTACTGGAGCTGATATTACGGGAATCCCAGCATTTCAATAATCTTTCACGACTGCAGGAATTTAGGATTGAAGCCAAATTTTTGAATCGAATTCAGATTTATAATCAAAAAGCCCCACGTAGGATTACGTGGGGCTTTTTCAGTTTAGGGTATTCAGCTTCTATTGATAGAGATCTGAGGCATTTATATTTCCAGGTAAATCGATATACCAGTTTTGATTAGCACTTCCGCCACTCTGTGCCCAAGATCCGAAGAAGCTGTAAGCAGATGCAATATCCACGCGCTCTTCTGGGTAACTAAAGCCGCCTACAATATTGATAGCCCAAGGTAAATTGTTTGAACTCTTGTAAGTATTCTCGCTATTCGGATTGGTATTATCGTCAATGGTTCCGAAAAGGGCCACATCTGCTAAATCGGTAGGAGCATAGCCGGCCAAATGCACTTCTCTACCTCTTGTCCCATTAATAAAGATAAATGGATTGAACGGCGCTTGCCCTAAAGAAGCAATTAGTTGTGGGGTATTAAAAGAAATGCTCAAGTCTAAGGTATCATTGTCAACTTTAGGATTGGCGCTTACCGTATTTACGAAAGAAGCTCCGGTTGTGTTAGGTAAAATTGACTTAGCATTATCGTAAACGATGACAGTTGCTTTGCTTTGACCTTGCTCTGTGCCGTTCGCAGAAATGTTTACAATATTTTCTGTAATAACGGCACCACTTACGGCACTAATAGCTGCACTAGGAAGATCTAACTGTATGCCAAAACCATTCTCATAATCACCACCAAGGCTACGGGTAACAAAACGTCCTACTAAATCAACTACTTCGTTATTGGCATTTAATATGTTTAGGTATCGATAATCAACTACTAAATCATTGAAGTCGTAATCACCAAAGGCTGGCCATAAATCCTCATAGGCTAAGGTTCCATAAACATTCTCTCCAGGGAAGTAGCTATTAGCCGCGCGGTTCGCATCATTTGGATATGCATCTAATTCATCCGCAACTCCATCGTTATCGGCATCGGCAATATTAGAAACACCATTTCCTTCTGGGTTACACGCTGAGGTTTGAATAGTTACGTCGCAAGCTGCTTTGGCACCATCTTTAAAAATATTGTTGGGGAAGTTCTCAATGCCATCTGCATCACAATACTCCAAATTCTTTTTGATTTCAGAACCCCAGTTGGCATCAGATCTGCCGCTTACTTTTACAATTGAGGTACTTCCTTTTCCTTCAATCTTTCCATTAATCCAAATGTCTTTCGTGGAAAGCTGCGCACCATCATCCAGAATAATTTTTCCGCCTCCATTAATTAATAAGCGATCATCCACTCTAATATAACCTTGATCATTATCAATGTCACCATTTACGTTTAAGTCTCCTTCGCAAATTAAGGTACAATAGTTATCGAAGTCACTACCTCCATTAATCGTCAAGTTACCGCTAAAGGTCATGCTTCCATAGTTTTTCACATCACCATTCAAAGAAGTAGAATTATTGGTTACAAGGTTAAATGTTCCGTAATTTTTAAGTTCTGCATCATTGTTTAAGTTCAATGCGGAAAGACTGATTGTCCCATAATTAGTAATATCAGCATTGGGACTGAAAGTGTTTGTTATAGTTAAGGAACCGCCGGGATAAACGATAATTTCATTATCCTTATCGCTATTGAGGTTTAAGTTATTGATTGTTACATTAGCATCACCCGTAATTTCTAATACGCCCTTATTAATGGTTACGTTAGGAATTGAACCACTGCCGCACAAGCGAACAATACTTTTCTCCGTAATGGTAATACCACCCGATCCATTATAAGATCCAGTTACGCAATAGGTAGTCTCACTGCGGGATTCTGAATCCTCGTCAGCTGTCCACCAGCCACTATGGGTTCTCGATACATCACAACCGCTATTACAATCAGGGCTAGCGGTTTCCATTTTACCCATTTGATTTTTGCCTTTATAAAAAGTATGATTTAAGGAGGTTCCGGAAATTGGGAGTACCGTTAAAAAGCTACTTCCGTCAGGAGCCCATAATAAAACATAAACTTGATTCACCTCAGCTGGCACTGCGGCAGTGAAATTTAAGTTGGCACTAGACGATATAAATGATTTATACAAGGAACCTTGACCAGCACTTGGAACTGCAGCATAAACCTCAACCAGATATTTACCGTTTACGGGAGCTTGATCTAGATTAAAAGTGAAGCTAAGATCCTTGCTAGTTTCAAAATTAAAATTTGCTGGAACGCGTAGATCCATACTTGAACTCGGGCTAGTAATGGCTACGGTAGTATCGGCAGTACTTTCCTTGTCACAGCTCACAAGGAGCGAGGTGGCTAGGGCTACGAAAAAAATTTGCTTTATTAACTTCATTATCAAAGAGTTTTTTATTTATTAATTATAAATAACAATCAAAATGCCGCGCACTAACTCACTGTTTTTTAGCTTTCTACACTGCTGATGAAACTGACAAATGTCTCATTTTGGGAAAATTTAACCATATTGAGACTATTTGAATCGTTCTTTCCCTCGTAACAAATCCCAAAAAAGCCAAAAGTCACAACCCAAACTATACCATGGATATCGAAATGTCGCAGGCTTATTCTTTTCGAAAAAAAGATGTCCTATCCACGCAAAACCATAACCAGCGAAGGGAGCAAGTACCAAATACTTTAATTCCCAAGTTGCTAAGAAAAGTATTAAAAAAATGATTACCAAACCAGTACCAATAAAATGAAGCGTTTTGGTTATAAAACCCTGATGCTGTGATTTGTAAAATAGATAAAATTCTTGAATATTTTTGTAGTCTCGCCTTTTTTTCAAAAAATTCAGTTTTAAGATGATGCCGGCAATTTACAAGATTTGTGTCGCCTAATTTTGTGTCCACACAGATTTTTGAACCATTAAACGTTTAAAATCACAACAGCAATTATCCACGATCCTCAGAATTGAATAATCCGTTTTCCACCCTATTTGAGGACTCGCTTTTTTGAAAAAGTCGTTTTTTGTCGCCTATGAAGAAGAGCATGACGCTTTTGAATAAATCGAACCTAGGTTAAGAGTTTAATGCCTTCTAATTTTGCTTGGAACAAAAATGGTGAAAATGAGAAATCCAAGATCTGAGCAAAATCACTTTTTTGAGCTAGTTCAAACAAGACTTGAAAGTGAAGAGCTTATTGTAGATAAAGTCGCAGAAGTTCTTCATTTGAGTCGTGATTCGGCTTACCGCAGAATTAGAGGAATCACAGACTTGAGCGTGCGTGAAATGGTTATTTTGGCGCGCTACTATGGAATTGGTTTAAACAAACTTTTGGGGGAGCATGAAAACGCCGTGGTTTTTCACCGTAGACCATTTATTAAGTCACTAGACGATTTTAAAAACCACTTAATCGGAGAACTCCAAGAATTAGAAAACATTCGCAGTTATTCAGATCACCATGTCTACGTCCAAGCCAAAGACATTCCGGTTTTTCACCTTTTCCGCTTTCCAAAGCTTGCCGCATTCCAACTCTATATCTGGCTTAAGTCGGTTTACGACTTCTCTAAAATCGAAGGATTGCATTACAACTTGAGTATGATTCCTCAGGAATTAATAAACATCGCACATGAGCAGAACGAGGCATATAATAAGCTTAACTGCAGTGAAATTTGGAATGACACTACTATTCTTAGTCTAATTCACCAAATCGAGTACCACTATGAAGCAGGGCTATTAAGTTCGAAAGAGGAAGCTTTAAACCTTTGTGAAGAATTACACAAGATGATGAAGATCATCTATCATCAAGCTTTACGGGGAAAAAAACTAAAAAGTGTGGATGAGAAAGAATTCGGTAGCACTAGTTACAAAATGCATTACCACGAAATCTCGCTTGCTGATAATCACATTCTCGCCGAATTTAATCGCAATCAGCGACGCTATTTCATTCCCTATGCAGGAATAAACACTCTAAAAACTGGAGACCCCATCTTTACCAAGAATATTCACGACTACATAAAGGCGCAAACAAAAAAATCCTCCCTTATCAGTGATATTTCTGAAAAAGAGAGGAATAAATTTTTTATCCGGATTAAAAACCGAATCGATCGCTTAAAAAGTAGAATTGAAAAAACGGACCCTTTTATGTAATTGTAAAGGCCAAAGCAGCAATCGCTACTATTATAAAAACAATTCCAACTTTCTGCGCCAGATCTCCATTTTTAGATACTGTTGACATGGCATTCCCTATTTAGTTAGTGCGATAAAAGTAGCAAAAAAAAGTCACCATAGAAAAAGATGGAGATTTTTTTCTATGGTAAGCACCTGATCTCTAATGTTAATTACCTTAAATTATTATAAACAAATAGAGCTGCCGCTAGAATTAGTGCAATCACCATTACTACCAAGGCGCGTTGTAAATAATCCTTATTGGTTAACTTAGCCTTATTAACTGTTTGAATTCTTCGTGCCCTCTGTTTAATTAACCTCTGTCTTGTTTTTTCATCCATAACCCTAAAATTTTCCCTGTGAAACCCCAAGGTAATAAATTTTTCCTTTAAGATATAGGATTTAACACAACGCTAAAAATTGTTAGGCTATTGGGATCCCTCCCAAAATTAAGCTTATCAAGGGCTTCTGGAATATCTTTCGCGCGAAAATAACTTGTATGCAATTCATTCACACCGCTTGCTGACCATTGAATTGTGTACGAGTTTTGCTTTTCATTGTGCTCCTTCACGTAGTCGTACATCTGCTTTAAAGCATCAATACGGTCGTAGCCAGATGTGTAATGGAATAAAAAGGACTGATTGTGGCGCGGATTAACAGTAATAATATCTAGCCTAATTCCCTGACCGTTTTCCCGATAATCAAATATTACCTGTGTACTTCCTAGACTTAGATACGATTCAATCTCCTTCTGTAATTTAGCAATCTCCAGATTACGACGATCTGAGGTCATATTTCTTATGTTTAATGAAGAGCAAAGGTAATCCTTCGCTGATCCTCCTCAAAGTAGCGACCTAGTATTTCGTGCACTTTAGTTTTCCACTTTTCTTTATCAAGAGCTAAATCCTAAATTTAAAACTGATTAAGCTGTAAAAAATCTTCGTCTAACAGTATTCTTCACCTTGCTTGGGAGGCTAATGCACTGGGGAAACATGGGTTAAAAACACGCGTAAGTCATCCATCTGCAAAGCCAAGTAATTACTATCCAAGTATAAAACTTCCCACTTATCTTTAATACTGCTGGTTTTAGGATCTATCAGCTTAATGGACTGTGCTTCCCACTTATAATTAAGTTGTCCCTCATAAACGTAATCATTACTGTTTTCAGGATTAATCAGCTTAAAGTACAATTGCCCATCTTTAAATTGATAATAATCTGGCACAGCTTCCATTAGATCTTCTATGCTAAGATTAAAGGATGCGTTTAAATCAACGTAAGCTAATGACTCCCAGGCTCCGACATTTAACAATGAATCGCAGTTTAATCCGCAATTTCCTTTTTCCTTAGCTGACAAAACTTCAAAAACTTTTTGGATGGCATTCTCGGAATCGACGGATGTAGATTGCCCAGGCAATAAACCGGAAGTGAAGAGGAGCAATAAAGTGATAAATTTAAAAGGCTTTAGCATCTAAAATGAACGTTTATTAAAACAATACAAAATATCTTAAGGTGAGTTCAACCGGAAATTAGGCCTCATGCCTCTACCTAACGTGAATTCGCCGTGAAATCAGGCCTCAGACCCATTTTAAATAGTGGAATTCAAGCCTATGCAGTGAAGCAATAGCGGGCTATTGCAAGAAGCAGAGGCGCGGAAAGCCGCTTTTTAGAAGGGGACTAAATGGTGTTTCCAATAAAAGTGAAAATACTTCATCTAGTTCATTTGCTGTAGCCCGCTACCGCTGCACGATCTAGACTTGTCTTTTCTTTTTATTGAAAACCTGAGGCTATGATTTATAGTCGAACTCACGTTAAAATAAATTAATTCTACGATTGGCGACTTAAGAAATAACGCCAAGATCTTTACCTACCTTGGTAAAAGCCGCCACGGCTTTATCTAAATGCTCTATACTATGAGCGGCGCTAAGCTGTACGCGAATACGCGCTTGCTCTTTCGGCACCACTGGGTAAAAGAAACCAATTACATAAACGCCTTCCTCCAAAAGAGCATCAGCGAATTTTTGTGATAAGGCCGCATCATAAAGCATAATGGGAACGATAGCCGAATCGCCATCCTTAATATCGAAACCTGCTGCTTTAATTTTCTTCTTGAAATACTTCACATTACTTTCCAATTTATCGCGTAAATCGGTGCTTTCGCTTAGTAAATCAAAAACAGCATTGGAAGCGCCTACAATGGCGGGAGCGAGTGAGTTTGAAAACAAATAAGGACGTGATCGTTGACGTAAAAGATCAATAATTTCCTTTCTACCGGAAGTGAAACCACCCATTGCGCCCCCTAAAGCCTTACCTAAAGTACCGGTGATAATATCAATGCGTCCTAAAACATTATTTAGCTCGTGGGTGCCCTTACCTGTCTTGCCGATAAAGCCCGTAGCGTGGCATTCGTCCACCATTACCAAGGCATCGTATTTTTCCGCTAAATCACAGATTTTATCGAGTTGCGCCACATAGCCATCCATGCTAAAAACTCCATCGGTAACGATAATTTTGTTACGCGCGGTTTTAGAAGCCTCTATTAATTGTGCCTCTAAATCGGCCATATCGTTATTGGCATAACGGAAGCGCTGTGCCTTACAAAGACGCACTCCATCGATGATGGAAGCGTGATTTAAAGAATCAGAAATAATGGCATCCTCGGCGGAAAGTAGTGGTTCGAAAACACCACCATTTGCATCAAAAGCGGCGGCGTATAAAATCGTATCCTCCGTTCCTAAAAACTGGGCAATTTTTCCTTCCAATTCCTTATGAATATCCTGAGTTCCGCAGATAAAGCGCACCGATGACATGCCGAAACCGTGGCTATCTAAAGCCGCTTTAGCTGCTTCAACAACCTTAGGGTGAGAAGATAAACCTAGGTAGTTATTACTACAAAAGTTAAGCACCTTTTTACCGCCTTGTACGGTAATTTCGGCTCCTTGTTCGCCGGTTATAATTCGTTCGCGTTTGTAAAGGCCCTCCTTTTCGATTTGTTCGAGTTCTGCCTGTAATTGTCCTTGCAATTTGCCGTACATAGTCTTGTGTTTTGAGAGAAAACAAATTTATAAAAGCTCAGCCGCCTTGCCGCCGAATAGCCCGTTAATTTCCCATCTGCTTAAAGCAGATGCCTAGAACCGATGAATCAATTAAAGAGTTTTAAGATATCGTTGCCATTGGCCAAAACGATAAGAGAAAGTAGGATTACAAAACCGGCTACTTGGGCGTATTCCAATACTTTATCAGAGGGCTTTCTGCCCGAAACCATTTCCCATAAAACGAATACTACGTGGCCACCGTCTAAAGCGGGAATAGGAAGAATATTAAGGAAAGCGAGCATAATGCTTAGGAAGGCCGTGAACGACCAAAAACGCTCCCAATTCCATTCCGTGTCGAACTGTGAACCGATGGCAATAAAACCACCTACTTGCTTATACGCCTCTGTATCGGGATTGAAGATGAGTCTAAACTGACGGATATAATCTTTAAGCACCGTGGTCGCTTTAGACAAGCCCGCCGGTACAGCCGCAAAGAACCCGTATTTAATAGTCTCTACTGGATAATAAAAAGCGGGGCTTTTTCCACCTGGGTAAACCCCAATCTTGCCGTGTGCAGGCACCATCATACTTACCGTTTGGAAATTTCCATCGCGATATAGACCGAAGCTTAATTCGCGGCCAGCGTATTTGGGAATACTATCTAAATACTGATCGTAATATTTTATGGCGCTACCATTAAAGCTTACTATACTATCACCTACTTTTAAACCCGCGGGCTCTGCTACAGAAGTATCGGTAAATCCACCTACGATGTAAGGAAAGCGTAAACCAACAATAGGAGTTTGATCATCAAGAAGGATCTTTTTATGCTCATCTAAAACGGGCAAATCGATAGTTTTACCGTCGCGCACAATACTAATCGTGTTTTCGCTCAGTAGAATTTCCTTCGGGATTTCGGTAAAGCGCTCGATCTTTTTACCATCCACCGCAACTACTAAGTCGCCGTCTTGCAGACCAATAGCTTTGCCATTATCGTCTACCATCAAGCCATCCTTTATCCCATCTACCGGAAGGTAATCTTCGCCGTAATACATCATCATGCCGGCATAAATTACGATGGCCAAAATTACGTTTACGGTAACCCCGCCCACCATAATAATAAGACGTTGCCAAGCTGGCTTAGAGCGAAATTCCCATGGTTTGGGCTCTTCTTTTAATTGCTCTTTGTCCATACTTTCGTCTACCATGCCCGATATTTTTACATATCCGCCTAAAGGCAACCACCCAATACCGTACTCGGTGCCACCTATTTTCTTCTTAAAAAGCGAAAAGTAAGGATCAAAAAAGAGGTAAAACTTCTCTACGCGAGTGTTGAATAATTTGGCGGGAATAAAGTGGCCAAACTCGTGTAAAACGATCAGTAAAGAAAGGCTCAATAAAAATTGTGAGGCTTGTATAAAAATATCCATAGGGATGTTTAATCTATTAATGCTAAAAAGTAGGCAAAACTACTCATTCCAATCCGTTTAAGGCACGATGATTTTATAGGCTTCGGTTGCTTTTTGCTTTAGTTTAACATCCTCGCTTTGCTCGGCCAATATTTTAATGCTTTCTGCCAGTTTTTGTTTACCGATTACATTAAGTTTTTCAGCCTTAGCCAAAGCCAAAAGCTGCAGCTCCCTCTCGCCACTATCAATGGCAATACCCATCACAGTCGCTAATAAATTTGCATTTTTAGTCTCCAACAAAGCTAGCAAGGCTTTACGCTTTAGTACCGGATCCTTCGATTGACTAAAGTCAAAGAGATAATACGCTTCTGGGCGTTTTTCATCGAGATTAAAGAAATTCCATTTTTCCCTTCGTAGATTTAGATATATACTGCGGGGCGCTCCTTCTAAAGGCCACCATACGGTATCGCTTAAATTAAAGTGCAAATCGAAGTTTTCATAAATGCTATCCCCTGCATTAATAGCCAAGGCGCTTAACTCTAGTATTCCGAATAAACTAGAATCGGGTTGGCTTACACTTATTCGCATCGCTTTACGCGGATAGGAATATTGATAATTGAGCTTAAGAGTTTGAGGGGCCTGTTTTTTATACAAAACAGCGGCAGTGGAAAGGTATTCGCGCTGCGACAAAGAAATAGCGGTGTCTGTTAATTTAATCGTGTCTGCCAATGAAAGATTTTGCGGGGCTAAATAGCGCTGCAAAAACAGATACCAACTGTGTTTATCCTGCATCAACTGTGCTTGGTATTGCTGGTGCAGATGGGCATCTAAATAGTCTTCTCCCAATGAAATTTGATAATACTCTTCTTGCCATAAACTTGCTTGCTGAAGGCTTTTCGCACTATTCACAATGATTCTTTGCTCGTTTAAAAAATCTGATCTGCTTTTAAGCACTGGATTTAACATTTCGTGTTTTAAGTAAAGCTGATTAAGGTCTTTTCTTGGTTTAATTAGTTTTTCTAAGTCTTTTTCCGACCAATTCTGTTCTCTTTTCTTCGCTATAAAAGCTAATAGTTCGGGAAAATCTTCTTGCATTTTAGCTATCGCGCGTTCTTCTGCACTGAGCTCTGCTAAAGCTTCGGTTTTTTCGTACTCTGCTATTTCCTCTAATTGCTTCTCTTCCTTTGAGCTTTTAAATGGCCCCGCTAAAATGTATACTGCTTCTGGTTTTTGCGCTTGCGCAGATGTGTAATAATGCGCCGTTTCGATGTTTAAATCAACACGAAAGTCTTCCTCCAAGGGAGTGCTAATAGACCACGTTTTGGCGGTTATTAGGTTCAGTGCCCACTGATGAGGATCTGCGTTGAAGCAAGGAAAAACAAAGCCTAATTGGGCATTAAAAGTACTTTCCGCCGAAAGTCTTGCAGCATTAAGACTAAAACCTTCTTGTAAATAGTGCCAGGCTTCCATTTCCTCTAAATACTTTTTACTTAAAGTATAGTGCAATTCCAAGTGAGCTAAGGGATGCGGCAAATTTTGGAAAGGAATAACTACTTGTTCACCATCGTAATTGAAGTCAAGCTTTTTACGACTGCCCGCTTTAAGCAGATACACCTTTAGATTTTCTGCCTGAAGGAGCTTGACCACGGTTTTAGAAGACCAGTTTGAAGGTCGGGCCAGGGCCTTAAAACTTATTTCTTCGGCGCTACTAAATTGAAAAGACAATTCTATGCTCGGGTCGGCGCTTTGCCCAGAAAGGGTAAGAAAGCTCAACAGAAAAAGGAGGAAAAGTATACCGCGTTGCATGGCTTATTCTTAACTTAGCTTCCGCAAAAGTATCGTAAACATGGCAAGCGAAAAATTTCAGATAAAGGTAAATAGTCAAAGCTTTGAGCTTGAGGCAAATGCCTTAAAAAAATCAGGCTCTTTAAACGGTGAAAGCTACACGCTTGACCTCTTAGGAAACGCCGAAAAAGGCTTTAGCCTAATCCGTAATAATAAAAGTTATGAGGTGCAGGTTTTAGAAGCAGACTACGAACAAAAAGAGTTTTTGATTGAAATTGATGGCCAGTCGTACCAAGTAAGCGCGGCAGATCGCTTCGATTTATTGCTAAAAGATTTAGGTATGGAACACCTAAATGCGGTTACGGTTAATGACCTTAAAGCCCCCATGCCTGGCTTAGTGTTAGAAGTTAAAGTGGCTCCAGGCGATAATATAAAAAAGGGGCAGGCCTTAATGGTCTTGGAGGCTATGAAAATGGAAAACGTGCTGAAAGCCGAAGCCGATTGCCTTATTAAAAGCATTGACTGCAACATTGGTGCTGCCGTAGAAAAAGGGCAGGTGCTAATATCTTTCCAGGCCTAGTCTGGGTGTTCTACCGCGAAAATTCCGAAAATATTATCTAGCTGAACGCTGCTTCCGTCGCTACTTTTCAAGACTAAATCTCCCGAGAAGCTGTAGCGTTTATGGTTATTGGTTACCGTGGTACCTGAGCTCATTGATTCATTATAATTCGCAATGGCCTCGATACTAAAGTGTCCAGTATTGTAAGCATAATAACTATTATACTCTTTGCCATTCGAATCGAAATAAGAAACTGAAACCGTTCCTAAATTGTGTGGATTATGGTCGCGACGAGGCAATTTTTGGTAGTTCAAATTGATATCACATTGCGGTGAACCCGCGAGAATTACTTTTTCAATTGTTTCGGTACAACCACTTTCAAAAACAATTCTTGCTTTTAATCGGTAACCAGGGGAAAAGCCTAATACATCATAACTTAAAGTAAGTCCAGTACCTACATTTTGATCGTTAACCGACCATTGTATTGATTTTATAAGACCCACTCGGCTGCGCGCTTCTGCAATTAAAACTGAATTTGTACTCTTTAAGATGTGCATTTCGGCCTTACACTGGCCTTGCGTAAGAATAGTGTGTGCTACGAGAGGCGTACAAGACAAAGGCCCTGCCGATTGCATTTCTACTTTAAAACTTTGTTGCTCTAAAGCGTTTACTTCCAAATAATTGCAACTATCGCCATAATAACTTCCTTTGGGAGTGGTCCATTGTAAGGGAATATTGCCATTTAAAGAATCGCTGGTAAAAATATAATCGTAAACGTGGGGGCGCCGCGGAAAACCTGAAGCATCGGCCAAAGCGATGGGACCATTAATTAAACTTGCGGAATAGCCCGTATTGGAAATATTGTTGCTAGCTTTTCCCCCGTGAATATCAATCTTAAAGCCTCTCCCGATATGATGGAGTATCAATCGTTAGAAGGCTTTCCATGTGCAACACGCTATCTTTTAAATAATAAGTTGTGTACATCGCATAACCATCTTTCCCTGCTTGAATATTAATGGGCAAGCCATTAACTGATCCGCTAAAATAAAAGAGTGGGTTATCGCTATATTCTGCTTGATCTAAACTTGAATCTTTGCTACAAGCCGCCGCCATCAAGACTACTCCCAGGAGGGAAGTTATTGTCTTTTTCATTGCTCCCAAATACTATATTTCAATACTAAATTGGTCTGGCTTGTTTGGTGGTGTTTGCTAAGGTTTTGTTGATGATCGTTGCTCAGGTCTACCAAGCCGTATTGCTGGCTAAAACCAATACTAAGATATTTTGAATACTGGTACGTATAAGCTAGATGTAATCCGCCGCTATAGTTTGTAAAACTATTATCGGGTGCTTGTCCGCTCATTTTTTCGACCTTAGGGTCTTGCTTAAAAATGGTGGTTGTTTTTTGCTGATCCATAGACATCGCTATTACCACATCTGCGTAAGCACCTATACTAAAGCTGTGTTTAGGATTAAATTTGAGATTAAAACTAATAGGCAGACGTATAGCCGACATATTTTTATAGTGGCTGTGAGTTTCTACATCGGTGCGAGCCAAGCCGAAAAAGGTGCTGTCGCTAATGCTTTCGATACCCATATCACCACCATAATTGTAAATAAGCCCAGCACTTACCGATATGCGTGCGTTAAAGCCATACTCATATTCTAAGCCCGCGAAGAAACCCGTTCCTGTACTGCCATTATAAGCAGGATTTATGGATGGCCCACCTTGTAAGCTGATTTTAGAAAAGTTCGTCGGAACGTAAACCTCTTTTGAAGAAGAAGAGAAAAGGCTAAAAGCATTGTTTGTGGCCTGCTTGGTTAAACTCATTCTTGCTGGATCAATACTTAAATCGCGCCAATCGCGTCTATCGATACCCGCTTGATTGGCTAACAAAGTTTCTTCTAATGGCGCATCTCCCGTAAAGGGTGAAACAGAATTAGTTGCCCGCTCTGCAGCGGCAAGTGAAGCAAAATTTTCGCTTGTATTGTTATTGCTCGGTGGCAAGATGGCCTTAGTAGGCGAAGCCACAGGAGATTTAGCAGGAGTAGAAGTTAATTGAAAATTAGTGGTGGCAATATCCTCCGCCTGGTTACTAGCCTCTGGGCGCAGATTAGCTGGTATTTCAGTTTGGGGACTTACAACAGCGGGAGTATTTTGCTTCGGACTAAGGGATATATTTTGTTCAGCGGGGCTGATGGTAAGCGGAGCTTGCTGAGTATAATTAAAAGCTAAAACGGAAGCGGCAAAAATTAATATAGCGGCTGCACCACGCCAAAAGTAGAATAGCGTTTTTTTAGCTTTAGTATCTAAAATCGCCTCCATGCGCTCCCAGTTAGCGGGATTGAAGTTGAAGTTTTGCGATTGGAGTTTAGTTTGGAAGAGATTTTTCATTTCTTCCTGGCTCATGGCACCTTGGGCTTCATTAAGCTTTAGCTCCATTTCGTCCCAGTTTGCTGGGTTATAGGCAAAACTCGCAGCAGAAAGTTTATCCTTAAACAACTTGCTATACTCCATCTCCGAGAGGGGCTCTTGTGGGTCTAGCATTTGCTCCATAGACTCCCAAGCCTTCTCATTGAAAGGAAAAGAATTACTCTTAAGCTTGTCAGCAAAGAGTTTATGTAATTCCTTTTCCGTCATAACAGCAATACAGCAACGTTATTAATCATCTTTTTCATCATCTCTTGCAGCTTCTTTCTAGCGCTGCTCAGGTGCCATTTGCTGGTACCTTCACTCATACCTAATTGTTCGGCTATTTCCTTGTGGTTGTAGCCATCAATAATATAAAGGTTAAAAACCTTTTGACTAGCGGGCGGGAGCTTTTGCACCAAAGCCAGTAATTCTTCGGCATCAAAATTCTTATCCGCCTCGTTATAGTCCATCTCTGTTAACCCTGCTAACTGCATGGGCTCTTCTACGTAGTCAATTTTAGAGCGTTGGTTTTTACGATACTCGTCTATGGCTGTATTAATAGTGATCCTTCTTATCCACGCTTCAAAGGGAACCGTATCTGCATAGGATTCCAGATTTTTTAAAATCTTTAAGAAAGCTTTGTTTAGTAAAAACTCCGCATCTTCTTTATTGCGTTCATAGCGAAAGCAAACCGACATTAAAATGCCATAGCACAACTTATATAGCTCAAACTGGGCCTTACGCTCTTCACGTTTACAAGCTTCTATAAGTTGGGGGTCTATATTCATTCTTCTAATTACAAAGCACCAAAGTACTAAATACGACGGTTTCTATGCAAGAGTAAAGAATTCTTCCTTTATTTTTTCAACTAAAAAAAGCGCCACCCTCACTCTGTGGGATAATGACGCTTTTCTTTGTTAGTGAGTTGGGTTTGTGTTAATTATTCTCCAAATTAATATTGAAGTCCACCAAGTCGACAAATTGCATCACTCTTTCATGAATGTCTTTGGCGCTAATATTAAGAAGTTTCTTGGTACCGAATTCCTCTACACAAAAAGAAGCCATAGCCGAACCGTAAATTACGCCGCGTTTCATGGTCTTAAAAGAGATGTCATCTTCGCGCACGATTTGTCCAATAAAACCACCGGCAAATGTATCACCCGCGCCCGTTGGGTCAAATACTTCCTCAAGAGGCAAAGCGGGGCAAAAGAATTTCTGCTCTCCGTAAAAGAGCATTGCACCGTGTTCTCCTTTTTTAATAATCAGGTATTTTGGGCCCATGGTAAAGATTTTACGTGCCGCTTTTAACAGAGAGTGTTCACCACTAAGCTGACGCGCTTCTTCGTCATTGATAGTAAGCAGGTCCACTTCTTTCAAAACCTCTTTTAATTCGGGCATGGCAATATCCATCCAAAAATTCATGGTGTCCATAATAACCAATTTGGGACGCTGCTTCATTTGCTTTAACACCTTCATTTGAACGGCCGGGGTTAGATTACCCAACATTAAGTATTCCGCATCTTTGGCCTTTTCGGGTAAGATGGGGTCAAAATCAGCCAATACATTTAATTCGGTCTCTAAAGAGTCGCGGGTGTTCATGTCTTGGTGGTATTTTCCCTTCCAAAAGAACGTTTTTCCACCTTCCACTCGCTTTATTCCGCTAGTGTCGATGCCTTTTTTACGCATCAACTCTAGTTTGGCTTCGGGGAAATCCTCGCCAATGATGGATACTATGGAAATATCATTTTTAAAATTCGCCGCTGAGAGCGAAGCATAAGTTGCTGATCCTCCGATAATTCTACCTGATTCGCCCCAAGGAGTGATTAGCTCGTCGAAGGCCACTGTGCCTACAATTAATAAACTCATTATTTGTGCTAAAATATTTTCGGCAAAGATTGTTTATTTTAAAGAAAGGTACTAATATTGCAGCCCCTTTTTGAGGGAAATACAATGCTTCCTTAGCTCAGCTGGTTAGAGCATCTGACTGTTAATCAGAGGGTCCTTGGTTCGAGCCCAAGAGGGAGCGCAAAAGCCGGTAACGAAAGTTATCGGCTTTTTTGTTTTTGGTTGTTTTTTTCTTCTTTAAGATTGGGGTTAAATAAGGATGCTACGCAAATGTTGTGTGTTTATCGTGAGTTCGACTATAAATCATAGCCTCAGATTTTCAATAAAAAGAAAATCCATTTGTACCCCTTCTAAAAGCGGCTTTCCGCACCGCTGCTTCTTGCAATAGCCCGCTATTGCTTCACTGCATAGGCTTGAATTCCACTATTTATAAGAGGTCTGAGGCCTGATTTTACGTGGAATTCACGTGTGTTTAGTAAATATTTGGTGTATCGATAATTGCTGGTAAAACTCGAAAAAAGGCCTCTTTGCCTAAGATCTCCTCTCTAAACCATTTATAGAAGCTATTAAACCGGATGTATATAGTTACCCCTTTATTGCGTGGGTAATTTATAGAGCCACATGCCGTGATTACCGACTGTTGTTAAGAATACAGTTTTATAAAAATTATCAACAGCGTAATATTTTGATTTTCAGCTGATTCGGGAAAAATTGTGGGGAAAAGTTGTAAAATATCGGAAAAAAGATTCTTCCGCCTTCTTAAATAAAGGCTAGAGCTGGGCCAGTCTTTCGATCAATATTTTTTTATTGTTTCGGCTTACAGGAATTTGAATACCCGCCAATTCAATGGTATTTTCCTCTAGCTTTTTAACCTTTTTAAGGTTTACGATATGCGATTTATGAACGCGTAAGAATGTATCCGGAAGCTTTGCTACAAAAGCCTTCATCGTACTATGTACAATGTGTCTTTGTGTATCAGTAACCAGCTTTATATAGTCACCTAAGGCTTCTACAAATAGTATTTCTTCGATATTGATTTTTACTAAAACACCATCCGATTTAATAAAAAGGGAATCTTCCGTTTCCTGCTTTTTTAAATTCTCTTCATAGTACCTAGCTCGCTGAACCGCAGAAGAAAAGCGATCTAAATCGATAGGTTTTGAAATGTAGTCCGTTACGTCAAATTCGAAGGCCTGAAAAGCATAATGTTTTTTAGAGGTGACCATAATAACCTGAGGAACATCCTTAAAACTCTGCAGGAATTCGATGCCGCTCATTTCGGGCATCTCTACATCTAAAAAGATAAGATCTACCTCGCGTTTTTGCAATGCTAACCTTGCTTCAATGGCGTTAGGATAAACTCCCACCAGCTCTAAATCTTTAACCGAAGCTATACATGATTTTATAGCTTCTCTTTGAACAGGATCGTCATCTACAACTATACACTTCATTAATGTGGGGAGATGTTTTCTAAATTAAGAATGGAGGCTAAGGTACAAAAGAATGTTAATGATTAGTGATCGGCCCTAAGCACTTAAAATTAATCCGCTAAACAAATGCCGATAATCGATGTAAGTTGCCGTTTATCTAAAATTTACTAACAGCTGTTGATAAGTACTTATCTTTGAATATTGATACAATCTGATAGAGATATGAAAACACGGGGAATCCTTTTATTAATTGTTTTGAGCTTCGGCCTTAGTGCCCAAACGGTTACAGTAAGCAATACAAACGACGCAGGACTGGGGTCTTTACGACAAGCTATTGTTGATGCAAACTCCAATTGGGGCATCGACAACATGGTCTTTAACATTCCAACCAGTGATCCAAATTACAACGCTGCCACGGGTGTTTTCACTATTAAAATAACTTCAACAGAACTTCCATCCATCAATAACAGAGTGTTATTAATTGATGGCTTTACGCAAACCGCATTTACCGGTAATACCAACACAACTTCATTTGGAGCTGGTGGTCAGGTGGGTGTAGACAACATCGCCCTACCTACCGTTGATGGCCCGGAAATAGAGATTGTTGACGACTCTCCCAACAATAACCTTAAATGGGGTATCCAAATTGGCGGTGAAGATATTACCATACGCGGTTTGGCTATTCACAGTTTCGGTAATGATTGGTTTTTATTCGACCACGCGAACCTTCTCGCTCGTGGAGGTGCCCGTCGTTTAACCGTTTATGATTGTGTTTTAGGTAGTGAGGCGCATGCCGATATGGCTCCGGTAGGAGACGTTAATGGTGGCCCAAACTTTCAAGCTTTAGGAATTAACGACGGGAAGCTTTACCGTAACTATCTAGCCTACAGTGAAACCATGGGCGGCTTTTTACGCAGTGGCTGTTCTGGCTGGGATATTTATCATAACGACTTTAACCAGAATGGATTGGATGATCCTATTTGTGATGGTCTAGACGTTGCCGATTTCTGCGAAAACAATACTATTCGTGAAAACCTCTTCCGCAATAACCGCGGTAATGGCTTCGACTCTTACTTATCCACTGGCGATCACCTAATTGAAAACAACACGGTTTACAATAATGGTTTAAGTGGCACCGAAACTAGCGGAATGCGTATTTATGGAAACAAAGGTGATGTGATCTCTAAAAACATCATTCGCGATAATGTTGGGGCAGGAATTCTTATCACTAGCGACGCTCAAAAGCATCAAATTACACGAAACTCTATTTACAATAACGGTAACGTTTTGGCGAACAACTCGGCTAATACTAGCAAACAAATTGGTATTGATCTTCTAAACAGCAACGACAGCCATAAAATTGGTGCTAATCCATTTGTTACAATTAACGATGACTTAGACAATGACAATGGTGGAAACTATCTTATTAATTTCCCAGTAATAGATATGGTTACTATTGCTAATGGATCTTTAACTGTAAAAGGTTTTGGGCCGGCTGGAGCTACCATTGAATTTTTTAAAGGAGACTTTTATACTGGTGCTTTAATGGTACAGGGAAAAAACTTTTTATTCAGTGCTGTAGAAGGCAGTGCCGCAGATAACGACGCTACAACGGGTTCTTATGGTCCAGGATTAGTTAATGGCTTTAATCAAGGACAAGAGTCTTCGATAAATCGTTTTGAATTTACCGTTCCTCTTCCTGCTGGTTTCACCGTTGGTAATTTACTTACCGCTACTTCTTATATTTCTGGTGTAGGGACTTCGGAATTCTGTGCTGCTTATTCCGCTATGGCGGGAACGGTTCCTATGGCTGTTATTCCTGAAATAAACTGTATATATATTGATGTAAACGGCGACATTGTTGGCCGTTTCGGTTATACGAACGCAAACGCCACTGTAATCAACGAAGCCATTGGAGTATCCAATGAGTTTACTCCTGCTCCCGCTAACAGAGGTCAGGGTACAAGTTTCTCCGTTGGTACTTATTCGGGTGTATTTGAAGAAACCTTTCCTGCAGCAAGCAGCCTTACTTGGAACTTACAAGGAGGTAGTGCTAGCGCAGACATCAATACCCTACGCTGTCCTGCAGATTTAAGAGTTTTACAAAGCGTTTCGAATAACACACCCACTTTAGGTGACAACGTAACCTTTACCGTTACTATAGATAACTTAACTAGCGGGACCCCTGCTACTGCGGTAGAAATTGCCTACTTTATTGATCCGAATTTCTCCTATGTTAGTCATAATGCTCCAGCCGGAACCACCTATAATAATATTACTGGTATTTGGTCTATTCCCCAAGTTGTTTTTGGAAGCTCAGTTACTTTTACCGTAACGGTTCAAGTTAACGGCAACGGAACTAACGTAGCGGCTGTACAAAGCCAAAACCAAATCGATCCAGTTGTTACCAACAACAGCGCGGCCGAAAACATTGCAACCGGAAGTTCAGGTGCCAATAATGGTGGTATTGAAAGTGAAGGTTCCATGGCCAGTTTAATCGCAAGCCGTAACTTCAATCGTATCAAACGCGGGCAACATACTTTCTACGAAAGAATTAATGAAGCTCCTTCATTATATGACTTCCGTGCAAGCAACCTAGCTAAGGTGGCTAATTTATCTGCCTTTATTCCTGCTAGCGGCCCTCAAAACTCTCCTGCGGTTATTACTAGTCCTACTGACTTAATTGGTATTACCAATGCCGTAAATGTGTTTTCCGCAGACTATTACAACAGCACACAAAACAGGTTAGGTGGAATATTAGCCATAGAAACGGTAAATGAAGTTTATAACCATACCAAAGTTATTTGCGATCGCTTAAACGGAGCTAACTTAAACGATATTAAAACGGTACAAATTAAAGGACACAACTTTATCATGGCCCGCCTAGATCAAGCAGATAGTTCAGTTGATATCGCGATTACTTTCGTGGCCTACGAAAAAGCCAATGGCGACATTGTAATTGATGCGCGTTGGAACCAAAGTGACTACGTGGTTGAGCCTTCTGATAAGATTTACAACTTCCAAGTTTGGACTGTTTCAGAAAGCTTAACAAGAGACTTAGTACACGACATTATTACTTTAATGGAAGCTAACAATAGCGTAAGCAGCATTACTGCAACCAATGTAATTACGCCTACAGTTTATGTTAAAAACGGTTATTACGAAAACGGCAAAATCTACCTTAAGGTTATTAATACTATTGGCGCTAGTGAGGTTAATATTCAAGCCAACCGTACCCTTTTCGAAGGCGGCACTCGTGCTAACTTCGGGGAATTAATTGCCTTAGACCCTACTAAAACTGAAGAGACTATTGTGTGGAATACTGACTACCTCTTCGATACCGGTTTTGAAATGACCAATAATATTGGTGGAGGTCGTGATATTCTCTATCTAGCCGATGGCCCTTGGGGTACCGACTTTGAAAGAGATCTGGGTGTTACGAGCTCAGTTTTCGATGTAAGTGCTGAAACGGGGTATATTACTGCTACGGCTCCTGCTGAAAAGCACCTAGAGCGTGACATCAACTTTAGCGGAAACGTGAAAAATTACGTGAGTGTTTTCAGAATGCTTCGCCCTGGTCACTTACCACTAGATGTGAGTGCGTTCAATCAGATTGAATTCGAAGCTAGCTTAAGCGGTTTCAACGAAATCACAGTAACGCTTGTAACTAATGACATTACCAACTGGAGTGAGCAATACCGTAAAACTATTTCGGTTAACAATGGCTCCATGGGAACCTATAGCGTTGACATTGCAGATTTAGTTTCTGCAGGAAACACACCTTTAGATCTTAGCCAAGTGTTAAATGTAACCTTTACTGTAGTAGGGGATTATCAAAACTTCCAAGCTATGAACCTAGCCATTGCTAATGTTACCTTTAATACAGAAGGTAGAGCCATTGGGCAAGAAGAGTTTAGTAATGCAGGCCGTCAAGGTTTAAATGTGTATCCGAATCCGTTTAACGGTGCCGCGCATATTGATATCGCTTTAAACGAAAGAAGCGATGTGCGCGTTGAACTTTTCGACTTAAGCGGAAAAATGGTTCATGCAGCGCATCTAGGTAACTTTGGTGCTGGCACAAACACTGCGGTTTACACACCCAGTGCCGATTTACTGGACGGTGTTTACTTATTGAAAGTAATAGAAAACAACAATACTCACACTCAAAAAGTAGTGTACCGTAAATAATAATAGGTCCCCCCTTTATTATATAGAAACCCGATGTTTTAAACGCATCGGGTTTCTTATTTTCGTCCTATGAGAATTGATAAGTTTCTTTGGAGTGTACGTAAGTACAAAACCCGCAGTTTGGCTTCTGAAGCCTTACGTAAAGATCGGGTAACGGTAAACAACGATAGGGCTAAAGCCTCTCGCGAAGTAAGGGTGGGCGATAAAATTAGCTTTCGTAAAGACAGTATAGAGTTTAGTATAAAGGTCCTAGATTTACCTAAATCGCGCCTGGGGGCAAAACTAGTAGCCGATTATATCACCGATATAACCACTCCCGAAGAGCTTGAAAAGCAAAACTTTATTGGGCTTATGCACAAACTTAATCGCGCGAAAGGAACGGGAAGACCTACTAAAAAGGATCGCCGTGATTTAAACGACTTTATGGATGGAGATGAGGATTAAGAGCGGGGAAATATTTTCGCTACTAATTCGCCGAGCACTTCCGGAACAATAGTGTGACCACCTTCAAAAAGTTGACTTTGTACTTGTATACCGTTTTCAGCAAGATGGCTTTCTTGTTCCGCTAATATTTCTGGCTTAGCATACTCATCCTTATCACCCAATAACATATAAACCGGTTTTATCCCTATCGACTGTACAGCTTCTTCGAAACTTAAATCGGGCGGAAAAGCACCTGACCAAAGAATTAATTCATCAATCGGTTTTTTAGTGCGACTCATCCAGCGGCAAGCGGTGGCCACCCCCTGTGAAAAGCCAAGCAGAACAATTTTATTGAAATTATTGTTGGCCAGTAATTGCTCTGCTACTTCATCTAAAAGATTACAATAATCATCAATATCGTTAAGGCGATCCTCTTTGGTCATCCAAGAACTACCGACCCTTCCCTTGCTACCATTTAAGTAAAAGCGATGCAGTCCTTCGGGCGCCACAAAAAGAATATCCTTCCGCTCTAAACGGCTAAAGTGTTTTATAAAATACTCTGGCAATTGACCATAGCCATGCAATACTATGCATAGATAAGGCTGTGAATGAGAAGGCTCGTCACTTAAATAATAACGAGCCCTTCTTTTATAATAAAAGTCTTTGCGTATACTCAAAATTGAGGTTTTCTTTTTTCCATAAAGGCTTGGGTTCCCTCTACAAAATCGGTCGTGCCGAAACACTTACCAAATTCTTCTATTTCCACCTTAAAGCCGCTTACCCCTTCTTTAAAACCTGCGTTAACCGCCTTAATGGCACTTTCCACTGCGGTAGATGAGTTCCGAGAGATACGCAGTGCCTTACCACGACAATAGTCTAATAATTCATCGTGTTCAACCACTTCATTTACTAAGCCCAACTCCATTGCTTTACTAGCGGTGATCATTTCTGCAGTAGTTATCATTTCCATGGCGTGACCCTTGCCAACAAGTTGAGCCAAACGCTGGGTTCCGCCATAGCCCGGAATTAAGCCTAAAGTGACTTCGGGTAAACCCATTTTTGCATTCCCTGCTGCTACGCGAAAATGACAAGACATGGCTAATTCCAATCCACCGCCCAGGGCAAAACCATTAACCGCCGCAATAACCGGCTTGTTAAAGTTTTCAATATAATCGAACAAGCTTTCTTGACCGATGGCGGCTAATTCCGTTCCTTCATTTACGCCGAAATCTGAAAACTCCTTGATATCCGCTCCAGCCACAAATGCTTTTGCACCTTCGCCTGTTAAAATAATAGCACGTATTTCGGTCATATCACGCAGCTCGCCTAAAGCTTGGTGCAGTTCTTCAATGGTAGCTTTATTAAGAGCGTTAAGTTGTTGTGGGCGATTAATTTTAAGAATTGCGATGGGCGATTCTAGCTCTAAAAGAATATTTTGATAGTTCATTATTTGAGAATTGTGTGTTTACAAAGGAAGGTAAATAACGTGAGTTCGACTATAAATCATAGCCTCAGATTTTCAATAAAAAGAAATGACAAGTCTAGATCGTGCAGCGGTAGCGAGCTACAGCAAATGGACTAGATGAAGTATCTTCACTTTTATTGGAAAAACCATTTATGCCCCTTCTAGAAAGTACTATGCCTTCATATTTTTGGAAGAATAGCCCAAGCACAGCCTACCTGGTATAGGCTTGAATTCCACTATTTACAAGGGGTCTGAGGCCTGATTTTACCTCGAATTCACGTTAAATAGAAACGCATATAAAAGCTTCCGTCTATTTTTCATCGGGTTGGTAAAGGGGTAAATAAACTCTAAAAGTAGTACCTACTTGTATTTCCGTTTGAAACTCAATTCGGCCTTTAAAACTATCTATTATTCGCTTAACTAAAGCCAGTCCCAAGCCCATCCCTTTACTTTTAGTGGTAAAGCGCGGTTCAAATATTTTTTGCTGTCGCTCTTCAGGAATTCCTTCACCATTATCGCTAACGGCAATTAATACTTCTTCACCCACTTTTCTGATCTCTACCTCCACTTTCGCCATTCTCTCTTTAGGCACAGCTTGCAAAGCGTTATTAATCAAGTTGTTCATCACTCTAATTAATTGTTCCTGATCAGCGTAAATAGCCAGACCATTATTCTCTGAACTAAAACTTACTGAGGACTGCGGATAGAGAGAAGTTACCCTTTTAATCACCACTTCAATCGGAAAACCTTCTAATTTCAATTCGGGCATACTGGCAAAGCGTGAAAATGCTGAAGCAATGGAGCTAAGCGTGTCGATTTGATCGATCATAGACTGGCTAAACTCCACTAACTTTTCGGGCTCATCTACCCTGAGTGATTTAGCTAAATACTGCACATTTAAGCGCATGGGGGTTAAGGGATTTTTTATTTCGTGCGCTACCTGTTTGGCCATCTCGCGCCAAGCGGTTTCCCTTTCGGTTTCCGCCAGCTTTATCGCCGATTTACGCAACTCTTCCAGCATGCGGTTATACTCTTTAACCAATGCTCCTATTTCGTCGTTAAAACGCCACTCTAAGGGCTTGTTTGCGTCGTTTATTCTGGTATTCTTAATATGCTCGGCAATGGTGTGCAATGAGCCGGTAATGTAATTGGAAAGGAAAAAAGCTAAGAAACCAGCGGCAATAAATAATAAAAAATATATTTCAGACAAACGCAACAAAAAATCCTCAAGGTCTTCGCGACCGATATCTTCTGAGTCGAAATAAGGAAGGTTTACTATGGCGACGGGCTTTCCGTAAACATTTCGAATAAAATCGAAGGAACTTAAAAATTGCAGACTATCCGTTTTTGGTCGCGTTAAAACTTGATCAGCGGTTTTATAAAGCCGCTCCATTAGCTCGTAATCGATTTTTACGGGAATAATACTATCCTCGTGTAAGGAAGGGGTGCTTGCAATTAGTAGATTGCCATTAAGTCCATAAATATTAATATCGAGATCATTAATTTGTGCAAGTTCACAAACCTTATTATCGAACATTTTAACAATCGAGTCGGTGTTATCCGTAATCTCCTGGTCCCGTAAAAAAAAGTTAATGGCCTCTAAAATCGCAAACTCCTTGCGCCTAAGGCGCTCTTCGTGATAGTTCTCGTTTTCCTGCTTAAAGTGGTAAAAGGATATGGTTCCCGTCAAAAAAAAGGACACCCCAATAATTAGGAGCATTGAAAAAAATATTCTTCCTCTAAGGGTGATGTTTAATCGGGCCATTGCAGGGGAAAGGTAACAAATAACGCGCCATCTAATCCTTACAATCTGGCAAATTTTAGGTTCTAATAAAACAAAAAACCCCCTACCATAGTAGAGGGTTTAATATAATTTGAGAAGTAATTTAGGCTTCTTCTAAAGCGTTGGCGCCGCCTACAATCTCTAAGATTTCATTAGTAATTGCAGCTTGGCGGGCTTTGTTGTATTCTAAACTCAGGGCTTTTCTAAGCTCATCCGCATTATCCGTGGCTTTATGCATAGCGGTCATTCGAGCGCCGTGCTCTGAAGCTTGGCTATCTAAAAGAGCTTTAAAGACTTGCGTTTTTAATGACTTAGGAATTAAGTCCTCCAGAATTTCTTCTTTTGCTGGCTCATAAAGATACTCTCCAGAAGCTTGTTGTCCTTCCTCTAGTTTGCTTTCGCGGATAGGTAAGAACTGCTCGCATTGTACACTCTGATTTGCAGCATTAACAAACTGATTATAAACCAATTCTACACGATCATACTCTCCGGATAAAAATTTCTCCATTAACATTTCTGCTACAGCAGATGCGTTAGCGAAACTCAAATCTTCATAGATGGTATTGCGATCACCAACCGGTTTTCCCGCGCCTCTTTTGGTTAAAATCTCAGCCGCTTTTTTACCCATGCTAAAAATGTCGACCTGTGCTGATGTTTCATTTTTATAGACCATTACCCGTTTCACAACGTTGGCATTAAAAGCACCGCACAATCCACGGTTAGAGGAAATGGCTACAATCAGTACTTTCTTTACCTCTTCAGTTTGACGACTGTAAGGGCCTTCAGAAGAATCAAGGGTAGCACTTACATTCACTAAGATTTCCTCAATCTTCTGAGCGTATGGTCTTAGTTGGGTAATCGCGTCCTGAGCTCTTTTCAGTTTAGCAGCAGAAACCATCTTCATTGCAGAAGTGATTTGCATGGTACTACCTACCGAGGTAATGCGATTACGTAATTCTTTTAAATTGGCCATAATACAAGGTTTAAAGAAGGGGAAAGAGCCATAAGCTCTTTCCTAATTCTTTTCTAATATTTTGCTGCTAATTCTTTAGCAACCTTCTCTATAGTTCCAGTAATTTCTGGTGTAAGCTTACCCGCTTTTAGCTGATCTAAAACATCGCGGTGCTTGTTATCCATATAATCCAAGAATTCTACTTCGAACTCTCTAATCTTATTAACGGGAACCTTGTTTAATAAAGCTTTCGTTCCAACGTAAATAATGGCTGCTTGCTTTTCTACCGGAAGGGGAGAGTTAACGCCTTGCTTTAAAATTTCTACGTTACGCTGACCTTTGTTAATTACCGACATCGTAGCCGCGTCAAGATCAGAACCGAATTTTGCAAAAGCTTCTAATTCACGGTATTGAGCTTGGTCTAATTTTAAGGTACCTGATACCTTTTTCATAGACTTAATTTGCGCATTACCACCCACACGTGAAACCGAGATACCTACGTTAATCGCAGGGCGTACACCTGAGTTGAATAAATCCGACTCTAAGAAAATCTGTCCGTCTGTAATAGAAATTACGTTTGTTGGGATATAAGCCGATACGTCACCTGCTTGAGTTTCGATAATTGGAAGAGCTGTTAAAGAACCGCCTCCTTTCACCTTATCCTTTAATGAAGGAGGTAAATCGTTCATATTACGTGCTACTGTATCATCAGAGATAACTTTCGCTGCACGCTCTAATAAACGAGAGTGAAGGTAAAATACATCACCAGGATATGCTTCGCGACCTGGAGGACGACGTAGTAAAAGAGAAACCTCACGGTAAGCTACCGCTTGTTTCGATAAATCATCATATACAATTAAAGCGGGACGACCTGTATCACGGAAGTATTCACCTACTGCGGCACCTGTAAAAGGGGCATAAAACTGCATTGGAGCAGGATCAGAAGCGTTAGCGGCAACCACCACGGTGTAGTCCATTGCCCCTTTTTCTTCTAGGGTTTTTACAATACCTGCTACGGTAGAACCTTTTTGTCCAATCGCTACATAGATACAAAATACAGGCTCACCCGCATCGTAAAATTCTTTCTGGTTGATAATGGTATCAATCGCAACGGTTGATTTACCCGTTTGACGGTCACCAATAATAAGCTCACGCTGACCACGACCTACTGGAATCATTGCGTCAATCGCCTTGATACCTGTTTGTAGAGGCTCCGTTACAGGCTGACGGTAAATTACCCCTGGCGCTTTACGCTCTAAAGGCATCTCGAAAGTTTCTCCTTCGATTGGTCCTTTGCCATCGATTGGAGTACCTAAGGTATCTACCACGCGACCAACCATTCCCTCACCTACATTAACCGATGCGATTTGGCCAGTACGTTTTACGTTTGAACCTTCTTTAATGTTGGCATCTGCACCTAAAAGTACGATACCAACGTTGTCTTGTTCTAGGTTTAACACAATACCTCTTAAACCTGAGTCAAATTCTACAAGTTCACCTGCTTGTGCGTTATTTAAACCATAGGCACGGGCAATACCGTCACCTACTTGTAAGATGGTACCTACTTCTTCGAGATCTGCTTCTGTTTTGTATCCAGATAGTTGATTTCTTAAGATTGCTGATACTTCAGCGGATTTTACTTCAGCCATTTTGCTTGAGGTTATAAATTCCTTAAAATTCTTTAATATAATGATTCGCCCGGAACTCGCGTTTTAGGCTTTTTAATTGATGAGCGATACTACCATTAAAGCGTTGATCTTTAACGCGTAATATCATACCCCCAATGATAGACTCGTCTATCTTCTCTTCCAACTGTACTTTCTTACCACTTAAGCCTTCGGCTTTTTTAATAACCTCTGCTAATTCCTTTTCAGAAAGTTGATAAGCCGTAGTAACAGTAACCTTTTCAATGCCTTTAAACTCGAGAAACATGACTTGATATGCTTCGCACATTTCTGCTAAAGACGATTCGCGACCATGCCCTACCACTATCCCTAAAAAGCGTCCGCTTAAATCAGAAATCTTTCCTTGAAATATTTCTAGAAGAATAGCTTTCTTTTTATCCGCTCTAACGATAGGGCTTTTTAGCATTACTCTAAGTTCACGCGAGGCGCCTAAGGTCGAAGAAATTAAGTCCATATCGGTCTTAACAGCATCTACCGAGTTTTGCTCCTTGGCTAAATCAATTAGCGCTTTGGCGTATACTCTAGCTAACTTGGTTACAACCATGTTAGTTCATTTTGAAGTTAGCAAGTTGCTCTTTTACAAAGGCACCTTGTTTATCCTTATCTGACAATTCCCTTTTCAGTACCATCTCTGCAATTTCTATGGACATTTCTGCCACTTGATTGCGAAGGTCGGTAATCGCGGCCATCTTTTCGTTATTGATTTGCTCTTTGGCAGATGCGATAACTTTAGAGGCTTGTTCTGATGCTTCCGCTTTCGCTTCCGAAATCATCTTTTCTTTAATCTCACGGGCTTCCTTCAAAATGCCATCACGCTCAGCACGAGCCTCGGCTAAAATTCTTTGATTGTCAGACTGAAGACGCTCCATTTCGGCGCGTGCCTTTTCAGCTGAAGCTAAGGAATCCTCAATGTTTTTCTCACGGCTATCAACCGCTTCCATAATGGGTTTCCAAGCGTATTTACGCAAAAGAAACAATAGTGCTAAGAACAATAAGGTTTGCCAAAAGAACAACCCTACCGAAAAATCATTTATAAGCTTTTCCACTTTCTTCTATTTTGATCCGTTTTGTAAAAAATTAACCGAAAACTGCAGGCAATCCCTACAGTTTTCGGTAGTTGGTAAGTTACGCAGCAAATAAAGCAGCGAAACCAATACCTTCGATAAGGGCAGCAGCAATAATCATTGCACTCTGGATCTTACCTGATGCTTCTGGTTGACGAGCGATAGCTTCCATTGCGGAACCACCGATACGGCCAATACCCATACCTACACCAATTACGATCAAACCTGCACCTACAATAGTTGGAATTTCCATGGTTTGTGAAATTTAAGCATTAATAAAAATCTTAATGATCATCATGATGATGCTCCTCTACTGCGCTTCCGAAGTAAAGAGCAGACAACATGGTGAAAATATACGCCTGTAAAAAGGCAACTAATAATTCTATAACCGAAAGGAATAAGCCTAAGCCTAAGAAGGCTCCGCGAGCAAACCAGTTTTGAAACACAAATAGTAATCCGATAATACTCATGATTACTACGTGACCTGCCGAAATGTTTGCATAAAGACGAATCAATAAAGCAAAAGGCTTAATAAACATACCTAATACTTCAATCGGGGCTAAAACCACACGCATTAAATAAGGCACGCCTGGCATCCAAAAGATATGACCCCAGTAGTTCTTATTAGCCGTAAAAGTGGTGATTAAGAAGGTAATTAAGGCTAAAGCGAAAGTAATCGCGATATTACCTGTAATGTTAATCCCTAAAGGCGTTTGACCAAATAAGTTAACCATCCAAATGAAGAAGAATACCGTTAATAGGTAATTCATGTACTTTTTGTAGTGCTTTTCGCCAATATTGGGAATAGCAATTTCATCTCTTACAAAAATTACTAGAGGTTCAAAGATTTTAGCCATGCCACGAGGAACAGGGTCATTTTTGTATCTCTTGGCTACCGTGCTAAAAATCCAAAAAATTAAGGAGGAAATTAGGATCAGACTGAACACATTTTTAGTGATCGAAAAATCGATTGGTTTTTCATTTGAAACAAAATGATCTTCACCATAGTTAATGTTTCCTTCTGTATCGGTAATGTAAATCTTACTATGATACTCTTTAAAAAAAGTTCCCTTACTTTCCACTACACCATTATCATGATGGTGAAACTCAGAAGAAGAGAAAAAATGCAGTTGACCATCCCAAAGAATAATTGGTAGAGGAAAACCTACGGCAGTTCCTTTGTCGTGATCGCCCCACAGATGGAAACTGTGCGAGTCTTTTAAGTGGTGATCTATATCCTTTTTAATTTGCTCTTTAATTGAAAGCTCACCGCTTTCACTGTGAGAATCGGATGCCAGCATTGAAGTGGACATCAAAAAAGAGAACATAAGGACTAAGAATCCGAATCTTTTAGTCATCATAACTCGGCTTTCAGGGGTCATTTAAAAATCAGCGCAAAAGTACACATTATTGCTTTCTGACACATATATATTTTCTCTCTTTTTTCGAGATTGCCTTTAGGCTCTGTTAAGCTTTACAAGTAAAAGCAAAGTTTTGATGCTCAGGGAGATAGAATAGGGCAAGAAAAACGAGGCAAATTCTATATTCTGAATTTCGCCGTCTTCTTTAAAAAATGGATAGAAAAAAATAAAGAAAAAAAGGAACTTAATTGCGCTTCCAATCATAAAGACAAAGCCTTGATTGCCCTGCATGCGTTCTGGCAAGCGACCAAGAATAAAAATGATAATGGAAGCCAAGCTGAAGTTTATAAGGTAAGCTTGCCAAGTTCGGAAGGTGCTTAAGTCCAAGCCCTGTCCTTGTAAATAAGAGGCGTGGGCTACTAAGGCCAAGCTGAGGGTGACAAATAATGTTAAAATTGGCCTACGCAGCAATATTTTCAGCATGGAGAGCGGGAAAGTTAAGATTTTGAGTTGAGGGTTTTTAAAACCATGTAAAGACCAGCGGCTAATCCTACTAAGGTACCAAGCATAGTAAACCAAGCTTTATCTAAGCTGTATTCTTTATCGAGATACTTACCACCGTAAGCGCCTAAGGCAATTAAAGCGCCCATTTGAAAAACAGAGCTGGTTACCTGCATATAGCCCTTAAGAGACTTTTTCTGATCTTCTTTCTTCGGCTTTTGGGGAGTCATTTTTAGATATTTCGCGCACTACGGCGCCCATCTTACAGGATCCGCTAAACTCTGCACCAGGTTGTATCGATAATTTCATCGTGAAGATATCACCTTCTACGACTGCACTATCCTCTAAACTTAAAAGTTCTTCTACCACAAGTTTACCTTCTAACTTTCCAGAAATAGTCGCTGAGCCGCATTTAATATCTCCATTAACATGACCTTTCTCTCCTACCACTAATTTTCCGGCAATAACGATATTCCCTTTAATAGTGCCATCTACGCGGAAGTCGCCATCGGAAACCACTTCGCCTTCAATACTGGTGCCTTGTAAAATTCTATTACTACTACTTCCCCCGGTTACGGGATCTTTGGTTTTTCTCATCATTGTTTTTCCGCTTTTTTTAGATATTGACTAGTAAAGAAAGTTAGATAACCCTCTACGTCCTGCCTCTTATAAAACTCTGCAAAATTAGCATTTGAAATCACAAATTGTTTAAAATCAATAGATAAAAGCTCCTTGTCCAAATACTTCTCATTATTGAGGGTCTGGTAGTACTGTTCTGCGCGTACTTTGTTGGCCAAGCCACTTACCATCACAACATTCTGTTCTAAGCCCATTAAAACACTTTTAACCAGCAACTTATCATTAGGATAGTATTTGCTATTAAAGTTTGCTAGTTTTATATTTATCTGGTTTACACCGGCCCCAGCGTTGTTGGGAACCACAAGCACATAACGATGCTGATTGCTAAAATCGGTTTTATAGCTAAAGCCATCCTCTTTACCCGTTTTGCCATCGCTATTCTCATCATTGGAAGCTTGATCGTCGATAACATCTAATATTTTTTTCGCTTCTGCAGATTCGTCGGTACGGGGATATCGCTCTAAGACCTTCTTTAAAGTAGCGATTAGATCTTCCTTCTTTTGCAGAGCCCCTTCTGCGTAAGCACGTAAAAGTAAAAACTTAGCTCCAAAACGGCTTTCTTCATACTCCACAAAACCGGCATCTGCCAAGCCTTGCGCTTTACGATATGACTTCGCTTCATAAGCCGAATAAGCTACGAGGTACTTATCTTTTGCTTCTTTTTCGTTTACGGGTAATTCCTCTTTGCCTTCATTTAAGATTAGATAGGCGTATTCCGATTGAGGATAAGTACTCAAAATTAATTCGCGGTATTTATTGGCTTCTACAGTGTTTTCTGCAACCGTATAGATTCGGTATAAAATATACCAAGCCCGATCTTGTGCCGCATAATTAGTGTAACGCTTCAGTAGTTCGAGTACACTTTCTGCTGCCGACAAGAGGTCTTGAATTTCCTCTTTATAAATGATACTATTATCCAAAAGTGCATTTTGGATTAAGCTATGAGAAGCCTCCAGTTGTTCTGGACTATTGGGGATATTGGCCAAATAGGTTTGTGTATCATATTTCGGGTCTAGTCCCTTTTCTCCTTCAACCGCATCGCCGTTAGATTGCGCGGTATTTTGATTTTGCGCATCTGCAATAGCGCCTTGCACAGAAGCCTTATTGCCACGGCGCCAGTTATCTTCTAACTTTCGATTTCCCCATTTCGTAACGAAAATCCCCACGCCACTTGAGCGTAAAGTTGGATTGTAAAAATAGAACTCGGTGTTTGCCGCTCCTACTCCAGCTAAGCCGTTTAGTCCGCCACCATCCGTATTATTCAAAGCGTTAAAGGCTAAATTATCCAAAGCTTCATTTTCCGCTCTTTTGGCTTCTTCCTCTTTTTCTTTAATCTCTTCAATTATTTTTTTTGCCGCAGCTTCTTGGTCTGCTGGGCTTTTTAAAGCTAAAGCTTGAAGACTATCTTGTAAAGAGATCGTTTGCAAATTGGCAACGAGTTTACCTAAGCTTTTGCGCATCAGGGCAACCTTTGGGTATTTAATATGATCGGGCGGAAGCGTTTTATAGGTGCTATCGTAATATGCTTGCGCATTTTCATAGAAACGATCCTTAAAGTTGATTTCAGCCAACCATAAATAACTCAATGCTTTTTGTACCTGATTAAGGGTACTTACTTTGATAGATGTTTTCAAGAATGTTTCACGATCATCCCAATCATCGAGTTTATTTGCAATTTCCGCCATCACATAATAAATACGATCGCGGTTGTCGAAATTCTTCTCGTCTTTTAGCATTTTCTCCAGCTCTTCGTAGGCTGTGCTTCGGTCCATTAAATCAACATCATAACTTCTCGCGCGCCACAGTTGGGCATTAAAAAGCAATTCGTAGGGAGGACCTTTTCGAATCACTTTTAAAAAGAGCTGACTCGCTTCAAAATCATTACCTAAAGAAGATTGTAATTGTCCGCATATATAAAGCCATCGCAGTTCCTCTTCTTTTACTTTAGTTTTTTCGGCTGCTTGGCTTAAAAGCTGATAGGCATTAAGGTAGCGATCTTGGTCAATCTCTAATTCGGCGAAAGAGGCATAGACATCAGCGTTTATATACTTGGCTAATACCCGATCGCTATAAATTCGCTCGAACCTTTCTTTCGCCGCCACGAAATTCCCTAGAGCTGTTTCCGTTTTTGCCGCCCAGAGTTCTGCTTGTATGCGAATAGATGGTTCGCGAAATTCTTGAATGGCATAATTAAAGGTTTCCAAAGCCAGCATATAGTCGCGATCGTAAAAACGTGCTTTACCCATTAAAAGGTAGGCATCATCTATATAAGTGTTACGCTGTTTATTCTCGATCATCATCGAGTGTTCGGTAATTACCTTAGTTCCTTTTTCAATAGCCTTTTCTAGTTCGGGTTTTACGGCACTAGCCCCTTGCTCGTCGCGGCCCGGGTAAATCTTTAAAAGCTTATCAAAATCGTCTTTATTTTGGGTCTTCATGGTGGCTTCTGCTTTTAACAAAGCCTGCTCCCCATTAAATAAAGTATTGTATTTACTTACCATTCGATGATAAGAACGAGAGATCAAGGTGTCTTTACTCCGAGAACAAGACGGCAGTAGACTAAAAGAAATAAGAAGTACAATTAGAAACGAAAAAGCTCTCACGTGTTTACCTTATACTAGGTGAATGGTGTTAACATATAATGCGCAAAAATATTGTAATAAAAGGCTAAGCACGAAGCAATGTGCAAGAACTTTTTATTTGAGAAGAAAAGCTTGTCGCCTTTTAGGCCGAAAAAAAAGAATATGACATCCTTTTTCTGATATTTGCCCAGATCATGGCGCTCGAAAAAAAAGAAAAGAAAAAAGTAATTACCAAACTGCGAAATAAATATCGCTTGGTAATATTGAACGACGACACTTTTGAGGAAAAGCTTTCCTTTAAGCTTAGTCGACTTAATGTTTTTGTTTTCGCTGGCATTTCAGTTATTGTCCTTATTGCCAGTACCACGCTTTTAATTGCCTTTACACCTTTACGTGAATACATTCCTGGTTATTCTAGTACAGCCCTAAAAAAACAGGCTATTGAACTAGCAGCACTAACGGATAGTTTGCAAGAACAACTGGTTTACAATGATCTATACCTACTTAATTTACGCGGCATTATTGAGGGAAAGGCGCCACTTGACCTAAGTGATAGTTTGGTAGTTGATAGTTTAAACAAAGAAAAGATAAAGCTAAGCCTCAGTAAAGAAGACTCGATTTTACGTAAAATGGTAGAAGAAGAAGAGCGCTTTAGTGTTCCCGTGGGGCAGTCTTCTCGTTTAAATATTGAAAGTATAAACTTTTTCACGCCTTTAAAAGGATTGGTTACCAATAGCTTCTCGGCCGAAGAAAACCACTTGGGAGTAGATGTGGTAGCCAAAGAAAATGAGGTAATAAAAGCGGCACAGGACGGGCGGGTGATTTTTGCAGAATGGACCGCAGAGACGGGCTATGTATTGATAGTGCAGCATACCGATAAGTTTGTTAGTATTTACAAACACAATTCTGCTTTGCTAAAAGCACAAGGAGAAGAAGTAAATGCGGGTGAGCCCATTGCCATTATTGGTAACACGGGTGAACTCAGTACTGGGCCACATTTACATTTTGAGTTATGGTATAATGGTTTTGCGGTTGATCCAGAAGAATATATTTTATTCTAGCCCTCTACCTAGATTATTGGTTACAACTGCGGTATTCTTGTAAAATCAAATCTATTTTCGAGTCGGATTTAGGCACTAAAACAAGCCCTTATCTTTTCTTTCATCCTCAAAAGCGTGATCAACCAATACATTTTTTTCTTTGCTTGCCGCCACAGCTAAAGCGTCACAGCGTTCATTTTGGGGATGTTCGTTATGGCCTTTTACCCAATGAAAAGTAGGTTTGTGTTTTTCCAGCTCTGGGATAATCATCTTCCAGAGATCCACATTTTTCTTATCCTTAAAACCTTTTTTTCTCCAAGAAAAAAGCCAACCCTTGTTAATTGCGTCAACCACATACTTTGAATCGGAAACGATATGTACCTCATGTCCATTACTTTTTAGAGATTTAAGCCCCATGATAACAGCCAAGAGTTCCATACGATTATTAGTGGTAAGTCGAAAACCTTGGGAAAGTTCCTTTCTTTTACCCTGGGCCTCCAGCACAACACCATAACCGCCCGGACCAGGGTTTCCCCTCGCAGAACCGTCGGTATAAATAAAAATTTGCATTAAAGATCTGGCAGAAGGTATTCTATTACCGCTGGATAATGTTTGTATTCAAGCTCTCTAATCTTATATTCCACATCTTGCCATTCGTCTTCAAAGTCGATTTCAACTTCCTCTTGAAAGATGATTTCTCCCTCATCGTAAGCTTCACTTACGTAATGAATAGTAATTCCGCTTACCTCATCTTCATTTTCTACCACGGCTTGATGCACATATTTTCCGTACATCCCTGCGCCACCATAGTCGGGTAAAAGGGCAGGGTGAATGTTGATAATCCGTTTAGGAAAAGTGCTAATAATGTCTTGTGGAATTAGCCTTAAATAACCTGCTAAGACGATTAAATCCGGTTTTAAGGAAATTAGTTTTTTAGCCAACTCTCCATCAGCAACTGACTGATTTCCAATAACAAAACAGCTTACTCCCACTTTGCGAGCTTTGTCAATTACACCTGCTTTTGCGTTATTGGTTATGATGGCATCCACTCTGGCTAAGTCGCTATCTTCGAAATAGCGAACAATGTTTTCGGCGTTCGTTCCTGAGCCCGAAGCTAGGATCACAATTTTCTTCATGAGTACTTTTGATGAAACGAAAATACAAACTATGTGCAAACCAATTGTGTTTTAATCGTGTGCATTTTGAATTATTTCCTTTCTTTGCAGCCTATAATTAAACACATTATCATGTCAGACATTGCTTCTAAAGTTAAAGCTATCATTGTAGACAAGCTAGGAGTGGACGAAAATGAAGTTACTACCGAAGCTAGCTTTACGAACGATCTAGGTGCCGATTCTCTAGACACCGTTGAGCTTATTATGGAATTCGAAAAAGAATTTGACATTCAAATTCCCGATGACCAAGCTGAAAACATTACCACTGTAGGCCAAGCTGTGGCTTATATCGAAGAAGCTAAGAAGTAAAATTCTATGGAGCTGAAAAGGGTTGTAGTAACCGGTTTAGGAGCCTTAACTCCTATCGGAAACAACGTGGAAGCCTATTGGCAAGCATTGCTAGCAGGAAAAAGCGGTGCGGCCCGTATTACGCGCTTCGATCCTGAAAAGTTTAAAACGCAATTTGCTTGCGAGTTAAAGGATTTCAACGTTACAGATTTTATCGATCGCCGCGAGGCGAGAAGAATGGACCGTTTTAGTCAGTACGCAATGGTTACGGCTGATGAAGCCGTGAAAGATGCGGGACTAAATGATTTAAATTTCAACCCCGATCGCATTGGTGTGATTTGGGGCTCTGGAATTGGTGGTTTAGACACTTTCTTGGAAGAGTGCATGGCCTTTGCAAAAGGCGATGGCACCCCGCGTTTTAATCCTTTCTTTATCCCTAAAATGATTGCTGATCTAGCTCCCGGGCATATCAGTATCAAATATGGATTTAGAGGACCAAACTATTCTACCGTCTCGGCATGTGCCTCCTCAACTAATTCCTTAATCGACGCTTTTAACTATATCCGTCTTGGCAAAATAGATGTTTGCCTTGCCGGTGGTAGTGAAGCAGCAGTTAATGAAGCAGGCATGGGTGGCTTTAATGCCATGCATGCATTGAGTACACGCAACGATTCGCCTGAAACAGCAAGCCGTCCCTTTGATAAAGATCGTGATGGATTTGTTTTAGGAGAGGGCGCGGGCTGTATTGTTCTCGAAGAATACGAGCACGCCAAAGCTCGCGGTGCAAAAATTTATGCTGAACTTGTAGGTAGTGGTATCAGCTCTGATGCCCACCACATTACCGCTCCGCATCCTGAGGGCCTTGGTGCTAAAAGTGTTATGGAGCAAGTGCTAGAAGAATCTGGACTTAGCCCGGCCGATGTTGATTACATCAACGTCCATGGAACTTCCACGCCACTTGGTGATGTAGCAGAGTTAAAGGCCATAAAAGAGGTTTTTAAAGAAGATGCTTACAAGCTTAATATTAGTTCTACCAAGTCGATGACGGGCCATTTATTAGGCGCGGCAGGTGCAATTGAAGCTATTGCGGCAATTTTAGCCATAAAAAATAGCATTGTGCCACCCACCATAAATCATGGTACTGTTGATCCTGAAATTGATGAAAGGTTTAATTTAACCCTTCACAAACCTCAAGAAAGAGAAATTAGAGCAGCCATTAGCAATACCTTCGGGTTTGGCGGTCATAATGCCTCTGTTCTTTTCCGTAAGTTAAGTTAATTATCTTGCTGGGATGTTTTTTACTTGGTTAAAATCTTTCAATTCCCGTCCGGAAAAAGACGGGAATTTTTATTTTCAAATTAAAGCCGTACTCAAGTTAGAGCCTAAAAATATCCGCTTCTATGAATTGGCTCTGATTCACAGTTCCTCATCTATAGAAGTAAAAGGAAAAAAACTTAATAACGAAAGACTTGAGTTTTTAGGCGATGCTATTTTGGGAGCGGCCATTACCGATTATATCTATCGTAAATTTCCTCTTAAAGAAGAAGGAGAGCTTACTAATTTACGCAGTAAGCTTGTAAGCAGAAGGCACCTTAACGAGCTCGGCCTAGTTATGGGCTTAGACGCTCTGTTAAAATATACGCCCTCTAGGGGAACACGTGCCAAGTCAATTTACGGGGATGCTTTTGAAGCCTTAATTGGGGCCATCTATTTAGATCTTGGCTACGAAAAATGCTGCCATTTCATAGAAAAGCGTATCTTGAGTAAAATTGACTTGAAAGGTTTGGACGAACGCTATACTAGTCATAAAAGCGCGGTACTGGAATGGGGCCAAAAAGCGCGACAGCCCATACGCTTTGCTGTTATATCCAGTGAAGGTGAAAGCCATAATCCTCTCTATCATGTTGGCTGTTTTAAACAGCAAGAATTAATCGGAAAAGGTTCGGGAGCTTCTAAGAAAAAAGCGGAGGAAGAGGCTGCAAAAAATGCTTTTAAAGTCTTAAACTTATCTTATGCCGAAACATAAACTTGATTTAGGAAGTTGGCCAGAAAATCAAATTGCTGGTTTTGGTATCTATTCCCATCTACAAGTTTTAAGTCTTGTTTACCAGTTAAATAAACATCCCTTATTCCATTTTCAGCGCTTGCCAAAAGATCTGTGTAAAATTAACACTAAGGCAAGTTTTAATTTTATACTTTTCGGCTTTTCAAATAAGGAGCTGGAATTGGAAATCCGTTTGGTCGAAAACAGCAGTTACAAGGGCGAACTGATTGAAAAAGTACAGGGTTCTCTGTTTGAAGATGAGAATGACGTAAACGGGCTTGTCCTACCCAGTAAAGAGGGCTTTAATTACCTTCTATGGTTGGAAGCCGAAGAGGAAGAAATAAACCAAATAAAAGCAATTGCTGCAGCTTTAAGCTCCATTAAACCGGTAAAGGTTTTTAAAGAGCTGTCTGAAAGACAGATAAGCAGCCTAAAAAAGATATTAAATAATTAAGATGACAAATAACAAAGCAAAGATTGTTGCCACTTTAGGGCCCGCTTCCGATGATTATGATGTGATGGTTGAGATGGTTAAGGCAGGAGTAAATGTATTCCGTATTAACTTTTCTCATAGCGATCATGACAGTGCTCGTGAAATTGCGAAAAAAGTGCAACGTTTAAATCAGGAATTAGAAACTAACGTTGCTATTCTCGCCGATTTACAAGGACCGAAGTTACGTATTGGTAAAGTTGAAGAAGGTGCTATCCTCAAGAAAGGAGATGTGCTAACCTTTACTAATAAAGATGAGTTGGGTACCGCTAAACAGGTTTTTATGACCTATCAGCAATTCGCTTCTGATGTTAAAATTGGTGACCGCATTTTAATTGATGATGGGAAAATTTTACTCGAAGCAATCCACAGCAACGGCATCGATAAGGTAGAAGCGAAGGTTATTCAAGGAGGCCCCTTGAAATCCAAAAAAGGAGTGAACTTACCTAATACTCGCATTTCTTTGCCATGTTTAACGGATAAAGATTTAGCAGACCTAGAAGTGGCAATGGAGTTAGCCGTAGAGTGGGTGGCCCTATCTTTTGTAAGAAACCCCAATGATGTGTACCAATTGCGTGACATCTTGCAAAAGAACGACGCTCTTTGTCATATCATTTCTAAAATTGAAAAGCCCGAAGCGGTTGTGGAAATTGATGAGATCATTGAAGCTTCCGATGCTATTATGGTGGCGCGTGGCGATTTAGGGGTTGAAGTGCCCATGCAAGGAGTACCTCTTATCCAGAAAATGATTGTAAATAAATGTCATTTACAGTCTAAACCTGTGGTTATTGCTACCCAAATGATGGAAACTATGATTGAGCAGCTTACTCCTACTCGGGCAGAAGTAAATGACGTTGCTAATTCCGTTTTAGATGGTGCTGATGCGGTAATGCTAAGTGGTGAAACTTCGGTAGGAAAGCATCCTGTTGCGGTAATTGAGGCTATGTCTAAAATTATTGCTCACGTGGAAGAAAGTGGTCAGGTACGGGTAAATAAAGAAAATCCTCCCCGCTACCGTAATCGACGTTTTATTACCGATTCTGTTTGTTATAATGCTAGTAAGGTAGCTGATCAAATTGGTGCTTCCGCCATCCTTACCATGTCTTTTAGCGGTTATACTGCCTTTAAAATTGCCGCTCACCGTCCTAAAAGCATTATTTTAATGTTCACCTCTAACCGAAATATTCTCAATACTATGAGCTTGCTCTGGGGCGTAAGAGGTTTCTTTTACGACAAAATGGTAAGTACGGATGAAACCTTTAAGGATATCAAAAAAATAGTAGTTGATAAAGGCCTTGTAAGCGGTGGCGATTTAATTGTGAAAATCGCAAGTATGCCAATTGATGACCAAGGAATGACGAATATGATGAAGATCACTGCGATAGAAGACAACTAGATCTACGGTTCAACATAAAAAAGCGGCTAGGGGTACTATTACTCGTAGCCGCTTTTTTATTTTTGATCTACTCAACAGTGCCTAGTATGCTGCTTTAAATTGATCTAAAAAGTTTAAGTCATTTTCAAATAAGAGTCTAATATCTGGTATTTGAAAGCGGTGCAACGCTATACGCTCTACCCCAATACCGAATGCATAACCGCTATATTTAGTTGAGTCAATGCCATTATTTTCTAAAACGTTTGGATCAACCATTCCGCAGCCGAGAACCTCTAACCAACCTGTTCCTTTGGTCATACGGTAATCGCGTTCATTATTAAGGCCCCAGTAAACATCCATCTCTGCACTAGGCTCCGTAAAAGGAAAGTAGGAAGGCCGTAATCTAATTTTAGTGTCTGGTCCAAAAAACTCTTGCGCGAAAAACAGTAGTGTTTGTTTGAGGTCTGCGAAACTTACACCCTCGTCGATATACAATCCTTCAATTTGATGGAAAAAACAGTGTGAACGGGCCGAAATAGCTTCGTTCCTAAATACTCTTCCAGGCGAGATCGTACGAATGGGCGGCTTTTGATTTTCCATTACCCTTACTTGAACGCTCGAAGTATGGGTTCTTAAGGCCCAATCTGGTTCCTTGCCAACAAAAAATGTATCCTGCATATCTCTTGCAGGGTGCTCCTCTGGAAAGTTTAAGGCAGAGAAATTATGCCAATCATCTTCTACTTCAGGACCCTCACTTAAGTTGAAGCCAATACGTTTAAAAATACCTACAATTTCATTTTTCACCAAGTTTACTGGATGGCGTGAACCAAGATTTGAAAAATTTGCTGGACGGCTTAGGTCAAGCCCAGATGCGGCACTATCATTACTTTCTAGGTTAATCTTTAAACTATTTATTTTTTCTTGTGCCGCAACCTTTAGAGCATTTAAGGGCTTACCCCATTCTCTTTTTAGGTCGGGAGACATTTCTCTGAATTGGTTAAATAGAGCGGTAATCGTTCCCTTTTTCCCCAGCATTTTTACGCGCCAAGACTCTATTTCCTCTTCCTTATTAGAGGAAAATGAGAACACTTCTTGACTGAGTAAATCTATTTGTTCTTTCATTCTCTATGTTAAATACTTATTCGCCTCCGTTAATTACTATATTTGAATCCGCAAAGATGAAAATTATTCGGCTTATATTATGAGCAATTTAATAAGACTATTTACTCTTAGTGCCATCTCGGTGCTATTTTTTGGAGGCTGTTCTAGTGACGATCGAGATTTTTCTCTCGATTTATTCTTAACCGTTGAAGATGGTACAGTGGCCGTCCAAAATGCTCTGGTGCGCATTTACGCGCCTGTTGACAATAGTTCGGTAGATTATTACCTCTACAGCGATGAGCAAGGTAAAGTGTCTATTACTTTGAAAAACAAAGCCGTAGTAGAGATAGTAGCCACCAAAAATCCCTATAAAACTTGCACCTTTGCAGAGTTAGAGAGAGGTGTAAAAACTATCAATTTAGAGTTAAAATTATTCAACGACGTCGACAACGGCTGTCGCGATGATCAATAGGTTTATGAAAAAAACTTTCTTCTTCCTTTTAGGCTTAGGGTTAATAGCTGGGGCTTGTGAGTTCGATGACCTAAATCCCGAATACCCATTTACAATTGTCGTAAAGACATATTCCGACAGTACTCGAGTACAAAATGTTCTGGTTGAAGCTGCTGCTCCAGTGCCTGGTAATAAAGTTTGGTTATCCGGATTTACCAATGAGGATGGCGAGGTTAACCTGAAATACGACGAAGCTGCTACGCTTAGTATCCGCGCTAGCCGCGGCGAGCGTCCTGACTATACTTGGATTGGTTGTGCCGAAATTCGCTTATTACCGAATCAGCAAGTTATTAAAACCGTATATTTAGAGCCCTACGACAGCCTTTTAATTGGTTGTTCTTTCGACTAAATTACGGCCAAAGCTCTTCTTCATCAAAATATCTTAAAATAGCTTCTTTCATTAAGATACTCTGTTCGCCTGCTTTTAAAGCGGGTAATTTTTCTATTAACTCATAGTGTGGCCAACCTTGTTCATCGGCACCTATCAGCTTGTAATATCCGTAAGGTGCTAATAATCGGCATATCGCAATGTGCAAAAGATCAAGCTTTTCGTCTTTTTTAAAGCGCCTTTTATCAATCCCCAACTCACGCACTCCGATTAAGAATAATATTGCATCCAAATCTGGCTCCTCACCATCACTAAATTTGTCTTTGATTAAATCAATTAATCGCTGCCAATCCTCTTTATTCGCTTTATCTAGCATAATTTTTATATAACTTAGCCTCCAATAATTTCACCCTCAGTTGTCAACACTTGATATAATTATTTTAATCCCTTTAGTTTTTGGCATAATTAAAGGTTTTTCTCGCGGCTTTATTCGCGAAATTGCTGCGCTAACTGGCCTCTTTATTGGGATTGTCGTTTCTTATCTCCTTTCAGAATATGTATTCAAGTACTTTACCATCTACTTCCAGTCCGCTGATTTCGAGTTACGCATTATCAGTTATGTAGTCGTTTTCTTTTTCACCATTCTACTAATTAATGCCCTCGCCAGTATGTTAACGCGTGGATTAAAGTTAGTGGCCTTGAATGGAATCAATCGTATTCTTGGTGCCTTATTAGGAGGTGCAAAATGGTTAGTAATTCTTGGTCTAGCTATTTTTGTGCTTAACAGAGCCCAAAAAAATCGTCAAATCTTTCAAAAATCTACTATTGCTGAGAGCAAATACTTCCGCCTCATTAGCGACTATGGCGAAAGCATCGCAAAAGCGGTTAATTTCGATGAAATGCTTGACAAACAATATCTAATTAAGGACGCGGGCTAGCCGATAATCGCCTTGATGCCTGGCAAAGTTTTTCCCTCCAAGAACTCGAGCATTGCCCCACCTCCGGTACTCACATAGCTAACCTCTTCCGCTAATCCGAATTTCTTAATCGCTGCCACAGAATCGCCGCCACCGATTAAAGAAAAAGCTCCTTTAGTAGTTGCTTCCGCAATAAAATTAGCCACTGCTTTAGTTCCTTCGGCAAATTTTTCCATCTCAAAAACACCCATTGGGCCGTTCCACAAAATTGTTTTAGAAGCTAATAGTACTTCCTTAACAGATGCAATTGCGTTTGGACCCGCATCTAAACCCATCCATCCTGCTGGAATTTCGTTGGACGCCCAAAGCTTTGTATTCGCATCATTACTAAAAGCATCAGCTATTACGCTATCTTCTGGCAAGAAAATTTTCACGCCTAATTCGGCCGCCTTCGCTAAAACGTCTTTTGCTGTCTCTAAATAGTCATCCTCCACCAAACTATTCCCAATGGTACCGCCTTGTGCTTTAATAAAAGTATAGGCCATTCCACCACCAATAATTAAGTTATCTACCCGTTGCAGTAAATTCTCTAGGATACTAATTTTAGAGCTCACCTTTGCCCCTCCTACAATAGCCGTTGTTGGCTTTTCGCCACCCAGTAATACTTTATTTACGTTTTCGATTTCGCTTTGTAAAACTCTTCCAAAAGCTTTTTGGCTCTCAAAATACTTAGCAATAATAGCGGTTGAAGCATGAGCGCGGTGCGCCGTTCCAAAGGCATCGTTAATATAAACATCACCATTTTTTGCTAATTGAGAGGCAAACACGGTATCTCCAGAGGTTTCTTCTTTATAAAAGCGAAGGTTTTCCAGCAATAGAATCGATTTATTTCCAAGATCCTTCGTTGCATTTACCACCGAATCTCCGATACAATCATCAATAAAAAAGACCTCTCGTCCACTAATATCTTTTAAATGAGCCACTAGGTGTTTTAAAGAAAATTTATCTTCAGGACCATTCTTAGGCCTTCCTAAATGCGACATTAAGATGGGCACACCCCCTTTGGCGAAAATCGTTTCTATGGTCGGTAAATGCGCCTGCATGCGGCTATCGTCAGTGATTTCCAGCTTATCGTTTAAGGGAACATTAAAGTCCACTCTAACCAAAACTCTCTTTCCTTTTAAATCTAAAGTATCTATAGTTGCCATTTATCTTAATTTTGATGCGAAAATACGAGAATGCTCGTTGGCAAGAAAGGCAATTATAAAAAGATATGCATTTAAAGGACATTCCTGCATTAGCAGAATTAAAGGAACAACTAATTCGCTCAGCGACCAGCAATAGAAACGGCCACGCCTTACTTTTTCATGGAAGCTCTGCTGCTCTGATCTTTCCCTTAGTAAAGGCCTACTGCCAATTTTTAGCCTGCGAATACCCTACTGAAAACGACAGCTGTGGTCACTGCTCACACTGTATACAGTTAAAACAAAACAGTTATCCTGATCTGCACTATTCCTTCCCCTTCGCCAATAAAGACAAAGCGCCTAAAAGTTTAAATGCTGACTATTTTATGCGAGAATGGCTAGATTTTATTAAAGAACGTAATTTCTTTGGACTAAATGACTGGCTAGATCACGCTGCACTTACTGGTAAATCTGCCTTGATAAACGTACATGAAGTTAGACGAATAAATGAGAAACTAAATTATAAGTCCTACGGAGGAGGTAAAAAGTTCGTAATTATCTATTTACCGGAATACTTAAATATTTCCGCGTCTAATAAATTTCTAAAAACCTTAGAAGAGCCCAGTGACAATAGTATGATTTTCTTGGTAAGTGAAAAGCCTGAAAATCTTTTACAGACGATAACCAGTCGCTGCCAAAAAGTGTATGTTCCGCCCCTAAAGAACGCTGATATAGAACAGTTTCTTATGTCCCAAGGTGTTGATAATGAAACATCTAAAATAAGTGCATCATTAGCTAATGGTTCCATCTTAGAAGGCCTACAAATTAGCAAAAACAACCAAAGCTATATCGGCTATGCCCAGCTTTTTCAAAATTGGATGCGTGGTTGTTACAGTGCTAAAACACGAGAAATATTCACTTTCGTAGATGAATTTGCGAAATTAGGAAAAGACCAACAAAGGGAGGCCTTACAGTTTTTCATGGACACCATTGAACTTAGTCTTAAAGCTGTAACGAAGCAAGAGTCTGCTAACCATCCTTTGTTTACTCAAATTGGATTCAAGTTAGGTGGATTTGCCTCTGTTTTACACTTTCAAAATAGCAAAGAAGCCTACGAAGTGCTAAGCAATGCCAACCATGACCTCAGGAGAAACGGCAATGTGAAGCTTATTATGTCTGATGTATCATTTAAGTTTAGCAACCTACTCCGAATGAAAGCTTAGCTTTTTCTTAATTGGTAAATTAAAGAGCTCATGTTTTTTGTGTTTCCTCCCTTTAAATTAGAAACAAAGCCTCTATACATAGCTTTTAGTGGGCCCATACTTGATGCTCTAATTTTTTCGCTCAACAACGAAACATAATAGCTATCGAAGGGCATATTATAGACCTTCTCCAGACTAAAGCCGGTCGCTAAGGCTAAATTAGCAATGTCTGTTTTAGAAAAATGCCATAAATGCAAAGGCACATCTAAAGCGGCCCACTGATCTCTATAATACTCCGCATCATACGATTGATGATTTGGAACAGCGACAAACAAAACACCATCCCGCTCAAGCTTTGCATTGAAATAGAGCATACTTTCCTTTAGGTCGGGCAAATGCTCTAATACATGCCATAGACTAATGGCACTGCAAGATCCATCTTTAACCACATTACGGTTTTCCACGCTTAAAAGATCTACTCCCTTTAGTTTAGCATTTTTCCTCGCTACTTCAGAAGGCTCGACTCCAGTAACAGACCAAGACTTTTCTTTCGCTCTTGCTAAGAAGGCTCCTGTACCCGCACCGTAATCAAGCAAGGTGTTTTTGTTTCTAACCGCAGACTCGACTATAGAAAGCTTCTTATTTAAAGCATAGTTTCTAACCCAATTATATACTATATCAAGTAGACTACCTGTGCCATCGGTGTGGCTTACATAATCTTCACTTTCGTAGTAAGCCGCTAAACCGGCACCTTCTGGCTGGGGATTGGTAAACCAAAAACCACAACTCGTGCACGAATCGATATTGAATATCTCTTGTTTACCTCTATAGTACGGTGCCTTACGAACACTTACAAAATCATTATTTCCGCAAAGCGGACACGCCTCTATTTTCTTCATGTTTCACGTGAAACTAACGCCCCATATAAACTAACAAAACACTGATGTCTGATGGTGAGACACCGCTTACAGCCTTTGCTTCCTTTATAGTGACCGGTTTTAATTTGGTTAATTTTTCCCTCGCTTCATAACTCATACTTTTCAGTAAACTATAGTCAAAGTCCATAGGGATCTTCAGGTTTTCTAATCTATCTAACTTGTTAGCATTATCTACTTCTTTATCAATATAACCACTGTATTTTAAAGCTATCTCCACTGAGTCAATATCTTCTTGCAGAATTCCCTCTTTGCTAACCATCGTAGATAAAGAACCTAGGGATTTAAAATCTGAGAATCCCAATTGCGGCCTGCTTAGCACCCTATCAAACTTAACCGTCTGGTCTATCGGGCTTAGGCCTTTTGCCTCTAAAATTGGGTTTACCTCCTCCATTTTAACCGATAGTCCTTTGATATATTTCATTAAAAGCTTCTGACGAGATTGTTTCACGTGAAACTCTTCTAGTCTATCTTTTGATAAAAGGCCTATTTCAAAACCCTTCTCACTTAATCTACTGTCCGCATTATCCTGTCTTAACAAAATCCTATGCTCCGCCCTACTTGTAAACATCCGATACGGCTCTTCGGTGCCTTTGCTTACCAAATCATCGATAAGCACGCCTATATATGCCTCATTCCGCCCTAAAATAAAGTCTTCACAGCCTCTTAAGCTCCTAACAGCGTTAATTGCCGCCATTAAACCTTGACAAGCTGCTTCCTCATAGCCCGTGGTTCCATTAATTTGACCAGCGAAATACAAGCCCTTCATTAATCTGGTTTCCAATGTCTTTTTTAACTGCGTAGGTTGAAAAAAATCATATTCTATCGCGTATCCGGGACGGAAAATTTTAGCATTTTCAAAACCAGCTATTTTTCGTAGTGCTTTTTCCTGTACTTCTTCGGGCAACGATGTGCTAAAGCCATTTACATAGACCTCTACCGTGTTCCATCCTTCCGGTTCAACAAAAATTTGGTGCCTATCCTTGTCCGCGAAACGGTTGATTTTATCTTCTATACTAGGACAATAACGCGGCCCTTTGCTTTCGATGGCACCGTTAAACATAGGACTCCGATCAAAACCCTCTTTCAAGGCCTCGTGCACTTCTGGACTCGTATAAGTTATATAACAGCTACGTTGCTTAACTAATGCTCTTGTTTCACTGCTAAAACTAAATTTCTCTGGTTGCTCATCACCCTTTTGCTCTTCCATTCTAGAATAATCCAAGCTACGGCCGTCCACTCGAGGGGGAGTTCCTGTTTTCATTCTACCCGCTTCGAAACCAAAACCTTCTAAAACCTTTGTTAAACCCAAAGAAGCCCGTTCCCCTGCACGTCCGCCACCAAATTGCTTTTCACCGATGTGGATTAATCCATTCAGAAAAGTTCCATTGGTTAAAATAACCTTGGGCGCATAAAATCGAGTTCCAATGCCTGTGACTACACCCTTTATCATATCACCTTCAGAAATAAGATCTACCACCATATCCTGAAAAAAATCTAAAGTGGGAATCGCCTCCAAGGCTAAGCGCCATTCCTCCGCAAAACGCCAACGGTCACTCTGCACTCGTGGCGACCACATTGCCGGTCCTTTACTGCGATTGAGCATTCTAAACTGTATCGCCGTCTTATCCGTTATAATACCGCTTAATCCTCCTAATGCGTCAATCTCCCTAACAATCTGGCCTTTGGCTATACCACCCATTGCAGGATTACAAGACATTTGTCCGATTGTCTGCAAGTTCATGGACACCAAAAGTGTTTTAGCACCCATCCTTGACGCCGCTGCTGCCGCTTCTGCGCCAGCGTGACCTCCACCCACTACTATAACTTCGTAATTCTTATCCATCTTTAATGCTAATTACCTTTCTAACAAAGATTTGGGCCGCGAAATTAAACAAATATTCTCCTCCGCTTTCATCCTATCAAATTCTGTTTCCGTTTTATCATCAAAGCCAATACAGTGCAAAAGGCCATGTACTATAACTCGATCCAATTCATCTGAGAAAGCAACCGAAAAAGCCTTTGCATTTTCAGCGATTATCTGGTAGCCTAAAAACAACTCCACTTCTAAGCCTCTTTCCTGGGAATGATCCATAGTAATAATGTCTGTGGGATAGTCGTGAGCTAAAAAATCAAAATTAAGCCTTCTGCTGGCTTCATTATTTACGAAATGATAAACTAGTCGCCGAATTTGAAATCCTCGCTCAGAAGCGACGGAAATCAGCCACTTTTTTAGCTCTTCCTGAAAATTTTGCACCTCGTGAGGTCGTTCCCCTAAAAATTGAATACTTGTTCTCAACGTTCCTGATAAAAGGGATTTATTAAAAGTGGACTTAATCGTAGAATATCTTTCTGCTGAGACTTATTCATGTCACCTAATTCTCCCTTCTCCACATCTCGCATTTCCAATTCATCCGCAGATTTACTCATACGCTCTTCCTTTTGCTTCCGCTCCATATCCGCCTTCTCACTTTCAAGTAAACGAGTTTCTACTCTCTTAAAGCGTTCTATATACTCAGAAAAATTCCTTTCCAAAAGTAAATCCTCCATTTCATCAAGTTCCTGATCTAAAGGCTTAGCATTACCTTTTTCCTTTCCTCCTTCTTTCTCCATTTCCTGAAGAGCCTCCCTTAAAGCCTCTTGTTCACCTAATACCTGACCAATACTTTTGCCGTCTGGCCCTTCCCCTTTAGAACCTGGCTGAGAGCCTTTTTCCAACTTCTCTATCATCTTACCCATCTTGCCAAGTTTCTCGCTCATACTGCCCGGCTTGGGCTTACCTCCGCCTGGTTTCTCGCAGTTTTGCTCGCCTTTCTTCTTACTCGCCATCATAGACATCATATTCTGCATGGCATCATCCAAGAGTAAAGCCAAATCATTGGCTGCCATCATACTAAACTGACCAGCACTAGATGATTTCATTAATTCAACCTCCTGCAAATGCCCTTGCGCTGATGCAAGTTGATACTGCATTTCATTAAGGTGTTTAAAAACCTTATCCTTAATTTCAGGAGCCTTTTCACTTAAAGCCACGAGGCTATCACTTATAATCTTACTATTAGATCCCAAAACACTCCCTTTCTTTAGCCAAGAGCGAAAAGCAGGATCGTTCTTTTCCAAACTAGAAACACCTTCCTTATACGCTTCTACATCCTGACTAAAGCGTTCCAAGTTTTCTAATATCCTACGCAAAGCTTGCATATTCATTGATAATGCTTTTGCTTGCATACCCTCCATCATCGCCGATAAAGATTCACTCATTTCCGAGGCGTTATTCCCCGCTTTATCCTTACTCGCCTTTGAGTCCGTCGGGTTATTCTGTTTCTCAGAATTAGCGGCGTTATCCAAATTTTTCTTTAGCTCTTCGCTCTCTTTTTTAAACTCTTCACTTTCCAATAAATCTGCCAATTCCTTTGAGTCTTCCGTGTGTTCTTTTAACTTATCCTGCAAGGCAGTAGCCTTTTCCTTATAGTCTTCCGCGTCTTTATCACCTACTGGATTGTCCTTTTTAAGCTCTTCCGATAGAACTTTATAGTCCTCAATAGTCCTTAATATATCTCTCTGGAACAATAAGTCCTTAAGCAAGTCTTCCAAACGTTGCTCTCTTCGAAGCTGCTCTTTGTTTTCTTGCTGCAGTTCCTTTAACTTTTGCTGCAGTTCTTCTTTATCATTTTTCGATAAAAGTGCTTCTATCTCTTTCCGTAACTCTTCGATTTTCCTTTCAGTCTCACTTAAAACCTTTAACTGTTCCTTTAATTCCTCTTTTTTAGTTAAGTCCTTTTCGACTAACTTCTCCAAATCCTTGCGCTTTTCTTTACTTTCCTTTTGCTTAGCCTCTAATTCTGTTAGCAAATCCTTTAACTTTTCTTCTTCTCGCCAATCTTGTTTATTTGACTTTTTCACTTCTAAATCCTTCAAAGCCTCGTTTAATTCCTCTCTACCTTTCTTAAGTTCCTGTAAAGACTCCATCATAGAAGCTTCCATTTTTGCTTGCTTCGCTTTTCTCTCCTGACTAGTTAAAAGTTTTAAACTAAAACTTTCCGAACTCGCCCAAGATGGACCATACAAAGTATTATTATCCGCTATCCGATAAAACATTGAGAAGCTCTTACCGCCCTCAAGCTCAACCAAACTTATGATCTCTTCATAAAAACCAAGATCATTCGCTTCTATACTAAATTCTGTTTCCTCTTCCCCAAGTCTTTCAACCCTTTGTAATTTCGACAAACCAAAGTCGTCTCTAGCCCTAATTGTTACCGCGATTCTATTTGAATCTAAATCTGTATAGCGATAAACAGCATGGATCTCCGGAGCTTTATCGGGAATCGCTTCAAGCTTTGAATTATTAAAAACTAAGGCCTTTTTAAAGCCATTTTCTAATGAAAAGCCGTAAACCAAACTTTCATCTAGCCGGAAAGCTAAGTTACTTTCCTTTATACTTATACTATCCCCTTCGCTTAGAAAAACCGCCTTATCGGTATTCTCCAAGTGCAAACGCAAACTAATGTTGGAGCCTCTTAAGGCCTTTACATTTTGACTATAAGGAATTACCTTTTCCTGCAAGCCTGTATAAGAGGGTGGAGTAACTGTTATTTCTAAGCGGTCAATGCGCGGACTTTGATACGTCCTAATCTCAATTGTACTACTCCTATAACCCATTGCCTCATATTGCAAAACATAATCTTCAACAACATTCTCAAGCCTCAACTGCCAAGAATCATCGATTTTACCCAATCGATACTCGCTATCGTTCAAAAAAGCTTTTAACTCAGACGGTTGTTTGGGTCCCGAAATACCAACTCGTAAATCCAAGTCCTCACCATACTCAACCCAATACTCATTCTTCTCTGGAACAAATTGAAAGGGAGCCGGAGGGCTAAAATCATCGTTATATCGTAACAATCGCTCACTACTACTCAGAACCAATCTACCTTGAGTACTTAAGGAAAGAATAACCATTAGCGAAAGTGGTAGGCTTAGAAATACAGCCACCCGAGACAAACTTTTCCAAGAAAGCGTCTCTTTAAAATTATAGAAACTTAATTCCTCAGATTTCTGCTCAATGGCCGCTTTAATCAAATCACTTTGCTTGTTACCAAGGTTTTCTCCCAATTGCAATGTATTTAGGATCTTATCATCCACTCCATCAATCTTCCGCCCGATCATTTGTGCAACTTCACTGTAGGTCGACCGTCTTGCGAGTTTAAGAATCTGCAAAAGCGGGTAAATAAAATAATATGAAGAACCAACGATCGCTAAAAAGACACCGGTAAAAAATATTGCTTTTCGCTGACTTTCAGTTAGATATAACAAATATTCTGTAAATGTAACTAAGAGGAAATAGCAAAAGAAAAACCCTAAGAATAAGGCCAAACCTCTTAGCATGCGCAGCAAGTACCACTTCCGTAGATAGGATTCTAGATTTTGTTTTAGGCCTTCAAAATTCTTCATATATCATTAAGCATAAATTCAAAGGTAATAAGCCTTTTATATAATTACCTTTGCCGCCTTTTAAAAGAGCTTTTATGGAATCAAATACAGTACGTGTTCGCTTCGCCCCAAGTCCAACAGGACCACTTCATATGGGTGGTGTAAGAACGGCATTATACAACTATTTATTTGCTAAAAAACACAAGGGTGAATTTATTCTCCGTGTAGAAGACACCGATCAAACACGCTTTGTTCCAGGTGCCGAAAAATACATCATTGATTCTTTAAAATGGTGTGGTATTCTTCCCGATGAAGGTCAGGGTATTGGTGGCAACTACGGTCCTTACCGTCAATCGGAACGCAAAGAAAGTGGGCTCTATAAAAAATACGTCGAGCAATTACTCGCAAGCGGTCATGCTTATTATGCATTTGATACGAGCGAACAACTTGAAGCCGTGCGTGAATTAGCTAAACAAGCTGGTTCTCCAAACTGGCAATACAACCACGTAACGCGCAATAGCATGCGTAACTCACTCACCCTTTCGGGGGAAGAGGTTGAAAAACTATTGGCGGCTGGCGAACCCTATGTAGTTCGTATTAAACTTCCTCGTAATGAAGAAGTTAAATTTGAGGACATCATTAGAGGCTGGGTAAAAGTGAATACCAATAACATGGACGACAAAGTTCTCTTTAAATCGGATGGCATGCCCACCTACCATATGGCCAATATTGTGGACGATCATTTAATGAAAATTAGCCACGTAATTCGCGGTGAAGAATGGTTACCCTCAGCCCCTTTGCATTTATTAATGTATCGTTACTTAGGTTGGGAAGATACCATGCCTAAATTCGCCCACTTGCCCCTTTTATTAAAACCTGATGGTAATGGTAAACTGAGCAAACGCGATGGCGACCGCTTAGGCTTTCCGGTATTTCCTTTGGAATGGAATAACCCTGAAAATGGTGATAGCTTTAGCGGCTACCGCGAAAAAGGATATTTTCCTGAAGCCTTTGTTAATATGCTTGCCTTTTTAGGCTGGAACCCAGGAACAGATCAAGAGCTTTTTACTTTAGAAGAGTTAAGTGAGGCATTTAGCTTAGAAAAGGTTCACAAAGCTGGCGCTCGATACGATCATGATAAAACCAAATGGTTTAACCAACAATATCTCCGTAAGCTTAGTGATGAACAGTTGGGTGAAAGCCTACAATCCCAAGCAGCAGAGCATAATATTACCATTGATCTTGCCAAGGCCACTTCCATTGCTAATCTTATTAAAGATCGAGCTGTTTTTCTGCGCGATTTATGGAATGAAAGCAGCGTATTTTTTGTTGCCCCTACCGAGTACGACGAAAAAACTACGAGCAAAAAGTGGAATGCCGAAAGCCGCTCTTACCTAATTGACCTAAGAGAGATATTCTCCAATTTAGAAAATTTCAATATTGAATCGATTGAAAAAGCCTTTAAAACTTATCTCGAATCCAAAGAATTAGGCTTTGGTAAAGTCGGTCCTGCTTTTCGTTTAGCCGTTACTGGCGCCGGCATGGGACCCTCTATGTTTGAAGTTTGTGCCATTTTAGGCAAAGAAGAAAGTCTTGCCCGTATTAATACTGCTTTAGAAAAACTTCCAGCCTAATGGACAAAATTGCAGTTGAGGGCATTCGCCTCTATGCTTATCACGGATGCCTGGATGAAGAAGGAAAAATTGGCACCGAATACGAAGTTTCCGTATTCGTTTGGGGCGATATTAGCGCATCTTACGAAAGTGATGACTTGCACCATACCATGGATTATGTAAGCATAAATCGTATCGTTCAAAAGCATGTTTCTAATCGAGCTAAGCTTATTGAAACCGTTGCCAAACGCATTAGCGACAGTATTTTCGAAGAAATGCCGAAGGTTAAAAAACTGAAAATTAAACTCTCCAAGCTCAATCCACCTATCAACGGAGACGTAAAAAAGGTGAGTATTGAATTAATGCGCAAAAGGAAGAACAAATAGCGATTAGATTTTTTATCTTCGCAGCCCAATTTATGGTTCCGTGGCCGAGTGGCTAGGCAGCGGTCTGCAAAACCGTCTACAGCGGTTCGAATCCGCTCGGAACCTCTAAAGGCAGTACTATTTATTAGTGCTGCTTTTTTTTTGCTTCAGTTATTGATTTTACCCATCTGCGCAAGCCCTTCTTATACTAGGTCTGTACTTAAAAACACGTGAATTCGACGTAAAATCTGGCCTCAGACCCCTTGTGAATAGTGGAATTCAAGCCTAGGCAATGAAGCAATAGCGGGCTATTGCAAGAAGCAGAGGCGCGGAAAGCCGCTATTTAGAAGGGGACTAAATGGTGTTTCCAATAAAAGTGAAAATACTTCATCTAGTTCATTTGCTGTAGCCCGCTACAGCTGCACGATCTAGACTTGTCTTTTCTTTTTATTGAAAATCTGAGGCTATGATTTATAGTCGAACTCACGTTAAAAACATGTATCTCGCAACACTCTTCGGCACTTTGTATAGACAGACTCTTTCAAAATTTTGGAAAAACTGATAAATATCTTCTTTTAAAAGATTTCTCATTAGTATTTTTGCCACCTATTTTTAATTGGTCTAAATAAGATATGAGGGTTTTGAGATACTTTGTTGCAGGAACGCTTTTATTGCTCAGTGTAGTTTTAAAAGCAAATGAGAAGAATAGTAATGCGCGCATGATGGTGCACCTTTTGGACTATATCGCAGTGGATTATTCCATGGCCGTTAATCAAGGACAAGTGATTAATACGGCGGAATACAGCGAGATGTCGGAATTTGCTAGCACCATTAACACCCTTGGTGAAAATGCACCCGCCTCGGTTAAGTCTGACATTCAATTACTACAAACACTAATTAAAGAAAAGGCGAGTCAAGAAAAGGTTAGTTCTGTTTCGAACTCTATTAAACAGAAAATTATATCTAGTTACGCGCTTGAAATCGCGCCTAAAAGATGGCCCCTTTTAACCAATGGCCGTCAACTTTACGCTTTACATTGTAAAAGTTGCCATGGTGAAAATGGTATGGGTAATGGTAGTCTTGCCAATGGCTTAGAGCCGGCACCTACCAATTTCCATAACCCTGAAAAAGCGAACGGCCTCTCTCCATTTCAGGCTTATAATACTATTCGTTTAGGGGTAAATAATACGGCTATGCGCGCCTTTGATGAATTAAGCGATGACGAAATTTGGGACCTAGCTTTTTATGTATTAAGCCTTCCCCACGGGGCTAGCAAGGTGAAAGCCGAAGATCTAGATATGAATATTACCATTGGTTTGGAAGAATTAGCTTCACAAAGTAATATAGAACTAAGATCTTCCTTAAAACTAACAGAAGGAACGCAGACCATAGCCGCTTTAAGGCTTTTCCCTAAAGAAATCGCCGAAACAAATAAAGGAAGTTATCTCGAGCAAGCCATTAACTACCTGAATGAAGCCAATACAGCCTACGCAGATGGCGATATTAGTGGGGCACGCACGTTGGCGTTAACAGCCTATTTAGAAGGCGTTGAACCCGTGGAAATTCAATTACGTGCGAGCGATGCCACCTTCGCCGCCCAATTAGAAGGTGAATTAGGAAAAGTTCGTAGCTGGATTGAGACCGGAAAAGATCCCGCTTTAGTTTCCGCTCAAATTGAAAAGGGCGTTAGCATGATAAACGAAGCAAAAGTGCTTTTGGAAGAAAAAACATTCTCCGCCTGGTTAGCCTTCCTACTATCTTTCTCAATTATTCTTAGAGAAGGCCTAGAGGCCTTTTTAGTAATAGTTACTATTCTTAGTGTTTTGCGTGCGATTAACATCCCAAAGGTTAATCTATATGTGCATGCAGGTTGGATTAGCGCCATTATAGCCGGTATTTTAATGTGGATGGCTGCCGGTAAACTTTTTACCTTTTCTGGCGCCGACCGTGAACTAATGGAAGGGCTTGTAGCCCTCTTTGCGGTGGGTGTTTTACTGTACGTTGGTTTTTGGATGCACAGTAAATCTGAAGCAGGTAAATGGCAAGCCTACGTAAAGAGTAAAATCCAAAATATTGCCCGTAAAGAAAGTATGCTGGGCCTTGCCTTTTTATCCTTTCTGGTTGTTTTCAGAGAAGCCTTTGAATCGGTGCTATTCCTTTCTGCCTTAAGCTTAGAAGTAGGCGAAGCTCAGCAAAGCGCCTTTGGCGGTGGCATTGTATTCGCCTTTGTTTTATTAGCGATCATCTCTGTTTTACTGCTTAAATATTCTAAAAAGTTACCTATCGCTAAACTCTTTAAATATTCCGCCATTGTAATTTCCTTCCTTGCGGTGGTTTTAACCGGCAAAGGTTTAAGCGCCATTCAAGAAGCAGGCAATATCAACATCACCGTTTTACCCGTGGATTTCCGGATTGATGCCCTAGGCATTTATCCTACTTACGAAACACTTTTTGGACAGCTCTTTATCTTGACCTTAACCATCGTGTTATGGACGGTTGGTAATCGCTCCAAAACCAAATTACATATTAAACCGGCCTAATTTGCTGGGTTAATAATTAAAATCAGTTAAGTTCGTTTCAAATTAAAATTTGATGCGAACTTTTCTTTTTACCCTCCTTATAAGCAGCAGCGTTTTTGCTCAAAACAGTGCCAATTCTTATCCTATTACCCATGTAAAAGTTTACAAGCAAGGCGCTCAAATTCAAAGAGATGCTACTCTAAACTTGAAAGCTGGTAATAACACAATTACCTTTAAAGGCTTAAGCGGAAATTTAGATCCTAAAAGCATTCAAATAAAAGGCCTTGCTTCCCTCATTCTTATTAGTATCAGTCATCAAAGGTTAAATGAGGATTCTATTCAGCAAGACCCTTCCTTAAATACCCTTAAAGAAGCGATTGAGGCGAATAAAAAGCAACAGCAAAACATAAATGACGAGAAAGAAGGCTTAATCTTAGAGCTTAAATACTTAGAAAGTAATAGCAATATTGGCGGCACAGAAGGTTATAGACTTATTCAATTAAAAGAGATAAGTCAATATGTTAAGCAGGAGCGAAGTATTAATGCCCATGCCATCAGTAAATTAGATCAAGGTCGCGCGAGCCTGCAGAAAGAGCTACAACAATTACAAAAAGAACTGCTGCACAAAATTGAAGCCTTACGTCTCAATAATATTACCATTCAGGCCGAACTGATGAGTCCCAAAGCACAACGCGTCAATCTTAGTCTTATCTATCAAAACAATCAGGCCGGTTGGACCAGTAATTACGATCTTAAAGTGGAAAGCTTAGATAAGCCCGTAAAGCTCTCGCATAAAGCATTAATTTACCAAAACACGGGGGAGGATTGGACCAATGTAAACCTAGAACTAAACACCGGTTCTATGCTAGCCAATGGGCAAATTCCTACTCTCTATCCAGACTTTCTTTATCCTATTCAGGCTCAAAATATTCGCGGCAGTCGAGCCGATGCTGCACCTAGGATGTATAATAAAAGTAGCACCGCTAAGTCTATTGATATGGCAGAAGAAGTAGCCTTTAGCGCCAATATTGCCAATTCAATTAGCACTAATCTTATGAGCCGTAGTTTTATCCTCGCCGAGAAAGTGAGTATATTAACTGGCAAGCAAGAAACTAACCTTTTACGGGATCTCGAAATACTCGCTTTTTACGAGTATCAAAGCATTCCCAAATTAGATCCTGCGGCTTATTTAATTGCCAAAATTTACGATTGGACCGACTACCAATTAGAAGAGGGTGAAATATCGCTTTATAATGAAGGTAATTACGTAGGTAAAAGTTATCTCAATGCTAATTCTGGTAGTGATAGTTTAGAGCTTTCTTTAGGTAAAGACGGCGATATAATAGTTCAAAGAGAGAGGCTAAAAGAAGAAAGTGGTAACAGCTTTTTAGGATCTAAAAAAACCGCTACCTACGCTTACGAGCTGAAGGTCTTTAATAAAAAAGCCAGCGCTATCGATCTGGTTTTAATCGATCAAATTCCAGTCGCTCAACACGAGGATATTAAAGTAGAAATGGAAATGGGAAAACTAAAAATTTCGCAATTAGCTCAGGGCGAGATACGCTGGAAACTCAATATTCCTGCTAAAACAGAAGTGAGTAAAAAACTGCGCTACGAAGTTTCTTATCCTAAAGATATGATACTAAACCGTTAAGTAGAATAACCACAGTTAAGTGAAATATAATAGTCTCAGCTTGGATAGTAGGTGTCTGCTATATGCTCTGCTATAGAATTAAACTCAAGAAAAATTATATCCGTTAAAGCCTCCAAGGTGTGAATTACCTTGGGCTTTATACGGATGATCATAGGGGCATCGATTACTCGCTCCTCATGGTAGCCTGTATCAAGCGCTTTCACACTTAGCTTTACCTTTCCCTGCACCAATACTAAGCTCTCCGGATTTTTGGCCAAACATTCACCTTTATGGTAATGGTTTCCACTTAAAGTACCGGCTTTACGGCTAGCTAATAAATATCCTTCACTCTGAATCGCTGCAAATTCGTGGGTACTACCATTTTCGTTGCTTGATAGTTCTTTAAGTGCTATTAATTCGTACATATTCTTTCGGACTAAAATCTCGGGCAAATCAGCGTCTATCCCTATATAAAAACTTAATTTCGTGGCACAAATTTACATTTATGAACCTCTCAGAAATACAAGAAATTTTAAAAGATTTAGGGATAAAGGATGTTAATAGCGGTAGCTCTACTGGGCAAAAATCGCTTGCGATTGGCGATAAACTTATTTCTTCCTACACTCCCGTAGATGGGCAGCTATTAGCAAAGGTGAGTGAAACCTCAGCAGAAGACTACGATAAAATTATTAAAAGCAGCCAAGAAGCCTTTAAAGAATGGCGCTTGGTTACTGCTCCGCAAAGGGGAGAAATTGTGCGTCAATTTGGTTTAAAATTGCGCGAAAAGAAAGACTCTTTAGGTAAACTCGTTTCCTTAGAAATGGGTAAATCTCTCCAAGAAGGTTGGGGTGAAGTGCAAGAAATGATTGATATCTGCGATTTTGCCGTAGGATTAAGCCGTCAACTTTACGGTTTAACCATGCACTCCGAGCGTCCCATGCACCGTATGTACGAACAATGGCATCCGCTTGGTACAGTAGGAATTATTTCCGCCTTTAACTTCCCAGTGGCGGTATGGTGCTGGAACACAGCCCTGGCCTGGGTTTGTGGTAATGTTACCGTTTGGAAACCATCGGAAAAAGTAGCTCTTTGTGGTATCGCTTGTCAAAACATTTTTGCCGAAGTATTAGCTGAAAACAATCTACCAGAAGGCATTAGCTGTATTATTAATGGAGGCGTTTCTACCGGCGAGTGGATGACCAATGATGCTAGAGTTCCTTTAATTTCTGCCACGGGATCTACCCGCATGGGACGTGAAGTTGGTAAAGCTGTTGCTGGTCGTTTTGGAAAATCAATCCTCGAATTAGGTGGAAATAATGCCATTATCATTACCGAAAATGCCGACTTGGAATCTACTTTAGTAGGAGCGGTGTTTGGAGCGGTTGGTACTTGCGGACAACGTTGTACTTCTACCCGTCGTTTGATTATTCACGAGAATATGTACGAGCAGGTTAAAGAAAAACTCAAAGCAGCCTATGCTCACTTACGCATTGGAAATCCATTAGATACCAATAATCATGTTGGGCCCTTAATCGATACCCTTGCGGTAGATGCCTATTTAAATTCATTAGCAGCTATTAAAGAACAAGGTGGCACCATGCTAGTAGAAGGTGGTGTTTTAGAAGGGGAAGAATACAAAAGTGGTTGTTATGTAAAACCATGTATTGCCGAAGTAGAAAACCATTTCGCCATAGTACAGCATGAAACCTTTGCACCAATTTTGTACTTAATAAAATACAGCACTTTAGAAGAGGCTATTGCCTTACAAAACGATGTGCCACAAGGATTATCTTCAGCCATTATGACGACCAATATGCGTGAAAGTGAATTATTCCTTTCCGTAGCGGGTAGCGATTGTGGTATTGCCAATGTAAATATTGGTACTAGCGGTGCCGAAATTGGTGGTGCCTTTGGTGGTGAAAAAGAAACAGGTGGTGGACGCGAAAGTGGTTCTGATGCATGGAAAGCTTATATGCGGCGCCAAACCAATACCATTAACTATTCTACCGAATTACCCTTAGCCCAAGGTATTAAGTTTGATTTGTAGATCTAAGATCTAAAGTATAAACCCATCCAAGCCGTACTATATGTCTGTTAAAAAACAGCGCCATAGTGCGGCTTTCTTGATACCAGTTAAAATAACCTATATCTAAGCTATGTGACGGGCTTAATTGATACATAAAACCCAGGTATAAGCGACTTTGATCAAAAGTCTTGATTCTGGTGTTAGACGCATAATTTAGTAGCAGCTCCGCCGATGTATTTAGCACCCAATCTGCCTGGAGCGGCAGTTTATAGGCTAATCTAATTCGCATGCGATTAATTGCGCGTTTAAACTCCAATTTGCCATCATCCGGAGTTAGATCAAAAAGGCGGTATTCATCTTTTAAACGAAGACTAAATCGGTGCTTTCTCCCAAAATTATAACTAGCCGCAATACTGAGGCGTTGTTCTAAAATGTGAGCATTAATTTCAGTATCGGCAATTTGCGGTGAGAAAATCTTGAAGTTTAAATAATCCACCTCAAAATTAAACCTTTCGCTGGCTTTGTACTTCAGTCCTAGTAAAGGTAAAGATCTCTGTAAAGCTCTTTCAGGATTGATAAAGCGACGTTCTTCCAACTCTACGAAAGTGGACCACTTATTTGTAAATTTCAACTCCGTATGCGCTACCAGCCAATACGAAGGGTCTATTACGGTTTTAGCTTGCGCTAGAAGCGCACTACTTAAAGTGCTTATAAATAACACAAAAAAAAAGGGAGAGACTAGTTTAGGGTACAGCCTTATTATTGGCATGGAGTATCTTTGATTGCAAAATTACCACTTATATGAGTTCTAAAGTCTTAAAAGAAGATCGAATCCACGGCAGTAAACATCCATGGGTAAATCGTTTTCAAGAGTATTTGGGTGAATTTATTTATGGTGGCATTGATGGTAGTGTAACCACTTTTGCGGTTGTTGCCGGATCCGCTGGTGCTAATTTTAGTAGTGAAGTAGTAATTATTCTTGGATTTGCTAACCTTATTGCCGATGGTTTTTCTATGAGTGTAGGTAGTTATTTATCTACCAAAAGTGAAAAAGAAAACTACAATAAACATAAGAGGATAGAATACTGGGAGGTAGATAATTTGCCCGCCAAAGAAAAAGAAGAAGTGCGCGATATTTACCGTGCCAAAGGCTTTAGCGGCGAATTACTTGAACAAGTAGTGGATAAAATTACCGAAGACAAAGATCGTTGGGTTGATGTAATGATGAAAGAAGAGCTCGATATGAGTGAGGAAACAAAATCGCCTTTTACCATGGGTGGTGTAACCTTTTTAAGCTTTATAATATTCGGGTTCATTCCTTTAATCAGTTATGTGATATCCTATTTTGAGCTGATTCCCTCCAATACTAATTTATTTCTAATTTCCTCTATTTTAACCGGGATCGTGTTTATAATTATCGGCTATCTAAAAGCCCTCATTAATCAAATTTCAACTTTACGCAGTGTTCTGGAAACTCTATTTTTGGGCACAGCCGCGGCGGCCCTTTCGTATTGGGTAGGTAATGTTTTAGAAAGTGCCTTTCGTTAATTAACGTGAGTTAAACTAAAAGCCTTTTTAAAGGTTACCTAATTATGGAACGTAAATATTATTTGCTCACTGCGCTAAATACCCTGGCCATAGCCGCCATGACCGTATTTAATTATTTAGCAGTTTCTTTACCCCTAAATGGTATGACAACTGGGGCTATCTCCGATTTATATCCCAACCTATTTGTACCTGCGGGTTTCACTTTTGCTATTTGGGGTATTATTTACCTTAGCCTTTTTGGTTCTATGATTTATCAGATTTTTGCTTTATTTAAAAAAGATCAACGCGCCTTACTTGGCCAATCTTTAATAGGATTATGGTTTGGTATTAGTAGTGTTTTAAACGTCGCTTGGCTTTTTGCCTGGCACTATCTTATGCCCTTACTTGCCTTATTTATCATGATTGGCTTGCTATTTAGTCTTATACAGATCTATCGAAATTTAGGTATTGGTGTTAGACAAACTAAGCACAGTGAACGCTTTTTTATGCACCTTCCTTTTAGTCTCTACTTAGGCTGGATTAGTGTAGCTACCATTGCTAATACCGCCGCTGTATTAGTACATTATAATTTCGGCGGTTGGGGATTACCCGCTGAATTTTTTTCCGCTATTTTAATTTTAATTGCAGGCTTACTAGCCTTAGCATTTTTGCAATATAATGTAGATCTATTTTATGCCCTCGCTATTTCTTGGGCCACTTTTGGTATTTACTATCGTCATGCCTTTTTGGAAGAATTTCCACAACCACTTATTAGTAGTAGCAGTATAGCAGTAATAGCACTTTTGATTTTTAAGTATATAAAATTAAGAGCTAAATCTAAAAGTACCAGGGCCTATTGGTGATGCTGTACGTCTTTTATTTTATCCAAAGGAAGTGCAATTGTAAAGGTAGAACCCTTTCCTATTGTACTGTTTACTTCTAAATAACCTTTATTCTGTTTAATAAAATCTTGGACTATCATCATACCAATACCGGTTCCAAGTTCATTATTAGTACCCGGCATAGATGATTGGTTATCGCTACTAAGTACCTTTTGTACTTGCTGCTGTGTCATGCCTATTCCTTGATCTTCAATATGCAAGAGTACATAATTTCCATTATTGCTGATTCCACTATAAATATGGATCACACTATTAGCTTCAGAAAACTTATAGGCATTGCTTAAAAGATTCCTAATTATGCTGGATAATTGAGCTTCATCTGCTTTCAAAAACAGTTTATCGTCTACAGCAAAATCTAAATAAATAGATTTCTTCTTTAATAATACCGATAACTCTAAACTTACTCTTTTGGCTATTATGTTAAGGTTTAACAGTTCTGGTTTATATAAAGTACCCTCAAATTGTGATTTGCTCCACTGTAGTAGATTATTAACCATGCTGCTGGTTTCTTCGACCGAGGTTTTTAATTCACCTAAAATTTCCTTGCGCTCATCGTAATTTAATATATCCTGATCAATCAAATCTAGCACAGCAATGATCTGGTTAAAAGGTTGCTTTAGGTCATGCGACAAGATAGAAAGTAAACGATTTTTAGAATTATTTAAATTATTTATTTCCGCGTAATTAAGTTCCAATTCTACAAAGGAACGACGCAATTCTTCCTCTTTTCTTTTAAGAGTCTGGTTTGACCCACGCAGAGAGTCGTTCAAGGAAATTATTTTTTTTCTTGCCTTGATGGATAGTAAGAGCATAACCAATAGTACTAGAACAATGGTGCTAATTCCAATAATTACAAGGTTCTTAACTAAGTTATCCTTTTCACGGAGTGCTATTTTAGCTAACATCATATCCCGTTCACTTTCGGCTAGTTCTTTTTCAAAGTCCGCTCTAATTTGACTAACATCTAAAACATTCAACTCACTTTTAATACGATTGTAGTCTTCCATGTAAGCGAGAGCCTTGGGAAAGTTTTCGCTAGCCTTATAATAATGATAAAGGTCTAGAATGATAGATAAATCTTTTTGATGGTCTTTTAAGCCCTGCATGGATTCATCCAATTCTGCCCAAATCTTAGCGGCTTCAGGATCTAGCAGATTCTTTATCTGAAGATTATAGGCTAGCATGGATTTAGCGTACAATATCCCTGATTGATCCTTGTACTGAAAAGCCAATTCTAAGGCTTTTCTGGAGAAAGATATTGCCTCGTTATTTAAACCTTTCTTTTGGGAAATCTCTGCCAGTATCTGCAAACTGCTTAAACGATTATTAAGCTCCATCTTTTTGGGACTAAGCACATAAGTCCTTTTAGCATAATACTCCGCTAATTCTAAAATATCGAGTTCTTTATAAAGCCACGCAAGATTTAGAAAAATACGGGGCCTCATATAGGGATGATTATCTGCATCCTTTAGAAATGCACTTAAAGAAAGATGTGCATAAACCAGCGCCTCATCATAGCGGTCTTGGTTGTAAAGAATATCCGCCAGTCTATAATAATAGAATAAATCGTTTTCGGTTTTAGCTCCCCTATTAATATCTATTTTACGTGCCTTATTAAGGTAAACGATAGATGAATTATACTTAGCCAAGAACTCGAGCATTAAACTCTTGTTATATATCGCTGTACTTAAGCCTTCTTGATCCCCAACTTGCTTAAATAAATCAATCGCCTTATTGGTGTAGAAAAGAGCAGAGTCTAAATTATCAGCATAGTACAAGGCTAAACCATACATATCAAAAGCATAGGCTTGGTTCTGCTTATCCTTAGCAGTAACAGCAAGCTTTATTAGCATTCTCGCCTCTCTTTTTGATCGAGCGATATCGTTTTCTAAAGACTCAAAGGCCACCCAATACAGGCTATCTAAACTTTTCTCTGAACTAAGTATAGCCCCATTCATCCGCATAAAAGTGGCAGAAAAAAGTACGACTAAAATGCTGATCTGCTTTCTCATGGAAAATTAGCGAGCAGCAAAGATAAATAAATAAAAAATATAGTAATGTAAATTACTGATAATTAGATTATTTAATAGTTTAAGGCAATATCTAGTTGTAATTGAATTTGCCTTCCGATAGCGAAACTTCCCGACTCGCCTATTTTAAAATCGAAGCGGTCCAATTCGTAGTCAACAAAAATAATATGTCCACTTTTATCTGTGCTGTAAGAAGCAAAGAGAGAAATCTCTTGCCTAGTATCCTTGATACTTAAAGTACCATTTATAATGATCTGCTTTCTCTTGTATGCCTCAATTGAGCTGCTTTTAAAGATAATCTCGGGAAATTGTTCGCCAAAGAAAAAGTGGCTTGCTTCTACCAATTGTTTATCTCGCTCTAAAATTCCAGTTTTTATGGCATTTACTGGCCAAGCTATTTCAAGATAGCTATTTTCAATGTTGTAAGGGTCGAAAAGACCTTTGACCTTCGCTTCTTTAAAAAAACCCTTTACCTCACTAAAACGTAGATTGGTAGTGCTAAAATTATAGCAACTCTTTTCTGCATTATAGGTACTAGCCTCATACTTATATCGATCTATGAGACCAATCGCTTGTCCTAACTTTTTTAACACCCCTAAAATTTAGCTTATATCTCATTCCCATTCAATATTACGAAAATAATAGGCTGTAAAGCTCGGTTATACTTAAAATAAGAGACTTATCATTTTATATATACGAAACGGAAGCTTGCAATCATAAAGACATTCTTATTTCAAGGTACTCTCAAATAAGCTTACTTTGTGAAAAATATTTGAAACATGAAAAAACTACTTATTTTACTCTTGGCTTTTAGCTTTAGCCACGGTCTTAGGGGCCAAGAAAAAAGAGCCAGCCCTTTGATCGAAAAAACAGAAAGCGTTGATAATGTTGACGTTAAAATTCAATATGGTGAAACATCCATGAAGGGACGTGAAATTTTTGGAAACTTAGTGCCTTATGGAAAAGTTTGGAGAACAGGCGCTAACGAAGCGACAGTAATCGAATTTAATAAGGATGTAAAACTAAACGGTCAGCTTGTTAAAGCTGGTAAATACAGTCTATTTACCATTCCTAATGAAGGTAAATGGACAATTATCATCAATAGTATTTGGGACCAATGGGGTGCTTATAACTACGATGAAAATAAAGACATCCTGCGATTTGAAGTAGACAGCAAGAAGGCGGAAAAACACGAAAAGTTAAATCTCAATCTTAGTAAAGAAGGAAGCTTCCAACTCATATGGGAAGAAACTTCCATCGAGTTTACCGTTAGTAAAGCTTAAAGCCCCCTTTTAAAGAGTTCGTAGCGTAAAATAGCAGCTACACTTATACTATCCTTTATATCGCCTTTAAGTACCATTTGTAGAGCTTCTACAAATGGTACTTTTTTTACCTGTAGTTTCTCGGATTCTTCAGGTTGGGCTTCAAATTGCTCTAAGTCGGTCGCTAAATAAACCATAGATTTTTCATCAGAAACGGAATTGGAAAGATGCATTTCCTGAATTAATGTCCACTTTTGAGCTACCAAGCCCGTTTCTTCCTTTAATTCTCTCTTAGCACTTTCCAGGGGATCCTCATCCAGGGGACCTCCTCCTTCAATAATTTCCCAACTATAGGCACCTTCAAAAGGAAAGCGCTCTTGACCAACTAGAAAAATTTCATCTTTGGCGGTAATTGCTAAAATTCCGATGGCCAAATTTTTAAAATGCACTTTACCATAAATGCCTTTCCCGCCGTTGGGAAAAGCCACATTACTGTGTCTTAATTCTATCCAAGGATTAGAATATTTTACCTCTCTGTCTAATTCTATCCATTCACCTACCGGGCGGGGAAAAACGTCTTTCATTTTAATTTTATTCTGGCGCATTTAGCTTTTGTTCGGCTTCCAATTCTTTTTCATAACGTCGGCCGTAATCTATTTTCTTACCATTGTATTTAACTTCCTCGCCATTAACATATTCTATGGTTAAAATGCGAGAACCATCTTCATTAAAAAACTCCCAAATACCCTCTCTTTCTCCGAAAGAAAATTGACCACGTCGTTTTACATTTTCATTATCATAATAGTAGGTATGCTCACCATTTTCCTTACCACTTTCATAATTACCTTCAAAACTCAGTTTACTATTACTGAGATAATAATGGCGCCATAGACCTGTTTTTAGACCTTCAAAATAAGCTCCTTCTTCACGGTGGTCATTAATCTTTAAAGTCCAAGTTCCCTCTTTAAAACCCTCAACATATTCTCCTTGAGCTATTACTGCACCAGTATCGTTGTACTCTATTGACATACCTTCTTCCATGCCATTGTAATACTCTTCCGAACGTCGTAGCTCACCATTTGTAAAATACCAATTCCACTCTCCCGTAGCCGCTCCTGCATTGTATTTACCTTCTTGCTCCAGCTTACCATCTTCAAAGAAATAACGCCAGGAGCTCACCTTTAAATCGTCCTTATAACTTCCTTCTGCTTTCAGAGTACCATCTGGATAGAAAAACCTCCAAGGACCTTGTTTTCGTCCTTGCTCATCAACAATACCTTCGGCCAATTTAATTCCTTGATCATATAAAGTACTGCTGCTAACCTCTCCATTTTCGTCGTACTGACGATGAACACCAGTAGCTTTTCCATTTTGATAAGCCCCTTTAGAGCTAACTTTTCCTGTTTGAGGATTGATGGTTCGTTTTATTTCCACTTTAGCCACCTCTTCAGCGCCTTCTTGCAGCTCCCCATTAATCCATTTTTCGATGCGAATCAGGTTACCGTTAGCCTGGTAGAACTTCCAATAGCCATTTTTTAAATCATTGCGATAAGGACCTTCCACCTCGACTTTACGATTTTTATGAAAGCTTACCCATAAACCTTGTTTTTGCTTTTGTTGATCCCAACGATTAATGTTCTGTTTCCGAATTAAAGTCCCACCCTTGTATGTGTAAACAGTAATAATTCGCCCATCATCGTCTGCATATTCGAAGCCAGTACCATTCTCTTTACCTTCTTCGAAAGGAACTTCTTTAGCTATTTCACCATTGGGATAGAGAAATCGGGTAAGACCTTGTAGCTGATCATCAACAAAAGGTTCTTCTTTAACAATTTTTCCTTCCTCGTAGGTTCTTCTTAAACCATTCTTTAAGCCATCTTTGTACTCGATGTCTACTGTTGGCACTGCTTCTCGATTGTAGAAAATCCACAAACCATCGAGAAGAAAGTTCTTGCGATTACCCTCTGCCTTGAGCACTCCGTTTCGGTAATAGCTTCGCCAATAGCCGTTTGGCTTGCCATTTTCGAGAGGTCCCTCGCTACTTTTGACGCCGTTTTCGAAGTAATAAACTTTAAGCTCTGCATTGCCACTGTCGGTTTGAGAAAACGAAAGTAGTGGAAAACAAAAAACAGCAAGGAAGACCAGATTTCTTAATAACATATATATATAGTATTCTTTATTTTAAATAAAATATGATGTTTATGATGGGCTGTTAGTAAGGCTGATAACTTTTAGGCGAAGTTCTTGCTTTTATTTTCTATCCACAATTATTAACAAGATATCTTCAATGCCTCGGCTATTAACTACTTCATTTCCTGCTTTAAAGATAATGCTATTAACAATTGTTAGGAATGTGAAATAACAACTTACTTTTGAAAAAATTTTTGGAGGCCAGCAGTTCATAAAGCCATCTTAGATGGTGAAAAAGTGAGCAGTAATTTTTAACAACTGATATAGCTTGTTTCAAAATTTTAATCAAGGCAGAGAAACTTGTTAGTACACAAGAGAAACTTGTGAGGATATATTAACAAAGGTTTTAGTTTTTAAAGCTACGGGTGTTAGTAGTAAATGATTGAAAAACAAAGGAATATTAAACTTAGAAATACTTATTAACAGATGATTATTGCAATAGGTGGAGATCATGCGAGTCCTGATTTAAAGAAGGCTATTATGGATAAATTTGGTGCCAATGGCATCGTGTTTAACAATTTTGGTACAAACGATCATAACAGTGTAGACTATCCAGATTTTGGTCATCCCGTAGCTAAAGCAGTATTAGAGGGTAGTGCTGATTTGGGAATTGTTATCTGCGGAAGCGGCAATGGCATAAACATGACGGTTAATAAATATTCTGGTATTCGTTCGGCACTTTGCTGGACTACTGAGTTAGCCTCTTTAGCTCGACAACATAATGATGCTAATATTCTTGCTTTACCAGCACGTTTTATTAGTTCTGATGAAGCGATGGACATTGTAGCTGCCTTTTTAGCCGCTAAATTTGAAGGGGGAAGACATCAAAACCGTGTTAATAAGATTAATTGCTAGGGAAGAATTTTAGTAAAGAGTCTTCTAGTGCTTTCCATTCTTCACCTTTAAAGTAACCACTACCTGGTAAGTTGATAAAATCTACTGTGGCATTGCGACGCGTGCTTTCTAAAACCTTTAGATAACTGAGATCGGAAACATTATTAAGGGGATAATCATCATAAAATACCCAAACCGCCTTACCTGCTAAGTTTTGGTATTCTTCGATAAAGAAATTAGCATGGTAGCTCAACCAAAACATATTGGGGTACTTACCTAAGGTGAACATTTCGGGATGATCAGTTTTAACCGCATCTACCTTTACCTTGAACGAACTTAAAGAATCTATATCGAACTTTTGTTTAATATAATCGGCCCGTGCTTCGGTTAGGGGCATTTCTCCATCGCAAATACGCTCATAGGTTAAGAAGGTACTAAAAGGGCTGCCGTTTATAAATATAGAAGTATCGGCATTATGGGTAGCCGAAATTAAGGGCACTAAATAAGATCCCATACCCAAACCCATCACACTAAAATTGGCTTTTGGGTTTATCTTTTTACTATTCTTTAAATGTTGAATAAGGTTATTTGCATTTTGAACATGCTGTCCTTTAAAGTCTAAATTTTTACGAGGATAAAACAGAACTCCTTTTGCAGGCGCTTTGTAAATGCACAAGATATCATAGCCATTACGGTAAATACTTTTGTATAAATCTGTTTCCTCAAAACTTACCGTGTCTAAACTAGGGGGTAAGAATATCAAAACCTTATTAGAAGGCTCTTCATGACTGGCTAAACTGTAGGGAATAGTATCATTGATAAAAGGCTCTAAGTAGCCATCATAAGCGATATTTATTTTCGGCTGACAGGCGAAGGAAAGGGATAAGATGGCTAATAAGCCCAATATTCTTCTTAGTTTTTGCATCTTTGCTTGCGTTTTGCCGAATCTAATAGATTTAATCATATTCATTTTTTATTTGGTCGCTATGCTAGGGGTAGGTTTCTACTTTATGCGCAGCAACAAAGATATTGATGATTATTATGTAGGCGGTAGGAAAATGAGTAGCGGCCACATCGGACTGAGTGTAGTGGCCACAGATGTAGGAGGCGGATTTAGTATTGGCCTCGGTGGATTAGGTTTCGCCATCGGAATATCAGGCAGTTGGATGCTCTTTACCGGTTTAATTGGCGCTTGGTTATCAGCTTACTTTTTAATTCCAAAAGTTTTTAAACTAGGAAGCAAGCACAAGCTTTTTACCTTTCCAGAGATATTTTATCACCTCTTCAATCCTAAAGTGGCATTTTTAGCCGCTATTGTAAGCACTATAGGTTATGTCGGATTTACTGGGGCGCAGATTTTAGCGGGTGCCAAATTAGCCACCGCTACTTTTCCTAGTTTAGATATAAATACTGCTGTTTTTATCATGGGTTTTACCGCGGTTATTTATACTGTTTTCGGAGGACTGAAAGCGGTTATTTATACCGATACTGTGCAGTGGATTATTTTAATGGGCGGTTTAATATTTATTGGCATTCCCATGTCTTATTTTGCGGTGGGTGGTTATGATGCCATTGTAGCCACCGTGCCAGCTTCCTTTTTAAGTTTAGGCGCTATCGAGCCGGTGCAAATCATTAACTGGGCTATCACCATAATTCCTATTTGGTTTATTGGCATGACCCTTTATCAACGTATTTACGCTTGCCGCGATGAGAAAACGGCTAAAAAAGCTTGGTTTATTGCGGGTTTATTAGAATGGCCCATCATGGCTTTTATGGGAGTTCTTTTAGGACTCTTCGCGAAGGTAGCATTAGACCAAGGACTTTTTAACGATTTAGCGATCGATACTACCGCAGGAAATTTCGACCCCGAAATGGGACTACCTATTTTACTAAGAAGCATATTACCAGTAGGCTTAATGGGCTTGATGATGTCGGCTTATTTTTCTGCGATAATGAGCACGGCTGATAGTTGTTTGATGGCTGCTTCTGGCAATTTATTGAGTGATATTATTAGCAAACACTTTCATATTCCCCAAGAGAAGTTATTGCGGTATTCACACCTTAGCACCTTATTTATTGGTATCCTAGCCTTAGCGCTAGCCAGCCAAATGACGGAAGTTTTAGGCTTAATGCTAGTATCCTATTCCTTTATGGTATCGGGCTTATTTGTGCCACTAATTGTGGCCTTGTTTTTTAAAAACCGAAACAGCTTTGCGGCCTGGTGGTCCATTTTAATAGGCGGTTCTACCACTTTAATTTTAGAGCTATTTAAAAACCAAGAATTACTGAAGCTACCGCTTGGTTTAGATGCTAACCTCTTTGGAATTAGTGCTTCACTTATTAGTTACCTCTTAATTGCTAAATACACAAAAGCATGAATTATATTATTATAGAAGGCTCAGCGGGGCATCACACCGATTTTCCCCAAGATAAAATAGCCGCTTTTCTTTTTAAGCACCTCGAAAAATACGGGGATCCTTTGGAGGAGATCATGGCTTGTTTAGATTATGTATTTAACCCAGATAAAGGCGGATTTATAGCAATTGCCTACGATGACACAAATGCCATGCACGGTGCAGTTATTATTAACCATACCGGTATGTCGGGCTATATTCCCGAAAACATATTGGTATATATTGCGGTAAATTCGGATTTACGCGGACAAGGTTTAGGGCAAAATTTAATGCAAATGGCTTTAGAAAATGCCGAAGGAAATGTGGCGCTTCACGTAGAAGCAGACAATCCTGCTAAGCGATTATATGAACGATTAGGCTTTACCAATAAATACTTGGAGATGCGTTACACTAAATCCTAAAGATGTTAGATTTACTTGCATTCCGACAGTATCTCCATCAAAATCCTGAACTTTCCGGGACCGAATATAAAACCCAAAAGTTTTTAATTAGTCACCTCGAAAAATTAGAAGTACCTTTTACTAAGGTGGCCAGCACGGGCTTAGTAATAAGCTTTAAAAGCGAGGAGGCAGGACCATCTCTGCTGATTCGGGCAGATATTGATGCTTTACCTATTAAGGAGCATACTAGTTTAAAATACGCTTCCCAAAACTCGGGAGTTTCGCATAAATGTGGTCATGATGGCCATACCACCATGCTTATGGCATTGGTCTATCATTTTGTGGAACATCCGCCGAAAAAGGGAAATTTACATCTCCTTTTTCAACCTTCGGAGGAAGATGGTAATGGCGCAGCATCTGTTTTAAAAGATCCAAAATTTAAAGCCATTCATTACGATCGGGCCTATGCTTTTCACAATATTCCAGGCTTTAATTTAGGAGAATTGTATTGGCGACCGGGCAATTTCACCGCTGGAGTGCGCAGTTTAATTTTCAGTTTTAAAGGTCATTCTTCGCATGCGGCGGAACCCGAGAAAGCGATAAGTCCGCAAGCTCTTCTGGCGAAAGCCATGCAAAGCTTAGAACAGTTGGCGCATCCTATTTGGGAAGATAAAGACTTCAGCCAGATTACTTTAGTACACGCCAATTTGGGCAAAGTAGCTTACGGAATTAGTCCGGGTGAAGGCGAGTTGCATTATACCATTCGCGCTTGGCGTGGTGATATTTTAGATGTGCTCGAAGCCAAAATGCAGCAGCAATTAAGCGCTTGGGCTAAAGCAGATAATTTACAAATGGAGAAGGAAAGTTTGCAAGAATTTTGGCCCAATTATAATGCGGAGCAGGCCATCGAGTTGTTGCTTGCTTCCGCAGATGCGCAGGGCCTGAAGCATCATCAATTAAAAGAAGCTTTTCGTTGGGGTGAAGATTTTGGACTCTTTTTAAAAGACAAAGAAGGAGCCTTATTTGGTATTGGAGCGGGGGAGGAGCACTTGAGGTTGCACCATCCTGATTACGATTTCCCTGATGCCATTTTGGAGCCCACCATTAAACTATTTAAGACTTTAATCCTTAATTATTTACATGGATAATACTAGCTTCATAGAAATTAGTGAAACCGCCTTTCGAAATAATGTAGACTATATAAATAGCCGCTTAAAGGCAGGCACTACTTTATCGCATGTGGTGAAGGGAAATGCCTACGGACACGGCATTGAAGAATACGTTCCCATGGCGCAGCGCAATGGCGCTAAGCACTTTTCAGTTTTTGATGCTCATGAAGCTTTTCGGGTAAAAAAAGTAGCGCCTCATGCCGATATAATGATAATGGGTATGATTAGCGAAAGTCAACTAGAATGGGCGATAGAAAATGAGGTGAGTTTTTACGTTTTTGAAGTCAATCGACTGGTAAAAGCGATAGAAAAAGCTAAGAAAATAGGCAAAAAAGCCTTGATTCATTTAGAAATTGAAACCGGTATGAACCGTTCGGGCTTAGAAGAGCTATCTTGGGAAATTGTATTTAATCTAATTAATACGGAAAAAGACTTTTTAGAAGTAGTGGGTTTTTGCACCCATTATGCGGGAGCGGAAACTATTGGAAACCATCCCCGGGTTTTAGAACAAATGCAACGATTTGATGCGGCAAAAAAGACCTTCCAAGCGGCGGGTATCGTGGCCAAGAAAAATCACAGCGCTTGCAGTGCCGCCTTTTTACGATTTCCGCAGTCGCAGCAAGATTTGGTGCGAATTGGAATTTTACAATACGGATTTTGGCCTTCGGCAGAAACCTACTTAGCAGTAGAACATAGTCTTAGCCAAAAACCCGATCCTTTGCATCGCCTTTTAAGTTGGAAAAGCACGGTGATGAATGTGAAGAAGGTAAAAAAGGGAGAATACATAGGCTACGGCAGTAGTTACATGGCCGCTTATGATATGCAAATTGCCGCCGTTCCAGTAGGATATTCACACGGCTTTAGTCGCAGTTTAAGCAACTCCGGTCGCGCTTTAATTCACGGTGAAAGAGTGGCTGTGGTTGGCGTGGTAAATATGAATGTAATGATGCTTGATATCACCCATATCGAATCTGTGCAAGCAGGCGATGAGGTAGTATTAATTGGGAACCAAGGGGATTTATCCCTCTCGGTTAGTTCTTTTAGTGAGTATAGCGATCAAATGAATTATGAATTATTAACGCGACTTCCCTTGGATATTCCGCGTATTATAAGCGCTTAAAATGGCATATTTAACTTTTAACAGAACCATGCTTAGGCATAATTACCAATATCTTAAACAGTTATTTGGCAAAGAAAACATCGCCTGGGCCGTGGTTACTAAATTACTTTGTGGCGAAGAAAGATTACTGAAAGAGGTAATAGACTTAGGCATAAAAGAAATTTGTGATGCGCGAATTTCTAATCTGAAGAAAATAAAGGCCTTAGCTCCTGCTGATGTGGAAACGGTTTATATAAAACCTCCTGCCAAAAAGGCCATTCCCGACTTAGTTCGTTACGCCGACACCAGCTTTAATTCCGAATTTGAAACGATCAAAGCGATCAGTGAAGAAGCAGGTAGGCAAGGTAAAACCCACAAGGTTATTATTATGATCGAGCTAGGAGATTTGCGTGAAGGGGTTATGGGTGAGCATTTAATGGATTTTTACTCCTCTGTTTTCCAATTACCCAATATTGAAGTACGCGGCATTGGCTCTAATTTAAATTGCTTACACGGGGTAATGCCCAGTCAGGACAAATTAATCCAACTCTCCCTTTATAAACAGCTAATTGAAGCGAAATTTAATCGCAAAATACCCTGGGTTACGGGCGGCACATCGGTGGTAATCCCGCTATTGCAGATGCGTCAACTGCCGCAAGGCATTAATCATTTTAGAGTGGGTGAAACCTTGTATTTTGGCACAGATTTAATTAACAATGAGGGTTTTAAAGAAATGGAGCAAGATGTAATTACCCTCTACACCCAGATTATTGAAATTACCGAAAAACCCATGCTTCCAATTGGCGAGTTAGATGCCAACCCTCAAGGTGAAACCTTTCATATCGACGAAAGTCTTTACGGTAAAACCTCTCATCGGGCCATTTTAGATGTGGGTAGTTTGGATATTTCCTCCGATTACTTAATTCCTTTCCCCGAGTATCAAATTGATTTTGTAGGAGCCAGCAGCGACATGCTAGTGATTGATATAAAAGACAATAAGCATGGATACAAAGTAGGCGACTTTATTCCTTTTCACCTCAAATATATGGGAGCATTAACGCTGTTTAATTCCGATTATATTGAGAAGAGGGTGATTGATTAGGGAGAGTAGTGAGATATTAGTAGTGAGTATTGAGAAGGGTTTTTGCTAGGAGTATTAGTAATAGCTTCAAATTTTGAGACTTTTTTTGATGGATTTGAGATGTCAGATTTGAGAAATTAGATTGTTTTCAGCAATTGATTTTGGTTTAATCTTTTGAAATGACAATACGTAAAACCCAATGAATGAAGCTCTTGAAACCTCTCGGCTGCGAACTTTTGCAACTGACGGGTGTTTTCCGGCACTAATTTCCACACAATTTAGATTTAGGATTATAGCTATTAAGAAAGGAAGGCGATATTATTCTTAAATTCCAAAGGCCCATCGGGCCTACATCTCGATTTTTAGACCGCTTTGTAATTAGATATGAGACCGCTTTGCTGTGAGATATCAGATTTGAGATTGGCTGTTGCAATGTACGCATATATACGCTGTTGAAAGAAGAATCTGTAAAACTGGGGCACGTGGCTTTAGTGGGCAAAGAGGGAGGGTTTATTCTTGAAACCTCTCGGCTGCGATCTTTTGCAACTAAGGGGTGTTTTCCAGCACTAATTGCCACAGACTTTAGATTTAGGATTTAAGCTATTAAGAAAGGAATGCTATATTATTCTAACATTCGAAAGGCCCAGCGGGCCGACATCTCGATAGAAAAATTAATAACGAAAAGTCAAGCGCCGTAGGTGCGACATCTCGATTATTAGACCGCTTTGCTGTGGGATATCAGATTTGAGATTGGGCTTCTGCAATGTATCAATGTGTACGGTCTGCAATTAAGATCTGTATAACCCGGGGCCCGAGGCTCTCGAAGGCTGAGGGGAAATTGAGTAGTAATTCGATGGGAAGAAAAGCTTTATGAAAAGTGAAATTCTATTGTTTTTTAGAAACTAAGGTTTTTAGAAACCTAATTCCTCACCTGCTGCTTTTTGTGATTAAAGCAATGACGAGAAAAAGGACTACTTTATTTTAATAAGAAAGGCCCATCGGGCCGACATCTCGATAGATTAAGGAATAAAGGAAGTCCAAGCGCCGTAGGTGCGACATCTCGATTTTTAAACCGCTTTGTAATTAGATATAAGTCCGCTTTGCTGTGAGATATCAGATTTAAGATTGGCTTTTACAATGTACGGATGTGTACGCTGTTGAAATAAGAATCTGTAAAACGGACTACTAATTTTTTCTCGAACTCACGTTTTAAATCCCTGCAATCTCCAAATAAACATTCGGATCAGGGCAATTGCTGAGGTAGAAATCCTTTTCATTTTCCTTCACTACGCCAGGGTAATCGCCTTTATAATCCCCAATATTTTTGATAATTTGAAAGTGCAGATGCGGTGGCCAGCCGCCGTTTTCGTTTTCGGCACCTAGTTCAGCGAAACGTTCTCCCGCGGAAAATGCTTGCCCAACGCTAAGATTTTCGATAGACCGCAAACTTAAATGTCCGTGTAAAGTGTAATAGGTCTGTCCAGCCTCCTGATGTTCCAAAATAATGGTGGCGCCATAATCGCCGGCATTTGCGTTATAAGCAAAACTATGTACCAAAGCTTCTGCGGGTGTATAAATAGCGGTTAAAGCTGGTGCCCAAATATCTAGGCCCAAATGGATATTTCTTTCGCTTTCTGCAGATGCATTAAAATGGCTGAAACGTTGATAAACCACACGCTTTTCCCCATAACCACCAATGGCGTAGGACTTCCCTTTTTCTTTCAGTAACTCCTCGATAAAGGCCGCTAAAGTGGCAGAAGAGTGAACGCTTTCCAAAGCCTTGTTTTGGGCGGATAAATCGAGAACCAAGCTATTGTCGGCTGTAATATCAAAATCGAAAAGTGCTGCTTTAGCTTGAGGAAAGGACATACATAGAGCTTTAGAGCGAAGGTAAAATTTGCGGACTAAAGGCGATCTATTTATGGGAGAAATAATGGGTGTGTGTCTTAGATTTTATAAATCTTTCCATTACTGGCATGTTCCTTTGGTTTTACCGAGAACCCCGCCTGAGGGATAGTAGCGAAAAGCCCACAGCGAGGTACGAGCGAGGACTTGCAGCAGATAGCCCGACCCGCAGGGGTAGGCCCAAAAAACAAACAGCCCACGCTAAGATTTATAAACCGTTAAACGAAGTGTTTTTTCGATAAACGACACTAATTTCTCGATGAACGGTTTTTAGGCTAGGATAAACAATACATAATGCCTAGATTATGAGAGCCTTATAAGCGCACCCACCAATCAAACGAATTCCGCATGAGAAATTATTATCGACTAGTTTCTAGCTTTTTTAGCTCCAAAATTTTCTATTTCCTGTTTTTTGGTTTTTCCTTAGTAGGGGGGCTGAACGCGCAAAATAAAATCGCATTAAGCGATTCTAATATCGTAAACCTAGGAATTAGGGGTGATGCCAACCGTTTGGTGGACGAGCAGGTTTTAGCTGGGGATCCACGCGCGGGACAGGGTGGTGCAGTTACTAGCAAATTCGATCAGACTTATAATCCGATATACAATCCGGCTTCGATTTTAATAAAGCTTTTTGAAGACTATGCCCTAGAGGATTTATGGTATTACGATTCCAATGGTAAGGATACGATTCGCGTGTATGGTGGCGATCCTTCAGCTTGGGTGTTTCTAGGCAACTTGGTGACCGACCGTTATAATCAGTGGCAGGCTTTTCCTATCCAAGATACGTTTAAGTTTTTGCGCCTCGACTTCCGTCACCCGCAGGCGGCCATTAATGAGATTGTGTTGTACGGAACGGCTCTCGGGACTCGAAAAACGCAAATTCCCTTGGCGCAAAATCCAGCGCAGCTGACCATGGGCCAGCTGATGGGTATTAACGGTTTTGTTGATGATCCTAAAAACATGCTCAGCACTGCTGCAGGTACTTTGCGCGAATATCACCGCTGGGACTGGGATGAAGGTAATGGGCTGGCGGGCTATACTGGTTTTCCACAGAGTGAATACGCCTTCGCGCCTTCTTATGTGAGTACTTGGAATTTTGACGATTATTACGGACAGCTCGTTCAAAGTGGAGTAGAGATTGCTCCCTGCTTGCAAGGCAGCCCGCCTCATATTCGCGATAGCTTAAACGATGACTCTAAGCCGATTCGCTTGGCTAAAGATCCGGCCGATCCGGCAAGCTATAGAGAACACGCCGAGTATATGTTTCAATTTGCGGCGCGCTATGGACAAACAAGTGTGGCACCGTCTTTTTTAAAATTAAGAGCCGGACAAAGCCCGAAATCGGGCTTAGGTTTTATAAATTATTTGGAAAATTGGAATGAACCCGATAAGTGGTGGCGTGGCCGTGAGGGTTATTTCAGCCCTTTCGAATTAGCCGCCATGAGCAGTGCCGATTGTGACGGGCACGAAGGAGCTTTAGGGGCTGGCTTCGGCATGAAAGCCGCCGACCCCAATATGAAAATGGTAATGCCAGGCTTGGCTTCCCTCGATTTAAACTATGTAGAAGGAATACGTTTATGGTCGGAGTACAATCGCCAAAGTGGCTTTCCTTTCGACGTGCTCAATTTCCACCATTACAGCAATACGGGTGGCGGACAGTTTAGTAATGCCAGCAAGGGGCTTAGTCCCGAAGAAGATAATTTGAAAGGAAAGTTGCGTCGTATCGTAAACTACCGCAATACTTGGCTGCCGGGCAAGGAAATTTGGCTTTCGGAGTTCGGTTATGATACGAATCCCAACTCCCCACAAGCGGCGCCGGCCATCGGAACTAACGATGAGTTAGAAGTCCAGTCGCAATGGTTATTGCGGAGCTTTTTGGAAATTGCTGCATCCGGCATCGATCGGGCACAAATGTATATGCTGCGTGATGTAAACGCCGCTAATCCTAATCAGTATAATAGTAGTGGTTTAACGCAGGAAAAGTGGAATCAGCACCAAGCGAAAAAGTCGTATTTCTACCTCAGCGGTATGCGACAGATTTTAAAGGAATACTTTTTTGAGGGCGAGCTAAATTTAGTGGATGCCGATTTGCGCGCTTATCGTTTTCGTCACCGCGATACCGATAGCATTTGCTACGCCATTTGGTCGGCCACTTCTCGAGCGCGGGTGATTAATAATTACCGTTTTTCTACCGCCGGTATGGGCCGAGCCATTCTCGCAGAAGTGCAAAGTGACTCTACCCAAGCACGCTTAAGCACATTAGCCATACAGAGTGATAGCGTGAGTTTAACGCTTAGCGAAATGCCTATCTTTTTAAAACTCATTCCCAGCGATGCAGTGGCTCCTAAGGCAATAGCGCAAAGTGTTTCGGTTTCCCTAGATGCGCAGGGATTGGCACAAATCGCCCTGGAAGCGGTAGATGCAGGTAGCTCGGATGATAAACGTATTACTAAACTTTACCTATCGCGCGAAAGCTTGGACTGTAGCGACTTACCAGCAGGACAAAATAGCGTGGAGCTAGATTTAATGCTCTACGCTTGCGACCATTTTCAGTGCGATAGCGCCACTTTTAAAGTGTATTTAAGCGATACCTTGGCTCCCCAACTTAGCCTTAAAAAGCATAAGGCTTATTTAGATGCCAATGGTCAGCTGCAAGTGCAAGCGAGCGATTTTGTTAGTAGCGTGCAAGACAATTGCGGCGGTTCAATTCAACTGCATTTGAGTGAAGAAAACTTTGATTGTTCCGATTTAGAAAGCGAAGGCCTGTTGACAGTTTCTTCTGATGGCAGCTGGCTAAAGAGTAGCTACACGTCTCTGGTAAACGCCATGACTTGGCCTTGGTTGGGAGCGGGCGATTTCCCTCACGATAGCACCTACAATCAGCCAGTAGAAATTGGTCAGCCTTACCGCTGGCATTCTCTGGATGCAGTAACGGGATCGCAAGTGATAAAGGCCGATTCGCGGGTGCAATATTTTAAGAAAGAGTTTCAGCTAAGTGGAGATGTTTTAAAAGCCACCTTCGCGGTAACGGTAGATGATGACCTAGAGATTTACATTAACGGTAAATTATTAGCGCGCGAAAATGTTTGGGGCGCTCCACGCACAGGCGCAGCAGCAGTGCATTCTTTTGAAATTGACGCGAGCGGAAATTACACCAATGGCCCGCAGGGAACAACGCCCTTTGGCTTAATCAATGGTTTGCCTTTGGGGCATTATTTTACTCAGGGAAACAATGAAATTTTAGTAGTAGTGCGCAATGGCGGCCCGGGTAATGTGGGTGGTTTTAGTTTTAAGATGAATTTAGAAACCAGTCTTAATACCAATATAGTTAGCGACGGCAGCTGGGAGAAAAGTAGTTTAGTTTCTACCCTTAGTGCCCTCAGTTTCCCATGGACGGGCGCGCAAGTTTTACCCACCGAAAGCTCCTTTACGAGTTTCGCTCAAGTAGGACAACCCAAGCCATGGAAAACCATCGATTCGGTAGCGGGCGCGGAAGTGATAAAATGTGCTTCGGGCGTAGAGTTTTACCGCAAGAAGTTTATTTTAAAAGGAAATTACTGGTCAGATTTACGCTTGTGGATGCGGGTAGATGACGATATGGAAATCTATCTAAATGGACATTTAATTGCGCGTGAAAATGTTTGGGGTATTGCGGCTACTGGCCCAGGTTCCTTGCATAGTTTTCAATTGGGTGAAGCCGGCTTTGAAGCCGGCTTTGAAGCCGGCTTTGAAAACGGCAGTGATAGCACCCGTGGTTTTGGCCTTTTAGATAGTGCCGCGCTGGCCTATTTACAATCGGGTGAAAATGAAATAATGCTGGCCGTGCGTAATACGCTTAACGGTAATAGCGGTGGTTTTTCTTTACGCATGGAAGTGAAAGGCGAAGCGGCACAAGCCCTCGATTTAATAGCGACCGATATACACGGAAATAGTAGTTATCATCAAGTTTTCTTGCGGGTAATGGACAGTATTGGTGCTTGCCAGACGAGTGCTATTTCGGCGAAAAACCTCAGTGCAGCCGAGCCTATAGATAACACCACAGTAGAGCTAAGAACCTATCCCAATCCGGTACGTGATCAGTTTTGGATTAGCTTACCCGAGAGCACGGAAGGAGCAGTAGAAGTACAGATTATCAACATGGCGGGACAGTTGGTACAAAGCTTAAAGCAAGAGGCCTATGGTGAGCAAGAACTAACTTTAAATTTAGAATTATTGGAGCCTGCTATGTATTTGGTGCGGGTACAAGGGAGTTTTGGTGTTTATACTGAGAGGATATTAAAGCAAGCTTAGCTTTAGGAAACCGGTTTCAATATTGCTGAAGAACTTCACTATATATTTCTCTTTTAAAGGTATCGACATCTTCCTCCAAGAAAATATCTAGCATGATGCCTACATTTAGGGCATAGATTAAGTAAAGGTCCTTGCTGGGAAAATAATAAGCCTCAAGCGTATAGCCGGGGAGAGCGCCAGAATGTCCCCAGGCTACTAGACCATCAACCTCCTTACTTAACAGACCTAAACCATAAGAGCGGTAGCTCATTTTTAACTCTTTTTGAGGATAGTTTTGCATTCTTTCTAGAGTTTTTGCATCGACCAGTTTAGTATTGAAGATTCCTTGCATAAAGAGATGAAGGTCAGAAAGACTACTAATGATACCATCCGAACCAGTCATTCCTTTTGCGATTCGAAGGGATGGCTCCGTGGCGGAGATTAATTCCTTTTGTTGAAATGGGTCAAAGTAACCTTGAGCAAGTGAAAAGCGAAAAGGTGGCTGGTAATTAGTTTCCTTTTTATAAAAACTTTCCTTAAGGCCGATAGCTCTGAAGATAGAATCGCTGTACCATGTCGCATGACCTGCAGGCAACACTTGGTCCGCAATTAAAGTGAGAATTTCGTAATTACTATTGCTGTAAGAAAACTGTTCCCCAGCCGAAAAAAGAGGGTTTTTCCCAAAAACATATTTAGTAAGAATTCTGTCTCTAGCAAAGCTCATCTCCGGATCGCTTTGAAACTCCTCAAATATTGAAGGGTCGTCTGCAAAGTCTGGGATGCCGCTTGTATGGCTAAGTAAGTGGGCGATACTCAATTTTTCGCCATTAGGAATCTGTTTGATTATTGCTTCGTCTAGATAATTTATTAGAGGTGCATCTAAGCGCAATAAATCGGCCTGAATCATTTGTTGGATCATTATACCACAGTACATTTTACCGATGCTAGCCAAAGGGAAAAAGTGATCCGTATTTAAAGGAATGGAGTCTTCTAAATTGGCCCAACCTTTACTTTCAAAATGAAGTATCGTATTTCCACGTGCCACTAAAAGACTAACTCCAGGTATGCTTTTATCTACATAAGTCTCTTGAATAGAGCTAAGTTGTGCATTTTGTCCTCTAAGGTTATCACTTAAGAGAAGAATTATAATAATGCTTGATTTAAGAGTAAGTTTCATCCTCTAATTTTCGGGTAGGTTTATAAATGTCTTTGGGCTTTTCTTTTTTGATACCACCGTTGTGGGAAAAATACAAATTGGATGAAATTGAATTCTAATTGATCGGCACGCTGTTTACCATTGCCAGTTACATCTACTTGTAAATTAGGGTAGTAACGTATATTAGTGCGCAGGGTCCAGGTATCAATGGAAGAGGGCATAATATCCCAACCGATCAATAAACCTAATTGCCAGAAGTAATCTCTTTGCACCGGAGCGAGTCTTTCCTCTCCTCTAAAGCTAGCTCCTGCCCATGTTTCGTATGACACACTGGGGCCGATAAAAGGCTTAAAGCCATTATACTCGAAAAAATACATAAAAGCTTCTCCCGCAATGGAGCGTCGCGTAATAATACTTTCAAGCTCAAAAGCTTCATCGCTAGAACTGTAATTACGATAGGAAAGGCCGAGGTGCAGTCCCGCATCGCTAATTAAATAACCTAGGCCAATATCCCAATTAAAAGTACTGGGATCTTTGGCTAAAGCATCGAACTCAGAACTTGGGTTTCGCGGTTTAAAAAGGTGAAAGGAAGTACTAGGGGCAATGCCAACCGAAAGGCTATTTAATGTCCCGGTTTTCCGCATTTCCTTTTCTAGTTTTAAATTGTAACCGCTTTTACTTCTTCTTTCCTCGGGCAGTGTGGTATCAAAAAACTTAACGACTGATAAGCCAAAGAAGTGCTGGGGAATCCTGATTTTTTCCGTTTTATTTAGGTCGGTATACAGCTCATATTCAGGACTCGGAAGGTAATTGTATTCTAAGTTAAGCTGCCAGCTTTGCCAGCGATAACTTAGCCCACCTAAGAAGTTATGACCGACCAAGCCTACATTACGTGATCCTTGCTTTTGCTCATAGCGAAGGTTTAAAAAACTCATACCATAACCGATAAAGGGCCTCATGCCCTTATCCTTTATCGCCCATGGATAATATCGGGCGGTAAAGTCTCCCGAATTAATAAAGTTCATACTTCGGTTACTATCTATGTCAAACTGTTTAGGAAAAGCCACACTGATGCCAATATTGAAATCCAGATGCCCCCAAAAATGCAGCCCGCCAATGGCAAACCTCGGAGTATAACTAGACTTAAAGTTGCTAATATCACTTCCACTTGGAAGCCGACCTTGCTTTATTTGATGGATGAGGCCCAAGCCAACATAGGTTTGAGCAAATCGGTGCTGACTGTGATTATTTTCGTAAATCTGAGCACTTAAGGGTAAAAATGAAGTTAGAAATAGAATAACTATTGGACGCATAGCCTACAATTTTAGGCCGCGAAAATCGGAAGACAAATGCTCTAAATCGCTTATAGAACAAGGCTTTGGTATGAAAGGTCAGTTTTAAGGGATCATTGGCCTTTAGATATCAAAGAAGGACTTAAGCTCAGCGACTTTTGTTCGAGAAACAGGCAGCCATTTATCGATAGCTTTTAGGCGAATTGAAAAGTTTTTGGCGTTTCCTTGCCATTCCCTAAGGTGCGCGGTATTGATTAAATAGCGATTGTGGATGCGCAGAAAAGGAAGTTCCTGCCATTCTTGCTCGAAATACTTCAACCTATTTCTAAGCAGCTTATGCACCAATCCCTTTTCGGAGTCCAGATAATAGACTTCGAGGTAATTTCCGTCTGACTTTAACAGTAGTAGTTCTTCCAAATGAAGCCGTAATTGCACCGCCCCGGACTCATCACATAATTCGAGGCTTTTTTCTTTTTCAGAAAAGCGCTGTAATAGTTTGTTCTGTTCTATTTGTAGCCTCTTATTTAATTGCGTTCGATATTGTGTTTGTTCAAAAAGCAGGAGAATACTCACGGGAAAGATGGCCATAATTAGCGATTTCAGTCCGAAACGTAAAAACTCTGAGCTGCCCCAGTCTTTTGCTTCTCCTAAAAGACTTAATAACAAGAGGTTGACAAAAATAATACACAGAACAATTATAAAGTCAAGCAAAAACTCCTTGCCTAAAGTCCAGGTACTTTCCTCCATAAAGCTTCCAAAAAAATGGCGCATACCAAAATAAATCATGATAATGGAAAGGGCGGTACTGCCACCAAAGATAACCCCATTAGAAAGGCGATCTTTCCATGTCATGCTTGATAAACCAAAGGGCGCCAGCAAACCAATTAATACAAATATTACGATCGCAGGGATCAATACACTTAACCAAGTAAACTTCCCAGGATGTGGATATAGAAGGACCTTCTTTAACATGTGGCTAATTTGATTTCAAAGGTCCAAAAAATAGTACTAACCTGAGTTCGGCGTAAAATTAAGCCTCAGACCTCTTATAAATAGTGGGTTTTAAGCCGAAGCACTGAAGCAATAGCGGGCTATTGCGAAGGGCTAAGGCGCCAAAAACTGCTTTTTAGAAGAGGCTTACAAGTTTTTTCCAATAAAAGCGAAAATCCTGCATCTAGCTCATTTGCTGTAGCCCGCTACAGCTGCACGATCTAGGCTAGCCTTTTCTTTATATTGAAAATCTGAGGTTATAATCTTAAGTCGAACTCAGTTCACTAACCTGAGTTCGTCGTAAAATTAGCCTTGAGGCCCTTGGTAAAAGGGGCATTTGAGCTAGCGCAAGCCTGTTTTTTGCAGAAAAAGCGATAATTCAGTGTCTAAATAATTACTGTAGCCCGATGCGGCTGCGCAATGCAGACTTGTCTAATTTTTTATTGAAAACCTGAGTCTATAACTATAGGTGGGACTGCGGTTTAAATACTATAGAGGCAGAGTCTTCTTCACAATTTTCACAACACGGTTATAGATAATTTCTGACAGGCTCCAATTATAGCCGTCAAAATTGGTGGTATTAGTAAACTGAATAATTACCGCGTCTATTTCGGGGTGGTACTGGGCAATACTTTGATAGCCAGGGATTAATCCCGTATGATTGTATACATAAATGGAAGAGTATATTTCTTGTTCTCCCTCTTTAAATAAAGAGCCATCATTTAAGGCACGTAAAAAGACTCCCACATCTTGGGCGCTGGCAATCATAGAGCCGTAATCGGCGCTTTTTATATCTTCTTCTATACCAACATAATAGCCGCTCATTAAGCGCTCTAAATCCACCTCTTTAAGCGAGGCAAAGGTGTTGTGCAGATTTAAAGGTTTTAAAATGGTTTCCTGAATATATTGAAAGCTTGGGTAGCCTAAAACTCTTTCCATAATAATATCAAGGAGCAAGTAATTCGTATTAGAGTATTGATATTCTTTACCAGGGGAAAAGTTTGCAGGTAAATCAAGAACCCGATCCAGGGTTTCTTGCCTGTTTGTGGGCGGATGGGTCCAAAAGTTTGGGCTATCGGTAATATTGGGAATACCGCTGCGATGCTGTACCATCATGCTTAAGCTGATGTTTTCGGCATTTTCAATTCTTCCCTTTAATTCGGGGAGGTAATGGGCGAGGCTTTTATCTAAAGACAAGCGCTTTGCGTGCACCAATTTCGCAATGGCTGCCGCATTATAGAGTTTGCTAATACTGGCAATTTTAAACAAAGCTTGTGGGTCGGCGGGTATTTTGGTCTCTCTATTATGCCAGCCGGCTGCGTAAAATTGGGGTGCTTGCGCAGATTGGTCTACATAAACGATTATACCTTCGAAATGATAATCGAGGGCTTGATCTAGCTGTTCTTGAAGGGTATCGGGCAAGGGCATGAGCCAAGCCTTTAGCAAAATCCAAGGGACGAAAAATAAGGATATTATTCCCCCAAGGGGGAAAAGGAATTTGAGCATTTTTTTAGACTTCATAAATGGGGATAATTCTTAATATTCCGCTCATATCGTAGGCTAAGATAACGTGAATTCGACGTAAAATCAGGCCTCAGACCCCTTGTAAATAGTGGAGTTCTAGCCTATGTAGTGAAGCAATAGCGGGCTATTGCAATAAGCAGAGGCGCAGAAACCCGCTTTTAGAAGGGGCATAAATGGATTTTCAATAAAAGTGAAAATACTTCATCTAGTTCATTTCCTGTAGCCCGCTACCGCTGCACGATCTAGACTTGTCTTTTCTTTTTATTGAAAATCTGAGGCTATGATTTATAGTCTAACTCACGTTAAGATAGGCTTTGCATCTAGTAGTAGGCCCGCCTGAGGGATAGCAGCGGAAAGCCCACAGCGAGGCACGAGCGAGGACTTGCAGCGGATAGCCCGACCCGGAGGGGCAGGCCCAAAAAATATAGACCCTCATTTTTTTGGCAAGAACTTTTTGAGGTTTATCCATAGGATTTCTGCTAAAACCGATTCTTTATAAAAGCAAGGGGGTCTAATTTTATTTGAAACTAAGTTTATCTGTTAGAAACAAATATGATTCGAACGAATGGTTAATCCAGATATTATTCTTGTCTTGTGGAAAAATCTGGTAGTATTCCTCATTAGGATATAAAACAAGCTGCTCGGCGGTTCTTACATAATTGTTTGAGTTTACATATTGGGGAGATTCGAACTCAGGCAAAACCGATTTCACAAACACTTCAAGTTTTGGGCCGAGGTATTTTTGAAATTTTTTATTAGCCTTATTGCTGGGTTTTTCGAGTTTATTGTAGACGTTTAAAAAGACCATTCGCTTAAAAAATGGCAGTTTTTTAATTTCGGCTTTAGCATTGGTGAAGGGGCTTAATTCTGCAAAATCGCCGGTAGTTTGGATAGAAAATGGTGCTTGAGGAACCCAATCTGCAGCATTTGTTACAGAAAGTGACCATCCTCCTTGAGTCATATTCTCATAGCTATAAGCAAAATAAAGGTTACCTGGTTTTGGGGCAGCGCTGCAATATGTTTTAAAGTTTATTGCCGCTGGAATAGTGCCTTTTTTTTGTTCATTTAATAATAGTGCCGTTAGTAAATAAGAGATGGCTCCTCCTTGGCTGTGACCCATAATGTACATATTTTGGAATCCCGCATGGTAAAGCGAATCGACCTTAGGGAGAATGTCTCGGGAGAGAAATGCTGTAGCTATAAGCCAACCCGCATGCACCGCTGCACGGTCATCATCGCTTAAATTATAGTCAAACACGAAGTCAGCACTAAGTTTTAATGAACCTTTGGCGGGAAGCATAGCCGCATAGAAGTTATCGAGCCAACTTATCTGTTTTTTGGTTGTTCCTCGGATGCTAATACAAACTCTATTATCTTCAGAAACCCAAAGGTCCCAACGATTATCCAAACCCATCTCCATGGATCTATAAATCTTTCTGAATTTTTCAGGCGCTGGCAGATCGGGATTGTATAGAGAATCCCCTTGCCTACTAGAAACTTTAAGCAACTCTAGAAACTCCGTTTTATCGAATCCAGGGAGCAAGTTTGTGTTTTGAGCAGCGCTTTTAAGGGGAATAAATAGGAATGATAAGCAAAAGAATAAAATTGATTTACTCACGATCTAGATATTTATTTTACTATAATTAATCCTGAAACAGTAATCGAACACTAGTTTTATAAGAATTACCGGCCTTATCATAGCAGTAAATATCTAGATCATAATAACCTTTTCGAATACCTAGGGGAATACTAATATTGAAATTAACATCTTCCCAATGTGGTGCGCTATCGCTGGTTGTGATGGTATTAGATTCACTTAATGCAAAGCTTGGGTCATTTGGGTTTTCAGAAACATTCGAAGGATCATCAAACCAAGACACGGTGTATTTGTAGGAGGCCAGTGCTACATAATCGTGCATTACAGTTACCACCAAGAAATCAGTTCCAAGCGAAAAAGCTTGGCCTTCGTCGGGTTGAACGACTATTATTTTAGGAGCTTGTGTGTCTTCTTCATTTTTTTCACAACTATAAAATAGCGAGGTGATTAGTATAATAATTCCTAGGCTAAAGAAATTTAATTTTGGGAGAGTAAATTTTTTTGGGTTCATAATGTTATTTTTTTGTTATTTCTATTATTTAATTTATCAAGGCAGTAATATCTTTAACGGTGTTTGTTTTTAACTTATCGTCATCGATTATTTGCTCTTTTACTCTTGCGAAATTTATAGCGTTTAAGTCTATTTTCCTAATTTGTCTGTTCCACATGGTGTGATAGTAATACACTTTGTTTTTCAAATCAGATGAAGAAGTAACTTGAGTTGCGGAAACAATGTCAGTGGGTAAATGATCTGCGGGGACCTGGGCGCCCAAGGGAATATTGAAATTATCCAATATTCTAAATGATTCGAAAACAGCATCAAGACTAGTTTCTAAAGGGCGGCAACTTGCCGTGAATGCTGCGGCTCTAACAAATCTTGATGGTGGAGTAAAGTCACCTGGCAAGCCGATCAACCCGGATCCCCCTCCCAGGGGTTGTAAATTATAATTATCGAAAGTTTTTGGGATATTTGGATTGGTTGTAAGGCTAAGGTAATTTCTTTGATTAATTAAATGCCAATCATAAGTTGGGGAATTTGTAATTACTCCGATATACGGATCATATATCTTTATTTCACCATTATTTACGATTTCGATTATTTTACTGTTACCACTAGGGTCAACTATTTTAAAATGAAAGGGAAGTGCTGCTCCGCCAAACTCTTTATTTTCAACATTTACAACAATAACATTTTCTAAATTGGCAATTATTTCGTCCACTGTTTTAAAGGAAGATAGCATCCATTGCATCAAATCTCCGACGCTCATAGAGTTTTGAGCTTCTGCGCTATTGTAAGTAGCGTATTCTGCAAAGTCGGGTAAGTAATAAACACCTACATATAGCCCTTCTTCATTTAAGCCATCTGGTCCATAAGGTTGGCCATAAGCACTTAGGGTTACAAAGCCATATTTACCGGTCCATTTCTTTCCATTGTATCCTTCCGGGGTTTGACCAATAAATTGTTTGTTACGGGGCACAATTAAGATCTGATTATGCTGGGCATCGTTTAAGGCCCACTCAACAGTGCGAGATACAACCACAGCCCCATCGGCAGATTTTAAGGTAATCCCCGTGCAAGGATAGGCGCTGGGACTGAGCATTATTAGTGCTAATAAGCTTGCTATGAATTTGTTTAATGTTTTTTTCATTTAATTTGAATTAATGTTATTTGTCTAAAATGTTTTTCTTCGACAAGAAATAGTAACCCATACTAATAGATAAGATAATAATCCCTATTCCGATCAGTAAAAGGGATTCAGTATGCTTAACATCAAGGGTTATTAACTTTCTAACTATGGCTGTTATTGCGATTAATAAAATTATTTTAACCCTGCTTAATATTGTGCGGTGATGATGCTTAAATGTTTCTAAAATTTCTAAAGTGATAATGATATTAAAGAAAATAGGTACACCTGAAAGGCCAAGGGGTCTTTCTTCTGAAAAGGAAAATCTTTTTAATTCTTGGTAAAAAATATAAATTAAATCTAAGGTTTCAACCAAAATGAATAAAATAGCTAGAATTGATAATGTCAAATAAACTATATCTTCAGTTCTGGTAATCAACAGGTCTTTTTTCATGCTTAAATGTTCCAATACATAATTAGGTAGGCTATAACATGGCTAAAAATAGTTGCCAATACCTATCATTTTATTTTTTTCATTGTCTGTTGGCCTCATAATTATCCTACTACCTAAAAGGTTGTAAAATTAAATATGGGAGCTATGATGGTTTATGCCTATTTCTGTCTTGAAAAAGCTTAAGTCATGGCCTAGTCAAAGCTAAATCTTTTATCTTAACTATCATCAACTTCGGAAAATAGCTTATGGAATGTTAATAAAGGCTAGGCTCTGGGCAGAAAATGTAGTGCAAGAAACCGCAATATTCATAAATAAGGTGAGTTCGACCACAAAACAGAGCCTCAAATTTTCACTTTTATGGGAAAGGCCATTTATAGCCCTTTTAAAAAAGCGGCTTTCCGCGCCATTGCTTCTTGTAATAGCCCGCTATTGCTTCACAGCATAGGCTTGAATTCCACTATTTACAAGGGGTCTGAGGCCTGATTTCACGTCGAATTCACGTTAATTTATGAGTGATGTCAGCTTGGAAATCAAAAAGCCCACAACTTTCGCTACGGGCTTTTGTATTGTTCTGAAAAGGGCGTTAATACGCCATCTTTACAATTTTTTCCGCATCTACGGAAGTGAGTTTTTGATCCTCGCCTAAACCTTCCCAACCGCGCTCTTTAAAGCGTTTGCCGATTTCTTCGGCCGTGCCTTCGTAATCTTTGGTATAGGCGGATAGCTTGGTTTCGATGCCGAGCTCGTGAAAAAACGTTTCGGTGCGTTTAATGGCAGCTTTGGCTTTTTCTTCGATACTGCCATCCTTGATATTCCACACACGCTCGGCGTATTGCGCGAGTTTCTCTTTCTTCGTTTCGAAATTATACTCGTAGTGGCGTGGCCCGATGATCGCCAAGGTACGAGCATGATCAATGCCAAAAAGGGCCGTAAGCTCATGACCCATGGCATGCACGGCCCAGTCGGTGGGAACGCCTTTTTGAATTAAACCGTTCAAGGCCATGGTACAAGACCACATAAAGTTGGAGGCGGCCTCATAATCGCTCGGGTCGGCCATTATTTTGGGTGCAACTTCAATTAGGGTTTGTAAAATGCCTTCGGCAATACGATCTTGTAAATGAGCCTGAGCCGGATAAGTGAGGTATTGCTCCAAAACGTGATTGAAGGCGTCGGTAATACCATTGGCCAATTGTCGCTGGGGAATAGAGGCTACCACTTGTGGATCTAAAACCGAAAACTGAGGGAATAAACCAGCGCCACCCATGGTAAATTTTTCTTTGGTTTCGGCGCGGGTAATTACCGCTCCAGAGTTCATTTCTGAGCCGGTGGCGGGTAGGGTTAATACCGTGCCAAATGGCATTCCCTTTAAGGTGGGGATTTTATTTTTAAGGATATCCCAAGGCTCAGCGCCATCGTAAAGTGCGGCTGAAGAAAGAAATTTGGTGCCATCGATTACCGAACCGCCACCTACGGCTAATAGGTAGCCGATGTTTTCTTTTTTAATTAGGTCTAAGGCTTTTAGTAAAATCTCGTATTCGGGATTGGCGGGAATGCCGCCAAACTCTATCACTTGATGATCGGCCAAAGCGGCTTTTACTTGCTCGTAAATTCCGTTCTTCTTAATGCTTCCGCCGCCGTACAGCATAAGTACCTTGGCCTGGGCGGGAATTTCACTTTTTATACTCTTAATCTGATCCTTGCCAAAAATGATTTTGGTGGGGTTTTTAAATTCAAAGTTTCTCATGTTTATTTTATTTTCGTTTATAGTTTCACAACCATTTTCCCCTGGTTCTTTCCTTCGAAAAGATCTAAGAAAGCCTGCGGCACTTGGTCAAATCCTTCTCTAATGGTTTCCGTATAGGTTAATTTTCCTTCTTTCATCCAAGCAGCGAGTTGTTGTATCGCCGCGGGGTGTTTATCGGCATAATCGAATACCACGAAACCTTGCATTAAAGAACTTTTCTTAACCAAGAAAGACTGTACGCTAATACTTTTGGGGGCTTCGGTAGTATTATACACGGAAATGGCGCCGCAGTTTATGGTGCGTGAAAATTTGTTGATATTAAATAGCACCGCTTCTGATATTTCCCCGCCAACATTATCAAAGTACACATCTACACCAGTGGGACAAACCTTAGCAATGGCCTCGCGCATGTTTTCGGTAGTTTTGTAATTGATGCCTGCATCGAAACCGAATTTAGATTGCATTAGCGCTAGTTTTTCATCGCTACCCGCAATACCTACTACATGCATACCGAGAATCTTTCCAATTTGCCCCACGATACTGCCCACGGCACCAGCGGCACCCGAAACCAAAAGCGTTTCTCCTTTTTTAGGCTTGCCAATTTCCATCATCCCTAAGTAAGCGGTGAGGCCAGTTAAGCCCAAAACGCCTAGATAAGCCGAAAGAGGTGCTACCTTGGGGTCTACTTTAGTGAGGCTGCGCGCTTTCGTCACTTGCATTTCCTTCCAGGCTAAAGCGCCAAAAACATAATCGCCAGCGCCAAGGCCTGCTGCTTTTGACTCTAAAACTTCGGCCACAATGCCCGATTCGATCGGCTGTCCTACTTCGAAGGGAGCAATATAGGAGGGAGCATTACTCATGCGTCCTCTTAAATACGGATCTACCGAAAGGTAAAGCGATTTGAGTAAAACCTCACCTTCTTTTAAGGTGGGGATTTCGGTGTGGGTAAACTCGAAATCTTCTAGACTTGGCTTGCCTTTGGGGCGCTTTTTTAATAGGATAGTTTGACTCGTTTGCATAAAGGTTTTTTTAAGAATGAGCAGAAAAGCTGATAATTACTTTTCCCTGAGCATGGCCGGTGGCTAGATGTTCGTAAGCTTCCACTCCTTTTTCAAAAGGATAAATTAAGTCGATAATAGGCTTGATTGTTCCGGCTTCTATCAGGCTTTTAATTAATTGTAACTGTTCACCATTAGGCTGCATCCATGTCAGTTTGTAAACTGCCGATTTCTTTTGAATTAAAGCCGCTAAATGTTCGGGTAATTGATAGTCTTTCATACCCATCATTTGCGCTGTTTCCTCGTCGGGGGCAGAGCCAGCAATGGAACTTACTTTGCCACCTTCCTTAATTATTTCAAAAGCACCGAGGGTATAATCGCCTCCTAAAGTGTCGAAAACGATGTCTAAGTTATTAGCAACTTCTTGGTAATTTTCTTTGGTATAATCGATTACACGATCGGCACCGAGGGCCTTAACCCAGTCTACATTTTTAGTGCTGGTGGTAGTGTAAACGATAGCGCCTTTGTGTTTGGCATACTGAATAGCGAAGCTACCCACACCGCCAGAACCAGCGTGAATTAATACGCGGTCGTCTTTTTTAATTCCTACTCTTTCCAAAGCCTGAATGGCGGTTAACCCCGCTAAGGGCAAGGCAGAGGCTTCTTCAAAGGAAAGGTTGATGGGCTTTAAGGCGATTACCTCGCTATTTACCGCAACAAACTCGGCTACGGTACCCATTTGTTCTTGTGGTACGCGGGCATAGACCTCGTCACCAATTTCGAAACTATCTACCTCACTGCCTTTTTCAACGATTACTCCACTCACATCGTAGGCGATGGTGGCCGGTAAGTCTAGAGCGATCATTTCTTTTAAATAACCTCCGACAATTTTATAGTCGATGGGGTTTAAAGAAGCGGCTTTTACCGCAATTAATACGTCTTTATTTTGTAGGCTAGGTTTAGCAATAGTTTTAATGGCCAAGCTTTCGCTGATTACACCATATTGTGTGATTTGTAAAGCTTTCATTTATTTGATTTTTATAAATTAAAGTGAATTAGATTGATTTTCAGGCTTTTTAGACAGGATTGTAATCCATTTATCGAGGGTGTCTTTCAACAACATCACCTCGCCAAGCTGCACTTCTTCCGAAAGGAGTGATTGCAGCAGTTTTTCGGGAATGGGCATGGCCTCTGACTGATAAGATAGGCCTTTTTCGGTGAGGCTTACCATTACCGTGCGCTCATCTTTTTCCCAGCGATTGCGCTGTAGTAGACCGGTTTTTTCCATGCGCTTAATCAGCGGGGAAAGAGTGTTGGTGTTGAGCATTAGCTTTTCTCCAATTTGATTGACCGACAACTCTTTGTGCTCCCAAAGCACTAAAAGCACGAGGTATTGGGGATACGTTAGGCCCATTTTTTCGAGATGTGGCTTATAGGCCTTGGTTATTAGGCGTGAAACAGAATATATCGGGAAGCAAACTTGTTGCTCAAGTTTTAATGGATTTTGTTTTTTCATGCGGCGGTGTTTTTTGAATTACGCCAGGCTTTCCAAGCACCAGAAGACCATAGCGCCCAAGCAATTAAAACGGGTTGGAAGAATAAGCGAATCAGTCGGGCGCGATCCGAATCGAGAACACCAAAGGCATCTTTGCCATCGAGGTATTGGGCAATGTTTCCAGGGAATACTAAGACGAAGAATATGGCCAAAGCCCAACCGATGTGGGCTCTTTGATTTTTCCAAAGGAGAAGGCAGAGTCCAATAGCCATTTCTACGATTCCCGAAAGAATCACCACCAAGTCTTTACTCATCGGCAGCCAGTCGGGTACTTGGGCTTGAAAATCGACGCGGTTAAAGGTGAGGTGACTGAAGCCCGCAAAAATCATAAAGAGTGCGAGAATTACTCGAAATATATTTTGACTAAGATTGGTTTGAACTGCTTTTTCCATAAGGCCTATTTTTAATCGCACAAAATTAAATCGTGTGCGATGCAAATGTGAGGCTTTTAGATTCAGCAAGTGACATTTGGGTATAGAGTTCTTCGATAAGTTATAAATGCGAAAAATGGTGAGCTGGCTACTGTTTTTCTACAATGGCATCAGTAATTTTATTTACGATTGGGATAACTACCAATGCTACCGGTAGCACGATTACCCAAGTGCTAATAAAGTTAGACATCCATTTTTTAAAAAAATCATCCACGAAACCTTCTCGCACAAGTAGCAAAATACCGGAAAGGCTGATGCCGATTGAAAAGGTCATTAAAAAAAGAAAGACAAGCATGCGAAACTTGGCGGGTATTTTCATGGAGTGGGATTTTTAGTTAGCTCCGCGAGAAGAGTTTAATATAACCCATCAAATTCGGTATTTAAACTACTTTTAGGAAGGGCAAAAGTACTTTCTTTTACGTGATAGTGTGCGATATTTATTGAGCACGAAGTATTGCTCAGACAAGTAGTTTAGGTTTTTTTGCTCCTTGGCAGATGCTTAATTTCACATTGACCTTACTTTATTTAACGGGCGTCGTTAAACGAATACAAGTCCCAAGCCTAAAGCAATAGCAAGCAGCTCAATCATAAAAAACAGCACCACCAAGAGGGACTTGAAAAAGCTTTCAAAGCCTTCATTATTAGTGAGAAAGACCCGAAAAGTCAAAATTAATAATACCGCATAGACAAAGGGATTAAATACCAAATTCGTTCTTAAAATAATATGTGCTATTAGTCCAACTATGGTTGCTTGCCCGAGAATAAAAGCATTGATAGTAAGGTGCTCGGTAAAATTATACTTGCCAAAAAGCAAGCGAGTAGAGAGGCCTAGGGGTATAATTGCTAATACCCAGAAATACTTGAAGTACTTGTGGAGGTATAGTCCTCCCGTAAAGGCCACCTGCCTCATGTAAGTTTCAGGGACTTTGCTTTCGCTGCCTATCTCTTTGGGCACTTTTAAAAGGCCTTCCAAAATTAAATAGAGGGAAACCGAGAGAATTAAGAAGGAAATGGGGTTTAATATCCCTTTTCGTTTACCGAGAATATAATCGATGGTAATAGACTTTGGGTTTAGAAAAAGCATTTTAAGATTAAATAAAAAGCCCTTATCCATGGTGGTTATACTGCTAAAACTGTCGGTAACAATAGACCTAAAAGTGATCTTTTTAGTACCGGCCTTTTCACCGCAATTGGGGCAAAAGTTAGAGTTGTGATCGGTGTTACAAGAGATGCAGTTCATCTAAGCGTAATGCATAAGTGTTTGATGCTAGGCAGCATTTAAAGGATAAATATAATCACTCCTTTTCAAAACCTTTAAGTTTAAAGGGTGAAGGCAGAAAGACAGAATTAAGACTTTTTTAAGGCCTGCTTGAAACTATGGCCGCAGTCTTTGCATTGGTATAACAGCTCATAATAAATAACGTGAATTCGACAATAAATTAGAGCCTCAGATTTTCAATGGAAGGAAAAGACTAGTCTGGATCATGCAGCTGTAGCGGGCTACAGCAAATGAGCTAGATGCAGGATTTTCATTTTTATTGGAAAATCCGTTTAGGCCCCTTCTAAAAAGCGGCTTTCCACGTCTCAGCAGCTCACAATAGCCCGCTATTGCTTCACTGCTTCGACTTGAAACCCACTATTTACAAGAGGCCTGAGGCCTAATATTACGTCGAACTCACGTTAAATAGGGAAAACAATCAACACCAGGGCAACTATTGCAGAAAGCAGCCCTTTGAGCCCTTTCATAGATTTAAAACGGTTATGAAGATTTTGCGACTGACATTTGGGGCAGATAAGCACATGATCATCGCTAGTTGTTATGGGCGTACGATCTATTGCACTCAAAATTTCTTCGGCTTTTTCAAGGTCAAATTTATTGATCTTAAGCTTTATTCCGTCAACGGTAAAGTTGTATAAAGGGTTTAGCGCCATAATGTTTTCATCAAAGAGAAAACAAGGGAGATCTTCACTTTCAAGCTTAGATTTAATCAGATGTGCCTCGACTAAATTGTCGAATGTTTTTAGCGTTACAAGTTCCAAGAGCTAGGTTTTAGGCTAAAAAAGAGTGCTTACAAAGCAAGCGAATTTAGCCAAAAGAAAGGCTTGACTTAATCATAGAGCTTTAAAAACCTAACAATTGCCCTGTGCCATTTAAAAGCTCTATGGCAGGAGAGTCTTGCAAACATTCGCGGCAGCGGGCAAACATCATTAGGCAATCGATATAATCGGTAAACATGTGGAAGAGCAAGCCAATACCAATAATATTAAAAGGCCTGCGGAAGAAAAGCAAGATTATATAAAGTAGCATGGCATAATAGCTATGCAGAAAGTGAAAATTGATGCTGCATCTATTGGCTTGAAAAATAGGGTCTGCAAACAAGTGATCTAAGTCTACCAACATGGTGGCAATTAGAATGAGATATACTTTCTTCCAATCTTTTTTAAAAAGCACCACGGCCATAAAGAGGGGAAAGCCAAAATGTAAAAAGTAGTGTACAAAAGTCTGCATCAAATTAAGATTAACACCTTGAATGGGATTGTAATTTATCGACGATCTTGGGCAAAGCGGCTGTGTACAGATAGAAGATACGGTTCTTCTTTCGAATCAGTTCTTATTGCTGGGCATCTACCGAGAGTGAAAAATTATGCAAACCTAAAATAGTTATGCTTGGTACTAACTAGAGCTTTGTTTTAAGACTTCGTATCCCTTCGTACACCACAATGGCCACCGCATTGGCGAGGTTAAAGCTGCGGATATGTTCGCTATAAATGGGTATGTGATAGCTGCGCTCTACGTTTTGTTGAAGGATATGTTCATCGAGCCCTTTAGACTCTTTTCCAAAAATCAGAAACATGTCGTCGGCATAGTCAATTTCGCAATAGTCTTTTTTGCCATGACTGGAGAGGTAAACAAAATTGCCCGCCGGATTTTTTTCATAAAAGTCAGCCACGCTCTCATAAATGGTTACAGAAAGGTGTTGCCAATAGTCGAGGCCGGCTCTTTTTAAACGGGCATCGTTTAGCTCAAAGCCAAAGGGTTTTACCAAATGAAGTTTAGAGCCAGAGCCAAGGCTTAGTCTGCCGATATTGCCCGTATTATTGGGGATTTCCGGCTCGAAGAGGACGATGTTGAATGCCATGATTTATTATAGAATATGCTTGTTTTGGAGCTTTAAAGCTCGACTTAGCTATCTGCGCAAGCGCGCTAAATTTAGATTAAAATATAAGCCCTAAAGGTAAGGTTTAGAGTGGAAAAGGTTTAGCGCAATTGATTTATTATGAATTTTGAACGCAGAGGTTGTTTCATTCGCAGTTAAGAATACAATTTTTTAGCCTCTACCTTAGTCGACATTTTTTTAGGTCTAAATAATCCTTTCAACACGGTTTTTTAGAGCAGTGTTCATCGCTTCAAAGCCCGCGAAAATTTCAGTGTCTAGCTTTTTGACCATTAACGGAAGCAGGAGTCCATGAAATTTTTCACTGTGCAAAAAACGCGTTCGCCCGTAACTAAGCTTTTGGAGCTCAAAACAATGCTCGCCGTCAAAAAGACCCTTTACTAAAAAGTGACCTAGCCATTTTAGCTCGCGCATCTCTGCAAAGACCAACACTTTGGGTTTAAAGCTAGCGCCCGCAACGGTAACCTTAATAGTATTGCCTAATTGCACGGTACCTTCTATCGACTTTATAAAAGGGTTCCATTGATGATAATTCTCAAAATCTGTTAAAACTTCCCATACCCTTGCGGTAGATGCGTTGATAATAATGCTAGTGTTAATTTCCTTTTTCATATCTCAAAATTTGATAGTCAAAGGTCTACGAATCTAACAGGCCTCCTCTTGATATAAATCAAGAAACGATTTTAGCGCGAATACGACTAAAGGTTTCGGGCGACATACCCAGCATGGACGCTAAATACTGCTGCGGTACTTTTTGAAAAAGTGTTCGATCTGCTTCGTAAAGCTTGCGGTAACGCTCTTCTGCATTTAGCGATAATTGGCTGAAAACGCGATTTTCAAGCATAATAAAACAAGAAGAAAGAAAACGATTTTCGTGTTGCGACCAATTGGAAACAAGCTCCCCTAGTTTCCGATAATCTTTTTTGTGAATGGTAAATAAGCGGCAGTCTTCCAAAGCTTGCATATTCCAGCGCGCTCTTTGGTCGAAAATGAAGCTTCCTAAATCGGTTAAAAAATAGCCAGGACTGCTAATCCACTGGGTAATTTCTTTAGTTCCTTCCTGCGCAAAGATGCGTACATATCCACTTTTTATAAAGCTAAGCTTGTCGCAATATTGTTCGCTTTTGCAGAAGAAATCCCCCTTCAAAAGCTCCTTTTCTTTAAACAGCGATTGCACGGCGGCCATGTCGTGATCGGGAATTCCCAGATAAGAGTTGAGGTAGCTTTGCAATTCATTCATAGCGGGAAGGTCTAGAATTTTTAGGATGCGGGAAAATTAGAGCGCTAAAAATCAGCTTTTAAGTAAGCGAATAGTTTGGCTGATTCCTTCTATTTCGAATTTAAGAAAGTAGAGGCCTTTTTCTAAAGTACTGATATCGATGGGCGACTGTTCATTCTGCCCACTCTGCATAAGCGCCCCCTGTTCGTCTATAATTTCATAATTGAAGCTTCGGGGCCCATCGGTAAATTGAAGATAAACTTTAGCGCTAGTGGGGTTGGGGTAAACCGCGATTTCGGGTTGAAAGACGGGTTTTTTTTCGATCGTCAGATCTGCATCTATATTGGCGATAATACGAATATTCCCTGTGGCAAATTCGGAAATAAAGAGACTATCGTTTTTTGCTACTATCCCATTGGGCTGACGAAATTTAGCCGAGTCAAGAGCACCATCGGTAAAGCCAGCAGTAGAGCCAGCATACAACACAACGCTATCCTTATAGTCTATAAAAACACGGAAAATCTTATGATTTTGAAAGTTGGTCGCCCAAATACTACCGAAGGCATAGGTTATAGAACCCAAGGCGCTGGTAGGGGTTCCTGGTAGGCTGGCAAGATATTGCAAGCTATCGGGGTAAACCCTGTAAATATTTCTATCGTTAAAATTTGCTAAGTATAGTTGTCCTTGGTCATCATAGCAGAAGCCCACCGGACCATTCAATGGACTGCCTGAAAACCAAGGAAGGATGGCTCCATCGGGAGTGAGTTTCATCAATTGACTTCCAGTGTAAGTAGTAAAAAAGAGCGTGTCGCTGTTGAGGTCTTTTATAATTCCCGCGGGATTAGTAATGGCAAAACTATCGCTGAGACGGCCACTGCCATCTATTTTATAAATATTGTTGCCCGTATTATCGCAAATAAAAAGATTTCCTTGTGAATCGAAGGCGAGGCCATTTGGCGAGTCTAAACTGGAAACTACCGTGCTGAGAATACCGGAAGGACTTAATTTGTAAACGGAATTACCGCTGTAATCGGAGCCATAAAGGTTACCTTGATTATCGAATAAAAGGGCATCAGTTATCCGTGCTCCGGTAGCACTGGAATCGATAAAGGTAGAAACACTTTGCCCCCTCAAATAAAGGTGAAAGAACAGAGCGAAAAGCAAGGCCAAATTACGCATGAGGGTGAAATAGGGTTCAGGCTCTAAAGCTAAGAAACCTTTGCTACTGAATAAAGTAAGGTTTTCATTTTTCATTTTAAAGCTAAGATTGGAAGAGTATCAGAGCTTTGAATCTATAATAGAGCAAGGTTTTTTAAACTAATTCTTGTGCTATGGCTCTCATTCAAGGCTTGATTCTTTCCTTATATTTGACCAATTCGAGTTTTTAAGTTTCGATTATATAGAATGCAAAAGGCACTGGCGATTTTAGGTATTAATTTTCTGTTTTTAGGTAGCCTACTAGGCCAAACAAAGAATAATTCCGAAAATCAGGTTGTTAAAGGCCAATTTTGGGGTGTAGACGAGGGCCTATCTCATCGGCAAGTGAACTCAATAGTTCAGGATAACAGCGACTTAATTTGGCTAGCCACCGATTATGGAATAAACCGTTTTGATGGTAAAAGTTTTAAATGGTTTACTACCGAAAACTCAGGTTTGAGTGATAACCAGGTGGCCTTGCTTAAAAAAGACCAACAAGGCTTTATTTGGATTTTTTACTCCGATTTGAATAAAACGAGTTTATTGAACATCGATGTCTTGGATCCAAAGAAAGAGAACATTGTAAGCCTACAAGACTTCTTACCCAAAGGTGGCATTCCCTTTGACTTTTCAGAGATAATCACAATGAGCTTGAACGAATCTGATCAAATCACTTTTGTAAGTAAGACCTCGCTCTTTTATTATAGTAACCGTTTTCACGAAATTCCTTTAAATGGATCCAATGTATTGGATTTGAGAGGTGTTGAACGCTCCCCAGCAGGTGATTTTTGGTTTAGCTACTATATGCTGTATTCGGAAACATCTTACTTTAAGGTCTTAAGTAGTTCTGGGGAGCATCTAGATAGCATCGCCTTTGAACGAAGTCGCTACATAGATATTTATGAATGGGACTCGCTTAGCAGGCCACACTTTTATATTTATTACCACGAAATTGAAACGGACGAGCCATATCAGAAGTACTTCTACATAGAAAAGAATGGTACCGTAAAGCCAGATTTTAGAGCGGAAAAAATCTTTGGGAAGCTTGCGCTAAAAAACAATTTCCTACGTCGCTTTTTCACCAAAGCGCATGGAAATTACTGGGTGTATTCTAAGGATGAAAGGATGCTAATGGTGCCAACAGACCCACAGCAGAAGGCCGTTGATTTAAAGATCGTATCAAAACAACTACGCAATGGCGGTAGCGTTTTTGCCGATAGGCAAGGAGCGGTTTGGATTACCTCGGCTTATGGCTTGCATCGTTTTACATTAGATGATTTGCGGTTTAAACGCTGTTTTTATGAGCAGGATGGAGTAGATCCTCGATCTATCAGAGGAATAAAAGTAACGGGAAAAGGAAAGAACAAAAAACTCTGGGCGATGGCGGAGCAGCCGCGCTTTCTCTATTCAAAGCTTTTAAATGGTGGTGAGGAGAAGGTAGAAGAAAGTTTTTCGGGTGGAAAATGGGCCTTGGGCTTTAGTAGCGACACTATGCTATTATATATGTCTGATTTAGGATTGAAAATAGTTGACCGCTCAGGCGCCTCCCCCGATAGTTTAATTCCCTTGCCTGTAAATGTATCTGGAGGAGCCTGGGTAATTCATCAGGACAAGTATGGGCAACTTTGGTTTAACAGTCATTTTAGAGCCTCTTTTTTCCGCTTAGCCAGAGGTAAGTTAATAGAGTATTCGCTATGGCATGGGGCGGATGTAAACCCTTATGTTTATCAGATCTATGAAAATGAGAGTGATACCGCTTGGGCCGTAACGGCCGCCGGCATTTTTACTTTTAATTTAAAAAATGGTAGTATGCTGGAGCGTTATCACTCTGGTGGGAAAGGACAATATTATTTGCAGTTTGACAATATCCAACATTTACTTCCTAACGACGATGGGAGCTTTTGGCTTGCAACGGCAAAACATGGTTTGGTACAATGGAGCCCAACGAAAGGAAGCATCCGTCATTATGGGCGTTTGGAAGGTTTGCCGAGTAATAATGTTTATGCTGTTTATAAAGATCAGAAGAATAATTTATGGCTGTCCACCGAATATGGCATTGCTCAATTAGACCCTAGTACCAAGAAAATAAGGAGTTATACCCAAAACGACGGTTTATCTAATAATGAGTTTAATCGAATTTCACATTATCAGGATGAGGATGGTATCATTTATTTCGGAGGCCTAAATGGCCTCACTTATTTTCAACCACTTGATTTTTATCTTGAGGAAGATACTTACGAGCCAAATTTGATTCTCTCCAAGTTAGATCTCTTTAGAGCGAAGGAAAATAGCATACAAGATTTGAAGGTATTGGCGCAAGACAAGGCTCTAATTATGAAACCAGGCGATTATATTACCGAAATTACCGTCGCTTTATTATCTTATCAGGAACTGGATAAAGTTCAATACGCATACATCTTAGAGGGCTTAAATGAAAATTGGACTTACCAGGCTTCCAATGTAATTCAGCTTGGAAAAATTCCTTTTGGTGACTATACCTTAAAAATAAGAGGACAGGAGTCTAGCGGCCGTTGGTCAGGGCGAGAACTGAGTATTCCCATTTCGGTTTTGAAGCCTTTTTATCTGCGGGTTTGGTTTATTTTCATTACCCTATTTTTCCTTGTCGGCTCTGTTTCGCTCTTTATTTATTTACGTCAGCGTGCTCAAAAGGCGAGGCAGATAGAGCTCGAAAAATTGGTGGTTGAACGTACGCAAATAATTGAAAACCAAAAGGAAGAACTCCGATCTCTCGACCGCATGAAATCGCAGTTCTTTGCCAATATTAGCCACGAGTTACGCACACCACTGAGTTTGATTAGCAGCCCATTGAATAAACTAATGTCGCAAAAAGATAGTTTCAGCGAAAAGGAACAACGCTGGCTAAGCTATATGCAACGAAATGCTGGGGTCTTACTGAATTTGGTGAACGAAATTTTAGATTTGTCTAAATTGGAAGCAGGTCGACTAAAGCTGCGTGAAGAAGAGCTGGTCTTATTCTCTTATTTCGAAAGTATTTTGGCGCCCTTCAAGGTTCTGGCCAAGGATAAAAACTTGGAGTTTAGATGGCAGATAAATTTAGATCCAAACGTAAAGGTTGCCCTAGATAAGTCTAAAACAAATAAGGTTCTCAATAACCTATTAACTAACGCATTTAAATTTACTAATGAAGGTGGCAGCGTCGCTGTTAATATTCGCCCAGATGATGAAAACACCCTTTGGCTAAGCATTAAGGATACCGGGATCGGAATTAAGGAGTCCGACCTCAGCAAAATTTTTGATCGGTTTTACCAAGTCAGTCAGGGTGACGAATCTGAAATAGCAGAGGCACAGGGCGGCACCGGTTTAGGCCTTTCCTTATCCTTAGATTTAGTGCATTTTATGGGAGGAGAGCTTTGGGCAGAAAGTGAATACGGCAAGGGGAGTGTTTTTTACTTAAAGCTTCCTTATCGCGAGCTAACCAACAGTTCCCAACATAGAAACAAAGATTTACAGGAGAAAAGTCTTGAGAGAATTGAAAAAAGTATAAACTCACCGCAAGATTATTCAAAACCACACATTCTTATTGTAGAAGACAATTTAGAATTGCGATCTTTTATTAAAGACTTGTTGAGCGAGTCATTTAGAATTAGCGAGGCAACAAATGGAGCAGAGGCATGGGAAATGCTAGAAAAAACTTTGAATAACCAGGAAGAACCTTCTGCCAACTGCGATGCATTTGATCTAGTGTTATCTGACCAAATGATGCCAGTGATGGATGGCCTAAGCCTACTTAAGAAAATGAAAGAAAGTGAGATCTTTAGCTTGACTCCATTTATTATGCTTACCGCAAGGGCGGAGGGACGTTTAAAAATGACCGCTTTGAGAATTGGTGTAAATGATTTTTTAACGAAGCCCTTTTTAGACGAAGAACTATTGTTGAGAATCAATAACTTACTTGAAAACAGCAAGAGTAGAAAGGAGTTTATCAGCACTGAGCTTGCCCTGGAGCGGGATAGTGACAGCTTAACAAAACTGGAGCAACAGTGGCTAGAGCAATTTGATTCCTTTATTCAATCTAATTTGGTGAAGGGGGATTTAAAAGTGGCTGAAATAGCCTATGAGTTTTCTATGAGCGAATCAACTTTATTGAGGCAAGTAAAGAAAACGAGTGGCCTAAGTCCACAGAAATACTTAAAAGAGGCTCGCCTGCAAAGAGCTTTGATTTACCTAGAAGAAGGGGAGTATTCACAAATTTCTCAGGTGGCAAATGCGGTAGGCTATAATGACTTAGCAAGTTTTTCGCGCAGTTTTAAATCGCGCTTTGGTAAAGCTCCATCTTCCTTTATTTAAATCGGCTATTGAGTTTTTTTTCGAAACACGTAATCTCAATTTCAACCCTTTAATTTTACGTTGAATGAAGGTATATAATGATGCTTTTTATCAAGGTTCTGACGTTTTTTGCACCAGTGATTATAGCACCTTTGAAGCCCGATGTGTTGTTTATCGATTTTTAGCTGGAGCATTGTTTGAGCATTTACTTCCCCCTTCCTCTATATTTACTTAAACAGGCTCCAGTTAAATCTTTCTTTGGCAGTTTTCCCCGGCGTTTAGCAAATTAGTATTATCCTTTTAGCAAGGATAGCGCAGCAAAAGGCAGCCCCGTCAGCTCCCGAACGAAGTCTTCCAAGTCTTCCAATTCTTTACCTCTCTCACAAAAGGCCCTACGGCAATAACTTAGCTTAGAGAAAGATTAGAAGATGAACCCTTTATCTTACGACTACTAAAAATTCACGAAAATTGAATTGGCTAGCTCTTAAAGTCAGTAGATTAAGGGTAATAAAATCAATAAAATGACGGAAAATATCAATTGGCATTTTCTAGATTTGTGCCTCGATATGTTGCTTATCGTGTATTGTTCGTAGACAAGAAACCCTTTCTTATTATCTTCCCCCCCCCTCCTGATTAAAGTTGGGGTTTCTTCTACGAGCAATGTATCTTCAATAGATACTCAATAAAAGAGTTGTCCTTTTTAGAGCAGCTCTTTTATTTTTCCAACCGATTTATTGTTGATGCCGATTGGGTTCAAGCCATTACTTATCGGCAGCTATCTTCAAAGCTTATGTTTTTTACGCACTTAAGGAGGCGTGCTAATTGCTTTGACTGATTGCCAACTATTAATACCCTTTCAACGAAGGAATTTACTCTCTTCATCACAAAAAAATTTGAGTACCATAGGCTTTGATGTAGCTGATGATGCAGTCATTTTTTTAAATCTCTCCCTCCTTCATAAATTGCTGAGACGGAGTGCCAACGCTGTAAAACCTATTAGCGAACTAAGAAATAGGGCTTCAAAAGGCTCAGCATTCAGTTGCGATTTGTAAAAATTTCTTTTAATAAACGCGGAAAGCCGCTTTTTAGAAGGGGCATAAATGGATTTTCCAATAAAAGTGAAAACACTTCATCTAGTTCATTTGCTGTAGCCCGCTACCGCTGCACGATCTAGACTTGTCTTTTCTTTTTATTGAAACTCTGAGGCTATGATTTATAGTCGAACTCACGTTAAAAAAGGGCAGAACAGAAAAATATCAAAGAGAGCTAATTATTTTCGAGGCTTGAAACAGGTAATATGTTATTAGGTAGAATTCTATTCTTTTCAGTAATCACAATCGGCGCGGTAGCACAGCAGGGTACAGATTTGTTCTTGCCCGCTTCAGAAGGCCAGTTGGTTCATCATCATAACTATTCGCTTGCCTATAGTGAAGAGCATGAACAGGCTCTTTGGGTTTTTTATGAACTTGAAAGACATGAAACGCATGCTATCGCAAAACGAAAAGACGATTTTAGACAAGACCCTTTGGTAAGAACGGGTAGTGCTAGTCTTGCCGATTATAAGGCATCTGGCTACGACCGAGGACATTTGGCGCCAGCGGCGGATATGGCTTTTAGCGAGGAAGCGATTAGTGAGAGCTTTTATATGAGTAATATGAGTCCACAAGAGCCGTCATTTAATCGCGGAATATGGAAGAAGTTGGAGGCGCAGTTTAGAGAGTGGGCTGCTGCCGATGGCTCTCTTTATATTGTTACTGGGCCCGTTTTAGTTGCCGGTCTAGCCAAGATTGGAAACAATGAGGTTTCGGTACCTAATTTTTATTATAAACTAGCTCTAGATTTTGATGCAGATGAATTAGGCGCCATTGCATTTTTATTACCTAATCAGAAACTTGATTCGGAATTAGAGGATTTTATCGTAAGTATCGATAGCTTGGAGACTATAACTGGAATCGATTTTTTCGCTGGCTTGGAGGATGATTTAGAAGCCAGTTTCGAAACCACAAAAGGGGATTTTAACTTTTGGAAGAAGCCACGACCTAAAGTATTTATGGGACAAGATAGTCTGCAAGCAGCTATCAATGAAGATGAGTCAAACCAAGGTATCGAAAAAGAAAATGGCAGATCTGAAAATTCAGTCCAAAGGGGCTTAAGCAAGGGGCAATATCTAATCGCGGTACTTGTGGTCCTCATGATAGTCTTTTTGCTCGCTTATTTAATCGCTAAGAGGAAGCGGAGAAACTAAAATGAGTTGGCGTCGCTTAAGTACTAATTAGCCCCAGTTGTTTAGGCTAAATAACGGATATTAAGTTAACTAAATTTATTTTCGCATTTAGCGTAACTCATCAAGACTGCGTTTTTAAAAATGACTTGCTTATTTTTCGCGACGATACTTAGAAACAATAAAGCACCAAATTTACCAGTTATCGATATTTTTTGCCGTTAAACGAAAACCTAGAGCTTAATTTAAACCTAGATAAACATAAGCTGAAAACCACCAAAAAGACATAACTCTAAGGCTAGTGCCTCACCCGATATTTTTAGGCTTCCGATGATGCTAAGCAGCGTGAAAGGGCTCCTAAAAAGAGTAGATGTGCGAAAGCCTGACGACTAACTCGCGATATCAGCTCTTAATTTTGAAGGGCTAGTGTTTAAAGCTAGGCGGCAGCTTGTTTTTTCAATTAGGTAAGATACTTCCCTAATACCCGCCTTAACTCAGAAATTTCAATAGGCTTAGAGAGGAAGTCGTCCATGCCAGCGTCTATTACGCGCTGCCTCGACTCGGAAAAGGCATCAGCCGTTAAGGCAACAATGGCTTGTCTTTTACTAAGGGAATTGGCTTCATGGTTGCGCCATTCTTCCACGGTGCTGATACCGTCTTTAATTGGCATTTGTACGTCTAAAAACACTAAGTCATAGCTATTCTTATGCAGCTTTTCTAGTGCAAGGGCGCCATTGCTAACCATTTCTAGCTTGGGCTCCCATTTTTCTAACATTTTTTGCAGAACCAACTGATTCATGAGGTTGTCTTCGGCTACCAATATTCGCTTTCCTTTCACCATGGATAAGTCGCGCGACCATTCTTGTTTAATCGCACTATTTTCTTTGTGATCCGCATTATATTTAAAGCTGAGCTCGAAAATGAAACTACTGCCCTCACCCTGCACACTTTCTACCCAGATTTTTCCGCCTTGTCCCTCGATAAACTTTTTGGTAATGGTTAGGCCTAAGCCTGTTCCACCGAATTTACGGGTGGTGTCATCTCCTTCTTGAGAAAAGCTTTCGAACACTTTATCCAATTTATCCCCAGCTATGCCAATACCACTATCATGCACGGCAAAGCGAATCTTTAAAAAATCATCTGTTTTCTCTAATAGCTTTGTTTCAATTATTATCTCGCCTTTAGCGGTAAACTTCATGGCATTCCCCACAAGGTTGAGAAATATTTGGTTCAGTTTTACCCGATCGCCCTCAATTATTCTGGGAATTCTGGAATCCAGTTTTGTGCGCAAGTCGATACCAATTTCGTTAGCTCTAAACTCAAAGCTTTGTTGAATCCCTTGAATAAGATGGGAAAAATTAAAAGGGATGGATTCGAAAGTAATCTTCCCCGCTTCAATTTTTGAAAAGTCTAAAACCTCATTGATAATTCCTAGTAAGCTATCCGCCGAGTATTTCATCGATTGTAAATAGTGAGCTTGAGCAGGGTGATGGTCTTCGTTCATCATGATATTGGTTAGACCAATTATAGCATTGAGCGGCGTACGAATTTCATGGCTTATTTTGGAGAGAAATTCCGACTTCGCTGAGGTTGCTTTTTGCGCAATATCGCGGGCTTCCACTAATTCCCGACGATAGATTTCACTCTTCGTAATGTCTAGGGAGTAGCCAATAAACATTTCAATATCTTCTTGCTCATTAAAAAGTGGTACCAAACGCCTTAGGTGATAGTATTCAACACCATCTTTTTCACGATGCTCTATCCATTCAGAAATTTGCAAGGTGTTTTTCACATCCTGATAGTGCGAGGCGCGCTTTTGGGCGAATTCTAAGGGGTAGTCGCGATAACGACAAAAGTCAAAGTCGTTTTTACCGATTAGCCATTCCCTTAACTTAGGGTCTTTTACGGCGCTTTCGCTGATGAATATATAATTATGATGGTAGTCGGCTACAATTATCTCGGCTGGAACTTGGTTAAGGATCGATTCGTAAAAATTACGTTGCTTATTAATTTCTTTGGCGCGTTCGGTAACTTTCTGCTCTAAGCTACGATTCAGCTCTTGTAGTTCAAGATTGGTTTGATAAAGCTCAAGTGCTCGATCTTCCAATAGCCTTTCCGCTTCCTTGCGGGCCTTTTTTTCTCGTTCTACCGCACGTTGATAGATTCTTAACTGTTTCTCAAAATCAATTTCCGACACTTACGAAAGTTTAAATTTCACTTCACTTCCATCTACTTTAAGCATTTCGGTTTCAATTTTAAGGTCTTCTTGATAATGAGCAGCGGCGGCTTCTATTAGCCCAATGGCTAGATCTGCCATTTTTCGTTCGGAACGATAAATCATAATTAAAGTCTCTCCTTCGCGAGTAGTTTCAAAGCGAGGTAGCTCGGCATCAGGATAAAGTTTTTTTACCTCTACGTGAATGTGATTATCGATTTGTTCTAATAGGTCGAAAGGATGTTTTACATCTGTGAAAAAGGCTGGGTAATTTCTATGAAAGGTTTTAAAGAGGTGATGCCCAAAGGCATTTAATAATTTTTCGGCTGGCACTTTGGTTACCTCGCTCAGGCGTCCCAATAAAGTGACCATCTCCCCGTGAGGGTAAGTACCTACTGCGGTATAACTGCCTCCTGAGGCCAAGTTGCTGCTCTCAATTATTTCATCCATGGTTTCTAAACCAAACTTCTCTTCTACCAGGTCCATGAATTCCGAAAAAACTATTCCTTTCATAAGGCAAATATTTGTCACTAAGTTAGAAATAAAAACGAGTCATTGATAAACTAAAAAACTCACTAAGCCGCAAAACTTGCCTAAATAAGGCATAAAAAAGTCCCTGTTTTTAAGTCTAAAATCAGGGACTGCTTTTTAGTTCCAAAGGGTTTAGTCTTTTAACTCCTCAATAAACTCTTGATACGCATCGGTGGAAGCACCTTCCGCTTTAGCGATTTCGAAGGCGCGTATTTCTTGTTCCAATGCGGCTTCTTTTTGTCCATTTACCTCTAGCAGATGGGCGTAGGTGTCGATAATATGATGTGCACCTTGTAATTCTACTGCTCTTTCGGCCCAGCGTAAAGCAGATTTTAGAACGATAGGATCCTTTACGTTTTCATAAGCGCTCCAAGCCACATTATTTAAAGCATTGGCATCATCCCAATAGAATTTTTCCACTCCAAATAAGCAGGTTTTTCCCCAGTTTTGCCAGTCTTTTTCTTTCTGATATTCCAGCAAATTCAGTTTGAAATCCACCGTGCCCTTTGCAACATAATTACTTTCTAAAAATTCTTGCTTGGTTTTACGATAAACCTCTAAACCGGCCTCATCACGCGCTCTGTAAAGGCTTTGACCCATTACTTGATAAAGGCGATCACTGATAAAAGCGATAGCTTCAGGACCTTTTTCCTCCTGTACCATAGCGCTATTCTCAATAATGGTTTGAAAGGTCTTGTTCTCTAAACTCAAAGGCGCCTCCATTAAAATATTCCAGTTTGCATCATTCAGCCACTGGTCAAAGCTAATACTGCTGAAGTATTCGTCTACCTCCTCTGTCTCAATCATATTAGCCTCCGACATTAGACTGAAGTAGGCCGACATAAATTCGGGGTTTTTAAAATTGTTGCTTTTGTTGGCGAGGAAATAAGGAATGTTATTTTCGGGATCTTTAGCCCTTTCTCCATTATCGATATAGGATTGGGGGTCGCGATTGGCACCTACGCTTACTAAAAGTTTATCGCCTTTTTCATCAAGGTATAAAAGAGTGGGATAGGCACGAATAGTGTAGTTTTTAGCGATATCAATACCTTCACCTTTCTCCATATCTATTTTTAGGCAGATATAGTTTTCATTGTAGTATTTAGCTACATTTTCATCGGTAAAAATATTGGCGCTCATCCATTTACAGGGGCCACACCAAGTTGTGAAACAGTCAATAAAAACGGGTTTACCTTCTTCTTTGGCCGCCGCTAAGCCTTCGGCAAAAGTTAAATTCCGAAATTCAATTTCGCTAGCCGCAAGGCTAAAACTAAAAAGGAGAGAAAATAATAAGTACTTCATAATGCTGATCTTAATTCAATGGGAATTTTTTATGTGCCACAAGGTATTTAAATTATTGGCATCTAGCGAAAGCAGGAAAATTACAAAGCCGCAGTAGGCGCTGCTGCCAGCAAGTATTGGTCTCTAATAAAGGGCGCAATTTCTTCTCTATTCAGGTTAATTTCAATAATGCCATAGGCGTAGGGCGCAATTTCGTAGCTATTGTAAAATAAACTTAAACCCGCCGGCGAGTAGCTGAAAGTTTCGGGCAGGTAAAAGCGATCCTCTTTAAACCAGAAACCTTTCGCATCTAAACTTTCCGTGGGCCCCAGGTCTTGCTCTTGGCGAAATTTGCTTTCGCAGATGCGAATAAATTCTTGCTTTTTAGCAGGAATTAACAGGCTGTCTAAAGTTAAAAGATTCTGATTGTCCAAGCGATAGGTTTGATTGCTAACAAAGGTATTTCCGTGGGCCCCACCGGTAAAGGATGAATGACTACTTTGCAAGCCGAAAAGACCATTTTCATTTAGCACCACCTGCAGGCTTTGGCTCAGCTCCCAACTTTGGTTAATCTCATTTTCGCCGTTAAGCGTGCGATACTCTTCCATCATTTGCTTAATCATTTCCGCGTAAGTGCGGTAGTTTACTTCCGAACTCATATTGTTTTCCAATAAGCGGCGGCGTATTTGGCCTTCTAGGCTTTCGCTAGATGCGTAGGCAGTATCGAGTTTCAAATCTTCAACATAAAAACGCATCTGCAGAAGCGAGTCTTTGCTCAATTCCTCTTTAATGATTTCGATGCTGAAAGTGATGGACTCAGGGCCTTTTGCTTCGGGAGGATTAGGGGCGCAAGCGTATAATAATAGGGCACTAAGGGAGAAGATGGTTTTTTTAATCATGGAAAGCTTATTGAGATATCGAAATAAACTTATTTTTGGCGGAAAGCGAAAGTTCTATGAATATATATTCTCTTCATCTCGGAAATTTTAAACTAGACGGAGGTGCTATGTTTGGCGTAGTTCCCAAGTCAATTTGGCAACGCACCAACCCCGCCGACGCCAATAATATGTGTACTTGGGCCTTGCGATTAATGCTTATTGAAAAAGGCGATCGTTTAATTCTAGTGGATACCGGTATGGGCGACAAACAAAGCGAAAAGTTCTTTGGTTATTATTTTATGGAAGGTGAGCATAGTTTGGATAAGGCTTTGGCGGCGCACGGTTTTCATCGCGATGATATTACCGACGTGTTTTTAACGCATATGCACTTCGACCATGTTGGTGGTTCGGTTAGACGCCGTGCGGATAATCCCGATTTATTGGAAGCCACCTTTAAAAACGCGGTGTATTGGTCTAATAAACACCATTGGGACTGGGCCGAAAACCCTAATCCGCGCGAAGCAGCCTCTTTCTTAAAAGAAAATTTTATGCCCTTACAGGCTTCGGGTCAAATACAATTTTTAAACCTTCCAAACGAGAATGGTTTATACGAAACCCCGCTTCCCTTTAAGGTGTACGTGGTAAATGGCCACACCGAGGCACAAATGCTTCCTTTGGTAGAATACAAAAACGAGAAGATTTTATACGCCGCCGATCTGCTTCCAAGCGTAGGCCATATTCCCTTACCCTATGTTATGGGTTACGATGTCCGGCCATTATTAACCATGAAGGAGAAAGCCTGGGTTTTAAACGAAGTGGTAGAGCAAAAGATAAAGATCTTTTTTGAGCACGATTCACAGCAAGAGATGTGCAGTTTAAAAGCCACCGAAAAAGGGGCACGTCTCGATCAAATTTTAAATTTAAAAGACATTTCCTAAAACTTAGGCATGAAAAAAACTTTAGTACTCGCAGGGCTTATCTCATTATCTCCTCTTTTACGGTCGCAGCCTGATGCGCATTATTGGCAGCAAGCAGTAGACTATAAGATGCAGGTGGATTTAAACCCAGAAAATCATCGTTTCTCGGGTAAGCAAAAACTTACTTATTACAATAACTCCCCCGATACCTTAAAGGTGCTTTTTTACCATTTATACTTTAATGCTTTTCAGCCGAATAGTATGATGGATGTGCGTTCTCGCAATCTTCCCGATCCTGATAAAAGAGTGGGGGGTCGCATCGAAAAATTGGGTAAAGACGAGCAGGGTGAACAAGAGGTAATAAGCCTAAACCTGAACGGCACAGCTTGTTTTTTCGAAAATCACCAAACCTTGCTTAAGGTGCTTTTACCGAGCCCGATACTACCGGGTGATACGGCCTTATTGGAGATGGAATTTAGAGGACAAGTTCCGGTACAAATCCGCCGTAGTGGTCGCGATAATAAAGAAGGAGTAGACTATACCATGACCCAATGGTATCCAAAAATGGCTGCCTACGACGCAGATGGTTGGCATGCCGATCCTTACGTAGCGCGTGAGTATTATGCACCCTTTGGCACCTTTGAGGTAGATATTACTTTACCAAGCCAATACCGCGTTGCTGCCACAGGAACTTTGCAGAATTTCGCAAACTATTGGCAAGAAGAAAGCCGTGAAGAAGATTTAATTCTGTACAATTTAATAGAGTCGGAAGAGAAGACACGCTCATGGAAATTTAGAGCCGAAAATGTCCATGATTTTGCCTGGGCGGCCGACCCTGAATATCTGCATGAAGCGCAAGAATTTGATAAAGACCTGATGCTCCACTTTTTCTATTTAGAAGATAATAAGGAGAACTGGCATCGTTTGCCGCGCTATACACAGCAGTTTTTTAAGGAGATGAACCAGCGCTTTGGAGGCTATGCTTACCCGCAGTTTTCGGTAATTCAAGGGGGCGATGGTGGCATGGAATACCCTATGTGTACTATGTTGAAAGGCACTGGGAATATCGCAGGCTTAGTGGGTGTTACAGTGCATGAAGGCGCCCATAATTGGTATTACGGTATGATAGGTAGTAATGAAAATAGCTACCCTTGGATGGACGAGGGTTTTACCACCTTTGCCGAAGAAGAGGTTTTAAATGCGATGGCGCGTGAACCTAAAGTAAATCCTCATGCGGGAGCTTTTTCCAATCATAGTTATTTAGCCCGTCAAGGTGATTTTTTTGAACCGCTCAGTACGCCCGCCGATTATTTTTCGACTAATATGGCTTACGGTATTAATTCCTATTCTCGTGGGTCTCTGTTTCTCGTACAGCTACGCTACATTATTGGTGAAGAGACTTTTAACAAAACCATGCTCGACTTTTTTAAGGCCTGGCAGTTTAAGCACCCTAAGCCTAGCGATATGCTGCGCAGTATGGAGCGCGCTTCGGGCTTGCAGCTAGATTGGTTTTATCACAATTGGGTGGAAACTACGAAAACAATAGATTACGGTTTTAAAGAAATTAATGGTAAAAAGCAGGGTACCGAAATAGTACTCGAAAAGCTGGGTGAAATGCCCATGCCTTTGCGTATTAAAATTACTTTAAAAGAAGGCATTGAACAGCGTTATTACATTCCAACCGCTTCGCAAATGGGCGCCCCCGATGAAGAGGGCTGGCAGGTTTTAAGCCCTTGGCCTTGGACGCATCCCGAATATGAGGCATTTTTACCGGTAAACTTTAAGGATATTGCTAAAATTGAAATAGACCCTGAAGGCTTTATGGCCGATGTGAATCGCACGAATAATACCTATCCGCACGAAGAGGGGGAGTAAAATTGAGGGAGAATATATCTATTAAATTGAGCTGAAATTGGATGCTCAGAAGATTATAATTAAACATCAAAGCAGCCCGCTCTTTATTAGAGTGGTGCTGCTATTTATTTGTCTGCTTTGTTTTTTACCAATCTGAGATCGATGTAAAATTAGGCCTTAGACCTCTTCTAAATACTGGGTTTTAAGCCGAACGCTGAAGCAATAGCGGGCTATTGCAAAGGGCTAAGGCGCGAAAAACGCTTTTTAGAAGAGGCTTAGCAGTTTTTTTTAATAAAAATGAAAATCCTGCATCTAGTTCATTTGCTGTAACCCGCTAGAGCTGCACGATCCAGATTGGTCTTATCCTTTTCTTGAAAATTTGAGGCTATAATTTCACGTCTAATTCAGGTTAATTTATTGTCGAACTCAAGTTTTTAGGAGATTGGGAAATAAACAATCCCAGCGCAGTTTTTTTTCTTAAAACCCGAAATTTTATCATTTAAGATCATTTGATTGACTCTATTTAGTAAGTTTGTGGTGAAATAAGCTAGGAATGATAAGAGAAATTTCCAAAGATCAGATATTAGAGCGCATTCGATTTGAAAACCCATGGTGGATTGAAGGCAAAATTGAAGCCGATTACGATGAGATGCCGCGTAGATTATACTTTGAACTGTTCAAGCCTTTAGTAAAAGAGAGGGCTATTAGGCGAGCAGTAGTTTTGATGGGGCCAAGAAGAGTTGGTAAAACGGTTATGCTCTATCATATGGTTCAAGAACTTATCGACGATGGGGTGAATCCAAAAAAGATAATATTTATAACTATCGAAAACCCCATTTATAATAACATCTCTCTTGAACAACTCTTTAACTATGCAAAAGAAGCGACTGGCCAGCTTGAGAAATCGGATTGGCACATAGTGTTTGATGAAATTCAATACTGCAGAGACTGGGAAGTACACTTAAAGTCATTAGTGGATAGTTATAGGAAGGATAAATTCATAGTTTCGGGCTCTGCAGCAGCGGCTTTAAAATTTGCAAGCAATGAAAGTGGAGCAGGGCGATTCACCGACTTCTTACTCCCCCCCCTTACTTTTAACGAATACATATCCTTAAAAGGCTTGATCAGTCTTATTAAGCCTATGAGGCTAATGTGGAATGATAAACAAACGGAATTTTATTCAACGAGTCATTTAAATGAACTTAACAGTCATTTTTTAGATTATATCAACTTTGGTGGGTATCCAGAAGTGATACTTTCCGAGAAAATTCAAGCGAATCCCGGGCGATATATTAGACAAGATATTGTAGATAAAGTTATTCTCAGGGATTTGCCAAGCTTATATGGCATAAGCGATACAAGAGAGCTATACTCACTTTTCACCACAATTGCCTACAATAGTGGTGGTGAATTTTCGCTTGAAACTTTGAGTAAGCAATCTCAAGTACCTAAAAACACTTTAAAAAAGTATATTGAGTATTTAGAAGCTGCTTTCCTAATAAAGCAAGTAAAACGAATTGATCAAAATGGTAAAAGATTTAAACGCGATAATTTTTTTAAAATTTATCTCACCAACCCTTCTTTAAGAAGTGCTTTATTCACACCTATTACATCAACCGATGAAATGATAGGAAACATGGTTGAGACAGCCATATTTGCGCAATGGATGCATAGAGATTGGTTTACACCATATTACGCTAGATGGAGTAATGGCGAAGTAGATATGGTTGGACTAAGCGATAATTCATTAAAACCTCTTTGGGCTCTTGAGATCAAATGGTCTGACCGGTATTTTGAAAAGCCAAAAGAATTAAAAAGTCTGATTAAATTTTGCCAAGAAAACCATATTAAGACACCAATTGTTACCTCTTTAAGTAAAGAGGGCGAAATAGAATATGCAGATGTCCATTTTCAGTTTTTACCTTCTTCAGCTTACGCTTATACAGTTGGGAAAAACACACTTGACATTAAGGGAAATAAATAAAATACTAAAGCCAGCAATCTAACCTTCGTTATTTTCCTTCAGGCCATCTTTCAGTGATTGCAGTTCTTCGCTTAACGTTTTATTGTCTGCCAGCATTTTTTGCCCTTCTTGCTTTAAGCGCCCAATCTCGCCTTGAGCCGCACTGAGTTCGGAAGTTTTGCTTTCAATTTCCTTTTTTTGGCGAGCACTTTCTTCTTTTAAAGCGGTTACGTGGTTTTGTAAATCTTTGATTTCTTTTTGCAAACCAGCCGTAGACATCATATTGTAAATGATGTAAAAGAGGAATCCTACCGCAAAAGTAATATTGGTGTAGAGTGGGCTATTTGGGTTTTCACCTCCTAAAAGGATTAAAGCTAAGGCAGCGCCAACCACCAAAATGCCAACCACTAGTATTAAAGTTTCGAGTTTCTTTTTATCCATATCCCTGTTTCTTAAAGGCCTTAAAATTAAACTTTTTTAGACGGGAACAAAGTCCAATTGTTTTCTTTCTAAATCGGCGTTTTTAACCATCACCGCAATGGCGTCTCCCAGTTGAAAAACCTTGCCGTAGCGGTCTCCAACGATGCAGTAATTTGCTTCGTCAAAGTTATAGTAGTCGTCTTTAAAATCACGAATTCTAATCATGCCTTCGCAATGATTTTCGCGTAATTCCACAAAAACGCCCCATTCGGTAACGCCAGAAATAGAGCCCATAAAGGTTTCCCCTACTTTGTCTTCCATAAATTTCACCTGCATATACTTCACCGAGTCGCGTTCGGCTTCTGTGGCCAGTTTTTCGCGGTCGCTGCTATGTTCGCACAGTTCTTCAAAACGTTCTCTACCAGGATTTGCTTGACGATCGAGGAAGGTCTGCAAAAGCCGATGTGTCATCATATCGGGATAACGACGAATGGGCGAAGTAAAATGCGAGTAATAATCGAAGCTTAGGCCGTAGTGACCAATATTTTCGGTACTGTAAACGGCTTTCGCCATACTGCGAATGGCTAGTTTGGAAATCATGTTTTCCTCGGCCTTGCCTTTTACATCCCCTAAAAGCTTATTTAAGCTGCTGCTGATGGCGCGGGCATTAGTATAGTTTACAGAATAGCCAAATTGCTTTACAAAGTTGCCAAGACTGCGCAGTTTTTCGGGGTCGGGGTTATCGTGGATACGATAAACAAAGGTTTTGCCACTCGGTTTTTTATGATCATTTAAACCCACAAATTCGGCTACGCTTTTATTGGCCAAAAGCATAAACTCTTCGATGAGGTGATTAGATTCTTTCGATTCTTTGAAGTAGACGCCAATGGGCTCCATTTTTTCATTGAGATGGAACTTTACTTCCGCACGATCAAAGGCTAGGGCGCCATCTTGCATCCTTCCGGCCCGTAAAATTAAAGCGAGATCGTTTAAGATGTTCACTTCTTCCGCTAAGGGGCCTTCTTTAGTTTCAATTACCTCCTGTGCTTCTTCGTAGCTAAAGCGGTGGTCGCTATATATAATGGTACGGCCAAACCAGCGATTAATAATTTGCGCATCAGGACTAATTTCAAAAACTGCTGAGAAGGTTAATTTTTCTTCATGAGGACGCAAGGAGCAAACCTTGTTGGAAAGCTTTTCGGGTAACATAGGCACCACGCGATCTACCAAGTAAACGGAAGTCGCTCTTTCTTGCGCTTCTCGCTCTAAAGCGCTGCCTTCGCGCACATAATGGGTAACATCGGCAATGTGCACGCCTACTTCGTAATTGCCATTTTCTAATTTCTTGAAGGAAAGGGCATCATCGAAGTCTTTCGCATCATGCGGATCGATGGTAAAGGTTAAAGTTTTACGGAAGTCCAGACGTTTGGCGATTTCTGCCGCACTAATCTCCTCTCTAATTTCTTCTGCTTCCAGCTCCACCTCTTTCGGGAAGAAACGAGGAAGGCCGTATTCGGCTAAAATGCTGTGGATTTCAACTTCGTGGTCGCCGGGGTTTCCTAAAACCTCTAGTACTTCGCCCGAAGGAGAACTCGCTTTAGGGGGCCAGGACGTGATTTTTGCAATGGCCTTTTGGCCGTGTTTAGCCCCATTTAAGCTTTCTTTGGGGATGTAAATGTCTACCAGCATTTTCTTGCTATCGGGCACTAAAAAGCCAAAGTCTTTGCTTAGTTCTATGGTACCAACAAACTCATCTCTTGAGCGCTCAATAATTTCAACAATTTCGCCTTCGGGTTTTTTGTTTTTGCGTTGGGCGTAAAGTAAAACCTTTACGGTATCGCCCTGTAAAGCGGTATTGGTATTATTAGGTGTGATATACACATCCTGATCTAGCTCTTCACAAATTACATAAGCGGAACCTTTGGAGGTAAGGTCTACGCGACCTTCTACAAAGTGATCGCTATGCTTATAGCGGTATTTCCCTCTTTCGGGTTCTTCTATAAAATCTTGCTTGCGCAAAGATGCGACAGCTCTTAAAACTAAGTCTCTTTCATTAAAATCGTTAATACCTAGCTTGGCGGAAATCTGCTTATAATTTAACATTTTTAGGCGGTCTTCACGCAGCACGCTTAAGATAGACTTCTCAATTTTGGCTAACCTTTTTAGCCTTTTCTTACTTTTATTTTGATCTCTCATACTTTGCGAAGGTACGCATAGTAAAGACTCTAATGTTAAGGCTGAGTTAGTATTGAGTTTGTGGGATTAGTTAGGCGATGGAAGCGAGTTTAAATTGAGCACAAAGATTTTTGGTATTTCGACAGGAAAAAAAACACGCGCCTAATTCACCTGGTCTAGCGGCTAAACTTTTGGTATTAACCGTATTTTTAACTGAGTAAAGCAATCTTTGTAAAAAATATTTTACCCCCAAGGCAACCATCTTAAACGTTTAAGGTGTCATGCTCATGAACGACAAAACAATGACTAAGGTTTTTCATCTTCCGGATAACGAACAACGCTTGATAAAGCAGTGCAAGAAGGGCAACCTTCAAGCGCAACGCGAGCTTTACCAGCGTTACAGTGGAGAGATGCTAGCCGTGTGCCGTCGCTATACCAAAGGAATTGAAGATGCAGAAGAAGTGCTTTCTAATGGTTTCATAAAGTTCTTTAAAAATATTGATCAGTTTAGAGGCGAAGGAGCAATAGGTGCCTGGATGAGAAGGATAATGGTAAGAGAAGCGCTTAATTTCATTCGCTATCAGAAAAACCTTTTTGTAGAGGTAGACGAAGAACGTAGCAATGCCTTTGGCGAAGCCTGTGTAAAACACCACTACGATGCAGAGCATTTAATGGTAATGATTGATCAATTACCAATAGGTTATAAAACGGTGTTTAACCTCTATGCAATAGAGGGTTATAATCATAAAGAAATTGGGGAGATGTTAGAAATCTCCGAGAACACAAGCAAGAGCCAGCTTAGCAAGGCTCGAAAGAAATTACAAGAAAAGTTAGCGCAACATCAACTGTTGTACAAGAATAATTAATGATGAAAACCAATAACCCCATCGATTCTCTTTTTCAGCAAAAGCTGGGAGAACACAAAATGAAAGCCTCAGAGCAAGTGTGGGAGAAAATTGCTGCTCAGCAAGCCGCACCACGCAAAAAGTTAGCACCGATTTTTTACTTAAGAGCCGCTACTTTAGCCCTCTTAATCGGTCTATCTTCTTTGGTCTACTTCAACAGTAATTCGGAGCGCCTCATGAACTTGAGAATGGAGCGCGATAACGCCGATCTGCTAGAGCTAACAAGCAAACAAAACCCTGCACAAGCAAGAAGTACTATTTTAGAAGGCCCTGAGACTGAGCCCAAACAAAAGGACCCTAAGGAAAATCCAAAAAACCCCACTGCAAAGGACCCCAAAAGCACTCCCGCCAAAGTAAGTCCTAAAAAAGCGAGGCTAATTCCCGTGCTTAAAACCTTTAATGCCGACCCTTTATTAGCTCTTAATGAAACTGAAGCACCAGGCGCCGAGATTTTGGGAATGGAAGAGCCTGAGCTCATAACAAAACAGCCCGGCCGTTTAAAAATTAAGATCCATATTCCTGAAGTAAAAGGCTATTACGGTCCTGATACAACAGAAGCCGAAAGTGTAGAGTTAAGTGATAGATTATGGGCTTATGCTACAAATCAATTTGATCGCATCGTTGCGGGAGAAAGACCCACTTTACCCAAAGCGAACCCAGAACTTAGTATTCCGCTACCCGATTTTATCAATCGTCAATTTGCAAACTCTAAATAATATGAGAATTATAATATTAGCAGCCCTTCTTATTGGCTCAAGCTTTTTACAAGCTCAAGAGAAAAAGGAAGAATTAATTGACTCTCTCAGTGCGGAGATGGAGTATTTGGAAAATCAAATAGAGAAGTTTTCAGACTTACTCGACGCGAAGGTTGAAGCCTTGGAAAAAGTAGATCTAGATAAGAGTTTAAGGGAAAGTCGTAAGAAGATTGACGAAAGCTTAGAGCGAATTAAAGCTTATCGACAAGAGTTGGCAGAAGATTATCCCAACCTCAGCTCTAAGCAAAAAGATCTCTTAAAACAAAGTGGCGAGGCAATGCGTGAAAGTATGAGTGCTTTGGGAGCCGCGCTGGAAATTTGGACCGCCCAAATTGCAGAAAGTTGGAAACAATTAATAGAAGAATAGAATTATGAAATCAACCAAGACAAATACTATAAATTTTAAACGAAAAACAAAAACAGATATGAAAAAGCAAGTAATTATTGCGCTAGCCTTCGCCTTAACCAGCTTGGGGGTGCAAGCACAAACAGACACGAATGCCAGACGTACTTTAGAAATACAAATTGAAGAGAATACCATAACATTCGACCCAGGTGAGAAAGATTTAAGTCAAGCCGACCTAGCCACCATGATAGGTTTTGCCACTCGCGAAGTAGGTAAAATGCAAGCTAAACAGCAGCAAATAATGGCTAAAATTGATAAGCTTGAAGCAGAGGGTAAGCTTAGCGAAGAAGAAGCGGATGAGCTTAGAGATAAGGCGGAAGACAACTTTGAAGAGGGTATGGATCATTTCGAAGAAGTAATGGAAAGTTGGGGCGAAGCTTACGGCCAGCGCATGGAAACTTGGGCCGAGGAGTTTGCCGAAGGCATGGAGGCTTGGGGTGAACAGGTAGAAAGAGATTTGGAAAACGACAGTACTATGGCAACCCCACCCCCACCCCCACCCGTGCCACCATTACCAAATATGGGCGGTGAAGACAATGATAGTACCGAGGCAGATCCCGTAAAAAAACGAATCGTAATTTCTAAAGATGGCGTAATCTTAAAAGATCAAGATGAGGAAGTTACAGAAGAAGAGACTGAAATTAGGTTCAAGGACCTTTTTGACGAAGGAAAACGTAAAAAGAGTAAAAAAATAAACCGTACCGAAAGTTATTTCGACATAGGCTTTGGCTTCAACCAGCAGCTGGAAGATGGTCAGTATCTAGTAGAAGATATTGCAGGTCAGTTAAATTTTTGGAGAAGCAGATCCTTTAATTTAGGCTACGGTGCGAAATCGAGAATTGGTAATCCATACAGCAAGGTTTATATAAAATATGGAATCGATTTTAGCTGGCATAACTTCCAGTTAGAGGGTAATGAAGTACTGATTAATAGTGGCACAGCAGCTGTGTTTGACACAATTGCAACCAATCTGGGGTATGAAAAGAACAAATATCACATCGCCTATTTTAATGTACCACTAATGTTACAATTGGACTTTAGTGATGCGGGAAAACGCGATGATGCCTTTACCCTTGGAGTGGGTGGATATGCGGGTATTCGCTTACTTGCGAAAACTGAAGCTGAATACAATACCGCTCAATATCGTAAAGTAGAAACTAAAATTTACGATGATTTTTATACCCAACGCTTCCGCTACGGTGTGATGGCACAAGTTGGCTTTGATTCCTTTAAAATTAATGCTAGCTACGATTTAAACGAGTTCTTCCGTGCAGGAAAAGGCCCCGCTTATAATATGGTAAATGTGGGTGTTAGCTGGACTCTGTAAGTTCTAAACCTGAGTTCGATATAAATTTTAGAGCCCTCTTGTTTTTGCAAGAGGGCTTTTTAATTTAGGCCAATGGAATGGACGTATAAAAAGTGGCAAGAATTGGAGCGCGATGAACTATTTGATATCTACAAATTACGCGTAGATGTTTTTGTAGTTGAGCAAGATTGTGCTTACCCCGAAATAGACGATAATGACAAATTAGTCGGTCACCTTTTCGCTTATGCAGATGGGCAATTAGCAGCCTATTCTCGTTTATGCCCTCCTAATACGGTTTACCCAGATGTAAGCATAGGCCGGGTTATCTGTCATCCAAACTTTCGTGGCCAAGGATTAGGAAGGGAACTGGTAAAGCGTGCGATAGAACAACTACAAAAAGACTTCCCTGCACAAAAGATTAAGGCGCAAGCACAGGAATACTTAGAATACTTTTACCAGTCTTTTGGCTTTAAAACTATTTCCGAACCTTATTTAGAAGATGGTATTCCTCACGTGGATATGGTTTTGTAGTACTGAGATTTGAGTATAGAGTAGTGAGATTGCACGGCGATATTGATGGAGATTTTACCTTCGAAGGACAGATTGGTTTTCAATCAAAAAGAGTCGCGGCAGCTGCGGATTCACGGTTTATATTCTACTGAGACAGCTGCAATAGTACTGAGATTTGAGTACAGAGTAGTGAGATTACACGGCGATATTGATGGAGATTTTACCTTCGACAGACAGTTTGGTTTTAAATCGACGGTGGCGAGGAAATTCAATTGTGATTCGACAGTTCCATAGCCCTGCGATTTATCGCTAGGGTTGATGGAAGGAGTTGTTTTGCTATTGGTTTTCAATCAAAAAGAGTCGCGGCAGTCAGTGATTCACGGTTTATATTCTACTGAGACAGCTGCAATAGTACTGAGATTTGAGTACAGAGTAGTGAGATTGCACGGCGATATTGATGGAGATTTTACCTTCGACAGACAGTTTGGTTTTAAATCGACGGTGGCGAGGAAATTCAATTGTGATTCGACAGTTCCATAGCCCTGCGATTTATCGCTAGGGTTGATGGAAGGAGTTGTTTTGCTATTGGTTTTCAATCAAAAAGAGTCGCGGCAGCTGCGGATTCACGGTTTATATTCTACTGAGACAGCTGCAATAGTACTGAGATTTGAGTACAGAGTAGTGAGATTGCACGGCGATATTGATGGAGATTTTACCTTCGACAGACAGTTTGGTTTTAAATCGACGGTTCCACAGCCCTGCGATGGATCGCTGAGTGGCTGGAAAGGGAAATTCATTTGCAGAGCCAATGCATGGCCCTTGTTCGGTAAGGTTTGGGTATTGAGATGGGTTTCAGAATCTAACTCTCCTCAACCAAAAGCATAAAAAAAGCCCCGAAGGGCTCCTTTATTAATCATCAAAACTTATCACCACCTTTTCGCTACGGGGGTGACTTTGGCAAGTAAGCACATAGCCGTCTGCCACCTCATCGTCCTCAAGGGCGTAGTTCATATCCATTTCTACTTCGCCTTCTAAAACTTTAGCGCGGCAAGTACAACAAACGGCTCCTTTGCAAGCGTAGGGCACATCTGCGCCAGCGTCTAAGGCCGCATCTAAAACAGAATCGCCATCGGCGCTGAGATCGAAATGGGTTTCGTCACCATCTAAAATTACGGTAAGCTTACTATCTACTTTAGAACCTGTAGATTTCTTTTCGACCTTAGTTTTACCTGCTAAAGCATCGGTGGGTGATGTAAATAGTTCAAAGTGTATGGTTGATTTCTCCGCACCTAAATCCTGCAACTTGCTACTTACGTCGTTAATCATCGCTTCGGGCCCGCAAAGGAAATAGCCACTCACTTCTTTAATATCAAAGAAGCGCTGGGAGAAATCACTACACTTAAGGGCGTCAATTCGTCCTTTTAAAAGATCCGAACCTTGGTCTTCGCGGCTTAAAACGTGGTGCACTTCGAGGCGGTTCATATAAGTGTTTTTAAGGGCTTCGATCTGCTCCTTAAAAATTACCGATTTGGAAGTTTTATTCCCGTAAAACAAGGTAAAAGAACTATTGGGCTCTTCTTCTAAAACGGATTTTAGAATGCTGTAAATGGGCGTGATACCAGATCCTGCTGCAAAGGCAACATAATTATGTTTTTGAGCGCCATCAATTTTTGCGGTGAATTTTCCGTCCGGACTCATTACTTGCATTTCGCAGCCCACAATTAAATCAGAATTAGCCCAAGTAGAGAATTTTCCACCTTCTACTTGTTTAATGGCCACTCTTAATTCTCCGTCGAAAGGACTAGAACAAAGTGAGTAGGAGCGACGAACCTTTTCGCCAGCAATTTCAGTTTCTAAAGTGAGGTATTGGCCCGGACTAAAACGGTAATCTTCGCTCAGTTCCGCGGGCACATCAAAAGCAACCGACACGCAATCGGCCGTTTCTCTGCGAATATCACTTACCTTAAGCGAGTGAAATTTAGGTCGGCCAGCTTTCTTTTCATTAGCGAAAAGGTCTTTAGCGCTGTTTTTCGATTTTTTGAAAAAATTTAACATAATTCTATATAAGGCTACAAATGTAAGTTCTCAATCTTTTAGGAACAATTTGCAAAGGCTTTAAGTTTATCATTTAGATTATATCTTTGTAAGCACCTCTTAAAGAAATACACTATGACGAAAGAAATGAATTTGGAAGATCGCTTCCAGAACTATGTAGACGGAGAAAATAAAGTTGAGCCTAAGGATTGGATGCCCGAAAAGTATCGCAAAACGCTCATACGTCAAATATCTCAACATGCTCACTCTGAGGTGGTAGGGATGTTGCCAGAAGCGAATTGGATCACTCGTGCTCCTTCTCTACGACGTAAAATCGCCCTGCTAGCTAAGGTGCAAGATGAGGCTGGTCATGGTCTTTATCTTTACAGTGCCGCCGAAACTTTAGGTGCTGATCGCCAAGATTTAGTAGCCGATCTTTTAAGTGGCAAAGCAAAATATAGCTCGATTTTTAACTATCCCACTCCCACTTGGGCCGATATGGGTGCCATTGGTTGGTTGGTAGACGGCGCGGCCATCGCTAATCAAGTGATGCTATGTCGTACTTCTTATGGCCCTTATGCTCGCGCTATGGTGCGCATTTGTAAGGAAGAAAGTTTCCATCAACGCCAGGGTTATGAAATTACAATGACCTTAGCCAAAGGGACTCCCGCTCAGAAAAAGCTTGCGCAAGATGCCTTAAACCGCTGGTGGTGGCCTTCGATAATGATGTTTGGTCCAAGCGATGATAATTCGCCTAATTCTGCGCAAAGCATGCAGTGGAAGATTAAGCGCAAGAGTAACGATGAGTTACGTCAGGAGTTTATCGATAAAACCGTTCCTCAAGCGGAATACCTAGGTTTAACCATTCCCGATCCTGATCTAAAATGGAACGAGGAAACCGGTCATTATAACTACGGCGAAATCGATTGGGAGGAATTCTACAATGTGATTAAAGGAAATGGTAAGTGCAATAAGCAGCGCTTAGAGGCTCGTAATAAGGCTCATGATGAAGGAGCTTGGGTACGCGAAGCAGCAAACGCTTACGCAGAAAAGCAGGCCGCTCGTAAGAAGAATGAAACGCACGCTGCTTAAAACGTGCTCGCCAAATTAACCTAGAACTAAATAAAGAAAACAATAGCATGTCAACTAAGGATAACTGGAAAATTTGGGAGGTATTTATTCGCTCTCGAAACGGTTTAAGCCACAAACACGTGGGTAGCTTGCACGCTCCTGATGCCGAAATGGCCATTAAAAATGCGCGTGATGTTTATACGCGTCGCAGTGAAGGAATCAGTATTTGGGTAATCCCTTCTGACGCGGTTACCGCTTCCAGTCCCGACGAAAGCGAGCCTTTGTTTACGCCCGCTGATGATAAGGTGTACCGTCATCCTACGTTTTATGAAATTCCTGATGAAATCGGCCATATGTAGGCTTTAAATTTCGGAATTGCTTAATTGTTGAAATCAGAATTGTGAACAAAGAATTACTAGAATATACTTTAAGATTAGGCGACAATGCCCTCATTTTAGGTCAGCGTTTGGCCGAATGGTGTGGACACGGACCCATCTTGGAGCAAGATATCGCCCTTTCTAATATTGCACTAGACCATTTAGGTCAGGCACGTATGTTACTCAACTATGCCGCCGAGCAGCAGGGGGAAGGTTTTACCGAAGACAAAGTCGCTTTTTTCCGCGATGTTTTCGAATATCACAACCTCTTAATTTTAGAATTAGAAAATGGTGATTGGGGAAAAACTATTTGTCGCCAGTTTTTATTCGATACCTTTAACTATTTCCTTTACACGGATTTATTACAGAGTAAAGATGAAACTATCCGCTCTGTGGCGCAAAAGGCGATAAAAGAGATTAGCTACCATGCCCAGTGGAGTGCCGAGTGGTTAATTCGTTTAGGCGATGGTACCGAGGAAAGTCATACACGGGTGCAAAGTTCGCTTAACGATTTATGGGAGTGGACCGGAGAAATGTTAACTCCAGATGCGGTAGATGATGCTATGTTAGAAGCGGGTATTGGTGCAGACCTCAACTCCATTAAAGAGCGCTGGCATCAAAAAGTAGATCAGATTTTAGAATTAGCCAAACTGGAAAAACCTAGCGGCGAGTGGATGCAAAGTGGCGGTAAGCAAGGTGATCATACCGAATACTTAGGTTTTGTTTTAGCGGAAATGCAACATATTCCCCGTATGCATCCCGAGGCGAAGTGGTAAAATAAAAATTGCGATCGTGCAGCAGGAAGAGCAAATTTGGCAGTGGTTAGAGGAGGTCTCAGATCCTGAAATCCCCGTATTAACGGTGGTAGATTTAGGTGTAATTCGCGCAGTGGAATATCTCGATGAACACTGGCGTATTAGTATAACGCCTACCTATTCGGGCTGCCCGGCCATGAATGAAATTGAAGCCAATATTTTAGAGAAGCTAAAGCAAGAAGGCATTGATGATGCCCAAGTGAAAATGGTGCTATCTCCGGCCTGGACCACCGATTGGATGACCGAAAAGGGGAAGCAAAAACTGCAAGACTATGGCATTGCCCCACCCGAAGGCAGCTCAGCCGATAAGTCGGTTCTTTTCGGAGAAGCCAAAAAAGTTACTTGTCCGCATTGTAAGTCACGCGACACAGAATTAATTAGTCAATTCGGTTCCACGGCCTGCAAGTCTCTTTACAAGTGCCACGACTGCAAAGAGCCCTTTGATTACTTCAAGTGTTTGTAGTTTAGTATATAGTACGCTGCAATATGAGTAGTGAGTATTGAGATTTAATACTGCATGCTTGGATAGTTTCGTTTTTGAATGGAAGCAGATCTTTCAGTTTTGTGACGGGTCCTAAAAAATCAATAGCTGGTCTGAACAAGGTATAAACCCCTCTTTTCTAAGCACAAGAAAAATCAATCCACTTTTACACTAGCACATATTACTCTTAATGTTTACTTTGAAGGGCTTAAAATAAGATTATGTCCTTCCTCAAAATTCTTTTCACCTTCACTTGCTTTTTTTTATTTAATACTGCGGCCTTTGCTCAAATCAATCCAAGTTTAGAAAAGGCCATAGGAGAGAACCCGGAAGCGATTCAGCCCGTTTTTATAGAGTTTTACAGTCCTTTAAATATCGACTCCCTCGCTTTAACTTTCGAGGCTCGACGATTAAGTTCGCCTCAAAGAACCAAAATCTTAAACCGACTTTTAGTGCGCCAGGCGGCTAAAAGTCAGAAACAAGCCCAAGAACTTCTTACTAAAGCAGGTATTCTTGCTGGCCAATACCGCAGTTTTTACGTACTCAATGCTTGGGTTGGTCATTTGCCTGGTCAAATAATTTTAGACCTAGCCCAATTGCCCGCGGTACAGCAAATAACTTGGTCTAAAGGCGAGCTTGCGCTAGATGCCCCAGCAGATATAAACAGCAATTTTAAAAGCAGCAAAGCGACGGCGGCGGGCGTAGAACCTGGTCTTATCGCCATTAATGCCCCAGCCATGTGGGCGCGTGGTTATACAGGTCGGGGACGTAAAGTCTATATTTTCGATTCAGGGATTTGGGACGAGCATCCGAGTTTTAAAGATCGTTATATGGGTTTTCGGTCTCCTGCTAATGCTGCTTGGTTTGGTTTGTTTTCACCAACACCTTCGGGAGCTTTAAGCAGTCATGGTACCCATGTTTTAGGTACTACCGCGGGTTTGGATACCGCTACGGCAGATACCATAGGCGTGGCTTTCGGTTCGTATTGGCTGGCGAACGATTTAATTAACGCCACTACTGCAGCGGCTTTGCCCCCACAAGCTTTCTTAATCGCTGGCTTTGAATGGGCGCTCAATCCCGATGGAGATACCAATACCATTCACGATATACCCGATGTAATTAACAATAGCTGGCGCTGGCGCGATATTATTGATACCGCCCAGTGTGGGGGCTTTGTGCCCCGTTTAATGAACACTATTGAAGCGGCCGGGATAGCCAATGTATTTTCGGGGGGAAATACAGGCCCGAATAATGTGGGCCTTAATGCCCCGCAACGCATCAATACTAATCTGGTGAATACTTTTTGTGTAGGTAGTATCGATGGCAATCAAAGTTTCCCTTATCCAATTAGTGGTTTTTCTACGCGTGGACCCAGTCAGTGCCCGGGGAATGGGCCTTTAAGTATTCACCCCGAAGTGGTGGCTCCTGGGCAAAACGTTCGCTCCGCTTGGGGAGCCGATGGTTATAATGTTATTTCGGGAACCAGCATGGCTTCTCCGCATGTTTCGGGGGCGATTTTACTTTTAAAAGAAGCCTTTCCCCAGCTTAGTGGTAAAGAATTAATGGAGGCTCTTTATTTTTCGGCTATAGATATGGGTCCAGCGGGGGAAGACAATACTTTTGGTCGTGGGCTAATAGATGTTGATGCCGCATTTACCCTTTTAAGTCAAACTTACACTCCGGTAGATCCGCAACAAATTGATTACGATTTAGAGTTGAGCTCTGTGCTAGCGCCAGCCGGTGAGCCTTTTTCTTGCGATACCAGTTTTAGCCCTCAACTTAATTTCACCAACAGAGGCCTGCAAGCTATAAACATTATCAATATTAGTGTTTTACGCGATGGCGCCCTGGTGCACAGTCAGCAGATTAATACCAGTAAGCTACAAGCTATGGGCGATACCGCTTTGATCTATTTATCCACTTCGCTGAGTATTCCCCAAGGCTATCATGTGTGGCAGTTTCGTGCTAACACTAGCTTTACCGAGTACGATAGTATTAACAACAACTATTTTATCCGCTTGGAGCGAATTAAAGAAGCCAGCCTGGCCTTTATGGAAGATTTTGAAGATAGCTTGAGCGTTTGGAATACGTACAATCCCGATGGCGGTTTGGGCTGGGATACCGCTAGCGTTAAGGGCTGGCCGGGAAACAGCAGTGCTAGAGCCATCTACTTTAGTGATTACCTACCGCGCGAAAGTCAGTACGATGATTTATACAGTGCTCGCTTAAGCTTAAATGCAAATACCAAGGCCACGCTAGCCTTCGATCGTGCCTATGAAGCTAGGGGAAGTATTAGCTCCTTGCAGGACAGTTTACACGTATTAGTATCTACAAATTGTGGCCAAAGCTATAGCCAAGTTTACCAAAAGGCAGGCATTAGTTTAGCAACGGTTAGTACTAATGGCGGGAACTTCAGTCCAAACAGTCGAGCAGACTGGCTGCGTGATACGGTCGATTTAAGTGCCTATGTTGGGCAAGAAATAATAGTGCTTTTTAGAGGCGTTAACCGCAACGGTAATAATTTATACCTCGATAATATTAGCGTTTATCAAGGGCTTTGGGATCCCTTAGGGCAGATAGAAAATCGTCCGGAATCATACTTAAAAGTGTATCCAAATCCTGCGCAGAATTATCTCAATATAGAAACGAGTCGCAGCCTTAGCCAGCCTTTGTCGCTCAGTATTTTCGATTGTAGGGGGCAAAAAGTATGGCAGGGTGAGCTGAAGGGGCAAAGCTTAAAATTGTCTTTAGCCCATTGGCCCGCTGGTGTTTATAGTCTAATTGCGAATGAAGCGGACTGGGGGAGTATAAAATTTGTGAAGAAGCCTTGAAGGAGATAGGAGACCGCTAGGCTATTATATGTGAGTAGTGATAACAAAAAGTCCTTAATTTCATAGAAAGCCCTAGCTTTGATACTATCAAATGATACTATAGCTATGCGACCTCCCTATGAAATTAACAGCAAGATTTTAGGATTACTAACTAGTATTTCCGAAAAAATTGGAGAAGTAAATGCCTCATTCTTAATAAAATCATCCCCCAGCCTTCGGAAGCAGAATCAGATTAAAACGATACACTCTTCTTTGCAAATTGAAGGCAATACTTTAACTGAGCAGCAAATAACTGCAATACTGGAGAACAAAAGAGTTATAGGGCCAACCAAAGACATTAAGGAAGTGCAAAATGCCCTAAAGGTTTATGAGAATATGAGGGCCTATAAATTTGATTCCATAAATTTCTTTTTAGAGGCGCACCAGACACTGATGGAAGGCTTAATCGATCATCCTGGTGCCTATCGCAAGGAAGGGGTTGGCATTTTAAAAGGTTCCAAAGTTGAACACTTCGCTCCTCCTGCGAATAATGTAGAGTACCTGATGAAAGACTTATTCGCTTACCTCGAAAATGAGGAGGAAATTATTTTAATTAAAAGTTGCGTTTTTCATTATGAAATAGAATTTATTCATCCCTTCACAGACGGAAACGGAAGAATGGGACGACTGTGGCAAACAGTAATTTTAATGTCTCAATATCCTGTTTTTCAATACTTGCCTTTTGAAACATTAATATCAAAATCGCAGGAAGACTATTACAAAGTGTTATCTATTTGTGACAAAACAGGAAATTCGACCTTGTTCATTGAATATATGCTTTCGGTTGTAAATGATACTCTGGCGGAGTTAATAGGAAATTCCGTTTCTGTGAATATGTCGCAGGAAGACCGATTATTTCATTTTTGCTCCCTTAACAAGGTTTCATTTACTAGAAAGGACTACATGCAGGTTTTTAGGCATTTAAGTAGCGCTTCAGCTAGTCGAGACCTGAAAATGGGAATTGAAAAGAATTTATTTTCTAAATCTGGAGATAAAAGACTAACCATTTATCAGCTAAAAAAGAAGTAGATACGGTGCACAACCATGGCACTAGCAAATAAAATTTTTGCCGCTTCAACCAGAGTTCCTGATATGGGAAAACCTCTCTGGCGAACACCTTATTGTTCATCTGATTAACAAGATCATAAAAGACTAATTACCAGACCTTTTTTGGGGGGCTTGTCGGCGAAATCATTGGGAATTAAAAGCGCCACAGGTGTTCTATTGGCAAAATTGGAATGGACTAGGGCAAAGCTCTGATTTGCTGTATTCACCCGTAGCTGCAAGATCCAGACTAGTCTTTTCCTTTTCTTGAAAATCTGAGACTAGAATTTTACCCTGAATTCAGGTTTAAATGTACGCCGAGTCCTTCATTTATAATTCTTTATACAGTAGAGAAGCAGCAAAAATCTTTGTAAACGACCTAGGTACCTTTGAGCTGCGGTTAAGGACTAATTGATCGAAAAAATGCAACAAGAGAGTTTCTTGCCAAATCAAAACGTCTTTTTTAGTAGGTTAAACGAAAATTCAAATTTCCTATTGATAATTCAGGTACCTTTGACTAATTCTTAAAATAAAAGAAAGACCTAATTAATCATATTCCATGTTAAAATAACGTGGACATCTTGAAATAAAATGATTAAATAAATGTGTAATTTGGTTAGAAATGAAACCAAATTCATATACAAATTTTGAATTTGATACATGTCTAAGCACTAGGTGTTTATCAAGTAACAAATCCAGAAAGAACCCAATAACCCTATTAACATTAGTCAACAAAAATTGATATTATGATTTTTGCCCAAATGGCCAAATTTTAACATGTAACGTCTGTTGCTATACTAGCACTCGTTAATAAATATCATATTTTGAAAAAGACAAAAATAATTTTTTTACTAATTGCTGCAGCTATCTTTGGAAGTTGTCAAAAAGAAGAGTCCGTTGTAGCAGTTTCAAGCATTGAATCAGTTAGGGATCTTCAAGTATCTGCTAATTTTGATTGGAAGACTACTCAGGACTTGAATGTTTCTGTTATTTTACCCGATAACGGCGATATTCAACCCTTAACCATTACCAATGCAGCTGGCACCAAGACTTATTTTAGCGGGTACCCAGACGATGGCTCGAGAACGGTTAATACCAAAATTACTATTCCTTCCTATTTAAGTGAGTTAAGGTTAATCTATAATGGGATTCCGCAGCCAAATAAGGTCTCAGTTAGCAGTGGTACATTGTCTTACGATCTTAACAGATCTAATAAAACAGGCAAGGCTGCTGTTGCCCAAATAAATCTTGGATCTATAGCGAACTTTACACTTTTTACAACCGTTGGAGCGGTATCAAGTGTTGGTGCTTCCAATATCACGGGTAATATTGGCACTAATGTCGGTGCAGTTACTGGTTTTACAACACCCTCAGTTTTAAATGGCGATATTGAAATTGGTAATTCTGTAACGACCCAAGCTGGTGTTGATTTAGCATCTGCTGTTTCTGAGCTAAGTAACTTAACCACAACAAACTCATCTCATGCTCCAGCTTTCGTAACCGAGACGCTAACTCCAGGGGTATACTCTATTGGTGGTGCATCCTCAATAACCACACTGGCTACCCTTACTTTAGATGGGCAAGGAGATCCTAATGCACTATTTGTATTTAAAGTAGCTGGCGCTTTTACGACAGGTGCAGGTGCTACAGTCGTTTTAATTAACGGTGCAGACCCAGATAATGTATTTTGGCTTGCTACCGGTGCAATATCAATGGCTGCTTCAACTACTATTAGTGGTAATTTAATTGCTAATCCAGGAGCAGTTGATATGGGCTTAGGGGGTATATTATATGGAAGAATGCTTTCTAATGGAGGCGGCGGAGCAATTAGCTTGCTTAGTTGCTTAAGCTCCACACCAGCCCAAAATGCTTTTCATAGCGGAACATTGGCTTTTGAGGACTTATGGCCAGCCCAAGGAGATTATGACTTTAACGATCTCGTTGTTGGTTATGAGTTTGATATCGTTAAGGATAATCAGGAAATTGTTCAGAGTATAACCGCTAGTTTCACGATTAAAGCTTATGGAGCTTATTTTAACAATGGATTCGGTTTTTCATTACCAACAGTTAGTTCGGGTGATGTTGTTTCTGTTAGTGGTTACGATGTGCAAAACACTACGGTTTTTAGTATTGGACCAAAGGGACTGGAAAGCGGACAATCCAACGCAACAATTATTGTGTTTGATGATGTACGCAGGGTAATGCCCCAAGTAACAGGTGGCGTTGGCGTGAATACCCAATTGGCATTTGCCTCTACTGCCCCAGTGACTGTGGTTGTGGAAATTATTTTTTCAGGAAATCTTACATACAGTCAACTAGATATTGGTTCATTTAATCCCTTCTTAATTGTTGGAACTTCATTAAATCAAGCACCTGGAACAGGCTCTAGAGGGAAAGAAGTGCATCTCCCAAATTACCCACCCTCAGACTTGTTTGATACAAATCTTTTTGGGTCCGATAGTGACGATTCGTCTCCAAACGCAGGAAGATATTTTGTTACTGCAAATAATCTACCATCAGCCATTAATATTGCCGAAGGATTTGATTGGGCAATTGAGTCTCAAGACATAACGGGAGCGTACAATCTTTTTGAAACATGGGCGCAAAGCAGCGGAGCGGTAGATGCCGATTGGTATCGAGATATAGCCGGGAACATTAATAGTGGCTTAACTTATCCCAATCCCAGTAATTAATAGATTGACTTTATTTTCCCCAAACCTACTCGCTAAGACTTTTAGTTTAATTTTTGGCCTTCGTAACCGAAGCGCGTAGCGATGAGCTCAAGAACCTCATTAAATTTCAAACCTTGTAACGTGAGGCCGACTATAAATTATAGCCTCAGGTTTTCAATAAAAGGAAAAGACAAGTATAGATCGTGCAGCTGTGGTGGGCTACAACAAATGAGCTAGACGCAGGATTATCTATTTTATTGCAAACCAGGCTGGCCCCTTCTAAAAAGCGGCTTTCTTCACCTTCACCTCTCGCAATAGCGCGCTATTGCGAGAGGCTTCCGCTTGAGGCCCACTATTTACAAGGGTTTTGAGGCTTGATTTTACGTCGAACTCACGTAATTCTAGATTTTATTTGCCTGGCATAAGGCCCAATGCATAGACTTTACCCAGAATGAGATTCTTTCGTTTTTTCTGAAGGCTTGTCGAAATAGGTGCCTTTCAGCTAGAAACAATTTAATACTGCAACCAGATTTTCTGAGAATGGTAATTTCTGCCGCCACTCCTGGTTTGTAGAATGTACACGCCCTGATTTAAATCTGTAATGTTTAAGGTTTTACTAGCCTTGAAACTACCTTCTCGAATGGCTTGACCTAAGGAATTGTAGAGTACATATTTGATCTCCTGTTCGAGATCCGCTTCTAAATGCAAAACACCAGTAGTAGGGTTTGGGTAAACCCGCAATTCCGCTTGTAAAGGCCTTATTTCTTCCAAACCGATACTTTGACAACCTTTTTGCAAGCAACCATACTGATCGGTTTTAAGCATGTAGAAATGCTGAATACGCACTGGGGCAATGTCATTATCCCAGTCGAATAATTGTCCGATATGTAAAAAGCCAGAGTCCGGTGCTTCCTGAAAAGCCCAGATGTGATTGAGATCAGTTGAGTCATTCAAATGATAGTAAGAGCGCATCCAGATGCTGTCCCCCTGTGGGGTGAATTTGTAGGCTGTGATTGGAAAATTCCCAGGAAGCACTTGAATATCGCCAGCTACATAGAAATTACCATCACTGGTTCTTATCAAATCCTCAAACCGAAAATAAGGCAACTCAGGTCCAGTAGCGGTGTCGTAAACAACTTGTCCTGAAGTATCAATACGACCAAGCCTCATCCTCGTGGGGTACGCATAGTTTATCGTATTAGGCCAAAATCCTAAAATTTCCATCCGAGCAAAACTATAGGTACCATTCCCATTATCTAAAGCCGCAATGTTTTGACTACCTAAATCCTGGTTGAAAGAGTAAAACCATTTTAAGGCTCCAGTTTGGAGATCAATACGAGCAGCAAAGGAATGATCTGTATTCGATTGGGTTGGAACATAATGGTTCGCTCTACCAGTAACCAAGCAAGAACCAAATTGATCAATAACCAGATCTTCACTGTGGTAACCACCATTCATACCTGGAATGGTATCTGGAACCCTTAGCTCCCATATGGGATTGAAAGAGTTATCAAACTTTGCGACCCACAAATCATACTTATTGTAATTGGTAAGCCGGAATAATAGACCTGTTACAACGAAGGTCGAATCTGTGTCAAATACCATATCCCAAATAGCCGGGAGTGCACCTTGAAACTCCAAATGTTTTGTTGTTTTTACCGTGTCGAGAGATAGGTCAAATTTTGTGAATCGGACAAATACGGAATCATCCCTTATATAGTCTGTTTGAGCCAAATAATAATTAGCTGAATCCGAGTGAAAACATTTAAAACAGGGAGAAACCCTTCGAACAGAGTCTGGCGATCCATAATAGTCATAAGATTTATGAAAAATTTTCTGACCAATACTATCGAAGAGGCCGACTTGCAACAATCCTAATGAATCACGATCCTCATCCGCAACAACAAAACCACCATTAACAAAAAGCAAAGCAGGTCTATTAGCCCCGCCGAAAGTGGAGTCTGTCTTGCTAAATCTTTGGGCACTTAGTTGCAGCGAAAAAAGAAATAAAAGTAAGATTAATCTCATGGTATAAAGATGGTAAAAAAAGGAATTCGCCCTCTCTTAATAGCCGCTATTGTTTCGTCAGCTCCTCTACAGCTCCACTATTTTTAAGTGGTCTGAGACTTAATTTTCCGTCGAATTCACATTAACTTAGCCCCAAAAGAAATTTATGTCAGATTATATACTCTCTCAGCAAGAAGGCGGTGTTTTGCGCCTGAGCCTCAATCGTCCCGATAAATACAACTCTTTCGTGCGTGAGATGGCCTTAGATTTACAAGCGCATCTGCGTAAAGCGGAAGAAGACTCTTCGGTGCGGGCGATATATTTAACCGGTTTGGGGAAAGCTTTTTGTGCGGGACAAGATTTGGCGGAAGCCACCGACCCCAATGGTCCCGAACTCACCAAAATTGTGACGGAACATTATAATCCCATTATTTTACAATTACGCGCTTTAAGCAAGCCCGTGGTGGCAGCAGTAAACGGCGTGGCGGCGGGTGCAGGTGCTAATATTGCCCTTGCTTGCGATATTGTAGTGGCCCACGAAGGCGCCAGTTTTATTCAGGCCTTTTCTAAAATTGGCTTAATTCCCGATAGTGGTGGCACTTATACTTTACCGCGCTTAATTGGCCAGCAAAAAGCTTCGGCCTTAATGATGCTGGGCGATAAAGTTAGCGCCGCAGAAGCAGAAAGTATGGGCATGATTTACAAGGTTTTCTCGGCGGAGACTTTCGCAGAAGAGAGCTTTAAAATTGCCGCTCAATTAGCAAAAATGCCGACAAAAGCATTAGCGGCTACTAAAGCACTGCTCAACGAATCTTTTGCCAACAACTTAGAAGATCAATTGGCTTTGGAGGATAAATATCAAACCGAATGCGGTTTAAGTTACGATTACCGCGAGGGTACGGCTGCCTTTTTAGAGAAACGCAGACCGGAATTTAAAGGTGAGTAAGATTATAAAATACCCATCAGGCGCAAGCCTAAAAAATAAAATATGCAAGTAGGAATTATTGGTGCTGGAGCAATGGGCTCTGGAATTGCGCAGGTAGCGGCGCAGAATGGACATGCCGTTTTTATTATCGACAATCACCGCGTGGCTTTAGAAAAAGCAAAAAAAGGTCATGAGAAAATTATGGCCCGTTTGGTGGAAAAGGAAAAAATAAGCGAAGACGAAGCACAAGCTATTTTAAAGCGCATCGAATATCATTCGAGTTTAGATCAATTGGAGCATGCGGATTTAGTAATTGAGGCGATTATTGAAAATTTAGAAATAAAAAAGAACCTCTTCAAAAATTTAGAAGAGATCTGTTCGGAAGGTTGCATTTTGGCTTCTAACACCTCTTCTTTATCCATTGCTTCCATTGCTTCGGCGGTAAAAAGGTCGGAAAGAGTACTGGGAATTCATTTCTTTAATCCCGCTCCTTTAATGCCATTGGTGGAAATTATTCCCGCCATTACCACCAGTCCCGAAAACTTAATTAAAGCCAAGGAAATTATTGATTCTTGGGGCAAGGTTTCGGTGTTAGCGAAAGACACCCCTGGCTTTATTGTAAACCGCGTGGCTCGTCCTTTTTACGGGGAAGCGGTGCGCATTTATGAAGAAGGCGTGGCCGATATTGCCACCATCGATTGGGCCATGAAAGAGCTGGCGGGTTTTAGAATGGGGCCTTTTACTTTGATGGATTTTATTGGTCACGATGTAAATTATGCGGTAAGCGAAAGTGTTTTTACCGCCTTTTATTTCGATCCGCGTTACCGTCCTAATTTTAGTCAGAAACGCTTGGTGGAAGCCGGTTTACTGGGAAGAAAAAGCGGTAGAGGTTTTTACGATTACCGCGAGGGAGCGCATCTGCCAGAAGCGAAAAAAGACGAGGCTTTAGGCCAAAAAATAGTGGAGCGTATTGTAGCCATGTTAATGAATGAGGCCATAGATGCTTTGTTTTTAAACATCGCCAGCGCCGAGGATATAGATCTGGCCATGACCAAAGGGGTGAACTACCCTAAAGGATTATTGGCTTGGGCCGATGAGTGGGGAGCGAAGAAAGTTTTAGCTATTTTAGATAATTTGTACGACGAGTACCGCGAGGATCGTTACCGCGCTTCCGCTTTGCTGCGCAGAAAGGCAAAAACGGGCGCCAAGTTTTTGGAATAAATTTTTGAGTCTTTGTAATAATGGAAGCTTAAAGCCTACTAATACCAAATAAACAAGCTTATGTACCTTACTTTGTTAAAGCACCAGTGGCGTAAAACCACGCGCAGTTCCTTCTTTCGGCAGGGCTGGGGGGTGAAAATTTTAATGACCATTGTTGCCCTTTACTTCTTAGCGAGTTTTGGTGCTTTGGGTTATTTCGCCAAGGAAATACTAAATCAGGCTTTTGACGAGCCGGCTGTGCTTACCCCCATTTTCATGGGATTTGTACTCTATTATTTATTGGTGGACTTAGTAATGCGCTTCTTTTTACAAGACCTTACCGTGCTTACCGTGCAGCATTATTTGGTGCTTCCCATCGCGAAGTCGAAGGTGATAAACTACTTATTAGGGAGCTCCATTTTTAGCTTCTTTAATTTACTACCCCTCTTTTTAATTACGCCTTGGGCCATTCGCGTAGTGGCGGTAGAGCAAGGGCCAACCGATGCAGTACTATGGTTTTTGGCCCTTTTGGGATTTGTTTTTACCAATCACTTTTTAGCCATTTATGTGAAGCGCGTTTTAGCGGTAAACGTTAAAATATTTGGCGCGGTAGCATTAGTTGTGGCGCTGGCCTTTTTGGGCGATTTTATGGATTGGTTTTCCCTTACCGAATTATCGAAAAGTATTTTTGGACCGCTGGGCGCAGATCCGCTTTTAGGATTAGTAAGTTTTGGCTTAATGGCTCTAATCTATTTGGTGAACTTCCGCTTTCTCCTAAAAATGACCCACCTCGATCGTTGGAAGGTCGCAGCCAAAGAGGCGAGTAGCACCCGTTTTTCTTTCTTGGAGCAACGCGGGCCTTTAGGTTTAATGATGGCCAATGAGCTTAAGCTGATTACGCGAAACAAGCGAACCAAAACTATTTTGTGGATGACGCTTTTTTTCTCCGCCTATGGTTTGATTTTCTATACTAATCCTATTTATAAAGACAGTATTAGCTGGTTACTCTTTGTGGGGATTTTTATGACAGGGATTTTCTTAATCAATTACGGACAGTTTTTAGTAAGCTGGGAAAGCGCTTATTTTGATGGTATTCTTACCCGCGCTTATCGCATGGAAGAGTATTATAAATCGAAATACTATTTGTTGGCCTTTAGTGCGGTCGTTATGTATATTCTTACCTTGCCTTATGGCTATTTCGGCATGAAGGCCATCTATATAAATACAGCTTGTTTTATATACAATGTGGGTGTAAATACCTTGGTCTTAATATTCGCCAGCACCTATAACAAAAAGCCCATTGATCTCAGTCGCGGGAGTGCTTTCAACTACCAAGGTACTGGTGCCGCACAGTTTTTAATTATCATTCCTTTAATGGTCGTGCCCATGCTAATGGTTTACGCTTTCGATTTATTATGGGATGGCAATTACGGCTTGATATTCTTAGCAGCTTTGGGTTTGATCGGCATCTTGTCGAGAAATTACTTCATCAAGCAAACGGTTTTAAACTTCCAAGAGAAAAAATATATTAATGCGGCGGGTTACCGTCAGCGCGATTAAAATAATTGACTATGAGCATTTTAAGCATCAAAAATTTAGAGAAATCCTATAACGGTACCAAAGTTTTAAATATTGGCGAACTAGAAATCGAAGCGGGTAAGTCCTTCGGTTTAGTGGGAAATAACGGCGCGGGCAAGACTACGCTCTTTCGCTTGCTTCTCGATTTAATTCGGGCCGATAAGGGCGAGGTTTTAAGCAAAGGAGTAAACGTAGCAAAAAGTGAAGATTGGAAACTCTACACCGGTAGTTTTATCGACGAAGGCTTTTTAATCGATTACCTCACGCCCGATGAGTATTTTCAGTTTATCGCTGGTTTACATAATATGAGCGCGGGCGATTTAGAAGCGGCTTTAGCGGGTTACGAAGAATTATTCGCGGGTGAGATTCGCGGTAAGAAAAAGTATATCCGCGACTTAAGTAAGGGAAACCAGAAGAAGGTAGGTATTGTAGGTGCGCTTTTAAGTAATCCCGATATTTTAATTCTCGATGAGCCTTTTGCCAACCTCGACCCCTCTACCCAATTTCGTTTGATTGATGAATTGCAAAAAATCAATAAGGAAACGGACATCACCATGCTTATTTCCAGTCACGATTTAGGACACGTGGCTAAATTCTGTGAGCGCATTGTGGTTTTAGATAAGGGTGAAATTGTGAAGGATATTCATACTAATTCCGAAACACTACAAGAGCTAGAAACCTTCTTTATTCAAAAGATTAAAGGCGGCGAAGTAGCGGAGGAAGCCACGGAGCAGTAGTGGAAAAAGACGATAAATTTCACATCTCCTTTAAGGGTAAAACTTGGGCGGTAGAAGCAGGCAGTAATTTGCGCGCGGCCTTGCTTAAAGAAAACCTGAGTCCGCATAATGGTGCCGCACAGTGGTTAAACTGCAAAGGCTTGGGCACCTGTGGCACTTGCGCCTTAGAGATTGAGGGTAATCTAGGCCCTTTAAATGCGCGTGAGAAATGGCGCTTGAATTTTCCGCCTCATAAAGAAGCGAATCAATTACGCTTGGCTTGTCAAATTAAGGTGCAGAGTGATTTAAAACTGCAAAAGCATACGGGATTTTGGGGGGAGAAGAAGGGGGAGGTTTTAGATAAACCTTAGCTTTGCAGCATGAAAAATCAAAAGCGCGATTTCATTAGCGAAGCAATCGTTGAATACGATGGTTTACCAGCCGAAGAACAAGGGAAATTACTGATTCAGGTTTTAGAAGATCAGCCCTATTTAATGGGCTTTATTACCAATGTAGCGGAAGAGTTTAGCGATTCTCAGCACGAAGCTTTAGTAGAATCTCTGTTAATTCTTACCAATGCTTTTATTGCCGCCACCGTTCCCGTGGGTATGGTTCCCGCTCAATTAATCGAAGAAATTATTAAACTCAAAACTGATGTTGACGAAGAGTCGATTGAAGTGGAAGAAGTAGAGCTCAGCGATAGTCCTAAGGTATTTGAAGATCTCCGGGCCCGGGCAGTCTTAAAATCCGATCTAGCGGAAGCGAAAGCAGAAGTGCAATTGAGCTTTAACTTAATGCTTGACGTAATTATCACTGCCGTAGAAAGGGTGGTGGATTATGAAATCAGTCAACTAGAAAAGGCGAAAAAATGAAAAGCGCCTCCGAAATAGTACAGCAGATGTATGATGGTGATGCTTTTAGCCAATGGTTGGGCATTAAGGTGGTGGAAGTGAGGCCCGGATTTGCGAAGCTCGAAATGACAATACGCGAGGAAATGTGTAATGGTTTTGGTATTGCCCATGGTGGTATATCGTACTCTCTAGCCGACAGTGCTTTAGCCTTTGCCGCCAATGGTCACGGCAGGCACGCCCTTTCCATTGAAACCAGCATCAGTCACCATAAAGCGATACAAGCTAATACCCGTATTTTCGCTCAGGCAGAAGCGATTAAAGAGGGCCGTTCGGTTGGTGTATATCAGGTTTTTATAAGCAATGAATCCGCGGAAACACTGGCCTCTTTTAAGGGCACAGTTTTGTTTAAAGACCAAAATTGGTAATACTTAGTGTAAATTTAACACTAAGTTCATCTAGCTTGTCAAAAATTACGCATCTTTGCAAAAGCTATGAGGGTAAATTTTTCCAAAGAAGACTTTAATGTTGCCATTGCCACTTCGGTAGTTTTATACGGCTTTGATGGTGACGATCTAAAAATTTTAATCGCTGAAAAAGCGGGCGAGCCCTTTGCTGGTGCTCATATATTGCCTTCTTCGGTGGTACATATCAACGAAGACCCTGAAGATGTGGCGATAGAGTTAATGCGACGTATTACCGGCAGTGCCGATTGGCCCATCGAAATTTTAAATGCTTTCGCAGAAGTATACCGTAATCCGGAAGGAAGAGTGGTAAACGTTGCCTACTATGGTACTTTACAACTTAACGAAACCTTAAGTCAGGATTTATTGCGCTCGGAATATAAATGGGTAAAAGTTAATGATATTCCCCCTTTAGCTTTTGATCACAATAAAATTGTAGACTATTCACGCGAGCGTTTAAAGCGCCGAGTAAAGCGTCGTCCCATTGGCTTTAGCCTTTTACCGAAAGAGTTTACCATGAACCAAATCCAGCGTTTATACGAATGTGCGCTGGGGCGCGATTTGGATAAACGAAACTTCCGTCGCAAGCTTTTAAAAAGCGAGTTACTATTAGAAACCGATCATTTTGTGCGCAGTTCTGCGAAAGCAAGAAGACCTTCGGCCTTGTATAAATTCGACGAGAAGAAATACCGCAGTCTTACCTTACGCGGTTACGACTTCGTCTATCAGTAGAGTTTTTTATTCCTATTATATATGCGATATTCGCGCCTGAAAATGGCGTCCTAAATGGGGCGTGAACCAAAATTTCAGCCCTATGAAAGAAGCATATATTGTTGATGGTATTCGCACCCCAATTGGAAGTTTTTTAGGAAGCCTTTCAGCGGTGCGCGCCGATGATATGGCGGCCCTCGTTATTTCCGAACTCTTGAAACGCAATCCTAGTTTAGACCCCAGCTCGGTGGCAGATGTGATTTTAGGTTGCGCTAATCAAGCAGGCGAAGACAATCGCAATATTGCGCGCATGTCGGCTTTGTTAGCGGGCTTACCTTTTAGTGTTCCGGGTGAAACCGTTAACCGCCTCTGCGCAAGCGGAATGAGTGCAGGTGCCCAAGCGATGCGTGCGATTCGCAATGGCGATGGTGAGGTTTTTATCGCTGGTGGAGTGGAGCAAATGACCCGTGCACCCTATGTAATGAGCAAGCCTTCCAAAGCTTTTGGAACCGACTCTAAAATGCACGATAGCTCTTTTGGCTGGCGTTTTGTAAACCCTAAAATGTTTAAGCTTTATGGCACCGACGCCATGGGTGAAACGGCCGAGAATTTGGTAGAGCAATACAATATTTCTCGCGAAGATCAAGATGCTTTTGCGCTATGGTCGCAGCAAAAAGCCACGGCAGCACATAACTCTGGTCGCTTGGCGGAAGAAATTGTTCCTGTAGCCATTCCGCGTCGTAAGCAAGATGATTTGATTTTCGATAAAGACGAGTTTATCAAACCCAGCAGTAGCATGGAGATTTTGGCCAAATTACGCCCCGCTTTTAAAAAGGAAGGAGGTTCAGTAACGGCGGGCAATTCTTCAGGCTTAAACGATGGTGCAGCAGCGCTATTAGTTGCTTCCGAAGAAGGCTTAAAGAACAACCAACTGAAACCTTTAGCACGCATGGTTTCCATGGGTGTTGCGGGGGTAGAGCCACGCGTAATGGGCATTGGCCCTGTTTATGCGTCAGAAATTGCTTTGAAAAAAGCAGGGCTAAGTTTAGACGACATGGATATCATTGAACTAAACGAAGCCTTTGCCTCACAAGCTTTAGCGGTTACCCGCAAAATGGGCTTGGCCGATAATGATTCGCGTATTAACCCCAATGGCGGAGCGATTGCCTTAGGTCATCCTTTAGGTATGTCGGGCGCACGCCTCTTACAAACCGCAGCGATTGAATTGCAGAAAACCAATAAGCGTTATGCCCTTTGCACCATGTGTATTGGCGTAGGCCAAGGCTATGCGGTAATTTTGGAAAGAGCATAGTTAGAGAAGACTTCCGTCTGGATTTCGATTAAAATTAGGCAGCAAGGCCTGCATGGATTGAGGGTTTTCAACGAAAAATGAAAATCTAAGAATTCCCATTACCAGTAATTTGGCAGCTGCCTTTTTTTGGACTTGGGTCTTTTTTGCGAAAGAGACGAAAGAGACGAATGGAATACTCTTCCACACAAGTGATAAAAATTATCTTATTTCGAAGTCTCTTAAGGAATAGAATATGATTTACGAGTTTAATGGCTTCAAGCCGGTGATTAGTGTCAAGGCCTTTGTGCATGAAACTGCCGTGATAATTGGTAATGTAATTATTGGCGATGATGTTTATATCGGCCCAGGTGCGGTAGTGCGCGGCGATTGGGGCGAGATTGAAATTAAACGCGGCGCTAATGTGCAAGAAAACTGCGTAATTCACATGTTTCCGGGGGTGAGCATTGCCTTAGAAGCAGGGGCTCATATTGGTCACGGCGCTATAATTCACGGCGCTAATATTGGCGAAAACTGTTTAGTGGGCATGAATGCGGTAGTTATGGATCGCAGTTCAATTGGGGCCGGTTCAATTATAGGCGCCTTAGCTTTTGTTAAAGCCGATACAACTATTCCGCCTCGCAGTTTAGTGGTAGGCAATCCTGCCAAAGTAATAAAGGAGGTAAGCGATGAGATGCTTGATTGGAAAACCAAGGGCACGGAACTTTATCAGCAATTACCGGGAGAATGCCATCTCACCTTAAAGGAGTGCGAACCTTTAAGAGAAAGAGAGGCCAATCGCCCGAAGCAAGAGAAGCTATTTGAAACCTGGAATAGTATTAAAGGTTGAGTTCAAGGTAAAATCAGGCCTCAGAACTCTTGTAAATTTTTCACCGAACTCAGTCTATTAAGGCTTGAAGGTCTGTGAAAACACCAACCAAGGCTCATAAAAATGCAGCTTAGGCAGTTTTAACAAAATAGTTGAACTCACGTTAATCGAAAAGCTTGTAATAGAGCCCCATGTTTTGCGCCGGCCCAAGCCGCCTTTCTACATCGATTAATATAAATCTCTATCGGGTCTTTTTCTTTAGCCTTTTTTGGCCCTTTATCACAGATTATTAGGGAAAACATATTGAAAAGCCAGCCTCCAAATTTTTAGCCTGAAAGTTGGAGTAAAGATAAATAGTAACCATTACAGCTTAAAAAAGCGAGATTTAAGCATTTATATTGTTAACATTTTGCTAAATTTCACGGCCGTAAAGTGCTTAAGTAGGGACAACAAGTATTTTGAGAATCCTAGATGGATCATAATTACTTGGGGTTTAAGGCTTTACTTATAACAGGTAATTTCAAAATATGAGGAAACTATTAACGCGGGGCTCACTTTCTGTAGGCTCTAGATGTGGGCCGATGGCTTATTCTGCATTTCACACTGTCTGCAAGAACAGACTCAAATCAAATCTTGACGATTCTTTTAATTTTTCAGTAACCAAGTTTATTTTCAATTCATGAGAAAATTTATTCAGCTAATTTTATTAGTTGCATTCGGCACTCTTCAGGCGCAGAATGATACGGTTACATTTAAGGTAGATATGAATGACTATACCGGGTCTTTCACTACCGTAAATGTTAACGGTACATTTAACGGCTGGTGTGGCGGATGTAACCCCATGACCGACGCGAATAGCGACGGTGTTTGGGAAGTAGCCCTTCCTTTAACGGCGGGTACCATTGAGTACAAGTTTACCCTTGATGGGTGGACTGCACAGGAGAACTTTGCTCCTGGTGGCCCTTGTACCGTAACTGCGGGTGGATTTACCAACCGTACATTAACCTTTAGTGGTAACAACACTGTTTTACCAGTGGTATGTTATAACTCTTGCGCCGCCTGTACAGGCGTTGTTTTAAGTCAAGTAGATCTGCCCATTTCTTGGGACGATGCCCTTGTAAACTATACTACCGTTAGTTTTGGTGGTAATGTTGATATGGTAACTACTGACCCAACAGATGCTACCAATAGCGTTCTTCAAGTGGATAAAGGTTTAGGAACGCAAACTTGGGCTGGTACTACACTTTGTGCTGGTGGCTTAGCTACGGCTATTCCTTTTACAGTAGGAGGAGCCAATACTATTTCAGTACGTTTTTGGTCGCCTGATGCTGGAACGCCAGTTCTTTTAAAGGTAGAGGATAAAACTAATGCTGGGATTTTTGTTGAAGCCATGGATACCACTACTGTAGCCGGTGGTTGGGAAATTCTAACTTTCAACTACAATAATCCAGCGCCTAATGCACTAGCTATTAATACGGCGAACACTTACGACCTTATCTCTTTGTTTCCAAATTTTGGAACCGATGGGAACACCGCTGGTGCTAAAACCTATTATGTAGATGACGTAGTTTATGGAACCATTAGTACAGGTATGGCGGGAGTTTATACCATCGATGCTGCTGGTTCGGGTAGCATGAACTATACAAGTTTTTCTGCAGCTGCAGCTGACTTAGTAAGTCTTGGCGTAGTTGGAGCATGTACCTTTAACGTAGCCGCTGGAACCTATACGGATACAGTTTACTTACCAGCAATTTTAGGAACTAGCAGCACCAACACGATCACCTTTGATGGTGGTGATAGCGCTACAACTTCTCTAGCTTATAATACCGCGGCGGTTAATCAAAAAGCAGTTATTCTTATGGATGGTGCTGATTATGTAAGCTTCAAAAACTTAACCATTACTCATCCGGGTACTACTGATTCTTGGGGTATTCGTATGCAAAATGATAATGATAACCTCACGGTAGATGCATGTCGCTTTGAAATGGCCGTTACTACTTCTACTTTTGGAGATATTGCAGGGATTGCCAGCACGGGTTCTGCTACCAGTTCTTTTACCGAAACGGAAGGTGGTGATAATACTACGATTATCAATTCTGCTTTTATTAATGGTCAGTACGGAGTACATTTTGAAGCATTGGCAACTTTCTCCGATAGTAACTTCGTTATTAATAATAACAGCTTCGAAGGAAACTACTACCGTTATTTTATGAGTGATAACACTTATAATATGACGATGAATGGCAACACCATGACGGGTATGCCTTCTACTTCTACTTCGGGTTATGGAGTTGCTCTTTATGACATTATTGGCTTCGAAATCAACAATAACGTTATTAATGCTTCTGACTGGGGTATCTATATTTCGGATGGTAATTTTGATGGGACACCTCCAGCGACATCTAATATTACCAATAACATGGTAACGTCTTTATTAGACGAAGCATTTTATGTAGATGATTTAGAATCCACCAACATTTATTATAACAGTTTTGCTACCACCGCAAGTTCTACTTCAGCCTATGGTGCCTATTTCAACGACTGTATTTCGGTAGATGTTCGTAATAATGTGTTTTATGGCAATGCTAGTTATGCGGCTTATTTCGTTGACAATACAACCACGGTTGGTACTGGCTTTGATGTAATTAACTTAAATTATAATATTTATTACACTGTATCTGGAACTAACTTGGCTTATGATGGAGCCGTTTACACAGACTTAGCAGCTTGGCAAGCTGGACGTGCAACTAATAACGTGAACTCCTTATCAGGAGATCCAATTTTCATCGACCCTACTTCTGATTTACATATGGCCGGTGGTTTAGCGAATAACGCTGCTACACCAATTGCCTCTGTTACTATGGATATTGATGGAGATATGCGTTCGGCAACGACTCCCGACATTGGTGCGGATGAGTATTTACCAGCAAGCTGCTTACCAGTTAGTGGAGTAGCAACTATTACGGCTTACTCCGATAGTGTTTCTTTAGGTTGGATTGGTAATAATGGTGCTACAGCTACATTTAATATCGAATATGGTTCGATAGGTTTTACACCAGGAACAGGCACTACCGTTACCGCTCATCCAGATTCTAACATTACCGTTACGGGATTGATGCCTAATTCAGATTATGAAATCTACATTACCGCGAATTGCGGTGCCGGTGGTTTAGCCTCAACTGTTGGCCCAACCGCTTTCCGCACTGCATTAGCTGGTCCTAGAGTAATTTCTTGTACTTCTGGTACCTTAGGCGCTCTTTTAACGGAAGAGTTTGATAATAGCACCACTTTTACGGGTGATATTGGTCTAGGTAACGGCTCTTGGCTGTATGATAACAATACTACCGGCTCTTCTAGTACGGGTCCTTCTGCTCCGCAAAGTGGTACGCACTATATTTATTACGAATCTTCTAGCGGAGATTCTGCAGCGATGGTTTCTCCTGCTATTGACTTAGCAGCGGCGGCTCAAAATGTAGAATTATCATTTTGGATGCATGCGTATGGTGCAACCATTGGAGTTTTAAAAGTAGGTGTATCTACTTCGGCTACCGGTCCATTTACCAATGTATTTACTTATGGTCCAGGGCAATTGCAAACGGATGAATTAGATCCTTGGCAAAATGTAGGTGTAAATCTAGATGCTTATTTAGGTCAGACCATTTACATTGAGTTTAATTATATTAAAGGAGCAAGCTTTACAGGTGATTTAGCCATTGACTTAGTTGAGGTTAAATCTTGCCTAAGCTGTTTAACGCCTTCTGCTTTAGCTTCTTCTAATGTTACTTCCACTTCCGCAGATATTACTTGGACCTCTGGTGTTAGTAATTTAGGAAGTACGGTAGAATATGGCCCTGCAGGTTTCACTCCTGGAACAGGTTCTATAATGACCGCTACTGCTGGTGCGGCTTCTTTAACAGGCTTAATGCCAGCAACAGCCTATGATGTTTATGTAACCGATAGTTGTGGTGCAGGAGATATTTCAGCTAGTGCTGGGCCTATTAGTTTTACAACTCTTTGTCCTAGTGCCTTTATGGCACCGTATTTCACTGATTTTCAGGGTATTTCTTTAGGACATCAGGCCTCTTATCAGAATTGCTGGACTACCGCTTCTACTACCACTCCTCGTTGGGAAGCAGAAGATGCAACGGGAGTAAATGAAAACTCAAGTGGTACAGGACCATTCTATGATAATACCAGTTTTGGTGTATCGGGTGGTTATTATCTTTATTTTGAAACGTCATCGGGTTCTACTGGTTCAAAAGGTTCGATCTATTCGCCCTATGTGAATATTAGTAGCTTAAGTACTCCACAATTAGACTTCTTCTATCATATGTATGGAGCAACAACAGGGGCTCTAAGAATTTATGCAGAAGATACTGCGGGGGCACAAATCTTAATGGATAGCATTATTGGCCAGCAACAAACCGCTGGTTCAGATCCATGGATTAATAAAGCCATAGACCTTAGTTCTTTAAGTGGCTCTGTTTATCGCTTTGTGTTTGAGGCAGAAAGAGGCACTTCTTTTACTGGAGATATATCGATAGACGATGTTTCCGTTAGAGAGACTCCTTCTTGTTTCCCTTCTAATTTACTTACAGTACTTTCAACTAGCAATACTTCGGCTGAGTTAACATGGAATGCTGGCACAGGTACTTCTTGGGATGTAGAATATGGTCCGATCGGTTTCACGCCTGGCTCTGGTACCTTGGTTAACTCGACTAATGATACCTTGCTACTTACCGGCTTAATGGCGGCAACGGGTTATGATTTTTATGTAACTGATAGTTGTGGATCAGCAGGCTTGTCAACCACAGCTGGACCAACAAGCTTTTACACAGTGGCCTGCGCGGCTACTAGCCAGTGTGTTTACACCTTAGACCTATTTGATACTTTTGGTGATGGATGGAATGGTGGAGAAATCACCGTTTGGCAAGCAGGTGTTCCTGTTGGAGTCTATGGTTCTAATTTCACTACTGGAGATTCTTTAGTGGGTATTACCTTAAACTTATGCGATGGTGTCCCAACCTATGTTACTCTCAGTAATCCAGGTTCTTGGTCTTCTGAAATGGGATTTGATTTAAGCAACCCTCTAGGTGCGCTTCAAGGAGCTCACTCTGCTCAAGGCGGATTAGCACAAGGAGACACCCTAGCTAGTTTTACTACCGATTGCTCGGCTTGCCCTGCTTTAGTAGCGCCATTTATGGAAAGCTTTGATCTTACTTCTACCCCGGCTTGCTGGAGTCAAGAGGCAATAACTGGTGGTCCATGGGTCTTTGGTACCTCAGGCTTAAATACCGCTTGCGGATCTTTAGCTGACCACACTGGAAACAGCGGAAACTACGCTTGGATGGATCAATCAAGTACTGATATCGGTGTATCTTTAATTATGCCAGCGATAGACATTTCTGCATTAACTACTCCATACTTTGAGTTTTACTACAATATGTGCGGTGCAGGTTATACTCCTATTAACTTAACGATTATTGAGTATTGGGACGGTTCTAATTGGGCTTCCGCTGATACTTTAGATTTCGCGACCAATGGTTGGCAGTTAGTAGCTTATACCATACCAAGCACTTGGACTTATAATTCAGGAAATGAAGTAAAATTACGCTTCCGCGCTGAGTCCGGCGGTAGTGGTACAGATTTTAACGGTGATAATGCTATTGATGATGTTCGTATTTACGAAGCACCAACTTGTTTCCCAGTTTCTAATTTGGCCCTGTCTAATGTTACCGCGGTTTCCCTAGATGTTACTTGGACCGACAATGGTTCTGCTGGTTACGGCGTAATTTATGGCGCGGCTGGATTTGATCCTGCTACTGCGGGTACCTTAGTAACTACTACTAACGACACGCTTAATATCACTGGCTTAAGTCCAATTACTACTTATGATGTATATGTATACAGCGATTGTGGTTTAGGTGATGTAAGTGATACTTTAGGTCCTGTTTCAACCACTACTGGTTGTGCACCGATTACGCCTCCTAGCTTAGAAGATTTCAGCAATGGTTGGACTCCTAATGCATGTTGGGATGAAGGTGATGGCGGTACGCCAGCAACAGGTCCTGCTGCTCTAGGCTTAGGCGGTTGGACAACTGACGGTTTTGCTAATAATGGCTTTTCCGGTGCTGTGAAAATCAACCTATATAATCTTGGTGATGCGGATTGGATGCTTAGCCCGCAGTATGATCTTGGAACTGCTGGTAACCTACAAGTAGAGTTTGACTTTGGTGTATTTGCCTGGAATTCAACTACTCCTGCAAGTTTAGGTTCTGATGATGAGGTTCAACTTTTAATTAGTACCGATAACGGCGCTACTTGGGTTAACCTAGCTACCTATAATAATACCTATGTTACTAATGCAACGGGTAACCATGAAGTGGCAACCTTATACACCTATACAGGTGTTGTACAGTTTGCTATTTGGGCAACAGAAGGTACTGTTGATGACCCAGAAGACAACGATGTCTTTGTAGATAACTTCGAAGTACGCGTTACTCCAGCTTGTCCAGATCCAGCAGCAGTTTTGGCTACTAATATTACTAGTACGGATGCTGACATTACCTGGACTTCTAGTGTGGGTGGTGTTGGAAGTAGTGTAGAATACGGTCCTGCCGGCTTCACGCCAGGCACAGGTACGGTAATTACTAGTACTACCGACTCGGTTCATCTAAGTGGTTTAATGTCTGCTACAGCTTATGACGTTTATGTAACGGATAGTTGCGGTGCTAGTGGTGTTTCTGCCACAGTAGGGCCAATTACCTTTACTACTCTTTGTCCTGCTAGCTTCATAGCACCTTACAGCACAGACTTCGAGAATATCACCTTAGGTCACCAAGTTTCTTACGAAAACTGTTGGTCAACTCCTGCCACTACCACACCACGTTGGGAATCAGAAGATGCAACAGGAGGGAATGAAAACTCGACTGGAACTGGTCCATTTTACGACAACACTAGTTTTGGTTCGGCTGGTGGAACTTACATGTTCCTTGAAACTTCATCTGGTGCAACCGGTGGAAAAGGTTTACTTAGTTCTCCAACTATCGACTTTGCAAGCTTAACGGCCCCACAGTTAGATTTCTACTACCACATGTATGGTGCATCCACGGGTGCCTTAAGAATTTATGCTGAAGACGCAACTGGCACCCTTACCATCTTAGATAGTATTGTTGGTCAGCAGCAAACTGCGGGTAGCGATGCTTGGATTATGAAAAGTATTGACCTTAGTAGCTTAAGCGGTACGTCATACAGTTTCGTATTTGAAGCCGAAAGAGGAACTTCCTTTACAGGAGATATTTCGATCGACGACTTTAGCGTAGCCGAGGCTCCAAACTGTTTTGCTTCTTCGGCACTTACCGTTATTTCTACTTCGGATGTTAGTGCTGAATTAACATGGACTGCTGGTTCGGGTACTTCTTGGGATATTGAATACGGTCCTGCTGGATTCACGCCAGGTTCTGGAACGATGTTTAATGCTACCAATGATACCATTACCATTAGTGGTTTGATGGCCTCAACAGCATATGAGTTCTATGTAACCGACAGTTGTGGTGCTTCAGGTGTAGCAAGTACTGCTGGCCCTGCTAGCTTTACCACTTCTGCTTGCCCTCTTGCTGATCAGTGTGCTTACACAGTTGATCTTTATGATTCATTCGGTGACGGTTGGAATGGCGGTGAAATTACCATCTTCCAAAACGGTGTAGCGGTAGCTAGCTTTGGTTCTAGCTTTGGAACGGGCTTTAATTCTCTGGGTAACATTGTTAACCTTTGTGATAATGCTCCTACCACGGTAACCCTTAGCACTGCTGGTTCATGGCCAAGTGAAATAGGCGTAGTAATTATCAATCCAAATGGTGATACTGCAGGAGTGCATTTAGCTTCTCCAACGGTTGGAACAGGAGATACTTTATTCTCTTTCACTTCTAACTGTTCTGCTTGTCCAGCTATTGCTGCTCCATACTTCGAAAGTTTTGAAGCCAATTCTGCCACGGTAGGATGCTGGACCAATGTATTTGTAGCCGACACATTCTCTTGGTCATTAGGCACGGGTTCTACCGGTGGTGCTATCACTGCTGCCTATGCTGGTTCTCAGAATGCAGTATTCGTTTCTACCAACGGTGGGCCTGATACTACCTTGTTAGTATCTCCAGTTATTGACATGAGTGCTTTAATTAGCCCTCAGTTAAGCTTCTGGTATGCACAAGAAGAGTGGTTCGGCGATCAAAACGTTACTAACGTTTACTATCGTGCTAATGCAACTGATCCTTGGACTTTCTTATTCGGTGATAACACCAATAGAAATGCATGGACACAAGCTATCGTTAGTTTACCAAATCCTTCTAGTACCTATCAAATTGCTATCGAAGGGGTAAATAATTGGGGTCATGCTAACGTAATTGATAGCTTATCGATTACTGATGTAGCCTTAGTTTGTACCGCTCCAGATAGCGTTGCGGCCTCTAATATTACTACCACGGGTGCTGATATTACATGGGTTTCAAGCTCTAACCAGTCTAGCTCTTGGATTGAGTACGGTCCGCTTGGATTCACACCAGGAACAGGTACTATCGTTAACCCAGCCACTACTCCTGCTACTTTATCAGGATTAATGCCAGGTACGATTTATGAAGCTTGTGTTTACGATATCTGTTCAGCTCTAGGTGATACTAGTGCCGCGGCTTGTGTAACATTCACAACTTTATGCGCACCTATTACTATGTATCCATATAGTGAGAACTTCGATATGGGAATTATTCCCGCTTGTTATACCTCAACAGGTACTACCACTGGACCATTCCTTTGGGCTCCTGATGCAGGCGGTACGCCAACCGGTCCAACTGGTCCCGCGGTAGATAATACCACAGGAACGGGTACAGGTTTCTATTTGTATACCGAGGCTTCTTCTCCAGCGGCTCCAGGCGATAGTGCTTTCTTAAACCTACCAGAGTTTGACTTAACGTCACTAACGGTACCAGAAATCAGCTATTTCTATCATATGTTCGGAGCCAATATCATAAGTTTAGAGCTTCAGGTGTATGATGCTACTACCATGACTTGGTCTAGTATTAATAGTATTGTTGGCCAACAACAAACTGCTAATAATAGCCCTTGGCTTGAGGCTAGAGTTGGTTTAAGTGCTTACAGCACAAGTACCAATTTACAACTGCGTTTCTTAACCGTGCGTGGTACGAGCTTTAATGGTGATGTGGCCTTAGATGATATCACCGTAAGAGAAACTCCTGCTTGTGTGGATCCAAGTAACTTAATGGTAACTAATGCTACTTCGAGCAGTATTAGCTTAAGCTGGATGAGTGATACTAATATTGTAGCCTCAACGATAGAGTACGGTCCAATTGGCTTTACTTTAGGAACGGGAACCCAGGTATCTGCTACTCCTAGTGCCTTTACGGTAACAGGTTTGGCTAGCGGTGCATGTTTCGAGTTCTATGTTAGAGATAGCTGTTCTTCCGCTACGGCGTGGATCGGACCAGTGAACTCTTGTACGATCGCTACTTGTAGTGTTAGTTCAGTACCAGTATCTGCTACTAGCGATACTACAGATTGCGACGGAGGAAGTGTTTCTCTAAGTGCAGTGTCTAGTACCAGTAACGATCTAGTTTGGTTGAACAATGGCCAGGCCGTAAGTACAGGCGCAAACTTTGTTTCTGACTCTATTAGCTTTACTACTGCCTTTGACGTAGCAGAGTTTGTTACTACTACTCCAGTGTTACATGTTGGTCCTTTAACCAATATCGCAGCTACCGGTTTCGGTAATTTCTCTAATGGTCAGTGGATTACTATAAATGATACGATTCATATCGATAGCATGGTGGTAAGACACAACAATGATGTGGTGGCTCAGGTGGTTCTTTGGACCGACGACACCTTTACCAACTTGGTACAATTAGGTGATACCTTTAGTACTCCAGGAGCTACTCAAGGCGACTTACAAGTGCCGGTTAACATGGTAGTTACTCCAGGTGTTTACTTCATGAATGTAAACTTCATTAGTGGTGCTGGACAATTGTTCCGTGCAACAGGCGGTGCTTCTTACCCATATAGCCTTGCTGGCTTAATGAGTATTGATAGTACTAACTTTTCGGATCAGTCACGTATCTATTATACCTTCGACATGACAGTAAGCAAAGCCTGTATCGGTACTGCAATCCAAGGATTTGGAATTGTACCAGGTGCAAACGCGGGTCTTACCGACACAGTTTCTGTTTGTTCTACCGAGAGTATGGTTGATTTAACCAGCTTCTTAGGAGTGTATGACTTCGGTGGTACTTGGACAGATCTAAGTGCAACAGGTGCATTAACAGATAGTATTTTCGACGCAACAGCGGTTACCGCTGGAGCTAGCTACGACTTTAGTTACATCCTTGCTGGTGTAAACGGTTGTGCAGGAGATACCGCCTTCCTTAATGTAACCGTTGAAGCTGCTCCAGATGCGGGTGCAGATTCTTCTTTCGCTTTATGTATCGGTTCAGGAAACGTTATTCTTAGAACTTACATTACCGGTAATCCATTCGGTGGTACTTGGGTAGATCTTGATAACTCAGGCGCTCTGAATACTACTGGTGTTTGGAGATCGAATGTGGCGACTGCCGGTACTTTCCGAGTAGCTTACATTTTAAGCGGAACGGTTTGTGCTGCGGATACAGCAATACTTACTATTACCTCAGATAATGCCGTAAGTGCAGGAATGGCGGTTAGTGATTCTGTTTGTGATGATGAGGCGATGGTTGACCTTTCTACCTTCTTAGATGCTTCGGCAACTGCGGGTGGTACTTGGACTGAGCTTACTAGCACAGGCGCTTTAACAGCTAACATCTTTGATGCGACCTCTGTAACTACTAACTCTAGCTACGACTTCCAGTACAAAGTGATGTCTGCTTGTGGTGATGACTCTATTGTAGTTACACTTTATGTAGATGATTGCGATGTATCAGTACGCGAGCTTAGCACTGGCTTTATCAATATCTATCCAAACCCAACTAGCGGTTTAATTAAGATAGAAGACAAAGCCGTGAAAGGTGAAGTGAGAGTAGAACTTTACTCTGCGAACGGTCAGTTAATGATGAGCAAAAACTTCGGTGAAAACGAAGCCATGAGCTTAGATATTAGCGACTACGCTACCGGTATTTACACTGTAAAAGTTAACTCTGAAAAAGGCCTTGATGTGAAACGCATCATTAAGCAATAATCAGATTGATTTAATATCAACTAAGCGCTCTGGCAGAAATGTCAGGGCGCTTTTTTTTTGGCAATTGTAAAGGTTCTTTCTTGCTCAAGGCAGATGGCTATTTGCAAGCCTTGCGATTTTTGAACGTATATTTGTGAGCCGACAAAACCCTATCCTAAAAACTATTTTATGAAACACTTAAAAATTGCGGGTGCTGTATTAGCATTGGCTGTGCTTAGCAGCTGTGCACCACAAGAAGCTAAACAAGACGAGAAAATGGCACTAGATTATCCAGAAACGCGCAAAGACACCAGCCTTATTGAGGACTACTTTGGCACTATGGTAGCGGATCCTTATCGTTGGTTAGAAGATGATCGTGCCCCAGAAACAGAAGAATGGGTTAAAGCGGAAAACAAACTCACCTTTGGCTATTTAGAAGGTATTGCTTACCGCGATGAGCTGAAAGAGCAAATGACCAAGTTGTGGAACTACGAAAAGATTTCTTCTCCTACGGATCATGGCAACTTTACCTATTTTTCTAAGAACGATGGACTGCAAAACCAATCGGTTTTATACCGTTTCCCCAAAGGAGGAAACATGGATTCGGCTCAAGTATTTTTAGATCCCAATACCTTCGCAGAGGACGGCAGTAGTTCTTTAGGTGGACTAAGTTTCAGCAAGGATGGCTCCCTGTGCGCCTACCAGATATCAGAAGGCGGTTCCGATTGGAGAAAGGTAATCATCATGGATGCCGCATCTACGGAAGTGATAGGCGACACTTTAATGGATGTTAAATTTTCTGGACTTTCTTGGCGTGGAAATGATGGCTTCTACTACAGTAGCTATGATAAACCCAAAGGCGGTAGCCAGTTAACGGGTTTAACCAATACGCATAAGCTCTATTTTCATAAATTGGGCAGCGCTCAGGCAGAAGATGAACTAATTTTTGGCGGCGAGGCTATGATAAGACGCTATGTGGGAGCTTATGTTACCGAAGATCAGCAGTATTTGGTTATTTCAGCCGCTGAATCTACCACCGGCAATGAGTTATATATTCAAAAGCTAAGCGATCCCCAAGCACAAATTTTACCGATTGTTACTGGTTTCGATAGCGATCAATCTATTATTCATACCGAAGGGGAAGATTTATACTTATCGACCAACCTAAACGCTCCTAACCAAAAAGTGGTTAAAACGAGCTTCTCAATGTTAGCACCCGAAAATTGGGTAGATCTCATCCCAGAAACGGAGAACGTATTAAATGTTGGCACCGCGGGAGGTAAGTTTTTTGCCATCTATATGATTGATGCGGTAAACAAAGTTTTTCAATACAATATAAAGGGCGAATTAGAGCGTGAAATTGAATTGCCTGGACCAGGTTCTGCGGGCGGTTTTGGCGGTAATTGGGATGATGAAGAAATTTATTATTCCTTCACTAATTACGTTTATCCCGCATCTACTTTTAAGTATAATATCGCTAGTGGCGAGTCGGAGCTTTACCGCAAATCAGCCGTAGATTTTGATTCGGAACAATATGAGTCTAAGCAGGTGTTTTACAGCTCTAAGGATGGTACAAAAGTACCGATGATTATTACCTATAAAAAAGGCTTAAACCTCGATGGGTCTAACCCCACTTTACTGTATGGTTACGGTGGTTTCAATGTTAGTTTAACGCCCGGTTTTAGAACCAGTAATATCGTTTTCTTAGAGCAAGGTGGAGTATTTGCGGTGGCCAATATCCGCGGCGGTGGCGAGTATGGTGAAGCTTGGCACCAAGCCGGGACCAAAATGAATAAGCAAAATGTATTTGACGATTTTATCGCGGCTGCCGAATACTTGATCTCTGAAGGATATACTTCTAAGGCTAAACTAGCCATTGAGGGCGGCTCTAATGGCGGTTTATTGGTGGGTGCGGTAATGACGCAGCGTCCCGATTTAATGGCGGTAGCCTTTCCCGCAGTAGGAGTGCTAGACATGCTACGTTACCATAAGTTTACCTCAGGTGCAGGTTGGCATACTGATTACGGTACATCGGAAGATAGCAAGGAGATGTTTGATTACCTCTACGGTTATTCGCCCGTTCATAATTTGAAGAAAGGGACGGAGTATCCTGCTACTATGGTAACTACCGGAGACCATGATGACCGTGTTGTACCGGCCCACAGCTTCAAGTTCGCTGCGGCATTACAAAATGCACACGTAGGTGTAAACCCCGTTTTAATTCGTATCGAAACCAACGCAGGTCACGGCGCTGGAAAACCAACTGATAAGATTATTCAGGAGCAAGCCGATAAATGGTCTTTTATGCTCTATAATATGGGTTATGAAAAGCTACCGCATCCCTACGCATCTGCGCAAGCGAGTGCAGAATAGACATTGAGCAGATAAAAAAGTAAAAGAAAAGGCCGCTAATCGTTACGACTAGCGGCCTTTTTATGGTAAAATTCAATTACTATTCTGGTAATAAAACAGCATTAATAAAGTGCAGTGCCCCGTTGGTACCAATCACGTCGGTTCCAGTAACGGTGGCATCGTCAGTATTAGCGTTATTATCAATGATGCTTACACCTGTGCTATTAATATTCACAAAGAAAGTAAGAGAAGCACCCATGTTTTCGGCTAAAGTGTTTACGTTACCGGTGTTTAAATCGCCAGCTAAAACGTCACCAGCTACTACGTGGTAAAGAAGTACTTGCGCTAAACCATCCGTGCCAATAGCAGATACTAATTCGGCTAAGTTGTTTACGCCAGGGGTGGCAGCAACAAGATCATCAAAAGCAGTGTTGTTGGGCGCGAAAACGGTATATCTGCCTGCATTACCAGCCAATACTTCGTCTAAGTTTCCGTCAGCCAAACTTAAAGCAGCGCCTAAGGAGCTATAATCGCTATTTAAAGCTACTAGTCCATGCACGCTTAAAGGAAGAATAACGGCATTAATTACATGTGCAACACCATTAGAGGCCGTGATGTCAGTTTGTGTAACGGTAGCAACACCATTAATCACAACATCAGATCCTACGCTAGCATATAAGCTTAAATTGTTACCAGCAGAGTTTACCGAAGCGGTACTATAATAACCGGTAGCTACATCGCTAGCTTTTGCGGTTACGCCTAAAACGTGGTATAATAAAACATCACGTAAACCAGCAGTGGTTAAAGCGGCTTCTAAAGCATCTAAATCGGCCAATTGCAAGTCACCTAATAAAGCGGTAAAAGCCTCATTGGTAGGAGCAAATACCGTGTATGTTCCGGCTGCGTCTAGGGTAGCATCTAAGCCAGTACGAGTCAAAGCATCTACTAAAATGCTAAAGCGCGCATCGGCTGCTACTGTTTGCGTAAGGGATTTGGGTGCTGCGGGTGCTGGTTGATCATCGTCGTCATCAGAACAACCCGTTAAAATGAACATGGAACTAAAAGCCAAAAGAAGGCTGCTAAAAAGTAATTTTCTCATTATGTTGTTGTTTAATGTTTTTAAGGTAACGTTAAACAAATTAAAAGGTTGGAAAAACATGACATTTATTTCATATTGACTTAATATTTAAAGTGATTGGGTCTTATTAGCTAATAAATTTCTTTCCTTTGAGTATAAAACCAAGACAATGAATTTAGAAATTACAGGGACAGGAAGTTATATTCCTGAGATTAAAGTGCCAAACAGTGCCTTTTTAAAGCATAGCTTTTTTGGTCCTAAGGGAGATGCGATCGATCAAGATCCGCAGTTAACCATTGATAAGTTTCAGGAAATAACTGGGATACAAGAACGCCGCTACGCGAGGGCAGATCAGCAAACCAGCGACCTAGGAACGATCGCAGCACTGCGAGCCATTGCCGACGCGGGTATTGATCCCGAAACCTTAGATGGCATTATCGTGGCCCATAATTTTGGGAATATTCCCCACGGAAAAATTCAGTCGGATATTTTACCCAGCTTAGCCACCCGCGTTAAGCACGATCTTAAAATTGAAAACCCCAATTGCATTGCCTTCGATGTTTTATACGGTTGCCCCGGATGGGTACAGGCGATGATTTTGGCCTATAATTATATTAAAGCGCAACAAGGTGAACGTTATTTGGTAATTGGCGCAGAAACGCTTTCGCGTAAGCTCGATCCGCACGATCGCGACTCCATGATTTTTGCCGATGGTGCAGGTGCAGCTGTGGTTGAAGCGCGTAAAAACAATTTAAAACGGGGCATATTAAGTACCGCTTCGCAAACCTTTACTAATGAAGAGGCCTATTACCTATCATACGATGTAAGCAATGATCCGAATACCGAGGACCCAACGCGTTTTATAAAAATGAAAGGGCAGAAGATTTTTCAATTTGCCTTAACCCATGTGCCGGCCGCCATGAAAACCTGTCTCGATAGAAGCGGCTTATCTATAGACCAAGTAAAAAAGGTATTAATTCATCAAGCTAATGAGAAAATGGATGAAGCCATTATAAAGCGCTTTTTCCGTCTTTATAAAAAAGAAACTCCCGCCGATATTATGCCAATGAGTATTCACCTTTTGGGGAATAGCTCGGTGGCTACCGTTCCTACTTTGCTTGATCTTCTCCGCAAGGGAGAACTAGAAGGACATAGTTTAGAGGAAGGCGACGTAATTTTATTGGCCTCAGTAGGCGCCGGAATGAGCATTAATGCAATTACCTATCGCGTTTAATAAGGCTTAGAAAGCGGAAGCTCTGCCTTGCTTTGTAAGCTTTGGTAGAGCTTCATCGCTTCTTGCATTAGCGCTTCTTGGTAGGGGTATTTAGTGCTGTGCTTACGCAGATTGGTAAAGGGCTCAACCGCAGGCGAATAAAGACGGTTATCCAATTTTCCCAAAATTAATTCTAGATTTTCCTGTGGATTTGCACACAAGCTTTCGTAGGGAATAAATAGGCTTTGCGCATCCTCAATTTGCAAGGCGTATTCGTAATAGTTTAACCAAATTTTCAACCAATAATCTAAGTTGTTTTTAGCACCTTGTGGCGGCTCCTTTTCTCCAAACTGAAAGGCTTTTTGGCTTAAACCAAATTCGTGATGCCCTAGCCAATTCATATATTCTTCTACAAAAGGATCTTCTTTTTGTAGCTCACTGTAATACAAATGTTTCTCTAAGAGGGAAGTAGCATGCAAAAGGGGATTGCGAAATAGAACCACAAATAAAAAGTTGGCATTATAAGCGCGCACACTTTTATAGCGCAGTAAGAAATTATTGTTTTTGGCTAAATAGATCTCTGTCGGGCTATTGCGCAGTAGACTTTGATAGGACAAATAATCATGGTACTCATCTTCCGAAAGGGCATACTCTTTTATACGATCTGCCTTTAAATACGCATCTTGCGAAAGCGCCTTAAAAAAGTACTCTTCTAGGGCTTCATTAGAGTTTAAGCCAATTTTTATTCCGTCTTTATGACTGCGTTCCTTCGTCCTTTTGTCGTTGGGATGATAGATTTTTCGCCAAGTATTCGGAGCCAATAAAAAGGGCATATTGGCATAACTCAAAGATGCAAAACCCTCCACTTTTAAGAGGTGATTCATTAAGCTTGTGGTGCCCGACCTAGCCAAGCCCGAAACAATAACAAACTCCTCTTTCTCTCTAATGCCTTGCTCTTTTTTCTGCTTAGCTTCTCGTCGGAAAAGCTTCAAACCAATAAAATAGTTGTTTAAAGCTAAGCGATGCAGCAGTTGTGAAAGTTCGCTGTAGCTAGATGTGTTTTTAGGAGAAATTGGAATAAAAACTAAGCTCGCACCGATGGAAATACTGAGCAGCTCTTGCCCGCTAGTGGGACTAATGAAAGCCCATTCTCCCGATTGCCAAAAGTCAAAAATAATGGCAGGGGTAAGGATAATAAGAAGGGCAAAAATTAAAAGGGCTGTAAAAGAAATTAGGCTAAAAAAAAGGCCAGTGGTCCCCTTTTGCATGGCCTCCAGCTTTTGATCCTCGTCTTCGCTAGAGATAAGTGTATTAAGCAAAGAGACGCTGTTTTCCGCCAAGCGATAAAACTGTTGGCGGCGCCATTTTAGCATCAGGAAACTTAAAAAACTACTAAGCCCTAAAGCTAGGTAATAGAACATTATTTATCCTTTTTAAAGAAGCGCTTTAGCTTAAGCCAAATAATATAGCCGAAGGAAAAAAGCACGATACCACCAATTACAAAAACTAAGATAATGGTACCCAAACCCATTCCAGGGCCGATGTATAATAAACTACTCATTAATAAAAATCTTTTATAATGCGGGTCCAATTGGGTAGGTGATGATGACCCTCATACTGCGAAGGAAGCACATTTTTATAAATCACTTCTCCTTCCTTTAAAACCCAAAGTAAACCCGAATTTTGTTCTTCCACAAAAACGTTCCCGTTTTCTAATACCTCTGACATACCCTCGGTTAGAGTGAAAATTTCGTTGTTAGTAAAGCTGGAATCTTCGAGGTAGTAAAATTCTTTCGTGGCTAAATCGTAGGCCATAATATTAGAATAAAAAATGCCAAGGTCTTGAATTTTATTGCCAACGGGCCAATTAGTAGGGGTTTTAGGACGAATAGTGTGGCCATTATTATTGAAGAAATAAATGGTATGATCGTCTAAAAAGTCTACGTCGTGCTGGCAGTAAAACAGACCGTCAATAACTTCTAAAATTTCATTGCTGGAAGGGCGATAATGAAGAATAGTAGAAATATTTCGCAAGCTTAAAAACAGATCCCCCTCTTTATAATAAGCGGTGGTTTTTAAAGCGGGCTGCACATCATTAAGGTGCAATGGATCATCAAGGCTGGCCGATTTAATAATAAGGTTGGATAAATTATTATCCCTTAAAATTTCACTAATAGATTTGTGAAAAGTCACCTCGCCAGTATTGGGGTCTAGCCGAGATACGCTATTATCGATGTAGCGTATCTCTGTTTCATCGGACCGATACAAACCCTGGTAGATAATATACCAATGATCTTCTTCGGTGTAGCTGCAAGCCCAAATATTGCCCGCGCTGTCTAGGTTCATCGCATGATGATGCACAATAGTATCTTGATGCCAAAGTTTTTCGCCAGTCGAATCCAAGGCGAACAAACCCGTTACCCCATTGAAGGAATAAACCAAAGTTTTATTTGGTAAAAGCAGAGGGTCCATAATGCGGTCGTGCTCCTGTTGCTTGTTTTTAATATTCCAAGAGATTAATATGGAATCATTTTTTAGGTTTCTTAGCTCTACTCTTCGTTGCTTTCGCTTATTCGAATAAGAAACCAGAGCGAAAAGGTCGTCGTCTAATTTGTTAACCGGCTTAAAATCTGTTGGCGTCGGGACGAAAGTTTCGGGCAGTTTTTGTACTTCTTCTACTGTTTCTTCAAACAAATCGAAAAAGCTAACAAAGCTTAGTAAAGCATCGGAAGTAGTTTCGCCCAAGAGCTTTTCGCCTTGAGTGATACTTTTTATCAGCCAACCGAAGCTGGATAAAAAGAAGAGGACAAGTACGGTATTAGCGAGAGTAGTAAGAACTTTGTTCATGCAAAAAATAAAGGCAACAAAGTTAATCTAATTGAAAGAATGGTAGAGGCCTAATTCGTTTGCGGTAGACTTGTAAAGCCTATTTGCTCGCACTACCTTTAAGCCCTCTCAAAAAAAGCAATAAATGCAGCAGATAAAAAACTACGTAATGGGCGAATGGGTGGCCGGAGAAGGCGAAGAACTCATTGCCTACGATGCCATTTTTGGAACGCCAATTGGCTCTGTTTCCAGTGCAGGACTCGATTATAAAGCTATTTTAGAATACGGTAGAAAAGTAGGTGGCCCCGCTTTGCGCAAGATGACTTTTCAAGAAAGAGGTCGGATGCTCAAAGCATTAGCCTTGCATTTAGTAAAGATAAAAGAGCAGTTTTACGAAACTAGTTTTAAAACGGGCGCCACAAAAATCGACTCTTGGGTAGATATTGAGGGGGGCTTTGGAAACTTATTTGCCAATGCTTCACTGCGTCGGCAGTTTCCCGACTTACCTTATTATGTAGATGGGCAAGCCGCGCCACTTTCACAGGGTGGGACTTTTATTGGTCATCATATTATGGTGCCGAAGCGCGGAGTGGCCGTGCATATTAATGCTTTTAACTTCCCAGTTTGGGGCATGCTCGAAAAAATTGCGGTAAACCTTATGGCCGGTGTTCCAGCCGTGGTGAAGCCCTCTGAACATACTTCCTTTTTAACGGAGCATGTGGTGCAAGAAATCATCAAAGCTAAAATCCTTCCCGAAGGCGCCTTACAATTGGTAAGCGGTTTGGGTCGTGGCATTTTAGATTACGTCGACACTGGCGACACCGTTACTTTTACGGGGTCAGCAGCGACGGGTAAAAAACTGCAAGCCTTACCGCATATCATCAATCGTTCGGTAACTTTTAACTTAGAAGCCGATTCGTTAAATGCTTCCATTTTGGGTCCTGATGTAGACCCAGTTATGCCCGAGTTCGAAATCTTTATTAAAGAAGTACAACGCGAAATAACAACCAAAGCGGGCCAAAAGTGTACAGCGGTCCGTCGTATTATCGTTCCCGAAAACCGCATTGAGGCGGTGCAGGCGGCTTTAATTTCTCGCTTAGAGAAAAATGTAATTGGCGATCCTCGCTCCAAAGAAGTGCGCATGGGTTCTCTCGCTTCACAATTGCAGGTGGAGCGTTTGCAAGAAAACATTGAACGTTTGAAGCTTTCGCAAGAAGTGGTTTATGGCGATCTTCGCGACTTCACAGTAGTAGGCGCCGAAAAATCCAAAGGTGCTTTTGTAAGCCCTACTTTATTCTTAAATACAGATCCTTTCAAAAATACCGATGTTCATTCTGTGGAATGTTTTGGACCAGTTTCCACTTTAATGCCGTATTCCGACCTTGCGCAAGCAGCCGAATTGGCCAATATGGGCAAAGGTTCTTTGGTAAGTTCTATTATTACGGCCGACGATAAAATGGGTCGCGAATACGTGGTAGAAGCCGCACATATGCACGGCCGTATTTTGGTTTTAAATGCCAAAAGCGCCAAAGAAAGCACCGGTCATGGCTCGCCCATGCCAGCCTTAACTCATGGTGGACCGGGACGTGCTGGAGGTGGTGAAGAAATGGGTGGGAAACGCGGTGTATTGCACTATTTACAGCGTACCGCCATTCAGGGTCACCCCGATACCATTACCGAAATCACGCAGATTTATCAGCCTGGCGCTTCTCGCCCCGAAAGCGAAAAGCATCTTTTCCGTCAGCATTTTGAAGACTTAAAAGTGGGTGAAACGGTGTATACGCATCGCCATACGGTAACCGATGCCGACATTGCCAGCTTCGCGCAAGTTAGCGGCGATAATTTCTATGCCCATGTAGATGCCACCTCTTTGGAGGGAACCATTTTCGAAGGCAAAGTGGCGCATGGTTATTATGTTTTATCCAAGGCGGCGGGTATGTTTGTCGATCCTCGCAAAGGGCCGGTTTTATTAAATTATGGCATCGATGAATGTCGCTTTACCAAGCCCGTTTACCCCGGAATGACCATCGGTGTGAAGTTTACAGTGAAGGAAAAAATTGACCAAGAAAAACGCAGCGAAGACGATATCGCTAAAGGCATTGTGAAGTTTAATGTAGATGTTTACGACGAAACAGGCGAAACCGTGGCATTAGCTACCATCCTTACTATGGTTAAGAAAATGGATCAGTCAAGTTAAATAAGGTTTTTTTTCGCTTTCGCTAGATGCGCAGGAATAGTGCGTGGCTTAAGCACGAAAGCTAGGTCTTGAAAATAGAGCAACAGTGTAAAAAATATTAGAAATGTCAGAAGCAATCCACCAAGGATATATTAAAAGTGAAGTGCAGGATGGCCTTGCGGAAATCGAGTTTTTCCATCCTCTTTCCAATTCTTTACCCAGTCGTTTATTAGCCGAATTAGCGGCAGCCATTACCGAAGCTGGTACCAATGAGGCGGTGAAAGTTATTTTATTAAAATCTGCCGGCGAGCGTGCTTTTTGTGCGGGCGCCTCTTTCGATGAGCTTATTTCTATCGAGAATATGGAGCAGGGTAAAAAGTTTTTCAGCGGCTTTGCCAATGTAATTAATGCCATGCGTAAATGCCCCAAGTTTATTGTGGGCCGCGTACACGGCAAGGCCGTCGGTGGTGCGGTGGGTTTAGCTTCTGCGGTAGATTATTGCTTTGCGACGAAACATGCTTCGGTAAAGCTAAGTGAGCTGGCCGTAGGTATTGGGCCTTTTGTGGTGGGCCCCGCCGTGGAGCGCAAAATGGGTTTAAGTGGCATGAGTGAATTGGCGATAAATGCAACCGAATGGCGTGATGCCGATTGGGCACATCAGCGCGGATTGTATTATCATCTCCACGAAAGTGTGGCCGAAATGGATACTGAAATTGAGGCTTTAATTGGACGTTTAAAAGGTTTCAACCCCGAGGCGATGCGTCAACTGAAAGAAGTTTTTTGGCAAGGCACCGAAAATTGGGATCAACTTTTAGCCGATAGAGCCGCCATTAGTGGTGAGTTAGTGCTCTCAAATTTTACACGTAATGCTATTAATTCCTTCAAAAAGAAATAGTTTTGTAGAAAATTTTTCGAAATGACAATCAAGTTTACACTGGGCCTATTCTTATCAGCCTCCCTTTTAATGGGTCAAAGTTTTGATCCGAAGGAGGATAAAAATGTTCAAAGCTTTCGCAAAGAGGCGGAATCCAATGCGGGTAAAGAATTAGCCGATAGCAGCTTCTGGAAAAAAGGTGGAAATTTCGGTATTCAGTTTAGTCAAGCGGCTTATAGCAACTGGCAAGCCGGTGGGGTAAACTCCATGGCAGGAAATACGGTTTTCAGTGCCTTTGCCAATTACCAAAGTAATAAAAATTGGGTGTGGAACAATCGTGCATTATTAGCTTATGGTTTGAACTTTCAAGATACTATCTTTAATAAAACCGATGATAGAATTGAGTTGGAAACACGCTTAGATTATCTTAAAAGCAAGAAGTGGAACTATAGCGCCTTTTTAAATTTCCGTACCCAGTTTATGCCCGGTTTTGCTAATCCGGGCGAGTCGGGCGACGATTTACGAGTTTCCGATTTTATGGCGCCTGGTTATATGTTAGTGGGTTTAGGAGCAACCTACAAACCCAACGAGCGTTTTACCGCGTTTATGTCACCTGCCACTTCTAAGGCCACTTTTGTAACGGTACAAAGACTCTCTGACATAGGTGCTTATGGTGTAGATCCGGGTCAAACCGCTCGTGTAGAAATTGGGGGTTATGTTAATGTCGCCTACACCCGCAAGGTGTTGAAAGGTGTAGACATGCAAGCACGTCTTGATATGTTCTCCAACTATTTAGAAGATCCAACCCTAATCGATATTAATAGTGAGATCATCTTTAATTTTACCGTAAACAAGAACATTAAAGCGAATTTAGCGCTCGCTTATATTTACGACCATGATGTGAAATTCGATTTAGATGATAATCCTGCTACGGCGGGTGTTCCTCGTTCGCAATTTCGTCAGGTATTAAGCATTGGCTTCACTTACGATTTTGGTCATAAACCAGAGTAAAGCCAAGCAGAGAATTTAGCAATTAGCAATCCAAGCAGCAAAGTAGAGGCTGCTTGGCTATTGTTTACGATATTTGCGGATCTAAATAATGTTCTATGTCCGCAAGTGAAAATGCTAAGCAAAATAATCTCTCACAAGAACTATTAGTAAAGGCTTTTCGCCTGATGAGTACTGCCAAACAGATGGCGGAACTTTACGAAGAAAACAAAGAAGTAACGGCCAAATACGTGCACGCTACTTCGCGCGGACATGAAGCTATTCAGCTAGCCTGCGCCTTAAATTTACTACCCTGCGATTTTGTATCGCCTTACTACCGCGACGATTCTATTCTACTCGGAATTGGTATGCAGCCCTTCGATTTAATGTTGCAGCTCTTAGCCAAGAAAAACGACCCCTTTAGCGGCGGTAGAACTTACTATTCTCATCCTAGTTTAAGGGATGACGATAAACCAAAAATTCCTCATCAATCGTCGGCTACCGGTATGCAGGCCATTCCTACTACGGGTATTGCCCTAGGAATCCGTTACCGTGAGCTGATGAAGCTCACCACCGAGGGTGAAAGTCCGGTTGCTGTATGCTCCATTGGGGATGCCGCAATGACTGAAGGTGAAATTGCTGAGGCCCTTCAAATGGCAGCCTTAAAGCAATTGCCTATTTTGTATTTAGTACAGGATAATGATTGGGATATTTCTGCTAATGTTACCGAAACGCGTGCGCAAAATGCTGCCGAATATGCCCAAGGTTTCCACGGAATTGAAACCCGCAGTATTGATGGCAGCGATTTTATCCAATCGTATGAAACTCTTAAAGAAGTTTTAGAATTAATCCGCACCGAGCGCAGACCTTTTTTAGTGCATGCCAAAGTGCCACTATTAGGTCATCATACTTCTGGCGTTCGCAAAGAGTGGTACCGCGACGATTTAGAAGAGCATGCTACCCGCGATCCCTTCCCCAAATTATGGCAAGAGCTCCTCATTAAAGGTCTAACAGAAGAGGAACTAAATAAAATTTACCACGAGCAAGGAGAAGTGGTTAAAGCCGATTATCAGCGAGCTTTAGCGGAAGAAGATCCCTCGCCCAGCGATTTATTTACTCACGATTTCGCTCCCACTCCCATTACGGAAGAGAAGGGCGAAAGAACACCCAAAGGCAAAGAAAAAACCGTAATGGTTGATGCCGCACTTTTCGCTATTCAAGAGATTATGCGCAAAGAGCCCGAAGCGCTATTATACGGACAAGATGTAGGCGGTAGACTGGGCGGTGTGTTTAGAGAAGCAGCTACGCTAGCTCAAAAATTCGGCGACGATCGTGTTTTCAATACTCCTATTCAAGAAGCTTTTATTATTGGTAGCACAGTAGGAATGAGTGCCGTGGGCCTAAAGCCTTTTGTGGAAGTGCAATTTGCCGACTATATCTGGCCGGGTCTTAATCAACTTTTTACGGAAGTAAGCCGTTCTAACTACCTTTCTAATGGTAAATGGCCGGTAAGCGCGGTTATTCGTGTACCCATTGGTGCTTACGGTAGCGGTGGTCCTTATCACTCTTCCAGTGTAGAAAGTATCTTAACTAATATTCGCGGAATTAAAATCGCTTATCCCAGTACCGGCGCCGATTTAAAAGGACTGATGAAAGCGGCCTATTACGACCCCAACCCGGTGGTAATGCTAGAGCATAAAGGCTTGTATTGGAGTAAGATTAAAGGTACGGAAGACGCGAAAACTATAGAACCGGATGAGGATTATGTAATTCCTTTCGGCAAAGGTAGAATTGCTTATGAGGCGAGTGCCGAAAGCATTGCGGCTAAGGAAAGTTTGCTGGTAATTACCTACGGAATGGGCGTTTACTGGGCCAAAGAAGCTGGTAAAGCTTTAGGAAATAAAGTGGAAGTTTTAGATTTAAGAACGCTTTATCCTTTAGACGAAGACTTGATGATAGAGCGCGCTAAGTTTCACAATAAGGTATTGATAGTTACGGAAGAGCCCGAGCGCAATGGTTTTGCACAAGGTATTGCCGGTTGGCTACAGCAGGAGGTTTTCAGTTTCCTAGATGCGCCGGTAATGGTAATAGGTTCTGAGAACATGCCCGCGATACCATTAAATAGTACTTTGGAAGCCACGATGATTCCTAATGCACAAAAGGTAGAAGCTAAACTAAAAGAGCTAGCTAGCTACTGATTTGTACTTTAATACCTTAAACTGGTAGTTGTACTTTTTAAAGATTTGCTGGCGATTTTTAGTGATCGCAGGACAAGAAGATTCGTTGTTGAGATAACAAGAATATTTTTCTTTCCGCCTGTCTGTTTTTAAGCCCAAAAATTTAAACATCCTTTCAATTAACCCCCATTAATTAGATGTTACTAAGGTAGTTTTTGTGTTTGAAAAACGCAAGCCCAACCTATTATTTATCAGTTAATTAGCTGTAAACTGCGTGTGTATTGGGTCTTAGCGCTGAGGTTTATTAACAAATTGTTGACAAACAGGCCTAAAATAGACACCTGCGGTAAACAAAAACTTAGCTGATTTGGAATATTTTCTTGGCTTTGGGGTATTTGTTGTTTATTAAAACATTTTTTAAAAGACTAGAGACAGCTGCGCTGATAGATGCTTGTGGGGAATTAATAGCGTGAGTTCGACTATAAATTATAGCTTCAGATTTTTAATAAAAAGATAAGACAAGCCTGCATAGTGCATCTGTAGCGGGTTACTGCAAATGTTTAGACGCAGGATTATCAATTTTATTGGAAAACCAAGCTGACCCCTTCTAAAAAGCAGCTTTCTTTGCCTTAACCTCTCGCCTTAGCTCGCTAATGCTTCGCGGCTTCGGCGTAAACTCCACTATTTACCAAGGGTCTGAGGCCTAATTTAACGTAGGACTCACGTTAATAGATTAATGCAAACTTTAGAGTCTGAAGCTCTTAAAGACGAGAGATTAGATTTTCGGAATCAGAATTATTTTACATTAATATTGGACTCAAGCCGCGACAACATCTGGAGCTTCTCTTTTAGAATTATCAGTTAGGAAGATTCATTATGGGCTTTATCAAGCCCCAATCTGCAACCATCCGCTAGATCTGCGACCACCTGTGTTCCCATTACTTTTAAGCACTGATTTTCGCAGATTAAACAGAAGACACAGATCGGCTTTTACTAGACCAACTTTTTGAGCTTCGTTTTGACGAGTTTTAAATAAGGAAAACGTACCGTTGGCTTTATCAAGAACCAATCTGTTACCATCCGCTAGATCTGCGACCACCTGTGTTCCCATTGCTTTTAAGCACTGATTTTCGCAGTTGGATGAAGGTTTTAAAAAAGAAAAAGGGAGGCTTGATGCCTCCCTTCATGTTTCAAACTAAATCAAAACAATTAACCAAACCTTAACCTGTTTAAATAACTAAGGCTAGGGACTTTGGTTCACGCTGACTCGCTATTTTTTTAAATTTAATGTTAAAACACTGATAATCAATGAGAATAATTTTAGTTACAGTTTAAACAGATATCATCGCGGTCTAATAAATACATTAAAGCCGTTAGTGCCGCTGAGCCCATTGTTAATTCACGAGCATTAACAGAATTGATATTGTCTAAAGCTGAGTGATGTACCTCAAAATAACGATGTCCATCTGGGCGCAAGCCAATGAGCACTTTATCGTCGCTGCCGAGTTGAGAGATATCGGCCCCCGAGCCGCCACTCGCAAATTGATAAATGCCATAAGGCTCGAAATAGTCGCGGTAGTTTTTTACATCCGCAACCATTTCTGGGGTGGATTGGATGCTAAAACCCCGCGGACTGAAGCCACCGCCATCGCTTTCAATCGCTATTACATGCTTCAGGCCTTTTTCTTTGCTCATCCTGGCGTAAGCCTTAGCACCACTTAAACCGAATTCTTCATTCATATAAAAAACCAAACGCAAGGTGCGCTTATGCGCTAAACCGAGCTTTTGATAGAGGTATAAGCTTTCCAAAGCATGCATAGAACCCGCACCATCGTCATGCGCACCGGTGCCTAAATCCCACGAATCGAAATGCCCCGAAACCAAAATCAGTTGTTCTGGCTTTTCGCTGCCTTTAAGATCAGCGATGAGGTTATAACTTTCAACACTATCATACCATTGGCAAGCCATATTAAGTTTTAGCTTTAAAGCCGGGTTTTTGGCCAGCTCGCGACTAAGCAGCTCGGCGTGATAGGTGCTTAAGGCCGCGGCAGGAATTTTTGTCACCCCATCCTCATAGCTCATGCTACCGGTATGCGGATACTTATTTACACTGCTACTGAGCGATCGAATCACTACCGCGGCAGCACCGCGCTTGGAGGCCTCAATGGCACCCGCCCAGCGTTGTTTAACCGCGTTTCCATAAGCGTAGCCGGTAGAAATAAAGGTTGGATCCATAGGGATGTTGTAAAAAGCAATTTTCCCTTTTAAATCCAAACTGTCTAATTTATTGAAATTGGTGATTTCCACCAATTCACCTTCCAGACCTGCGTCGGGTGTAGCTACTGATCCGCCAAGAGCGCAAACCGCCAGTTCTTCACTTTTAATTCCTTGGCTTATCATCCAGGCTCTTTCTTGCGGACCGCGTTCCCATTTGGGTACAGTTACAGGTTGTAGGGAAGTTTCAAAGCCGAGGCTATCGATGATTTTTCGAAAGTGTAAAAGCGAGGCTGTGGCCTGATCAGATCCCGACAAACGAGGACCCATAGAACATAGTTCGGCTAACCATTTATAACCTTGTTGCTCGCTTAGCGCGAGATTGTAAATGGAACGAATGGTTTCGTTGGTGCTGTCCATCTGGGCTTGACCCGCCCAAGAAAGAAGTGCAAAACATAGAATAAGTGGTTTTTTCACGAACTTGCTAATTGCATTAATAATCCACAGAGGTAGGCGCCGTAAGTTCCTAGAGCATAGCCTAATACCGCCAGAAGTACCCCCACGGGAGCAAGACTAGGATGAAAGGCTGCGGCCACAACGGGGGCAGAAGCAGCGCCACCAATATTAGCTTTACTACCTACTGCTAAAAAGAAGAATGGCGCTTTAATGAGCTTGCCGATTAGGAGTAAAAGTCCTACGTGGAAAGCCATCCAAGTGAGACCTACCAAGAACAACCCAGGGTTTTCGAAGATGCCCAGAATATTCATTTTCATGCCAATGGTAACCACTAGAATGTAAATGAAAACGCTGCCGACCTTCGAAGCACCAGCACCTTCGAAGTTGCGGGCTTTGCTAAAAGATAGACCAATTCCCAGGGTGGTGGCTAAAACAATTAACCAGAAGAAGCCCGAACCTAAACTGAAACGTTCGGCTAGATAGGGGGCGTTTTCAGAGATAAAAGGAGCGATAATATCAGCCAGTAAATGGGCCAGACCAGTTCCGCCGAAGGCAATACCTAAAATTACCATTAAGTCGGTAAAAGAAGGTATGCGTGCTATTTTAGAACTGAATTCTTGCATGTGGTTTTTTAAGGTTTCCACCGCAGATGAATCCGCTTTAAAGTATTTGTCAATGCGGTCGGCTTTCCCTACTCCCAGCAGCAAAAAGGCCATCCAGATTTCGGCTACAATAATATCAACCGTTATCATTACCGAGTAAATTTTTCCGGAAATTAAATTGTTATCGCCTGAGAAGATTTCAAACATGGCCGCCTGATTAGCGCCACCACCAATCCACGAACCTGCGATGGTGGTCATCCCGCGCCAAACCTCCTCGCTACCAGCACCCACTACTTCTGGGGCTATGGCGCTGAAGATTAAAATAGCAAGTGGTCCGCCTAAAATTACCCCTATAGTTCCGGTAAAGAACATGATCAAGGCTTTTGGTCCGAGACGGAAAACCTCTTTCAAGTTAATACTTAAAGTGAGGAGAATTAAACTAGCCGGCAATAAATAGCGCGAAGCCACAAAATAAAGCTGCGACTTGCCCATAAAGGGTTTCAGTAGGGCGCTTGGAACTTCCTGATGGATTACATAGTTCTTAAAATCTTTAAAACTACTTATCCCTTCCAAGCTGTAACCTTCTTGAATAAGAAAGGCTTTGGCTGCTTCTAAATCGATCCAATGCGGCGAAATAATATTAAAGGTGCTAAAGAGCGAAGGGAGAAAATAACACAGTAAAAGGGCGGGAATTACTTTGAAAAACTTCGAAAAACGAGGATTTTCACTGGTTTTAAAGATGAGCAGCAGCAAGGCCATAAGAATGCCGAAAACCACCGCGTCGTTAGTAATTAAGGGAATATCCGATACAACTTCTTCCATCATAAATTTTTTAGGCGCTCAAATGTAAGGATTGATTACGAAGGGAAGTAAATCAAAGGGTAATTGCTAGTCTTTTTGCTCCTTCGGTTCTGATACATCTGTTTTAGGGCCCTCATTAGTACTCGTTTTTTTAGCCTTTTTAGGGCGCCATCTTGTTGGCTTCTTTTTCTGGGCCTCACCTTGAGGTTTCTCAGGAGTAGAAGCCGCTTTATTTTCGGTTGGTTTTGTAGCTTCACTTTTGCTTTCGGCAGATGCGTTTTTAGGAGCAGTTTGCTTAGACGAAGAGTCTGGCGGAGCCTGATTTTTAAAAGTCTTATTCCTTTGTCTTTTCTTGGGTTTATCGCCAATTGGGGCATCAGCCCGTACAAATTTTTCTCGCTCTAAACTAGCGCGGAGATTGCCTCCAATAACCACAATATACTTGTTGCCCTTTTGCTCCATTAGGGTGCCAATAATACCGGAGTCAATAATTTTCACCTGACTGCCAACAGCAATGGTTTCGCTGGTGTACTTGTCGATGTTTTTATGACGAACCGCGAGTTTCTTTTGCAGATCGCTTGATTCTTCTTTTTGAACTTCACCAGAACGCTGGTTGAGCATGGCGATAAAACGCGCAATCACCTCTTTTTTATCCTTTTGCGTTTTCTGATCCATCCAACTATCAATCAGCTTTTGGAAGCGCTGCCCCCAATACATCATGCGGTCGCCTTCTTCGTTAATGCGACTTTGCTTGTTAAGTTTATCTTCTAGCTTGGTGATTTTCACCTGTTGATCGGCCTGCATTTCTCGCAGTTTACGCAATTCAACTTCCTGCTCTTTGCGCGTTCTTTCAATGCTTACTTTATCTTCTTGAATCTGCACCAAAAGGCGGTCGACCTCTAAAGTATTTTGTTTAATTCTGCCACGGGCGGCCTCAATAATATGCTTGGCAATGCCGCTGCGCTGTGCCACTTCGAAGGTATAGGAAGAGCCGGGCTGACCAATAATTAATTCGTAGCGCGGACTAAAAGTTTCTCTTTCAAAGAGCATCGCTCCGTTTACAATACCTTCCGTTTCGGCCGCTAAAGCTTTAATGGAATTGAAGTGCGTGGTTAGAATGCCAAAACTTTTAAAACCATTTAATTTTTCGAGGAATACCTGCGCTAAGGCAGATCCTAATTCGGGGTCGGAACCCGAGCCAAATTCATCGATTAAAAGTAAGCTCTCTTCATCGGCGTGGCGAAGAAAATGCTCCATTTTCTGTAATTTGGAGCTATAGGTACTTAATTCATTTTCAATACTTTGGGCATCACCAATGTCGCCGAGTAATTGCTCAAATAGGCACATTTCACTTTCGGGATGTACCGGAACAGGCAGGCCACTTTGCAACATAATTTGCAAGAGCCCCACCGTTTTTAGAGAGAGCGATTTACCGCCCGCATTAGGTCCGCTAATAACCAGCATCCGCTGTTGCGGATGAAGCTCTAAGTTAAGCGCAACCGTTTCTTTTTCCTTAAGGGCATTGTAATGCCGTAGCACGGGATTGTAGGCATCGCGCAGTATTATCCGCTTTTCGCGGGATATGTAAGGAACACAAGCCTTCTCTCGGTATGAAAAATAGGCCTTGGAACGATGAAAGTCCAAGTGCACCATTTGGTTTTCGATTTCTTCTAAATGCTCGCGGTAGGGAGCGAGAATGCTACTTAACTCGCGTAAGATGCGCTTGATTTCTTCTTGTTCATCTTCGATTAACTCCGAAATCTCATTGTTAATTTCTACTGTTTCACCCGGCTCAATAAAGGTAATACTATGTTTATGGGAGGAGCCATGTTGAATTCCTTGCACTTGCCCCTTGTAGGCCGATTGAATAGCGAGTACTCGTCTACTTTCCGAAACACTTTCGTCGAAATCAGCAAGGATACCCTTATCTCTCATTTTTTTGAGCGCTCTTTGGAAAATCCTTTCTGCGGAAGCGCGTTTTTTAACGAGGTCGCGTCTAATTTTCTGCAATTCTGCGGAAGCATTCGAACGCACTTGCGCTCGCTCGTCAATTACTCGGTCTATTTCGTCAATTACTGTTTTTTCAGAAAAGAGTAATTCTAGGTTTCGCCACAAGCTCGGCAGGCGGTCTTTTTTACTTTCTATATAACGACGAATATCGCGGTAATTGATGGCTAAGCTTCGGATTTCTGCATATTGCTCTTCGCGTAAAGCGTGGCCTTTAATGGAAATTCGCGAGAGAAAAGAGCCTAATGTAGGGTGCTCGGCATTAGGGAAATTCTCTTCGCTTAAAAGCAGACTTAAAATTTGATCGGTCTCCTTCAAGGTCTTGCGCAGTGCCGATAAATCACCAAGAGGCTGCAGCTCTAGCGCTATTCCTTTGGCGCGAGCGCTGAAGCAAAGTTTGGCTACTTGATTGCGAATAAATTGAAAATCGAGGGCCTCGGCCAAGTCGCTGGGATAGAGCTGCAAGAGAAATTATTTTTTGCAAAGTAAAGGGAAAGGATAAAATAAGTGATCGAATTTCTTGATCGATGATTCGATTTCGTAGTTTTAAAGTTCAAACAATAAAACCATGAATATAAAACCTACCAAGAGAGAGTACCCGGGAGATGAAGTAACCATTATATGGCAAGCGCATAAATGCATACATAGCGAAAAGTGCTGGCGTAATTTGGGCGAAGTGTTCCGCTATGGTCAAAAACCTTGGGTAGATCCCAATGGTGGCAGCGGCGAAGTGATTCGTAAACAAATTGACCAATGTCCGTCGGGCGCTTTAAGCTACGTAGGCCAAGAAAAGGCAGAGCTTGTTTCGGAGGGCGATCTCCACGCGACTCTTGTTCCTAATGGCCCCATTATCGTAAAAGGAGCCATTAAGTTCACCCACCCAGATGGCAGCAGTAGCATTGAGGAGAACCCCGTGCTTTGTCGTTGCGGAGCATCGGCTAAAAAGCCCTTTTGCGATGGCAGCCATAAAAAAATAGGATTTGAGGCTTCTTAGGGACTTAGTTTAACAGAAATTTTGATCTTTTAAATTTTTGGTTTGCAAGATTAATTTCCCAATTCTAATCAGATTAATTTTTATTCAAGTTTAAAGGCCTAATTATTTTGAAAAATTATCAAGTAATTAGTCCTTCAAATATGGCTTGTCGCGCAGGAAGATGAGGTTGTAATTGGCAGCGGTTTATAATTTTAAGCCTTTTTATGATGAAGTATTCAAGGCCAAATTAGGCTTATTTCCGCTGGAAATTTTAGAGATATTTTATCGTAAGATAGATAGAAGCTTTATTATTTAGGCTTTTTCTTAGTTTTGCTTTATTACTAATTTTAATTCTATTCTATGACTCTGCAAAAATTACTCACCTATGGGTTGCTTTTGTTGGTTACGGCTACCACTTATGGTCAGTGCCCACCACAAAGCTTACCCTTCACCGAAAACTTTAATAGTAGTGTCGGCTGCTTTACTATTACCGACGGAGGAACCACTACTGACACTTGGGTGCAAGCGGCATCAGGTGCTGGAACAGCTGGTGGCGATATCGATGGCACTGGTTTTATGGAAGTAGATAGCGACGCCGCTGGCAGTGGCAATACGCTGGACGAAACTTTAAGCTCTCCCTATATTGATGCTAGTAATGTTACGGGAACTCTTTTCCTTGAATTTGATCATTTTTTCCGCTCTTTAAACGCTAATGACAGTGTTTGGGTTGAAGTTTGGGATAGCATTGCTTGGCAAAGGGTTTACAGTACTAATAGTACGGTGGGTGCTTTTGGTTCCCCAGATCAGCAGCAAATTGACATTACCGCTTATGCTAATGACAGCCTACAAGTACGTTTTCGTTATGTAGATAATGGCTCTTGGGCTTGGTACTGGTTAGTCGATAACTTTAAAGTGGAATCGGTTCTATGTCCAAACCCCGCTGCTGTAACGGTTAGTGCTAACTCTGCCACTAGTATTACCGTAAACTTAAGTTCCCTTGCCGATACCATTGCCTTTGAATGGGGCCCAGTAGGCTTCACGCAAGGAACCGGTTGTGCCGGAATAAAGGCGACTATGGGTAGTTTGAATGTAGCTTTAAGCAATGCTGATGCGGGCACTTGTGTAAACCCAATCGGTCCCGGTACCTGCTATGATATATATATTGCGAATGCTTGTCCAGGTGGCGGCTATTCAGGCTATTCGGGTCCTTATACCTTTTGCACACCTTGTGCTACGGTAAACTTACCCTATTCTAATAATTTTAATGCTGGCCTTGGCTGTTTCACTGTTGTAGATGGCGGAACCAGTCCAGATACTTGGCGTGCCGCTCCCGCTGGTGGCGGCAGTAGTGGTGGTGACTTAGATGGCAGCGCTCACATCGAAGTGGATAGCGACGATGCAGGTTCAGGAGAAACCTTAGTGGAAACTCTCTTCTCACCTATTATGGATGCATCTGGAGTAACCGGATCTTTAATTTTAGAGTTTGATCAGTACTACCGCAATGGTGGTTCAGATGCCATTGATGTTGAAGTTTATGATGGTACTAATTGGATTAATATTTATAATTCAGGCAGTTCTGTTGGCGGTTTTAGTAATCCAGATCATCAGTATATTGATATTAGTGCTTATGCTAATGCTTCCCTGCAAGTGCGATTTGTGTACGACGATAATGGTGTTTGGGCTTGGTATTGGCTGCTCGATAATTTTAGCGTTCAAGAAGTGCTATGCAGCCCTTCTAGTAATTTTACGGCTAATTATATAGGTAGTGATAGCGTAAACCTTGGCTGGACCGTTGGAACAGCAACAGGCAGCGCCATTGAATATGGCCCAGTAGGCTTTAATTTAGGATCAGGTACCAGTATAAACGCGGGCACTTCTCCTTTAGGAATTAATGGTTTAAGTCCTAACACCAATTATGACTTTTACCTTTTAGATAGTTGCGGCTCTACCGTGAGTGATACCATAGGCCCACTTAGTGCCACAACTGCTTGTTTAGCTGTGACCTTGCCTTACAGTGAAGATTTTGATAATGGCCAAGGCTGTTTTACTGTAAGCGACGGCGGTACTTCATCCGACACTTGGGTACATGCCCCAACAGGTGGTTTAACTAGCGGAGGTGACTTAGATGGCACTCCCTTTATGGAAGTGGATAGCGATGCTGCCGGCAGTGGAGAAACCTTGGTGGAAACTTTAAATTCACCCATAATGGATGCCAGCGCCTATATGACTGCGGGTTCCTTAAGTTTAATCTTCGACCAATATTACAATCATCTTGGTGCTGGTTCGGCATCGGTGGAAGTTTTTGATGGTAGCGTTTGGACACAAGTAGCTTCATTTACGAGTGATATTGGTGCTTTCAGTGCGCCCGACTCACAGAATATTGATATTACGCCCTACGCTAACGCAAATTTGCAGGTGCGCTTTGTTTACGATGACGGCGGCTCTTGGGCTTGGTACTGGCTAATTGATAATTTTAAAGTTGAAGGTCAGCCTTGTGGCGCGGTTTCCAATATTGATACCAATAGCGTAGGCACCAATAATGTAGATTTCAATTGGACTTCTGCCAATGGTAGCCTTTGGAACATCAACTGGGGACCAGCTGGCTTCCGCCAAGGAACCGGTGTGACGGGAAGTTACGTCCGTGGTGTGAGCATGGCCAATTATAATTTAACTGGTTTACAAGCGGCAACCTGTTATGATATTTATGTGCAAGATACTTGTGTAGGGATTGGTAACGGCGACTGGTTTGGACCCTATACCGTTTGTACCGATGTAAGTTGTTTCGATCCTACCAATTTAACTATTGGTGCCATCACTTCTAGTTCCGCGAGTTTCAGTTGGGTTGGCTTTGCCAATAGCTTCCAATATTCGATTGTTAATGCTCCTAGTGCTGCGCCAAGCTCTGGTACTTTAGGAATATCAAACAATTTAAATACTAACTTTTCTAGTTTAAGTTCAGCTAGTTCTTATTGCGTTTATGTGCGCTCTATCTGTGCCCCTGGCGATACCAGTGCTTGGGCAGGCCCGCTTTGCTTTAACACGACTTGCTTAACATTTACGGCCCCTTTCTTAGAAGATTTTGAAGGAGCAAGCACGAGTTGCTGGCAAAATGATACCGTAACAGGCAGTAAACTATGGTCTATGGGTGTTGGTTCAAGTGGCGGAACTATTACCACGCCTTATGCCGGGTCGCAAAATGCTGTTTTCACTAGTAGTAGCGGCGGCCCTTATGTTACGCGGTTTGTTACACCGGTTATTGATGCGAGTGCTTTAAGTTCTACTGAATTAAGTTTTTGGTATGGACAAGAATCGTGGGCTGGCGATCAGAATACCTTAACAGTATATTACCGAACTGGTCCTAGTGCAACTTGGACTCAATTATGGACGGATGCAAATA